>CAWHOR010000025.1:0-93375 GCA_963830845.1 uncultured Bacteroidota bacterium | reverse complement strand
GGCAAGCTGCAAAGAGGCAGCATTTGTTCGGTCCTTAACAAAATTTCAGTAAATTTGAGACACAATACATATTTATGACTGAGATTGTTATTGATAAAAAGAAGTATGTGCTTATTCCTGAAAAGGACTACAAAACCTTGCAAAAAAAAGCTTCATTAAAGTCTAAGCCGGAAAAAACACTTTCTGTTGAAGAAGCCCGTTCTTACAGCAAGAAACTTATTAAGAAATGGGCCGCAGAAAAGTAATTGTCAAACGATCTGCCGCAGAAAGCATTGCTTCGGTTGCATGGTATATCGAATCAAAAGGAATGCTTGCAACAGCAGAAAAATTTACTGACAACGTTTATGATTTTATAGAATCACTTTCGGATGAGCGAAAATCGTTTGCTTATTGTCGTGAACCCCAACGATTGTTATTAGGAAATAAATGCGTTTCTTATCGTAACAAGTATACTGTTGTGTTTTTTGAAACAGAAGAAGAAATCATTATCATTGAATTTATCCCATCGAAGCTTATTCATTGGTAAAGACTTTTCACCCCTTATATTCAATCCCAATCAACTCAAAAAATTCTTTTTCATCCATCTCCTTCACAGCACCTGGTGGCAGATCGCCGAGTTTTAAATTGCCAATGGAAATACGGATTAAACGCAGGCAACGTCGTTGAATCGCCAAACACATTTTTCTTACCTGGTGAAATTTACCCTCCGTTAATGTCATCAGCATCCAGGTATGTGGGTATTGCTGTCGCACATCATCCATATGCAGATAATGATCTTTTACATTTTCCACAATTTCAATGGACGTAGGAACAGCCACATAATCTTCACCGGTTGTAACAGGTATAGAAACACCTGTTCTTAATTGTTCCAACAAATCGGGTGTAACAATATTCTTTACCATGACGAGGTAACTACGTTCATGTTTTTTCTTTGGATCAAACAGCAGGCGGGTCACTTTTTTATTGGTGGTAAGTAGCAGTAATCCTTCGGAATGATTATCCAATCGTCCAATAGCATGTGTACCTTCCGGAAAATCAAAATCAAGATCACCCAGCAACCGCACATCATGCGAACTCACGAATTGCGAAACCATATCGTATGGTTTGTTAATGACGAAATAGCGGTGTGGTGATATAGACATGTAATTGGCTGCAAGATTACAGCTTTTGCTGGTTTAGCTGCGGCATATTTATAAGATGTCATCTGCATGCTGATTGTTGGTGGCAATACTTTTACACAGTTACACTTTTAAGCTGGGAAGAGTGTTTTTCTCGACCTTTTTGATACCTGATAACTTATATTCCAAAGCGGAATGATCGATTATAATATTTGGAATTTCAATTGGGCTACCATCATTAAACTCTATTGTAACGAGAGCAAAGTTACTTATCGTGTGTTTGCTATTTTTGACTTGGAAAGTTGTGAACTGTATTATGTCGGCTTTATTGTATTTGATAGGGTTTTCTTTATTTCCGAAATAAAACACATCATTTCCTTTAGACATGATTAGGATTTTATTTTTAGCATATAAATAGTATCTGAAAAATAAAACCAGATTTAGTCCTCCCCCGAGAAAGAAAAAAACTAAGAATGCTGTACTTAGAGTTAAAATGTTTATCGGAACGCTCTGGTAAGTTAAGAAAAGGAAGCCAAAGATAATTGTAAGTGCCTGGTTAATTCCGGTCGTCGAAAAAAGATACCGGACTGCCGCTTTTCCTGTTACATCATAATGAAAGGTTTGACTTAAGAAATGTTTTAGATTGTTTTGGAATAACGTGTTTTCTTTTTTGAAATCCTTTGTATCGAAGGAAGATGAAACGAAATAATTACTTATATATTTAAACGAATCTGCTATCTCAGAAAAGCTTTTTGTGTAAAGTGTTTGATCCTGGCCAAAATAATGCAGAACAAATTTTCCGTTGTAGAATAAAGCGAACTTCAGATGGTCATTGTTTTTTCCATCGATTGTTACGGAAGGATTTGTAAGGCCAATCATAATACTCTCCCTCTGCGCTTCCCATGGAAAATGTTCGATTAATTCAATGGTTTCTTCCAGAGTTCTTTCCTTCACTTGGTTAAATTCGCCGATTTCGAAATTTGCATATTGGATTTTGGAAGTCAAGTGGGTCATCGAATGAAAGTTGGTCAAGGCTTAAGTATATAACATAATTGCGCTAATACAAATATATGCGATATCAAACGCTATATCCCCAACTTCCCACCACCTTAAACCGCACAAACATATCCTCACTATACCATTTTTCTTTTCTTGTTTTCTGTATCACACCGGCATGGTTGGGCATTTTGTAGGCAAACTGTTTCATGTGTTCCTTGCTTTGCCAAACGGAGAAGGTGGCCTGTTTGTTCCAGGGGTTTTCGCCAATACCTACTGAAAACTGAAAACCTTCTGCTTTCCGCATTTCGTTCGACACGGCTTCCACATGTTCCCAAAAACGGGAGCGTTTGTCGGCGTTGATGGTGGCCCGGGTTATCACTGCAATCGGGCCTTCGTAATCCGATTTTGCCGGCAGTTCACCAAAGGCCTGTTTTCCGTCCCAACTGCCATGTGCTTCAATCGGCTCCAACCAAAAGGTTTGAGTTTGGCAGCCAAAAAAGCGCCACCAGCGGGGTATAAGGCTTCCGTAAGCCAGTTGCTGCAATTGCTCTTTACCTGAAAAGCCAGCTAGGTCCTTCTTTTCCATCACCACCAATGCGCCCCATTGCTGCCAATCGGGTGTTTTGCTGAACGTGCCACCCTTGCCGCAGCCCAATAGCTTGTAAAAACGTAGCCGCCGGTTGAACCAAAGTGGCAGCCGATGAATGGCCATCGCCAGCATAGCGAAATAGATGAAGCGTTTTTTATAGCGAATAATGGTTAAAACTGCATACATATGTTCAATAACCGTTGTGCTGCAAAATAGTTCTTTCTGGTTTGGGTTGAATTTACAGCGTGGGTTTTGACGTAAAGTGCTCCCTGTTGCAGAAAGCGATGCAGTTCAAGCGAGTCCCGACGATGAATGTCGGGATGCAGACCAGAGCGTCTGCACGTGGCAACGAAGATGCCCCCGCAAAAAAGAAAGCGGGGCAGGTATAAAAACCAGCAGCTCACACACAAAAAACACCCCAATATTTCCAGTTAAGACAAAGCAACCATATCGCAAACAAAAGCTTTCACTTGTTGAAAACCTACCGAAAACTGTTGATAAGAAGCAAAAAGGGTAAAATTTTATTACAATCTTAATCTCCTATATTTGTCGCCTTCCTAAATTGAAAAATAGTGCGTTTAAAGAGCTTAGAAATCAAGGGTTTTAAAAGTTTTGCCGATAAAACTGTGGTTAGTTTTGATGAGGGTGTAACCGGCATCATTGGCCCCAATGGCTGCGGCAAGAGTAATATTATTGATAGTATCCGCTGGGTAATTGGTGAGCAAAAGATCAGTCATCTCCGTAGTGAAAACCTCGAAAGCCTGGTGTTTAACGGTTCCAAAACAAGAAGCGCTTCGGGTTTAGCCGAGGTGAGTTTGACGTTTGAGAATACCCGTAACCTGCTTCCCACCGAATTCAGTACCGTAACCGTTACCCGTAAGTTTTATAAAAGTGGTGAGAGTGAATACCGTCTCAACGATGTGCAATGTCGTTTGAAGGATATCCAGAACCTTTTCCTCGATACCGGTGTAAGTACCGATAGCTATGCCATCATTGAGTTGGGCATGGTGGATGATATCATCAAGGATAAGGAGAACAGCCGCCGCCGTATGTTGGAGCAGGCTGCCGGTATCACCATCTACAAAACAAGAAAGAAAGAAGCGAAGAATAAACTGGATGCAACCGAACAGGATCTGGCACGTATTGAAGATCTGTTGTTCGAGATCAACAACCAATTAAAAACATTAGAGAACCAGGCCAAGAAAGCGGAGAAGTATTACGAGATCAAAAAAGATTATCGTGAAGTGAGTATTGAGTTGGCGAAAGCTGCTTTGGAAGGATTTAATCTTACCTGGAAAGACTTGAATGAACAGCACGATGCTGAAGTAAATAAAAAAGTGGAACTGGAAGCAAAGATCGCAACTGAAGAGGCGGCGATTGAGCAGGAGAAAGTTGGGTTCATTGAAAAGGAAAAGGAACTGCAAATCATGCAGCATTCGTTTAACGATATGTTACAGGCTTTGCGTTCGAAAGAAAACGAAAAGAATCTTGCGCAGCAGCGTTTGCATTACCTGAAAGAAAAAGAAACAAGTCTCAACGACTTTTTACAGAAAGCAGGCGGACAGTTAAAAGGAATTGAAGAAAGCATTGAGTTTACTCAACTGCAGATCACAGAAGAAGATGCGAAGTTGAATGATCTCGGTTCGCAATTAGATAGTTTACGCAGTGCCGTTGAAAGCACCCGTAAAGTGTTTGATGAAAAGCGTAGTGGTATCGATGAGATTCGTAAAGAAAATCAAGCGATTCAACGTAGCCAGTTTGAAGCAGAGAAGAATGTTGCGGTTGGCGAAACATCCGTACAAAACTTGCAACGTACCATCTTCCAGTTAAAAGAAGAGCAAACGAATCGCAAGCAACAATTACATCAACTCGAAGAAGAAAAGCAGCAGAAAGAATATGAGCTGAATAACTGTCGTGAAGAATTGCAACAGTTACAGGAGCAACATGCGTTTACCAAAGATCAGATCCTGCAAACCCAGGAAGCACTCGAAGGTTTACGTAATCAACTGGCTGATGAAAACAGAAAGCTTGATTCAAAAAAGAACGAGCATGATCTGTTGAAGAGTTTGGTTGACTCAATGGAGGGCTACCCCGACAGTGTGAAGTTCTTACACAACAATCCTGAGTGGAATGTTGAATCGCCGCTGTTGAGTGATGTGATCTATTGTAAAGAAGAATACAGAACTGCAGTGGAAAATCTGTTGGAACAATACCTTAACTATTATGTAGTGGGGAATATGAGTGATGCGTTGAAAGCCGTTCACTTATTACATGCCAACCAGAAAGGGAAAGCAAATTTCTTTATGCTCGATCAGTTCAATGGCCAGGCAGTGTTGAACAATGTTCCTGCAGGAACCATTGCTGCATTGAGTGTTGTTGAAGTGGAAGCAAAATATCAATCGCTCATCAATTACCTGTTAGGTCAGGTAGTGATCGCTGATGATGAAAATAATTTACCAACCGATTTTGATGGTGTTGTTCTGGAGAAGAGCGGAAAGTTCTTCAAAGGGAAATATGCATTGAGCGGTGGTAGCGTTGGTTTGTTTGAAGGAAAGAAACTCGGCCGTGCAAAAAATCTGGAACGTTTACACGAAGAAATTTTAGCACAGGAAACTGTGGTGCTGGATCTGAAGCATGCCATTCAAATGCGTCACAACGAAGTGATCGGGTTTAATGAGCAGTTGAAAGAAAATGCCATCAAGCAAACAGAAGCAGCCATCAATCAGTTGGTTAACCAGGTGTATGGAATTGACAACCGTATGGAAAACCTGCGTGGTATGGAAACAAATGCTGTGAAGCGTTTGGAAGACCTTGAACTGCAACAGGAAGAAGTACTGGAAAATCAACAGGTGTACCGTGATGAACTGGAGAAATACAATTCACAGTTAGAAGAACTTTCGAGCAAGCTGGAAGTTATTGAACAGGAGTTTACTGCTGCTGAACAACAATACAACGAAGCCAATCAATCGTACAACGATTATAACCTGAATGTTACCCGTCAGCAAAGTCGAGTAACTGCGTTGAAACAGGAATTTGAATTTAAACAAAATCAATTCCAGGATTTGCAATTGCAGATCACGACAAACTCCGCAGCGTTGGAAGAAGCGGCTAACCAGATCAACGAAAGCGAAGTGATGTTGCTGGAAGCGCAGGATGGTTTGGTAACCTTGTTACAGAACAAAGAAACAGAAGAGCGCAAACTCAACGAAGCAGATCAGTATTACTACAATTTGCGGAATGTGTTGAGCGAAAAAGAAAGTGAGCTTCGTCATAAACAAAAGGAGAAAGAGCAGGTTGATCATTTGCTTAATGAAATAAAAGATAAACTCACTGAACTGAAGTTGCAGTTAAGCGGAACCAAAGAACGTTTGCTGGTTGAGTTCAAAGTAAATCTTGAGGAAGTAATTGAAGAAGAACGCACAGGCGAAGAACCATTGGAAGAATTGCAAGCCAAGGTTGATCGTATGAAAAAACGTTTGGAAAACCTCGGTGAAGTAAACCCGACAGCGATCGAAGCGTTTGAAGAAATGCGCAAGCGTTATGAGTTTATTCTTGAACAGAAGAATGATCTTGTTACTGCAAAGGAATCGTTGCTTCAAACCATCCAGGAAGTGGAAGCAACAGCCAACCAGCGTTTCCTTGAAACTTTTAACCAGGTGCGGGAGAATTTCCAGAAAGTATTTAAGGCGTTGTTTACAGAAGAAGATACAGCTGACATGGTATTGGAAAATCCGGAAAATCTTGCTGATACCGGTATCGACATCATCGCCAAACCAAAAGGCAAACGTCCAAGCAGCATCTCTCAGTTAAGTGGTGGTGAGAAAACATTAACAGCAACAGCGATGTTGTTTGCGATCTATCTCATTAAGCCTGCTCCGTTCTGTATTCTGGATGAGGTGGATGCACCATTAGATGATGCCAACGTAGGTAAGTTCACCAACATGATCCGCCAGTTCAGCAACAACTCACAGTTTATTATTGTAACGCATAACAAGCAAACAATGGGTGCGGTGGATGTGATCTATGGTGTAACCATGCAGGAAGCCGGTGTAAGTAAACTGGTGCCTGTGGATTTCAGAAGTTTGAATTAAGAGCGTTAATTAAGTATTTGCATAAGATTATGTATTGAAACGGGGCAATATCGTCCCGTTTTTTTATCTTGATGCCATGAAAGCACTTCTCATTGTTTCCTCATTTTTTTTCTTTGCACTTCAACTTCAAGCGCAGGAGAAAATGGTTTTCCGACAATTTTACCAGTTCAAATCGACGTGCAATTTTATCTATACTACCAATAAGTCATCTATCTTGACTTTATATACAGATAGTTCTTTCTTGTTAGAAACTTTCTCGAATAAAAGAGGAAAGGAACAATTGTACACTCGTATTAGTTTTTCAGGCAAGTGGCAGATGAAAAACGATACCGCATTTTTTCAGTATCTAAATAGAGATTTGAATTCAGTTACCGGAGACGGCAGAAGTGTTTTTACGTCAGATATTGTATTCGCTAACGAAATTCCTACTGCCTGTTTAGTTAAAGAAGATATGCTCTTTACAAACACGGTATCTATGGATAATTTTCATATTGCGAAAGGCAAGCCTTTTGCAATAGGCGAAAAATGGGCGTATGAGAATGCCTTAAGATTAGCTAATTCTTTGAAAAAGAAATTGCTTTTGGTCAATTAGTTGCCACATTCAAGGGACGAGGTTTCCATGTTAGATATTAATGAATGGTTTTTGGCCCTTTTTACTCTGTGGCAACGATTGCGCACTTGTCCTTTTTAACAGGAACGAAAATTACCTTTGATAGCTTAAGTATTGTCGAGTAATACTTCTGTAAAACAACTGAGTAATGAAACGTTCACATGTAAAAAAATCGATCGCTGCAATGGCGATCATTGTTCTTTTCCTGTTTGCAAATGCAGATGTATTTGCACAATCTTTAAAACTTCCCGGTTCGGCACTTTCTGTTACGTCAGCAGTTAAAACAAATGCAACTACGGTTGATCTGTTGCTGAATAACAAATATCATATGGTGCTGGATTTTTACAATGAAAACATTTTCCGTGTTTTCTTTGACAGCAGCAATACAAAGCCGCATGATCCAATCGCTAAACCTCCTGCACAAATACTGGTGAATAATCCCCGCAGGAATGTATCTGCATTAAACGTTGTCACAAATGCAAACGAGATAACAATTTCTACCAAAAAGATTTCTGTCATTATTAATAAAAAGACTTGTGCTATTAAAGCCATCAATTTAGTAACACGAAAACCAGCATTTGAAATTACTGATCTGTCTCTTTTTGAAACAGGCAAAGTGTCGTTGCAGTTAAAAGAAAATGCAGATGAATATTTCTTTGGCGGCGGTGTACAGAACGGACGATTCTCTCACAAAGGAAAAGTGATTGCAATTGAAAACCAAAATAGCTGGACGGATGGAGGAGTAGCTTCACCTGCACCTTTTTACTGGAGTACCAAAGGTTATGCTGTTATGTGGTACAGCTTTAAATCGGGCAAGTATGATTTTGGATCAACTGAAAAAGGTAAAGTGAAACTGTATCATAATGATACCTATCTCGATCTGTTCTTTATGATCGATGATGGAGCAGTTGCATTGCTGAATAGTTTTTATCAACTCACAGGTAATCCTGTGTTGATTCCAAAGTTTGGGTTTTATGAAGGTCATTTGAATGCATACAACCGTGATTATTGGAAAAAAGATACAACGGGTAGAGGAATGCTTGTTTGAAGATGGTTTCCGTTACAGTGAAAGTCAGAAAGATAATGGCGGCACAAAAGAATCACTGAACGGTGAGAAAAATAATTTCCAGTTTTCTGCAAGAGCTGTTATCGATCGGTATAAAAAACATGATATGCCGCTTGGCTGGATATTGCCAAACGATGGTTATGGTGCAGGCTACGGACAAACCGGAACATTGGATAGTAATATTCTTAACCTGAAAAGTTTTGGTGATTATGCAAGAAGCAACGGTGTGCAGATCGGTTTGTGGACACAATCTGATCTGCATCCGAAAGCTGGCATCAGTGCTCTTTTGCAAAGAGATATTGAAAAGGAAGTTAGAGATGCAGGTGTGCGGGTGTTGAAAACAGACGTGGCCTGGGTAGGTGCAGGTTATTCGTTTGGATTGAATGGTGTAGCTGATGTCGGTAAAATTATTCCTGAATTCGGGAACAATGCAAGGCCACTGATTATATCATTAGATGGTTGGGCAGGAACACAACGTTATGCTACTATTTGGTCGGGCGACCAAACGGGTGGTACCTGGGAATATATTCGTTTTCATATTCCAACATATATCGGTTCCGGTTTATCTGGCCAACCAAATATCAGTTCAGATATGGATGGGATTTTTGGAGGGAAAAATATTCCTGTGAATGTGCGGGATTTTCAATGGAAGACGTTTACACCCATGCAATTGAATATGGATGGATGGGGTTCAAATGAAAAATATCCGCATGCGCTTGGCGAACCTGCAACTTCCATCAACCGGATGTATTTGAAATGGAAATCAGCATTGTTACCCTATGCGTACAGTGTTGCAAAACAAGCGTTGAATGGTTTGCCGATCATGAGAGCCATGT
Source organism: uncultured Bacteroidota bacterium (assembly GCA_963830845.1). Taxonomy (GTDB): domain Bacteria; phylum Bacteroidota; class Bacteroidia; order Chitinophagales; family Chitinophagaceae; genus Lacibacter. The sequence goes on along the minus strand of CAWHOR010000025.1, from coordinate 84,066 downwards.
TCCTTGAAAATGCAAATGCATTTACGTTGAGCACTGCTACGCAGTATCAATATTTATATGGTCCATCTTTTCTTGTAGCGCCAATTTATCAAAATACAAATGCTGATACTGTAGGAAATGATATTCGTAATAATATCTATCTGCCAGCAGGAACATGGGTTGATTATTTTACAGGAGATCAATATGAAGGTGGCAGGATCATTAATAATTTCAATGCGCCATTATGGAAGCTTCCTGTGTTTGTAAAAAACGGAGCGATCATTCCGTTGACAAATCCTAATAACAATGTTGGCGAGATCAACAAAGGTCTCCGCATTTATGAATTATATCCTTCGGGCAAAACATCGTTTACCGAATATGATGATGATGGTTTAACCGAAGCCTATAAATTAGGTAAAGGATGCTACTACGTTGATTGAGTCAGAAGTAAAAGCAGGTGTTGCTGTAATTACTGTTCATCCGGCCAAAGGAAGTTTTGATGGGTTTGAAAAAAACAAAGCAACAGAGTTCAGGATCAATGTAAGTTCGAAGCCTAAAAAAGTAACAGCGATCGTTGGTAGTAAGACAGTCACGTTGAAACCTGTGTTAACAGCAAATGATTTCGCTACCAATGAAAATGTTTATTTCTATAGCACTCCTGATCTTAATCAATTTGCAACAGCAGGATCAGCGTTTGAAAAAATCAGGATAACAAAAAATCCACAGTTGCAGGTGAAGCTTGCTTCTGCTGATATTATTAAGAACCGTATTAAACTTACAGTTGAAGGATTTGTGTTTGCATCAGTGAATAAATTAAAGCAGAAGACAGGTGTGTTGCCAGTAGTGCGTGCAGTTGTAACAGAAAAGAACAGTGGTCCATTTACTTTAAAGCCAAGTTGGGTGTCCTGTTGCTAATGCTGATTTTTATGAAATACAATTTAATGGTATGCTGTACAGCACTATTAAAGACACAGCATTATTATTTGATGGCTTGAAGCCTGAAACAAACTACAGTTTTAAAATCCGTGCAGTAAACAAATCAGGCAACTCTGTTTGGGCTGATGTGAAAGCAAGAACAAAAAATAATCCACTTCAATTTGCAATAAAAGGAATCAGGGCAAGATCAAGTGCAAGAAGTCAGTCAGGCTCAAGTTTAAATAACCTGTTTGATTTTGATGAAAGCAGTATGTGGCATACGCATTGGGATTCTGTTGCAGTGCCGTTTAATATTGTGATGGACTTGAACAGTCTTAACCAACTTGAGAAATTCCAATACATTCCAAGAGATGGCGGTAAGAATGGTTTAATACTGAAAGGGAAAGTCTCTTACAGCAATAACAGAAACGACTGGACAGAAGCTGGTGTTATTGATTGGAAATCGACCAACGAAATGAAAGAGTTTGTATTTGCCAATCAACCAACTGTACGTTACATCAAAATAGATGTAACAGAAGCTGTAGGTAAATTTGGTTCCGGCAGAGAATTGTATGTGTTTAAAGTGCCCGGTTCAGAAAGTCAATTGCCGGGTGATATTAATAATGACAAACTGATCGACAGGAATGATCTTACATCCTACATGAACTATACCGGTTTGCGTAAAGGCGATGGAGATTTTGAAGGTTACATCAGCAAAGGAGACATTAATAAGAACAATCTCATTGATGCATATGATATTTCTGTTGCAGCTACATTGCTTGATGGTGGAGCAGTTGAAAAAAGCAATGAAATACTATCGGGCAAAATTGAACTAAGCACAAGCAAGGAGGAGTTTAATGCAGGAGAGATCATTGAAATAAAAGTGAAGGGCGTTGATCTGAAAGTAGTGAATGCACTCAGCTTTGCACTCCCGTATAATGCAGATGATTATGAGTTTGTAGGCGTAGAGTCCTTAGGCATGAAAAAAATGGAAAACTTCACTTACGACCGACTGCACAGCAATCGTCAGAAAGCATTGTATCCAACATTTGTAAATGCGGGTGATAAAGAAACATTGAATGGTTCGTCAGATTTATTTATTATCAAATTCAAAGCAAAGAAAAATCTGAAGTTTGATCTGAAGATGATTGATGGGATATTAGTTGATAAGCGATTGGAAGAAATTCGTTTTTGAAACAGATGGTAAGAGTCGGGATGCTTTAAGCGGCCTGAATCGAAAAATGAAGAGCCGAAGCAATTTGCTTCGGCTCTTTGTATAAATCTCAACCGTACCTACGGCACGGAAATCCTGCAACTAAAATTATTCTACCAACCAATTGTTCCTACGGAACAAAGCCTCTGCAATTTATAGCTGTTGTGATTCAGGTGTAGCAAGGTTGTAGGATTCAACAGATGTTATTTTGATTTTAAACGAACAAAAAAAATAAAACTTCACCGTGTTTGTTCTTTTGTGCCGTAGGCACATCTCATCGGTAGAAAAATGAGAATGATTTTTTGCGTGCCGTAGGTACGCTTGATTTAATGAAGCGTCATAAGGAATCTCACCTCAACTATATAACAACAGCTTATCAACAATCTCATTCAGCTTCTCTGTGTGTTCAAACACATAGCTTTCGCCGGCCTCTTTCAATAATTTCAGATTTTTCTTTTTTACATTATCCATTTCAGGTGAAGCTGTTTTTAAATCAGGTTCCAGTCGGTAATAATCTTTTTTATCATTGTCATCTAACGTATCCCACATTTTACTGAGGTGGTAATGTACTGTCTCGCTATTTCCACTCATCATGATATCGATGAGTACCGGTAACCATTTGATCAAACCGGCATCACGCAAATGGTCAAATTCATATTTACGTTTACTGCTGCCCGTGCCAATGCTGATGAGCAGCATGTCTTTTGCAGAAGGCTTGTCCGGTTTTGGTTTTACAAATGTGCCCGGCAATACATTTTGTTGGCTAAAGTGTAAACTTCTTGCTTCACTATAGGCACAAAGGGAAGGGTTGTTTACAAACACACCACCATCAATTAAAAATTGTGGGGCTTCACTTAAGCTGTAGATCATGGCCGGTTCAAAATAAGTAGGAGCAGCGCTTGTGGCCCGTGCAATATGCTTTATTTTAAAATCACGAACCTGTCCTTCAATACGTTTTGTATCGGCGCTGTTAAAGAAAGCGGCTTTGCGTTCATAGAAATTATAAGCAGTGATCAAACAAGGTTTGATCAGTTGACTCAACAATGTTTCGCCGAGATAATCATGCAGCAGATATTCAAGGTTGTCAGCGGGAAAACCTTCGTTCCAGAGATTGAAATTTTTAAACTGCTGCCAGAAATTCTTATTGAAAATTTTATTACCATGCTGCATATACAACTGCACTGCATCGCCAGCAGAGTATTTTGCTTTGCCATCATTTGTTTCAGCAGGTATTAAATAAATACTGGTAAGGATACCGCCGGTACTGGTTCCGGCAATCAGATCAAAATACTCGCCGATCTTCGCTTCCTTGTTGCCTGTTACAGCTCTGATGCGTGTTTCAAGATATTGAATAATTGTACCGGGAATAATACCTCGGATGCCACCGCCATCAATACTGAGAATTCTTATTTTAGAAGTTTGTTGGTTACTCATGGTTAGGTTTGTTTACAGAAAAATACAAAGAACACATTAGAAATAAAATACCTCTTTACGGTATATTTCGTCGGTGCAAAATTCAGATGAATTCGGTTTTTTACTTTGTTTATTTGGGTTATTCGTTCGATATTCGGCATCTAAACCAACTGTATGGAACGAATTGGCTTGTTTCCCGGAACGTTTGACCCTATTACTGTAGGTCATCTTGATATCATTTACCGGTCCCTTGATCTGTTTGATAAACTGTATATCGGTATTGGCCGCAATGCAGGCAAAGTGCCCATGTTTAGCGAAGAACAACGGGTATCGTGGATCAATGAAATATTCAAAGATGAACCACGGGTTGATTCAGTGGTGTATGATGGATTAACGGTTGATTGCTGCAAACGCATCAATGCGAAATTTATTCTCCGTGGTATTCGTTACGTAAATGATTTTGAATACGAGAAAGCGATTGCCGATATGAACCGCAGCCTCGATCATGATATTGAAACTATTTTTCTCACCTGTCTTCCCCAATACACATCCGTTGCATCAACGCTTGTTCGTGATGTAATTCGCAACGGTGGCGATGCATCACCGTTTTTACCGGATGTGGTGAATAACACTGTTTCAAAAAAATAGCGTTGAATTTCTAATAACGAATTGTATGAACGCTATCTGGTTCAAAAAAGATCTGTCGCTGAGCGATTTTACATTCCTCGGTAAGCAAACAATTGCTGATGTACTCGACATCCGGTTTACAGAAGTAGGTGCAGATTTTTTGAAAGCTACGATGCCTGTTGATCATCGCACGCATCAACCTTATGGATTGTTACATGGTGGTGCCAGTTGTGTATTGGCCGAAACATTGGGGAGCGTAGCATCAGCCAAAGTACTTGATCCTGAAAAATTTATTTGTGTAGGTATTGAGATCAACGCCAATCATATCCGCTCTGTACGCAGCGGATTGGTAACAGGTATTACAACACCCATTCATATTGGCGCCAGCACGCATGTGTGGGATATTAAAATTTATGATGAAGGCGAGAAGCTGATTTGCATCAGCCGTTTAACTGTTGCCATTCTCAAAAAGCCGCACTAATCATCTTTATTTTTTCGGGGTCTCTTTTTTTAAGAGACCACAATCATGTAACAGCTGCAATTATTTGTGTTGTACCTTTCTGCTGCATTCACTCATAATCAACGACTATGAATTGGCATCATCTAGACGCAACAGAAGTAATTGAAGTGACAGGCTCATCACCTGATGGGTTAAGTAATGAAAAGGCGCAGTTGCAACTGGCGGAATACGGCCCCAACGAGCTGCTGGTAAAAAGGAAAAAGCCAGCGTGGATATTGTTCCTTCATCAGTTTAAAGATTTTATGATTCTGGTATTGATTGCTGCGGCAATCATTGCAGGTATTGCCGGTGATTTGACAGATACCATTATTATCATGGTGATCGTGTTGCTCAATGCTGTGGTTGGTTTTGTGCAGGAATACCGTGCCGAAAAAGCAATGGAAGCATTGAAAAAAATTGCTGCTTTCCAGGCGCAGGTATTGCGGAATGGTAAACCCGTTACACTTCCTTCAGCAGAATTGGTTCCCGGCGATCTTGTATTGTTAGAAGCAGGAAATGTAGTGCCTGCTGATCTTCGTTTTATTGAAACATTCAGTTTAAAAATTGACGAGTCAGCATTAACCGGTGAATCGGTGCCCGCCGAAAAAACCGAGCAGCGAATGAAAGAAGTGGATCTATCTCTTGGTGACAGGTTAAACATGGGTTTCAAAAGTACATTGGTTACCAATGGCCGTGCAAAAGGAATTGTCATTGCTACCGGTATGCAAACAGAAATCGGGCTCATTGCACGCATGTTGCAGGAAGATGAAGCAGCAACTCCTTTACAAAAACGAATGGCCGATTTTGGTCGTAAGCTATCCTACATCATCTTATTTATTTGTCTACTGTTGTTTGGCATTGGATTGTTACGTGGTGAAGAGCCTTTGAATATGTTACTCATTTCAATTTCATTGGCAGTAGCAGCCATTCCGGAAGCATTGCCTGCACTTATTACCATTGCATTGGCGATGGGTGCAAAGCGATTGGTAAAAGTAAATGCACTCATCCGTAAATTACCTGCGGTAGAAACATTAGGATCAGTAACGTATATCTGTTCCGATAAAACGGGCACACTCACACAAAATAAAATGAAAGTGGTGCAGGTGCATGGCGATGAACAGCAGAGCATGCAATTAGAAAATATGAGCATGCTTGAAATTGCGATGGCTTTGAATCATGACGTAAAGGAAGCAGAAGGTGGAGCATTAGTAGGCGACCCAACTGAAATTGCATTGGTCGATTATTTTATTGCACAACATCCAACACAACCGTTGCAACAGGTAATGGAACATTTGCCACGTGTAGCAGAATTGCCATTTGATTCAGACCGGAAATGTATGACCACCGTTCATCGTTTTCAACAACAGTTTCTTGTTATTTCAAAAGGGGCGGTTGAATCAATCACTGCATCATTGCAATCCACTACAGATACAATATCTATTTTAAATGAAGCTGACCAATGGTCGTCGGATGGTATTCGTGTAATTGCATACGCATTTAAAATCGTAGATGCATTGCCTGAACCATTCACCTACGAATCGGTGGAAACTGATTTGATCTTTGCAGGTTTGGCCGGTATGATCGATCCCCCACGTGAAGAAGCAAAACTCGCCATTCAGGAATGTAAAGCAGCAGGAATACATGTGGTGATGATTACTGGTGACCATCCGGCAACTGCATCGGCCATTGCAAAACAGATCGGTATTCTTACAAAGCATGATCTGGTAATGACGGGCAAAGAATTGAAAACAATTTCCGCAGAAGATTTTGATGAACAGGTAGAAAAAATACGTGTATATGCACGTGTATCGCCGGAACAAAAATTAAATATTGTAAAAGCATTGCAACGCCGCAATCATTTTGTTTCCATGACAGGTGATGGAGTAAACGATGCACCATCGCTGAAAGCATCCAACATTGGTGTTGCGATGGGTATCAATGGAACTGATGTAAGTAAGGAAGCATCGCACATGATCCTGCTCGATGATAATTTTGCAACCATTGTAAAAGCGGTAAAAGAGGGGAGACGCATCTATGATAATATCCGCAAGTTTGTAAAGTATATTATGACCTGCAATGGTGCAGAAATATGGACACTGTTTCTTGCACCGTTAATAGGATTGCCCATTCCATTATTACCGATCCATATTTTGTGGATCAATCTCGTAACAGATGGTTTGCCGGGGCTTGCATTGGCAGGTGAAAAAGAAGAAGCAGATATTATGAGTCGCCCGCCACGCAAAACAAATGAAAGTTTATTTGCAGATGGGATCGGTTATCATATTGTGTGGGTAGGTTTATTGATGGCAGGCGTTACGTTAGGTATACAGGCATGGGCCATTAACCACAGCAGTTCACATTGGCAAACAATGGTGTTCACCGTATTGTCGCTGGCACAGTTGGGTCATGTATTGGCTATCAGAAGCGACCGGCAATATTTATACAAACAGGGATTGTTCAGCAATATAAAATTGCTTGGCGCAGTATTGTTAACGTTTGTATTACAGCTTGGCGTTATTTATTTGCCGTTTGCAAACAAGATATTTAAAACGCAACCGCTTTCGCTGAATGAGTTGTTGATCTGCATCGGCGTTTCAGCCATTGTGTTTCATGCAGTGGAATTTGAAAAATTTATCAAACAACGGCTGAAGAAGAAGGCGGAGAAAAAATAAGTACGATCTTTTCTTCAATTAACCCCGGTTTTTAAACCGGGGATGAACAAAAAGTGATGATGGCTTAAGCCTTCATCAACAAGTTAAACAGAGCTACAAAAAATAAAGCCCTTGCAATTTGCAGGGGCTTCGTTTTCCTTTTTATATAAGATTCGTTTGCGTAGGGACATGCCTGTTACAGTACAGTGATTTGAAGTTGAAATACTGCCACGTAAAAGGCAATCGTTGTTAAAGGGAGAAAAATAATTACAGCACAATTACGCTGTTGCTGCCGCCAAATGCGTTAGGTTGTTCTTCATCGGCTTCGGGTTCATTCACCCAATCAGTAGCGTTCACTAAATATTTAAATTCGTGTTTACTTTCTTTTGGTAAATTCACTTCTGCACTAAACGTTCCGTCTTTTTTCTTACTCATAATGATTGCATTCTGCCAATCGCTGTTAAGACCCAGAATTTCAATTGTTTCTGCATTTTCAACTTTAAAAGCAAATTTCACTTTGCAGTAATCCTTTGTCTTGAAGTAAGTTTTTTGTACCATGTTTCGTTGTTTAAAGTTTTATGTGAGTTGTCAAACATCCGGTATTTTTCAGGTAAGCATTGTATGTAGATGATGACATGGAATAAACATTCCCGCTCTTTATACCTGAATTGAAAAAAGGTAACCCGCAAAAAAGCGGTTGCTATATGCTTCTTATACACAACTAACAGCTGTTATGTGTATAAACTTAACGGAGTAATTTGTTTTTGGCCGTTTCTTCCCGGATCATCTCTGGGTACCCCATTCTGCGGACCAGCGCATTGATGGCCATAGCAATACGTTTGGTGCGGGTGACATCCGTTTTTGCACTCTCGATCCATTTGCTGAAATAATTCCGGTGCGATCCTGTTAAGGATTGAAAATATGCATCAGCAGCAGGTTCTTCTTCCAGGCAGGCAAGAAAATCGGTAGCAATTTCATACCCCTTTGGCTGAAGTGCAAGTTGTACATTCAGCTCATCACCAACTCTTTTTTGAATCGCTTTTCTTATTTCCGTTTTCAACGGCATAATAAAATCGCCATCGCCCATGGGCAATAAACTGATGCCATCAAATTCCCATGCATCAAGTTTCCCCTTTACACGATATGATTTTTTAAAACCAGGATTTATTTTTTCCGAAACAGCCGCAGGTATCAGGATATAAGTCCATCCTGTTTTTTCGCCCATGCTTTTAAATTTCTGTATAATGGTTTTCAACTTTATCATCTAAAACGAACTTAAACAGAAAAATGCAATTGCGGAAAGTAATACACATTATTTTCTGCTGGCATGGTTCTTGTTTTTCCTGTTTCGATCTTCGTTAACGAACACGTCAACCCCACTTTCCTTTCATTGTACAGCAGTGTACAATTTTCCTGTAACGAACAATGTAACAGCATTGCTTTGGTTGTATAAACTAATGCAGAGTATGTTATGACCTTTCATATCTAACATGTCAATTCAGATCAATTAAACTATAAATTCAAACAAATGAAAAAGATTCTATTCGCATTCACCACAACATCCTTTCTTATGATCGCATCGATCGTAACTGTGAAAGCACAAACTGACACAACAATTACAGCAACAGCTGTTACTCCGCCACCTGTTGCCGTTGCAACAAGTGATATTGTGGGCATTGCTGTCGGTTCGCAGGAACATACCATGTTGGTAGAAGCAATCAATGCAGCAGGTGTGTTAAAAACATTTCAACTGAACGGACCGTTCACTGTGTTTGCACCTACCAATGCAGCGTTTGAAAAAATACCTGAGGCAGATCGTGATAAATTGATGAAGAATAAAAAAGAATTGGCAAAGGTGCTCAAGTATCATGTTGTAGGTGGTACATGGACTTCTGCAACATTAATGGCTGCGATCAAACAAGGTGAAGGATTTATTCAATTGCCAACACTGAGCGGTCATAAACTGAAGGCAACCGTACAAGAAGGCAAAGTAATGCTTACCGATGAAATGGGTAATTCATTTTATGTAACCAATGCCGATATTGTTGCAAGCAATGGATTGGTACATATTGTAGATGGTGTAGCGCAGCCTGTGCAGGAAACAGTTGCAAAACAATAATTCCTCAGTATACATACAAAAAGCTCTGCCAGAATTGGCGGGGCTTTCTTGTTAACGTGTTTCATATTGATCATAGTGAAAAGAGATTGTATTCTCTCTGCGATCTCAGCTTCTCAGCGTGGGCTTTTTGCACGCAGAGGTAAAGAGAACGCAGAGTTGACTTACGATTATTTCAACTGATTCTCTCTTCTTTTTGAAACAAGAATCCGTTACTTTTATCGCATGGCGGTTCTTGTTACAAACATTAAACAATTAGTAGGTGTACGGGATGAAAGTGAATTGCTGCGTGGCAGTGCACTTGCCGAATTACCTGTTCTTGAAAATGCATATTTGCTGATCAATGATGGTGTGATTGCTGCCTATGGTGAAATGAAAAGCCTCGGTACGTGGAAAGATGATGTAGAAACTATTGTGGATGCAAGCGGACAGTTTGTTTTGCCAACCTGGTGCGACAGTCATACTCACCTTGTATTTGCAGCCAGCAGGGAAGATGAGTTTGTAGACAAACTGAAAGGCATGAGTTATGAAGCTATTGCTGCAAAAGGCGGCGGCATTTTAAACTCCGCACAGAAAATGGAAACAATTTCCGAACTGGAGTTGTTGCGAAAAGCGTGGGGACGTTTGGAAGAATTGATTCGGCTGGGTACCGGCGCCATTGAAATAAAAAGTGGTTATGGATTAAGTGTGGAAGCTGAATTGAAAATGCTGCGGGTCATTCAAATGCTGAAAGAAACATCACCCATTCCCATAAAAGCAACATTTTTAGGCGCTCATACGTATCCGCTAGCTTACAGAAACGATCACCAGGGATATATTGATTTGATCATTAACGAAATGCTGCCCGTAATTGCTGATGAAGGATTAGCCGATTATATCGATGTGTTTTGTGAAGATAGGTTTCTTCTCTGTTGCAGAAATGGAACAGATCTGCAAAGCCGGACTGAAATATGGATTGCAACCGAAATTGCACGTGAATCAACTCAACAGCATTGGTGGATTACAAAAAGCCATTGAACTCAACGCCGTTTCAGTTGATCATTTGGAAACAATGACGGATGATGATATTCAGCAACTGGCACAATCAGCTACCATTGGAACATTATTGCCAACCGCTGCTTTCTTTTTACGAATGCCGTTTCAACCCGCCCGGAAATTGATCGATGCAGGTGCAGCCATTGCACTGGCCAGCGACTTCAATCCCGGCTCATCGCCCAGCGGTAATATGAATCTGGTAGTAGCCATGAGTTGCATTGCTATGAAGATGCTTCCGGAAGAAGCTATTAATGCAGCCACCAACAATGCAGCGTTTGCCATGGGCCTGCAGGACGAACTGGGCAGCATCACCGTGGGTAAAAAGGCCAACCTCATCTTTACCCGGTCTATTCCCTCCCTTGCTTACATTCCGTATTCATTTGGCAGTAATCTCATCGATAAAGTGATGATCGATGGAGAATTTTTTTCCTGATGAACGGTTAACCGAAAAAAGTTATCTTCCATATCTATTCAAACCAGCCATATGCAATCGTTCCGTTTTTACAATAAAGAGGATGTACTTACGCTTACTAAGATCCGTCGCTTTGAAACCAAAGTAGGGGAGCGGGTGCAGCTTCCGGGCAGCAGGGAGCAATTTGAAAAAGTATTAAAAGAATCAAAAGCGAAATATGCATTGTTTGGTGTGCCGGAAGATATTGGTGTAAAAGCAAATGATGGTGTTGGCGGTTCCGATACTGCTTGGTTCCCGTTTCTCACAGCGTTTCTCAATATTCAAAGCAATGATTTTTTGCAGGGCGATGAAATTTTACTACTGGGCCATTTTGATTTTACACATGTAGAATCGTTGATCGAAGAAAATGCACATGGACATGAAGAAAAAATTGAAGCTTATCGTCATGCAGTGATCGCTATTGATGATGAAGTGGAATCGCTGGCAAAACTCATCTCTTTCTATGGAAAAATTCCGATTGTAATCGGCGGCGGACATAACAATGCCTATCCGCTCATTAAAGGAACAGCCAAAGGATTACACAAAGCAGAAAAAATTCAGTTGGCACAGATCAACTGTATCAACCTCGATGCACATACCGATTATCGTCCGGCCGAAGGGCGGCACAGCGGCAATGCCTTTCGCTATGCTGAAGATGATGGTTATTTGCAGAAGTATTGTGTGATCGGTGTACACGAAAATTATATTCCGCAAAATGTGTGGATGGATCTTGTCAACAATCCCTTCTTCGATCTGATTACGTACGAAGATATTTTTGTACATGAGAAACGAAACTTCATCCAGGCAGTAGCACATGCCACTGGCTTTACAGAAGATAGCTACACCGGTATTGAACTCGACCTTGATAGTATTGAACACACACTTAGCAGTTCGGTTACGCCGGTGGGAATAGGCAAGCTACATGCACGACAGTATATCAATTTTGCTGCAGTGGATGCAAAAGTGGCATACCTGCATATTTGTGAAGGCGCTACGTTTTTAAGCGATGGCCGAAAAAGTGAAACCACCGGTAAATTGATCAGTTATCTCGTCAGTGATTTTGTAAAAGCAAACAGTGAACTGAAATAACGTGTACACTTTTTTTGGAATGTAGAGTTTGTTGATCTTTCCTTCATGTTGGTCAGGCGACCAACATGTCATTGAAAATAAAAGCAACTTTTAAAGTACCGGGGCAGTAATTTTTACATTCGCATACGCACTTGCTTTTTTTAGTTGTTGCTGCAATGCAATGGCTTCTTTTGTTTTTCCCTGTTTAAGATAAGCTGTGTGCAAGCCCGACATCGCCCAAATATTGTTATTGTTATTCTTCAGATCATTGAGCAACACTTCTTCTGCTTTTTTCCATTCCTTCATTTGCAAATAGGCATTTCCTAAATAATGTTTGGGATTCAGTAACCAATCTCTTGGTTCGTTGTACACCATTTGCTTCTTCTGTTGCAACTGCTTTGCTGAAATGCTCAATTGCTGGCCGCATTGCATTCTTTTGTGCAAGCGCAATGGTCCCTGCCAGTAAATTGGCTGCAACAGTAGCGCCGTCAATAGAAGGAGAGAAAGGCGCAAATGGTAATGAAAGCGTACTGTCTTTCAATAATTCCTTTACTGCATTGTATTCTTTCTCAGCATCGGATAATTTTTGTTGATGTGCATAGGCCATTCCTTTCCCAAAATGGTAGAGTACATTTGAATACACCTGTTTTGCAGGTGGTTGTTTCATGTTAAGCAACGCATCCCAACGTGCATAGCGCACATCAACCAAAATGGTTGTGTAATAAATGTATTGAATGTAATTACCCAATGCGCCATCCATCAATAAATAATCAGCGGGGATGCTCGTTGCAGTTTGGTTGGCGCTTTCAATGGCATACTTACTATTGCCACTCATAATTGCATGGTTGGTTTGCATGTGCAGATTGTGGATCACATATAAAAAATCAGCACCGGCTGCAGGTGCAAACAATTCCAATACATTTTTATAACTTTTAACCGCCACTTCATTTACAGTACCACCTTTACCATATTCACCCGTACGTAAATAAATATGCGACGGCATGTGTACCATATGCGATAGAGCAGGTGTAAGAGTTCCCAACCTGTTGGCACTTGCTGAGGCAAGCGCTGCATAAGGCGAAGGCTCCATCACGTGAATGTAATAATGATTGGCACCGGGATGAAGTGGGGCAGCCACTAATAAGTTTTCAAGTATCGTACGTATTTGTGGTGTCCATGCTTTGGGTGTGCCGTTGATAAACCAAAGATCCCACGGATGTTGCAGCATCAATGCATCTGCATACAATGCTGCAACATCTGCTGATGAAGAAAATGTTTCATAAAGGTTCTTCATTTTATCTGCATACAGTTGATTCAGGTACTCCCTTGTTTGTGTACTGTCTGTTGAGTAGCGTACAGATTGTGCAGTGATCAATCCTTTTTCTACAACTGTACAATTGGCTGAAAGTTCATTTGCTTTTTGGATGGCCGTTAATGCATCCGGCGAAGCAGCATAACCCAGGTCGTTGATGTTTGGTCCATAAGCCAATGCTTTTGCCCAGTGGATCATGGCTGCTTTAGGATCAAATTTCTCGGCTTTCTTAAACGATGCCATTGCTTCAATAATATGAAAGCCGTAGTACATATTTATTCCCTGGTTGAAATAGAATTGTGCACTGTCGTTGGTAGTAGTGATCTTCCATTTGTATGAACCCGCTCCGGGAATAGGCGGAATGTCTACTTCCTCCAGCACCTCTTTTAATGCTTCCCAATCGGGACTGCAGCGAATAGCATTTTCCTGTTTATATTTTTTTAGTTTATCCAGTTGCTGCGTTGTTTGATAACGATCGGTCAACTGTACAGCCAGCAAAGCTGTAACAAAGGCGGGTAATGCCAACAGGAGCAGTCGGAGTTTCATGTAAAAGGTTTTGGTAGCAGTAAGGTATAATAAAAGATACGGAGATGCAAGCCCGTCAGGATGCTGTTTGTTCAAATCCGGTTGAGTGCTTCAGTTCTTCCATTACATTAAAAATAATGGGACAACGTTCGTAGTGCATCATTACAGTAAAAAGGCGCTGTGTAAATTGTGGTAAATGCAGTGCAGGAAATTCTCTGCATCCGGCAAAGCGAACTTCATAGATGGTGCAGGCATTGTTCGAAAGAAAATGACAGGGCATTTTATTCATGATCATCAATTCATGACTTCCTTTTTCTACAAATGTTTCATCGAACGTCTCACGTGTCATGTGCAGATGTGCAGAAGCTCTGTCGGCTTCTTCGCTGGTAATATTCACCATTAAACTTTTACAACAATTGCCGCAGCTGGTACAGTTGATCTGTGGCTCAATTACAGCATTTAAACGATGCACTTCTTCATCCACTTCCTGTTCGTTTAATTCTTTCAGGTACTGAACAAAACGGTTGTTCTCGTCCTGTTTGTCAACAGCCTGTTGCGAAAGATAGGGGAGTGAAGTATGAATTTGCAATTGAACGATTTGCGGTAAAGGTATTAATAAACCTCCGGGGTTTTCAAAACTACGGAAGGTTTATCCTCTTTACCCCATTATTGTTGATTGGTTTGTGTGCAATAAGTAAGGTGATTTTCGCCATGCTTAACGTCTCTAAGAATTTTTCTGGCGCAGGTCTCCCGACCTGTTGCCAACCGTCACTACATTTGCAACTGTAACTTTTGCAAAGCGGGGAACAGCAATCCAGAGGTAGGGAGAACTTTGCCAGAGAGTTTACAGTAATTGTTAGAAAAGTTATTGCTTAACATTCAGCCATCTATTCCTGTATTTCTTTAATTTGTCGATTACTTATGCGTCAGGACTTCCCTTTTTTGAAACAACTCCACAAGCACTTATCGAAAATCAACTTGCTGATGTTAGCATCACAACAAGTATTTTTTTTGTGATGCTGGTTATGTCTTCTGCTACTGCATTTTCGCAGAAAACCGGGCACGTTTTTTATGATACCAAAGCGTTTCAGATTGAATTTCCCGGCCAATTTGAAAAAAGTACACAAACTATTCCGTCTTCAATAGGACAATTAACAATGACAATCATTTCATATGAGCCAAAAGAGACGTATAATGATAGTAATTATGTGTACATGATAATGGAGACAGATTATCCTGACTCTACGATTCACTCGGACAAAGAAGCAATATTGGAAGATTTTTTCAGAGCGTCTATTGATGGTGCTGTAAAAAATGTAAATGGTAAACTCTTACGTGAGAGTGAAGATAAGGTTGCGGGTTATCCTGCCAGAACAATTGAAGTTGACTATCAAAATGGGGTTGCCGTAATTAAAATGACAATGGTTTTGAAAGAAAATAAAATGATCATTATCCAAACAATAACCAGCACTAAAAATTATCCAAATAATTCGAGTTTGCATTTTTTTGATTCATTTAAGCTCAGGTAAACCGACCGCTTATATCAACAGGGGGTCAGAGCAGCACTCCCGCAGTAAAACTTGTTGCAAAACAGGACTGGATAATGAAACATTCAATTGGTTGCTGTCTCCAGGTACCATTTTCTTTTTTGTACCTCTTTTCATATCTTGATCGTTCATCGTAGCATACAAGAGCCATGGAAATGGTAAATTTAATTCTCCGATCCAATCGTACAGAAGTTAGCGTTGTCAGAGAATATTAAATGAATAAGCAATGAAAAAGTATAAACGTAAATTTTTGATGGCATTGGTACTATCGAGTCTCATGGGTTGTGGAGATTCTCCGCAGAATTCTCAAAGTAAAAATGAAGCTGATACAATTTCCGATCAAACGTTAGTAAAAAAGACAGATATGATTTCTCAAAAAATAACACCTTGTCTTTGGGTTGATAAAGATGCAAAAGCAGTAGTCGATTATTACCTGTCTATTTTCAAAAATGGTAAACTGAAAGAATTTCGTCAATACAAGAATCCGCCAGAGGCAACAGTGCAGGGTGGTCAGGATAACTTCGAAACAGCGGTGATGGAAATTGGTGATATTGAATTTAGTATTTTAGCCGCAGGCCCCTACTTCAAGTTCAATGAATCGGTTTCGTTTGTAATCAATTGCAAAGACCAGGCAGAAGTAGATTATTATTGGAATGCGTTGACCACTAACGGTGGAGAAGAAGGCTCTTGCGGATGGTGCAAAGACAAATATGGTTTATCGTGGCAGGTAGTGCCTGTTGAATATTTTGACCTGATCAATAGCGAAGATCCTGCAGTGAGAGAAAAGGCAATGAAGAATACAATGAAACAGAAAAAGCTAATACTGTCAGAACTGAAATAAGCTCAAAACTATCGACTTAATAATAGGTCAGTTTGTGGAAGGGAATAAGAAGGGAAACAACAAACTGCGATTGATTGGCTTTTGGGAATGACAAATAAATCGAAAACAACAATGAAGTATAGTGTCGCATCAATTTTTTTATGGGTAAGCTCATTTTTTGTTTCCTATTCTCAAACTACAGCTCCCGGGTACTACGTAATCAACAACAACGACAGTGTTGTTGTACAAATTAAAATACCAACATCTATTTTCGGAGCAGAAGACTTTTCGAAACTTCTTCTCAAAGTCGAAATTGTGGATAGTATCAACGGGGCTAAAAAATTTAAGCCAAATGAAATCAAACGTTTTGGTTTTTTATACAAAGAAAAAAACTATACTTTTTTTTCAAAACCAACAATTACTAAAAAGAATATAAGGTTCCTTCAACCGTTCATTACCGGACCAAAAACAAGTATTTATTGGTTTCATACAGTCGAT
This sequence comes from uncultured Bacteroidota bacterium, assembly GCA_963830845.1. GTDB lineage: Bacteria > Bacteroidota > Bacteroidia > Chitinophagales > Chitinophagaceae > Lacibacter. Next base: position 67,397 of record CAWHOR010000025.1, on the reverse strand, counting down.
CAAAATGGTGCACCTCTCGGAACCTTTTATACATTCGAAAAAGAAGACGGTACATACACATTCCTGTCCACAGGTATACGAAGTCTTGATAAGTTTCGGGCGACATTAAAAGAATTTTATAAAGAGAATGCAGAAGTTCAGCAACTCATTGATGCCAAATTTCAAAACAGAGCGTCGATTAACCGTGATATGATGGAAATCGTGCAAGCGGTTAACAAATTATAAACTACAATTACCGGTTACAAAGTATGAATGATAACGAGATCATATCTTTAGTGAGTGATTTTTTTGTTCCGTTTTTTTTCTCTCGGGGTTATATTCCTATCCATTAACATTACAGTAATATGAAACTTATTCTAAAACTATTGCTCATTCTTCTTATTGGGTTTACTGTTTCTCATTGCAGTTCTGCCAAGGCAAATACATTTCAGCCTAAAGAAGTGTATAACTCGGAACGTTTGATCATTACCCAAATTGCAGCAAATTCATTTGTACATGTATCGTATTTACAAACAAACGATTTCGGGAATGTTCCCTGTAACGGACTGGTGATAAGAAACGGTAGCGAAACAATTGTATTCGATACACCCACCAACGACACAAGTGCAGCGGAGTTGATCAACTGGATCGGCGATTCGTTGCAGTGTAAGATCAATGCAATTGTACCCACGCATTTCCACGATGATTGTTTGGGAGGACTGAACGCATTTCATACAAAGGCAATTCCATCGTATGCGAATGCAAAAACAATTGAACTGGCAACTGCCAAAAACTTTACAGTACCACAGAATGGTTTTACAGATTCAGTGGTATTGAACATCGGTAATGAAAAAGCGATCGTACAATTTTTTGGGGAAGGACATACAAAAGATAATGTGGTGGGTTATTTTCCATCGGATCATATTTTGTTTGGCGGATGTTTGATTAAGGAAGTAGATGCATCGAAAGGTTTTTTGGGTGATGCAACAATTGCAGCGTGGTCGGGTACCGTTGAAAAAATCAAAGCAGCTTATCCGGGTCTGAAATTGATTGTGCCGGGTCATGGAGCTTATGGAAGCACTGCATTACTGGATTATACCATTCAATTATTCAAACAACAATAACTACAAAAAAATGAGGAGGCACGAGCAGCTTTGTTGCTTCATAACCGGAATAACGGTATCGTTGGATTGATGCTGTAATGGATGGCTTATCTTGTTAAACATAAAATTTTTTCCGAAATTTTTTCTCTTACATTCATCATTCACTTAAAACAGAAAGCTTCGTATGAAAAGAAAAATTTGCAGATTTTTTTTGCTGTTAGCTCTGATTTCATCCTGCAAAAAGAAAACCGGCGATGCAGGAACTACACCCACACCCCCGCCGGCAGTTGAATTGGTACCGTTGAAATCGGTGGCCACATTTCCAATTGCAGCAGCAGCCAGTAACGGGTCGTTTATTACCAACACTCTTTCATCCGGAATACTGAAGAGGGATTTTAATGGTATCACGTTTGAAAATGAGATGAAAAATAATGCTATCGTAAATGGTTCAGGGGGCTACAATTTTACTACTGCAGATGCAATGGTTGCAGCGGCGCAGGCAGCCAACATTCAAATTCATGGGCATGTGTTGGCATGGCACGCACAAACACAAGGGGCCTATTACAGAAGTATTCTCAGTTCTTCCAGTCTCAGCACCACCAACCTTACACAAAACCCCGGTTTTGAAAATGGTGATGCAACGAGTTTTACAAATTTTACTGTACTGAACTCCGGTAACCCGGCAGGGAATGCTACAATATCAGTTGGTGCAGGCACAACGGAAGTACGAACCGGTACACGCTCGTTGAAAGTAGTAAATCCTACTGCCTATACCACAGAACAATGGCGTGTGCAAGTGGCAACTGACGCCATTACACTCGAAGCAGGAAAGCAATACCAGATCAGCTATTGGGTAAAAGCGTTGGCTGCAAATGGTTCTATTCGTCTTTCAACACAACCCTCTGCATTGTATCAGGGAGATCAAACGATTGGTACAAACTGGCAGCAAGTAACATGGCTCATCACAGCCAATGAAGCACAAACCCGTATTGTGTTCGATATGGGCCGAAACAGCAACACCTATTTTATTGATGATGTAAGTGTAAACGAATTAATTCCTTCCGGTGGTGCAGCCAACAATTATGCAAAGGTGGATAGTTTGCTGAAAGCAACGATCCAGCAGATTGCCGGTCACTTCAAAGGTAAAGTTCGTGGGTGGGATGTGATCAATGAAATGTTTGCTGATGGTCCGGCCGGTGCAATCCGGAATAATACAAACACTGCCAATGCTGCAGCCAACGATGTATTTGTTTGGAGTGAATATCTCGGTCGTGATTTTGGTGTAAAAGCATTTAACTATGCAGCCGAAGCGGACCCCACTGCAAAATTGTTTATCAACGATTATAACCTTGAGTTTTCTACTGCAAAACTGGATTCGCTGATTGCGTATGTGGCAGAGATCAGAAGCAGGGGCGCAAAAGTGGATGGTATCGGCACGCAAATGCATGTGAGCATCAACACGAGCAAAACGCAGATCGATAATCACTTCATTAAACTTGCAGCAACCGGTTTGCTGGTGCATGTTTCTGAGCTGGACATCGGTGTGAATACAACCAATGCCACTACATTAACGTTCACACAGGATCTTGAAAATGCACAGGCAGAGATGTATAATTACATTATTACATCGTACATGCGTCATGTACCGAAGCCACAGCGTTACGGAGTAACTATCTGGGGCTTGCTGGATAACCAAAGCTGGCGCTATCGTAACGGTGCAGACTACCCGCTTCTTTACAACACAGCCGGTGGGAAAAAGAAAGCGTATGAGGCGGTGATGAATGCATTGAAATCGGGGCTATGATCTATCAGTAGCCTTTGCTTTCTTACAATTGTGAGCGCATAATTCGAAAGAGTTGTGCGCTTTTTTTATGGTAAAAAACTTCCTATTCGTTTGAATACAACAGCAGTAGCGTTTTTTTTAGAATCCGAACAGACGAAGGGCCTGCATATTAAACGTATCGATGGATTAAAAATAGTTTACATAAGTAGGTGAAAACACTTATTTTTGCACAATTTTAAAATCACCACTTACATTATGCCAAGCTCAGTTAATCAATTCATTCGTGTAAGAATGAGTTTACTCTTTACAGCATTGTTCGTTTGTTTCTTCGCTCCATTGGCCCAAACAACCTATGATGCCAATTTTCAGCCTATCGCATTTCTGAATGCTAATAAAATCCATAAAGTAGGAACCAATGGTTCCGCAGCGGGTAACATTACTTTGTACACGAACGTGATTACTATCGGTGGACAGCCTGTAGATTGTATTGTACGAACTGTAAGTCTGACGAATGGTGCTTTTCAGTTGCCAGGTGGTGCAGCAGGGGGCACAATTCCGTTTGATTATTCATCGGCAACGGGAACAGGAATGTCGGCCAACCAGGATAATTTCTTTTCACCCACCTTTAATTTTAATGCAGGTGGTGGTAACTGTCGTTTCAGGTTTGAATTTATAGATGGTGGAAGTTATAACGATGGAACAAATACCGGCACACCTGTAAACCTTGAAAACGTTTATCTCAATTCGTACGATATTGACGGAAACGGAGGTGCAGGATCAAATCAGTTTAATGAATTTAATAGTTTTTCATCGTATTCATTGGGAACAGGAACAACGATTGGCGTTTCGTATAATGCTACCTCAAGGTTAACACGTTTTTTATCCAGCATCAATACAAACGTAACAGTTGTAACTGATCAAACAACCCGTATCCGCCTTGCATTCAATACTGTTTCTGTAATTGATGCAGTAGTAGGATCACAGGGTTCGGGGCAGGCATTTTTCTTCCTTGATTTCAGTATTGGCGGAGCTGTATGGACGCCCACAACGGTGCTTAGTCCTGCGCTGGATAATAACACCTCTACTGCCGGAGCAAATAATACCGGTGCAACCTGTACATCTGCATCTCCTGTAACATCGGGTGCCACTAACTATACGAATTCACCTGGTACGGTGAACGATGTACGAACAACTTTTCCTTCGGCTTCTATTTTAAATGGGAATGATGAAACGCTTGTAGTAAATGGTTCTACGGCACCGGCAAATGCACCGATTGCATTGGGGTTTGCCGGACCTGTTAGTTCTACGTTCACGCTTGCAGGCATTACATTCAGTGCACAACGGTCGGTTAGTGGCGGCGTTTCTACTATTGTATTTACAAACAATGCAGGTGGGTCGTTCAGTACAGCACAAGCAGAAGCATTGATGGATGCATTACAATATAAACACAATGGGGTTACACCAACCGACGGGAATCGTGTGTTTTCATTTACCATGCAGGATGGTGTGTTTAACTCCAACACCGCAGCTTTTACGGTGAATGTAGGTTGCAGTTCACTGCCAGTATCATGGCTCTATTTTAAAGGCATTGCAAACGCAGGATGGACCGAACTTTCATGGGCCACATCATACGAAACCAACAATGCTTACTTTGAAGTTGAGAAAAGCAGCAACGGTGTAAATTATAAGCCGGTAAACAGAGTGGCTGCCGGAATAAACAATGCTAATGAGTACAGATATACAGATAAGTTACCGGGGCTGGGTGTTTCTTACTACCGGTTAAAACAGGTAGATAAGGATGGTACATTCAGGTATAGTGATGTTGTACGTGTGAATCAAACAGAAGCTGATGTGATCTCTTTCACGAAAAGTGCTTCGTCCAACAGGTTGCAGGTGTCAATTCCGCAAACAGTGAAAGGTCAGGTTCAATTGTTGATTTTTGATACAAACGGACGGCAGCTGCTCCGCAAACAAATCACACAGGGTGTGAACCAGGTGAGCATTGATCAGCTAATAAGCAGCGGTGTATATTCAGTGATGATCAGGAATGAACAGTCAGTGTTGTTTACCGGCAGATTTATAAAATAATCGAATTGATTCGCAAAGCAAAAGGGTGTGCTGTAAGGCATGCCCTTTTTTCTTTGGTGTTAATTCCGGCATGCATTAAAGAAGTGAAAAAGTTCTTACACTTTTTTCTGGAAACAACAACGGCTTTCAAATTGAAAGCCGTTGTTGTTTGATTTGATGTGTTGTATTACACAACCGGTGTAAGGTATTGCGTAAAGCAATAACCTTCTTCTCCATCATCGGTTTTAATATACCACCATTGGTCATTTTCTTTGCGTACCAGGGTGATCAATTCATGACGGGCGGCTTTGCCAACCACTTCATCGTTGGTGCTGGCACCGCTGCGTATGTTCAGGTTACTGTAACTGGTGGTTACTTTCAGTCGTGTGCCTTCGGTTACACCGGCAACGCTGTTAATGTTGAGCATCAGATCGCCTGATGAATAATCAGGGTCGAGCTTTTCATAAATATCCCACAACTGTTGTTTCACATCGCCGGTAGCTTCGCCATCAATGTATAATACATTGTCCTGCTCACGTATTTGCAGATTGGTTACACCTGCTGCTGTTGCAGCATCGGTAAGTTCTTTGTATTTATCCTGTAATGCCATAAAATGATTCCTCCTTGTTTATTTTTTTACTAATCCTGCTGATTCAATATTTTTTATACCCATTGGACGAAGTGCGTTTAGAGCCTGCATTAATTTTTGCAAACTGGTACGCTTAATTTCGCCGGTCAACGTAAGTACGCCATCGGTTAATTGTGTTTGTACACCCGGAAAATCTTTTACTGCATCCGCAATAGCTTGTGAAAGTGCATCACTTACAGGAGGTACAACCGGTGGAGGAGGAGCAACGGTGCAATTGTTTACTACCGATTTTACACCTTCTACTTTTGCAACTGCTGCTTCACATTTTACTTTGCAGGCTTCGTCTTTACATTCGCCGCTGAGAGTGGCAACGCCATCTTTTACAGTAACCATCATGTTGGCCATATCGGCATCAGCGCTTAATACCGATTCAATGCTTGCCTGTATATCAGCATCTTTTGGTTTTTTGTTGCAGGCTACGGCTCCCAGTATCAATACCGAGATCATAACTACCAAGCATCGTTGAAGTGTTTGTTTCATTGTTTGTTTTTTTGAATGAAGAAATTGATTACTAATCCGCAGTAAGTGCGATTGGAAATGAATATAGTTTGATTTGATGGTGTGTGCAAAACTTACGCAAATAATAGTTATACACAGTTCTCATCATAAAAAAAGCGATGGAAATTTATTCCATCGCTTTCGAATATGTGCCCGTAACAATTTAATAATCTACGCTCATTTCTACTCTTCTGTTCTGTGCTCTTCCTTTTGCTGTTTTATTGTTGGCTACCGGTTCGGTATCACCATAACCTTTGTAGCTGATACGTTCTGCAGCAATGCCTTTGCCGGTAAAGTAATCAGCTACTGCTTTTGCCCGGCGTTCGCTCCACATCATATTCCGTTCAGGCGTACCTGCATTATCTGCATGCGCAGCAATCCTTAACTTCAGTGATGGATTTTCTGTCAGCACTTTCACCACTTCATCCAAAGACAGGAACGATTTTTTCAGAATCACATCGCTTGCAAACCCGAAGAAAATATTCTTTGCTGCAAATTCTATTTTCTGTTTGATGGCCTCTTTTATTTCCGGGCAACCGTTGTTAGCGGTAATACCTGCTTCGTTCGCACATTTATCTTCTTCATCATTCACACCATCACCATCGGTATCGGGAATCAAACAACCGCCGTAGCGTGCAAGTCCTGCTACATCTTTACACTTGTCATCTTTATCAGCTACACCATCATTGTCGGTATCAGGACAACCGTTCAATGTTCCTTTTTCAGTCGGGCATTGATCATTTTTGTCAGCCACGCCATCTGCATCAGCATCAGGACAGCCATTCAGCGTGCCTTTTGCATCAGGACACAGATCATTTGCATCAGCAAAACCATCGCCATCTGCATCAGGCGGCAACACAGGTTCAGGCTCAGCGATTACAGCTTCTTTTTTCTTTTTACCAAATGGATTGTGTTGTGCAAAACTCAAACTGTAATGCAGATAATCATTATTGATTCCGCTGCTGATTTTTTTGCGCCACTGTGCCTGCAAAAATAAATACGTGCCTTCGCTGAAACGGAATTGTAAACCTGTACCAAGCGGAGCATACAATGCAATTTTCTCAGGAAAATATCCAATGCCTAAACCAGCTGTTAAAAATGGATTTATCCTTGCAGTTTCTTTGAATGCACGCAAATGTAACAATGCATCTAACTGCATACTGAAGCTGGCCTGACCAATACTGTCATCTTTTACAAAATTGACAGGGAAGTTGGAAAAGGTACCCGTAAAATTACCGGACGCATCAAGCTTATCGGTAAGTCCTTTCCAGTAGCTTACGCCAAATCCAAACGACATATTGCCGGGCTTGTACCAATCGTTCTGGTTAAAGGCTTTGCTGAGTGTTGAATCGTTGATGAGTTGCGGAAACCTGTAGTCAGAAAGGCTGACATTGTAAGAAAAAAAACCGGGTTTTTTTGCTGATGGCTGGGCAGTTGCCGAAAAAATGCACATCAATACAAATGCAGTTAGTAAGAGGGTTGGTTTCATAGAATTTGATTGTGTGCAAAAGTAACGTTCGAAATGGGATTATCGGTATAAAAACTACTTTCTTTTTGTGCGAAACTCACTTGTTTTTTTATTGGTTTTATCAGAATGATTAACTAAATTTAAGTAGTTCTTTGATGATACACTATTTACTCACTTTTAAAACTGTTTCCCATGGTTTCAACAGACACAACACAGCTCAACAGGGAATGCAGCTCCTGGAGGGAGCATTTGCGTTCCTACCGTAACGAAATGAGTCAACTGAGAGATCAGCTGCAACTCATGGCCAGCGGCGAAAATGACAAGGAAGTCCTTACCGAAGTGGAACATTATCACAACCAATTCTACATCCAACAGATCAACATTCACGATCTGAAACAAGCGATCAAATCGCACGACCGCCGGTTGCAAATGGAAGAACTTCAACGCAACGGTCAACTATCTCCGGAAGCACTGCAGGAACATGAGCAATTGCATGAACAGTACGAAGTACTTGAACATACGCTGCATGAACTGCGAAGTGATTTCAGCAATTTTGTAGCGAAAGCCTAAGCTTTCTTTTTTCTATCAAAGACATCCTCCCAGCCACCCATTCAATTCTATCTGTGCCTTTGTGCAGCTAATACCTGTACCTGCAACTGTATGCGGGCAGGTGATTGTTTACATTTAAAACTTGAATGTTATGGCAGACTTTGATACCTCACACGTAAAAAACATTGTCTTGCTTGGCCATGCCGGCTCCGGTAAGACAACCTTAGGGGAATGTATGCTCTATGAAGCAGGCATTATAACCCGCCGCGGCTCTGTTGCAGAACGTAATACCGTAGCCGATTATCATGATCTTGAACAGGAACGTGGTAATTCCGTTTTTTCCAAACTCTTACACAGCAAATGGCGTGGCTACAAGATCAATATAATTGATACGCCGGGATACGATGATTTTGTGGGCGAAGTAATCAGTGCATTACGGGTGGCTGATACCGGTGTAATGCTCATCAACGCATCACGTGGTGTGGAAGTGGGCACCGATATTATCTGGGATTATACCGAACAGTTTAAAACGCCCATGATCTTTGCCATTAATAAACTGGATGAAGAAACGGCCGATTTTGATAAAGCGGTTGCTGAAGCAAAATCACATTTTGGCAGTAACATTACCGTGGTGCAATATCCACGACAACAAGGCGCAGGCTTTCATGAGATCATTGACGTGTTACGCATGACGATGTATAAGTTTAAAGACAGTGGCGGCAAGCCCGAAAAACTTCCGATTCCGGATGATGAAAGAGAGAGAGCTGACAAACTGCATAAAGAATTGATTGAAGCAGTTGCAGGAAACGATGAAACGCTGATGGAAAAATATTTCGATAAAGGTGAACTGGATGAAGATGAGATCAAAGCCGGAATGAAAAAGGCGATGATCAATCATGATCTGTTTCCACTGTTCTGTCTATCAGCCGAACGCAACATGGGCAGTGGCAGGCTGATGGGCTTTATTGACAACGTTTGCCCGAGTGCCAATGAAATGCCTCCGCAAAAAACAAAAGCAGGTACAACGCTTAACTGCGATGCCAATGGCCCGGCCTGTATTTTTATTTACAAAACAGTTAGCGAACCGCATGTTGGAGAACTGAGTTTCTTTAAAGTGTACAGCGGTACCATTAAATCAGGAATGGAATTGGTGAACGAAACAACCGGTGTGTCAGAAAAAATATCGCAGTTGTTTGTGGTGGAAGGAAACAAACGCACACAAATAAATGAATTAACTGCAGGTGATATTGGTGCTACGTTGAAACTCCGGAATACGCATGTAAATAATACACTTCACGACAAAGGGAGGAATATTGAATTACTGCCCATTGAATTTCCTGCTTCCAATCTTACTATGGCGATTGAAAGTACAAAGAAAGGAGAGGAGGAAAAATTAGCAACAGCTTTACACGATCTGCGTCATGAAGATCCAACGTTTAAAGTAGAAGTGTCACCAGAATTAAAGCAAACATTGATTCATTGCCAGGGCGATATGCATCTGGCAGTTGCCAAATGGAAAATTGAACACCAGCATAAGCTGGAAGTGAAATTTACACGTCCACGTATTCCATATCGTGAAACCATACGCCGCAGTGCCGATAGTATGTATCGCCATAAAAAACAAAGTGGTGGTAACGGACAGTTTGGTGAAGTGCATTTGCGTATTGAACCTTGGCATGAAGGAATGCCAGAGCCTGCTGATTTAAATGTACGTGGAAGAGAAACGCATGAACTGCCATGGGGCGGAAAATTGGTTTATTACAATTGTGTGGTTGGTGGTGCCATTGATGTACGTTTTCTTCCATCCATTTTAAAAGGTGTAATGGAGAAGATGGTGGAAGGTCCGCTTACGGGTTCGTATGTACGTGATGTACGTGTATGTGTATTTGATGGGAAGATGCATCCTGTTGATAGTAATGATATATCATTTAAGATCGCCGGATTGCAGGCGTTCCGTCAGGCATTTCAACAAGCCGATCCGCAGATACTGGAACCGATGTATCATGTAGAAGTGCTTTGTCCGGAAGATTTGACAGGAGCAGTGATCGGTGATTTGCAAACACGCCGTGCAATGGTAGAAGGTATGGATACGGAGAGTCATTTTACAAAAGTGATCGCAAAAGTTCCATTAGCTGAAATGCAGGATTACAGCAGTAATCTTCGTTCATTTACACAAGGTCGTGCAAAGTTCCGTATGCATTTCTTAGAGTATGAACCATTGCCATTTGAAGTACAGCGCAAACTGGCTGATGAATACAGTAAAGTAGCGAAGGAAGAAGTAATGGCGTAAAATAGTTCGTATAAAAAACCAAAAGTGCAGTCATTTGACTGCACTTTTTTTATTGAAAACCAAAGGACCCATTTGCTGTTCTGTTATTCGAAAGCGGTGTTTATGAGTAACCACTCATTCAACTGCATTTACCGAGAACCACCCAGATCACTACAAAAATTACAATTGTGCTCAAACAGCCGCCTCCCAGTTTTTTGGCCCCATAGCCAGCAATTAAACCTCTGAATAATTTATTCATATAAAAATACTATGCGGAATTAGTGAGCATTCTGCTATTCATTACTTTTTATTTCTTCCAATACGAACAATAATAAAAATAAGTAGTGCAATAATTGCTACAACAATAAAAATGCCAACTCCCATCCCGGCTTTAAAAATTCCTTCAACTACAGCGCAGGAACTAAACATGGTAGTGGTTAGTACAAGCAACATGGTGCGGATCGAATTTGAAATGTTCATCATGTATTCTCTGTTAAATGTCTACCCCATTTTTACCGAAGTGATGATTGTATAAACCGTTAAGTTAAAAAACTTGATTATCGTCTTTGTTTACCACCTGTTGTGCATCTGAATCACCTTCGATCCCCTGTTGCGGTTTGGGATTAAGCGGTTCTTCTTCTATTGGTGTTTCGGTCTTGTACTCATCTGTATCATTTCTTTCTTCATCTTCCATGATAATTTCGCCCGAATCTTTTTTCTTATCATCGCCAATACCCGGCACTTCAGTTTCCGGCTTTTCTTCTTTTAGCGAAGGATCATTGTGGATCGGTTTTTTACCATTGAAATCCTCATTGGTCTTTTGTTTCAGAGCATTTGCTGTGTCTTCTTTATGTTCGTTGACTGTTTGATGTTTTTCCATTGCATTCATTTTTTAAGTTGACAAGTAATTTATTTCGCTGCAACAAAAATGCGTTGTATAAAATTAGATATGTTACACAATTTGATGATAGTGTTACAACTTTCGATTATTTACATAGTTGAGGCTGGTTCTTATCGCACCCACACCGGTGCCATTATCATTTGCTGAGGTTGCAAACGTTCTGCAATGCGGCGATAACGGTCGGCCAGTGTGCATAAATACTCTTGTGCTTTGGCTGCATAGTCTTTTAGACCTGTCATTCCTTCAATTTTCCATTGCTCTGTTAAGTGATGAATAATGTTTGCATAATCGAATGTGGTGTAGATGCCCATTTTTTCAGAGATCATAGAGAAGCGTGTAAACAAACTGTCGGTTGTTGCATGGTCCATCAGCAAAGCCGGCATGGTGATTTGTTTCTTCATCATTTTTTCAAATGCGAGTAGAGCACCATCAGGATCTATTTCAAAAATATTCGACATGAAACTTTTGTAAGCTTTTTCATGCCGTGCTTCATCGCCTGCAATGGTTTTGCAAATGCGTGACAAGGTATCATCGCCAGCTTTCGCAGCCAGCTTTCCGGTATTTACATGTGCAATTTTTGTAGCCCGTTCCTGAAACGAGGTGTAGATCATCGCCTGGTAGGGATCCTGTTCTACTTTTCCATCAAATCCATTTGCAATCAGATTATGAATGGTGATCTCCACTGCTTTCATATCAGCACGACCGGATAAATACAAATACTTGTTGAGTAAATCACCATGCCGGTTTTCTTCGGCTGTCCACGACCGTGACCATTGTACCCATCCGTTTTCACTCGCCATATTTCCTTCTTCATTCACACCTTTCAGCAAATTGAAAAATGCCTGGTAGTTGGGTAATGCTTCTTCTGTGATCATATTTCCTACTAAGGAAGTAATTACTTCCGGTGGAATTGCATCGGTTCGTTTTCGCAGGAGCAATACCTGTTCCATTGCATCTTCCCTTGTCATATCGGGTAAAAAATCTGTTGGTTGCCAGCATTGTTGCGGATCAACGAGGTATTCATTTACTGCATGTGTAGCGGCCGATTCAAGCGTGGCCATCACTGCTGCATTTTTTTCTAATTCGTTTGAAAGAGGTTGCATAAAAAATGTACCCATGTTTATAGTAAGGTAACATCCTAAAGATGAACTTAATCCGGTACACATTAATTACAGGTTGCCGGTAAAAGATTGTATAATTCACATGTTTTTTGTGAAGCAAACTGATGAACATATCGCCGGAAATTAGCTGCAACAGAGCACAGAATATTGTTATGTGTTTCCATATCAGACCTTTATGTGGGAATTCTGTAACATATTCTGATAAAGCTGTAATTACAATCAATGTAAACCTGCGCACCTTTACCCCTTGTATAAAACTTCAGATACATCAAAACTTCATTCAACTAAAAACAAGCACATGAAACAAGGGAAAATTGTAAAACTAATGACCGCAGCGCTTTTCATTTTATTTACGTTGCCGGCAACTGCCAGCACAATTATGTCTGATTCTTCCATTGTAACGACGAATGAAATACGTGTGCAGCAAATGTCGGAGCGACTGCAGGAGATAAAAGCAATTGATAAATCATCCTTAACAAAATCTGAGAAGAAAGAACTTCGTACTGAAGTTGTTGAGATCAAAAAGGAAATGAAAGCAGTAAGCGGCGGTGTCTATATCTCTGTAGGGGCATTGATCCTCATCCTTATTTTGCTGATCATTCTTCTGTAATCCCATTCCTCAAAATGGCTGTTCTGTTACCAAATCAGATTAAATCAGTCATACATATCCTGTCACATCTGTCCCGAAACAGTTATTCATTTTCTGTTTCGGAAAAAACACACAATCCGACAATCGCAATATTGCCGGATTGTATAACTAAAGTCATTTGAAAACAGTTAATGCTGTTTTTGATTGGCTGCATTAATATATTATATGAAGCATGTAAGCAGGGATCGTATTTCAACCTTGGTTCAAATAACGCTGGTGGTTTTTCTTTTGGGTTACTCAGCTGTAAAAGGCAATCCTGAATCAAAAGAAAATTTACTGAACAGGCCAATCCAGCAAACAACCTCAACAAGAGAGCTGGAGGCGCAAATGGTAGAGTTGTGGGAACAGCATGTAGCATGGAACAGAAATGTAATGCTGTGTATTGTTGATGAATTGCCGGGAACCGATCAGGCAGCAGAGCGTCTTCATCAAAATAAAATTGAGATCGGTGATGCGATCAAACCATATTACGGAACAGCAGCAGGTGATCAGTTTACAAAACTGCTGTATACGCATGTAACCATCTCAGCTGAAGTGATCACACTTGCAAAAGCAGGAAAAAATGCAGAACTGCTGGAAGCAAATGAACGCTGGTATGCCAATGCCGATTCGATTGCAGGATTTCTTGCCCATGTAAATCCATACTGGGCTTTAGACGATAGTAAGCTGATGATTAAGGAGCAACTTGTTTTAACGACTAATCAGGCTGTTTACCGAATTCAGAAAAATTACAGTGCAGATGTAATTGCTTATGACAAAGCGCATGCAGATGTTTTGAAAATAGCCAACATTTTTGCTGAAGGTATTGCAAAGCAGTTTCCTGAGCAATTCAAGAACGAGCCGGATATTTTGCTGGTAACATATTAAGTACAACTTTTAAAATTAAGCAAAGCGGATGTTATTCGTTTACCATTATGGCTAAATTGAATGCTGTCAATAAAATATCAGCCATTTTTTCAAAACAATCATTGCTTGCAAGTGAGATGACTATTGCAAATACAAAAGATGCAGGTAATTTCCTTACAGATATTGCGGATGTATTTTTATTTGTTGGTCGAATTATACGAGAAATGTTTTCACGTGATTTTGAATTCAAAGAATTTATCCGTCAGTGTTACCAGGTTGGATATAAATCGCTCCCGTTAATTTCAATGACGGGAGGTATCATGGGGTTTGTATTAACCATTCAATCACGACCCGTACTGGCCGACTTTGGTGCTGTATCCATGTTGCCAAGTATGGTAAGTCTTTCGCTGATCCGTGAAATGGGGCCGGTTATAACGGCACTCATTTGTGCAGGAAAAATAGGATCGGGTATGGGCGCTGAACTTGGTTCCATGAAAGTAACGGAACAGATCGATGCAATGGAAGTATCCTCCATCAACCCCGTCAAATATTTATTGGTAACAAGAGTGCTGGCTGCAACAATCATGATTCCGCTGCTCACCATTTATGCAGATGCATGTGGAGTATTTGGCAGTTGGATCGGCGCCAATATTAAAGGCGATGTATCCATCACACTTTTCTTTTCCCAGGCATTTGCCCCGGTTAATATGATCGATGTGCTGCCTGCCGTAATTAAAACATTCTTCTTCGGTGCAGTTATTGGATTCGTCGGTTGTTACAAAGGGTATAATGCTGGTAGTGGTACACAAAGCGTAGGTGTTGCTGCTACATCGGCTGTTGTAATGGCTTCGCTATTGGTATTTATAGTAGATATGATTGCTGTACAAATAACCGATCTCATCCTATCATGAACACAGAAACAGAACAGGAAATTATTCTTGAAGATAAACAGATATCACCTCCAGGCCCGGTGATCGATATTCAACATTTGAAAAAATCATTCGGCGCTCAGGAAATTCTGAAAGATATTTCGCTCACACTGGGAGTAGGTGAAAATCTGGTAGTAATGGGTAAATCAGGATCGGGCAAATCGGTATTGATCAAATGCCTGGTCGGCTTATTAAAGCCCGACAGTGGTAACATTACCATTCTCGAAAAGGATGTAACCACGTTGCAACGAAAAGAATTGAATGAGTTGCGGCAAAAGATCGGCTTCCTTTTTCAAAGCGGTGCGTTGTACGATTCAATGACGGTAAAGCAGAATATTGAATTTCCCTTGCGAAGAATAAAGAAGGGGCTGACGGAAAAGCAAATTGCTGAAAAAGTACATGAAGTACTGGAGAATGTTGACTTGGTTGATTCATTGAACAAGATGCCTTCTGCACTTTCCGGTGGTATGCGTAAACGCATCAGCTTGGCACGAACCATTGTGGTGGATCCATTGATTATGCTCTATGATGAACCAACAACCGGACTCGATCCTGTAACCTCCGATGAAATCAGTGCGTTGATTCTGGATGTACAGAAAAAATACAAAACATCTTCCATCATCATTACACACGATATTAAGTGTGCATTGCATACCGCCAACCGTATCGTTATGTTACGGGAAGGTCTTGTTTTTATGGAAGGAAAACCGGAAGAGTTTAAACAGTCAACAGACGAATACATTCAATCATTTTCTTTTTAACAGGAAAACAAAATCGCTTCATATGGATACAACATCACAATCATACAAAATAAAACTGGGCCTGTTTATTCTGGGCGGTTTCCTGTTGCTTGCAGCATTGCTTTTTATTATTGGAAAAAAGAATAACCTCTTTACACCGGTTTTTACAGTTACTTCTACGTTTTACAATGTAAGTGGTTTGCAGGTAGGCAATAACATCCGCTTTTCTGGTATTACTGTTGGTATGGTGGATGATATTCAGATCATCAATGATTCAACTGTAAAAGTGGTGATGGTGATCCAGCGTGCCGTAAAGAAGTTTATTAAGGCAGATAGCAAAGCTATCATTGGATCTGAAGGAGTTATTGGCGACCGTCTGGTGATCATCTCACAAGGAAGTACAGAGTCGCCGGTTGTAAAAGAAGGACAGTTGCTCGAATCAGAAGAGCCCGTTGAAACAGATGAAATTATGGCCAGCTTACAAATAACAGCTGCAAATGCAGAGGTAATTACCGAGCAGCTTGCTGAAGTAATGATCAAAGTAAATAGTGGTAATGGCACATTGGGCCGATTAATTTCTGATCCAACCATCGCCAATAATCTGAGCACAACCATGCAGAATATGAAAACAAGCAGTAAGGGCTTGAGTGAAAATATGGAAGCTGCAAAAGAAAATTTTCTGTTGAAAGGTTATTTTAACCGCAAGAAAAAAGCTGCCGCAAAAATGGCTGCTGATAAAAAAGCAGCAGAGGAAAAAGCTGCTGAGCAGAAAAAGAAAAACTAGGGCTTGTTGATGAGTGAAAGTGTGAATCTTATAATACTATCAACAAAACCTATAACATAGTTGCTGAAATTAAAATCAACTTTGCTGGTAGAAACAAACTATCAGGGATAGTTCTTTAGCCCGGCATACATCAATTAAAGATGAACCAGCCGGTTCATTCATCAAAAACAAACAACATGAAAAAAAGCGTTTATTTATTTTCCGCTATTACTTTATTTTCAGGTATACTCTTGTACAGTTGCGACACAACCCCGAAAGATGGCACAACTGATAATAACATGAAAGACACAGTTATAATTGAACAGAATAATACAGAAGTTGTTACAGTTCTTGTGGCAACAACAGAAGAGTGGACCGCTTTTAAAAAAGAAGCAGAAGAAAAGATTGCTGCGAATGAAAGACGAATTGAAGAGCTGAAAGTGAAGCTGAAAAAGCCGGGTAAACTGTTAGACAAAATGTACGAAGATCGTATTGAAAAGTTACGTGATCGCAATAAAGAATTGAGATCGAAAATTGTAACTTACGAAACAACACAAACGGATTGGGAGAAATTTAAAGAAGAGTTTAATCATGATGTGAGTGAGCTTGGTGAGGCGATCAACGATGTTTTTACCGATAATAAGTAAAAGTAAGGGATGGATATATTGAAACAGGTGGGATTGTATCCTGCCTGTTTTTATTTACAGCAGTGTCGGTTTGCAAGTCATCAGTTTATTTGATCGGTAATGGAATTGTATGGGTGTGAATGATGTAATGTATTCAGGTAGTTGTGTAATGTTTTCCAAATGAAACAGCGTCAACTTTGTGTTCTTTGAAATAAACAACGATGTAGTGAAAGTAGCTTCCTTATCGAGATTGGATGAATTAGTTTTG
The DNA here is from genome assembly GCA_963830845.1 of uncultured Bacteroidota bacterium. GTDB lineage: Bacteria > Bacteroidota > Bacteroidia > Chitinophagales > Chitinophagaceae > Lacibacter. The sequence continues at coordinate 50,189 of CAWHOR010000025.1, read as the reverse complement.
ATTCTTCGTGAATGCGAAAATGGCAAATTAGTGATTGAAGTTAATGCTGTTAAAGGTGGAGCAGGGAATCTCAGTTTGACACAGAAAACCGTGTTAAAAGCCGACGTGTCTAATTGAAAACATCCTACTAAGTTTTTGAGGTAGAACGACAGATAGATGGTTTGAAGTTTAGGGGCTGTGAATAACAGCCCCTTTTTTATGTTATGTATGGTGCTGAAACAGTTTGATCTTTATTCGGCAACAGATGAATAGGCTTTTGATTTCGACAGGAACAAATGTGTGAAATATACAAATGAATCGGAAAATCATATAAGGTTTTCGGGTTCAAACAAAGCGACCTTTACTGATAACATTAAAAAAACATACAATGAGTGCAGGAAAAATTGTAGCAGCCGTTTTAGCCGGAGTTGCTGTAGGTGCTGCTTTGGGAATTTTATTTGCGCCTGAAAAAGGTTCTGAAACAAGACGCAGAATTGCCAAAAAAGGAAAAGATTATGCAGATGAACTTGGAGAAAAAGCCAATGAATTTATTGACGGCATTACAGAAAAGTATGAGAATGCAAAGGAAGATGCTTTACGCATGACGGAAAACGGTAAACGCAAAGCGGAACAAGTGAGTAATTCCATTATCCACCCGAAACAAAATATGTAACAGCGGATTTTTTCCGAAACTGTAACGCAGGGATATAACCGAAGATCAACGTTGTGCAGCAGCCGGAATTCGATTAACTATAAATTATGGAACAACCGGCAAGTATCGTTGAAGAATTACTCGGAAGAGTAGAAGGCTATGGGAAAACAACTTTTGAAGTAGCAAAGCTCAAAGCTGTTAAAAAACTGATTCCGGTCGCAACATCTGCTACTTCTCAACTGATCGTAATTAGTGCGTTCTCCCTGTTTGCATTGTTATTCAATATTGGAATTTGCATGTGGTTAGGCGAACTGTTAGGTAAACTCTGGTATGGCTTTTTGGCTGTGTCGGGGTTTTATCTATTGCTTGCTGTAGTGCTTCATTTTGTACTTGCGAAATGGTTGCGCAAACCGATCAGCCGTTTTATCATCAGGCAAACACTTAACTAATGCATTTATGAATATTGAAAACGAAACTGATCTTGAATTGGCAATTGCTGAAATGGAAAGCAGGCATCGTCACGAAGGTCGTGTGATCATTGATGAGTTTAACCAGGCTTTCCAACGAATGCAACCTGCTAACATCATTAAAAATATACTTACAGAAGCAACAGCTTCTGCAGAGCTAAAAGATAATATTCTCAATACGTCGGTTGGTATGGCAGCAGGCTATGTAGCAAAAATGCTGTTTGCCGGAAAAACCGCAGGGCCCGTTCGTAAACTTGTTGGCAGCGGGTTGATGTTTGGTATCAGTAATTTGATCAGCAATAATCCTGATAAAGTACGATTGGTGGGAGATACTATGATCAACATCGGTAAACAACTGTTTAAAAAAGAGCCATCAAACGGAACTGAAGAGTCTCACTAAATACAAATGAATAATTTTCTCAAACTGCCCTTCTATGCAAGGGTTTCTCTTTTATTAACAGGCTTGTATGTACTCATCAACATGTTATACATTGCCGGAAGCCTGCTTATTCCGTTTGTATATGCAATGATCATTGCTGTATTACTAAGTCCTGCAGTAAATTTTCTGGTGAACAAAAAACTCAATCGTGCACTGGCGATAGCCATCGTCTTATTTGTTGTGCTGTTGCTGCTGGCAGGATTGATGTTATTGATCTCATCGCAAGCCAGCCGGCTCAACGATTCGATGCCGCAACTCACGCAAAAGTTCAATGATTTTTTTACGCAGATGCTGCAATGGGTATCATCCACATTCAACATTAGCGAAACAAAAATTGATACCTGGGTCGCCGAATCAAAATCGGATATGCTGTCAAATAGTAATTCGGCCATTGGTGTTACCATTTCCAGTGTTGGAAGTGGACTGGCAACTATCTTCCTCACGCCGGTTTATATGTTTATGCTCCTGTTCTATCAACCGCATTTGTTGCAATTTCTCCATAAGCTTTTTGGTTCAGGACAAAATCCGGATGTAACAGAAATTCTAACTGAAACAAAAACCATCATTAACGGATATCTGGTTGGTTTATTTATTGAATTTCTCATTATTGCAGTATTAAACACAGCGGGTTTGTTAATACTGGGTATTGAGTATGCATTGCTGCTGGGGCTTACCGGCGCCTTGCTCAATATTATTCCTTATGTCGGTGGATTGATCGCCTTGATCCTTTTTATGATCGTTGCATTGGTTACAAAAACGCCTGTGCATATGTTGTATGTAGCAATCCTGTACACGGTTATTCAGTTTGTAGACAATAATTTTATTGTTCCGAAAATCATTGGATCAAAAGTGAAACTTAACGCATTGATCTCACTTATTGCTGTTATTGCCGGTGCCGCACTTTGGGGCATTTCCGGTATGTTTCTTTCGATTCCAATAACAGCGATCATCAAATTGATATTTGACCGCATTGATCCGCTGAAACCATTTGGATTTCTTATGGGCGATAATACACCGCCGCTACTCACGCTGCACAAATCAAAAGATATCAATGCGCCTCACTTATAGTAGTAACGTGTGAATATTATAATGATTTCACTCATTCATGTAACAGTTCCTGTTTCAACTTAGATCATCTTTGCAACTCTTGCCGCACCTTGATACATTATAACCTGTGTTGAATGTATAAAGATGAAAGTGTCCAACTCTTGTAGAATGAATTTTTCTGCACGTGAAAGTGGCAAGCAAATCACTACCCAAATTATTTTTTTAAAAAATTGATCGGCAGGAATTACCCTTCCCTGTTGAATCAATCAAAAAGGCTCCTGATCAGGAGTTTTTTTTTATACTCACCATTAAAAAACGTTTACTCCACATTTGTAAACTTTAAAGTAGGGAATAGTTTAAATTATTTGAATTGCCGAAGCGTCTTTTATTCGTAGCCGCTTTTAATGATTGTAAGGATCATTTTGAACCGGCCGTTTGGACGGATAGAATTTGGCAAGTGAGCGGGTATGATGATGCCCTCACCCGATTCTAATAAGCTCGAGACGTTGTCAATAACGATCTCTGCCTTGCCTTCGATGATCTGTGCAAACGTGTCGAAAGGAGATGTTTTTTCAGTTAAGCCTTCGCCACTGTCGAACGACATTACGCAGATATTACCGGTTGATTTTTTGATGATTGTTTTTATTACCACCGAGTTGAGTATGTACTCTGTAATATTAACCAGAACATGCGCTTTTGATTTCTCTAATTCCAGGCTGTTTGTTACATGTTGTTGCTTATCAGTGCTCATGGTTATTGGTTTTACGGATGAAATAAGGTTCTTGTCGGCTGTTATTTTCTGTCGGTGTAAATAATTGAATAAAGGTCTGCTGGGATGGCTGCAACTTTATTATACAGAACCAGAATATAGTTATATCATTCACAGGTTTTTGCATTGAATGAAAGAAGTAAAAAAAGAACCTCCGCAGAAAGCGGAGGCCTTAACCAAAACCTACTCTAAAGGGCGTAGATTATATTTTCTGTATAGGGAAGTTGTTGTAAATTCTTACAGGGTTACAATACTTTTTTGCCTTGTATGATTCGAATGAGAATAGCGATCAGGGCAATTACCAATAAAGCATGGATCAGTCCGCCTGCATGAAAAGCAAAAAATCCTACCAGCCAACCAATGATCAGTATAACTGCAATAATGTAAAGAAGATTTCCCATGTTTGTTATTTTAGGAGTAAGTGAAATGGTGAATTAATTGGAGCCTTGTTTCTGCACAACTGCATCAAACTCTAATACCGGGGCTTGTTGTTGCATATCTTTTTCATATGTTGTAATCGTATGCAAAACTTTCAGTTTTTCAATGATCCGGCTACGTAGATGATCATCAAAACTGTTTTTTTCTGTTTCAGTTAACGCCGTTTCATATTGCTCAATGGCAGCTTTAAACTCCCCGCTGTTTTCATCACACAATGCGGCTTTAAATATTTTTTCAGAATTACTCTTTGTTCGTCTTAATAGATACCAGGTAAGAAGAGCCGTTGCTGCGAACAGGAGAATGGAAATTGTCAGGTAGTAGTTGAGCATATGTGGAAGTTGACGTTGTCAGTTAAAGCAATTATCAATTAGCAGCCATTCAACAGTTTTCTTTAACTCTTTGTGTATTACCTTTAGAATGGAAAACTTCAAAAAGACATGTTCATCAGTTAAGAGCTAACGTAATCGAAAAGCAAGCCTGTAAAAGTCTTTATAAAGTTGGGGTAATTTGTTGGCACATGACTTATATAATGCCCATGAAGTGTTATAAAATTCACACATCCTCCAGCATACTGCGTCGCTTTTCCTTTAATTTTTTAAAGTGAGAGGGGGTAAGCCCGGTTACTTTCTTGAATTGCGCAGATAAATGTGCCACACTGCTGTAGTGCATCAGGTAGGCGATCTCTGTAAGATTAAGTTCGTTATAAACCAGCAATTCTTTTACCCGTTCTATTTTATGTGCAATGATGAATTTTTCAATGGTAATACCTGTTACTTCCGAAAACAGGTTGGCCATGTAGGTATAATCGTGTTGCAGTTGATCGCTTAAGTGTACTGAAAAATTTACAATCAAGGGCTCTTCTGAATAATGAACCAATTCTACTATTACATTTTTAATACGTTGGATGAGGATGCTTTTTTTATCGTCCATCAATTCAAGCCCGGAACGGAGTAAGGCAGCTTTGAATTGTTCATGAAGTTCGGATGTAAAAGGAGTGTTGATATCTGCTTCGCCCAGTTCAATAGTTGTGTGCCCGATACCGAGTTTGGTAAGTTCTTCTTTCACTACCATTTTGCATCGGATGCAAACCATGTTTTTAATGTACAACTTCATAAAGTCCTTACTTGTTCTGATTTGCCGTTTTTGATCAGTATTTCAATAGCGGCCCCCGTGGAGGTACTCTTCTATTTTAATAAAGGTAGTTCTAATTGCCTCAGGGTTGATTTTCGCCCATACTAATTACAATGGCCGGAAAACTGCGGCAATTTGTTGTTTGGCTTTCTTTGTATTTAGATGACCGTTATGTCCATTCTCTTTTTGTTTGCGTAGCTGTGGATTTTTGAACGAGTTTGAACTTCACAGAAAGTGTGAATCATGTAACGAATTCTGCAACTCATGTAACAACAATCAAACGAAAGCACTGCATCTTTACCGGAAATAAAAAATACATTTATGCCGTTGCTAACCATAGTTATTGTGTTAATTGTTGCAGGAGTTCTTCTTTGGTTGATCAACACCTATATTCCCATGGACCGTAAGATCAAGAACATCCTGAACATTGTTGTTGTAATTGCAATTGTGATCTGGCTGCTCAAAGCATTTGGATTACTGGGTTCTATTGGAAGCATCCGTGTTTAAATACACAGATTGCTGGTTGTAACGACAGTGGTTTCAAAAACAATACATTTCTATTGTTGATGCATAAAATGGAAAACATCTCGAAGCTGGGCATTGCAGTTGTTGTGGTTCTTATCACAATACTGCTGATCTCCGGCTTTCTTTATGCATACAGCGAATACATTCTGCAACACGCAAAGTAGCATTACCCGGTGGTTCACAAAGCTGTTGAATCTCTTTTTACCTCAAGTAACAAAACAAAAATTTTCTACTATGTCGCTCAGTCTTATCGAAGCAGTACAAACCGAGTTGGGTTATCCTGCATTACAAAAAATTGATCCAAACACCCAAGTGGTGAAGGAAGATGATACAACACCGGAGGAACATCGGTTCAGCCAGGCCGCAATACCCGCCGTGTTAACAGCGTTGTATAATTACAGTTGTACAGATGTAGGTGCTGCCGATATTCTTGAAGCAAATCCGGCTACACAATGGACCGACCTGATCTTCTCCGATAATCAGCAAGCCGTTGTGCAACACATTGCAGAGTACAGCAATCAAACAACAGAAAACGTATCGGCAAAGTTGAATGGCATTGCATCCAGTGCTGTGGGAATTATTTGGAAGGAAGAATTGCCGGAGGACGCAACGATCCATCATGTAAAACAGTATATGAGCAGTCAGCTGCCGCATATTCTTCCATACCTGCCTGCAGCTTTGCAAATGGGCGAACTGTTGCACAACAATACACTCGACGATCGTACCAATAAAATGGAAGGACCGCTGTCGAATTTTATGCGGGCCATTGGCAGTGGATTTTCAAATGAAGAAACACCGACAGAACAAAAGAAGTAATCAGCGTTTGATATATCAGGAATCGAAAAAGCCCCCCGATAATTCGGGGGGCTTTTCAGTAGATAGTTAGTTGCTTAATCTTTATGCTGGAACTGATAAAACACACCCAGTTGAAAACCTCTGTTGAATGATTTCGAACTGCTGCTGTTTTCATTGATGTTGGTTAATCCATGATTATAACGTGCATTCAAACCAAAACCGGAAGGAACGTGAATGTAACCAAGACCAACACCGATTGCAATGTCAAGTGGTTTTAAATTATCTTTTATATCCGTCTTTACATCATTTGTAACAGCGTTGGCGCTCAACAAAAAGCCGAATTGCGGACCTGCCTGTAAACGGAAACCATTATCAAACATATATTGTAACATTAATGGTACATTCAGGTAGTTGAGGTTCAATTTTGTTTCAACACCAGCTGTTGTATATTTCGCACCCTGACCAGAAAAAACTATTTCCGGTTGAAATGCCAATTGCTTGCTGAGGTGAATATGACTTAGTAAACCGACGTTAATACCCGGCTTCAGATCGTATTTAACATCGTTGCTGTTCTTAATGTTGTACAGGTTTAATCCTGCTTTGATACCAATGTTCATGTGTTGTGCATTAACAGCACCAGAAATTACGACAGCCATAAGGGCTAAACTTAAAAAACGAATCATATACTTTACTTGTTATTTACGTGAAAGAAAATCTGCCTGTGCATTAAAGCAATAGAGGAAGAAATGAATGGTTGCATTTTGCTGTATAAGGATGGGTTTATTTGTTAGTACGGATCAACAGCTTAAATGCTTTGCAAAGGTGCTGTATATTCACTCAACACATGTTACACAATTAAACTGTTTGCTTACACAATTCACAGGTTTGCCGGAACAAATGCATGGGTACACAGTTATCACAATGAGTGATTTTTTTCAGTGTATTCATTTTATCACTGCAGGTTGATCACAAAAACGAACATTTAATAGTAAAAACTGAGCGGGACAGGGCATTTTTGTAGTACAATTCATTTTCTTATCTTCCTCGCACGAAATGAGCCAAAACAACTGTTGATACCAACTGAGATGTTCAGTGGCGAGTAATCCCGATAATTATCGGGAGCAAAAAAGACAATAATAAAGAACACATGAATCAAACGAATGCTTCCTCTTCTATCTGGAAGGTAATTGCTGCTTCCTCCATGGGTACTATGATCGAATGGTACGATTTCTACATTTTTGGTATGCTGGCCAAAACCATATCTGTACAGTTTTTCCCTGAAGGAAACGATGTAGCTGCCTTGCTCAGTACGTTGGCCATTTTTGCTGCAGGGTTTATTGTTCGTCCGTTTGGTGCCTTGTTATTCGGACGGCTTGGTGATTTGATTGGCCGTAAGTACACGTTCCTGTTAACGCTGGTGTTGATGGGGTCGTCAACTTTTTTAATTGGTCTTGTACCCGGTTACAAAACAATAGGCGTACTGGCTCCTATATTAGTATTGTTACTTCGTTTAATACAAGGCCTGGCGTTGGGTGGAGAATATGGTGGAGCTGCTACTTACGTGGCCGAACATGCGCCGTCCGGTAAACGTGGTTTTTATACCAGCTGGATACAAACCACAGCTACACTTGGTTTATTTGTTGCATTGGGTGTAATACTGTTGGTGAAATCAAGTATGAGTGATGCTGCCTTTGATGCTGAGTGGGGCGGATGGCGTTATCCGTTCTGGTTATCGATCGTGTTGGTGGGTGTTTCTATTTATATCCGGATGAAGATGAAAGAATCGCCACTATTTGAAAAGTTGAAGCATGAAGGGAAAACATCCGTAAATCCATTGAAGGAAAGTTTCAGTCACAAAGGAAATTTTAAAATGGTATTACTGGCGTTGTTTGGTGCGGTAATGGGACAGGGGGTTATCTGGTACACGGGCCAATTTTATGCGCAGAGTTTTCTTGAAACAAAAGTGAATCTCAATTTTGAACAGAGTCGCACCATTTTGTTATGGGCTATTTTATTTGCAACGCCTTTCTTTGTGTTCTTTGGTTGGTTGAGTGATAAGATAGGTCGCAAGTGGATCATGCTCATCGGTATGTTGCTGGGTGTAATTTTTTATCGTCCCATTTATCAAAGTTTTTTGGATAGTGTTGATCATACAAAAATTGAATTTGTTGATTTGAAGGTTACTGCAAAATCATCTATCGATGCAGCACCAATCGCAGGCAGTACCGGTTTTGTTCGTACAGTTGTTACACCGTATGTATCCGCCAATGGTTGGGCGTACACAGAAACAATCAAAGACACCGTACAACAACAAGGCGATCTGATCATCAACAAACCAACAACAACTTACAGCAACAGGCATTTGCCTTCACCTGTGTTTTGGAAATTTGTATGGCTGGTATTTGTCCAAATATTTTTTGTAACAATGGTGTACGGACCCGTGGCTGCATTTCTGGTAGAATTATTTCCAACCAAGATCCGTTATACTTCTATGTCGCTTCCGTATCATATCGGTAATGGTGTGTTTGGCGGATTGGTGCCGTTCATTGGTTTGTTGCTCACCACCAGTTTTCCTGCTGATCCGTTGGTGGGGCTTTGGTATCCCATAGGAGTAGCCGCTTTGTGTTTTGTAATTGGTGTTTTGTATCTCAACAATAAAATTGATCCCAACGTAAACGATTAATATATGAACAACTTAAAACGATATGCCGGTATAGTTTGGATGATTTTGGGGCCTGCTGTTTTTGTATTACTGTTACTGGCTGCCTGGTATAATATTGACAGCGCAGGAACAAAAGATATTAACAAGCCCATTCCGTGGATCATCATCATTACCATTTTTTCACCCATTGTGGTTGGGTTGGTGATCTTTGGCTGGTATGCCTTTAAAGGTGAGTACGATCATTTGCCGGAAGATTCAACTGAATTGACTGATTAACTAAAACGAAATAAGTTCTAAAAGCAAAACACTGAGTAACTACTCAGTGTTTTGCTTTTTACAGTTGTATAAGATATTATTCAAGCCTGAACGAAATTTTACAAACGCATCCAAACGTTGTTATTTTTCCGTCTTTTACATGTGCTTTAATATCCTGCACATACACCGAGTCAATATTCCGAACGGTTTTAGATGCTTCGGTAACGGCCTGTTGAATGGCATCGTCAATTCCTTTTTCAGATGAAGCGATCACTTCAATTACTTTCACAATTGGCATAGCTGTAAGTTTTTTTGATGTTTAAAATCGGTTTACTCCTTTAAGGTATCGAAACTATTTCGAAATGTCAACTCTACTGTTGCTTCATTTTTTTTAACTGTATTGAAACAGCTTGTTGTCAATATCAGGTAATAGTCGGTGGTGGCGATAAGTAGATGTATGTATTCTTTAAAAAAATAAATGTGAAGCATCCTCCTGCACCAAACAGTAGTTGGTTAAACAACGATTTTTGCTGTACAGTTTAGGAGATAGCCCGGCGAATCACATTTATATCTTCTTTTTTGTAAAACAATCCCACCTGAACCAACTGCTTTTTTACAGACACTAAGTAGAAATCCTTAGAATCTGGAAAATAGAGCTATACCATAAATCCTGTAACGAAAAGTTGTACGTACGTGATTGAATCAATTACACCGTACTAAATATGAATACTATGATCATTGCCCAGCTACCCCGTTCGGAAGAAATGCGAATTGCCGATTTGCAGTTGTATGATATTCTTGACACAAAAGAGGAAAAAGCATTTGATGAGTTGCGGGAGCTGGCGGCACAAATTTGCAATTGCCCTGTTTCGCTGATCACATTGATCGATAAAAACCGGCAGTGGTTCAAATCGAAGCAAGGAGTTGATATTACTGAAACAAATCGTGATGCTTCCTTTTGCTCGCATGCAATTTTGAATACCGATGTTATGATTGTAGAAGATCTTTCAAACGATGAACGTTTTTTCGATAATCCGTTTGTGGCAGGTGAAATGAATGTTCGCTTTTATGCAGGTGCTCCCATTGTTTCGCCCACCGGGCAAACCCTCGGTACCATTTGTGTGCTTGACAAAAAGCCGGGTAAACTAAATGCTATGCAGGAGCGTGCATTGGAATTATTGTCTAATCAGGTAACGAAGTTGCTGGAGTTGCGTTTAAAATCGAAGATGATCGAGCAAAATTCTGCTGAGTTGATCCAGCGAAAGAATCAGGCAATGAGCCGTATTATCAGGGAACAGGATGAAGAAAATTTATCGGTAGCAAAAGAGCTGCACGAAAATATTGCACAGGAACTTGCAGCAGGCCGGCTTCATCTTAATATGGCTGCCGGAAACGAAATCAACAGGCTGCGGCATATAGAGGAGGCAAACGATGCGATTACACGGGCGTTGAACGATGTAAAGAATCTTTCCTATAACATCAGCCCAACTACGTTAGATGAAGTGCCGATACGTGAACTCATGGAAGATTTTCTATATCAGAAAAATAAAGTCTACCCTTTTGCAGTTGAATTGAAAATTACGGGCGAAACAGAAAAGGCCGGTTTTGCACAGTCGATGAATTGTGTAAAAATTGCTGAATCGTGGTTAGAGGTATTACAGGCCGATAAAGACATCCGGCATGTGACTATCCGGCTGCACATTGGGCATGAAATTGAACTTTGTATTGATGATGATGCCGGCAAACGGTTTGTAAAGTTCAGAGAGAAGAAGTTGATCAGCAATATTGTGTATTACCGTGTTATCAGTATGAATGGAGTGATCCGCTTTACAGAACCCAACAAAAGTACAAACAGGATTTGTGTAACTTTTCCTGTGTTGAAAAAAGAAGAATTGGTACTTGCTAATCCCTGAACTCCTGCGAGATCATCAATCCGTTTTTTCCGCCATCAACAATACCAATACCAATGCGGCCAAATGATGTATTGAGAATAGCAGCACGGTGACTGGGCGAATTCATCAAGCCCTTGTGTGCTTCTGCAAGCGTAGAGGCATACGCCAGATTTTCTCCCGCTTTTTTATAGGTAATGCCAGCCTGCTTCATCCGTTGAAACGGATCTTTCCCTTCAGGGGTTTTATGCGAAAAGTATCCCCTCGTGAGCATATCAGCCGAGTGTGCCCTTGCCACTTTTTTCAACTCTTCATCGATGTTCAGTAATTTCAAGCCTCGTTGTTTACGTTCTGCATTTACAAGTAACAGCATTTCATATTCAAGATCGGGTCGCACAGAAAAATAAGTAGTAGCATGAATGACAGCTTCGTTCGGTTTTGTTCCTGCATTGTGAACAGGAGCAGGTGATATGTATTCGTTGATCAGCGGCGTAATTGCATTTTCCGTATCTGTTGCAAAGGGAGAGAGAATGGCTGCAATTTTACTTTCGCCGGCTTCTTTGCTAACATCATCAAAAACCGAAAGTGTAAGTAAGCGGGCCGTAACGGCACTCATGATGAGTCCTGTTAACAAGCCTGGTACAAGTCCGGTAATTTTATCTGCAAGATGAATCGTGGATGTTCCTGCGAAAAAAAATCGTTGTATAAACGACAGAATAAAATAGGAAAGTGTAAAGACGATGGTAATAGACAATGGTAAATACCATTCGTTCAGTTGGGGTACCCGTTGCAGTATTTCCTGTACAGTTACCGCATAAAATAAAACAGCAATAACAACAGATGCTGCCCATTTGATCCACTCCAACAATAAACGAAGTGCTCCGTACCGGTAACCAATAAAGGTTGACAGAAGTATCAATACCGCTAAAAACAGATCAACCGCATTCATGAAAAATAATTTGCTGAAAAAAAGCGGAGATCAACATGATTGCAGATGACCTCCGCTGGTATAAACGTACAGACTGTTTACTAATTGCCTTGCTTCTTATCAACTGAGCGACCAATTGCATAACCGCCACCGGCACCAAGTACACCACCAACCAATACACCGGCAACACGATTCTTTTTACTTACTACACCACCAATTACGGCACCGCTTGCGCCACCAATCACTGCGCCTTTCGTTGCATGACTCCATTTCTTTTTAGCAGGAGTGGTATTGTTATAAACCACAGGCGCTGTTTGCTTACGTTCAACATAGCGAACAGTAGCAGCTGCCTTTGTTTTTTTTATTTCCTGTTCTTCTTTCCATTCCTGGAAAGCAGCAAACTCTGCTGAATCAACAGCCGATAATACGTTGGTTTGATCTGTTGTTTCAACTTTTGATTTGCAGGATACCATAATCGCTGCGAGAGATAAAATTGTAAAAATTTGTTTCATAATTTCTGGCTTTTCAGGTTTAAAAAAAAGTTTCGTACTCTGACGGGTAGAGTAGAAAAAGCATGCCAGAAAAAACGGAACTTGTTAATGAAATCTTTAGAGTGACTAAAATGTACTTGATTTTCAGAGGCACTATTGTTCAATTGGTTTAACAACTGCAAAATGAATGAAGCGGCTCTTAACAATTACTTAGGAAATCAATTGCATATTGCTTCCTTGAAACCGGATGTAGGGGAAAGAAAAATCCCGGCTGTATCAGTCTTTCATGTTGATAAGCCGGGAGTATGCAAAGTCGATTTTTAATTGGAATATGGACTATCTGTTTTGTAAGCATTTAAAACAAAAATCAGACCAAAGCAGCAGCAGATGAGATAAATCTTGATGTTGTTCACCTTTACTGTATTTATATGTTTCGATCGTTTAACAACCTGCGTAAAATTGTATTCATTTATCAAACGGAAAACAAAACGGACAACATGCAGCTTTACCTGGCGAAGACGATAACTCCATCCGTCCGATGTAAACTTGCAACCTGCTTTTAGTTGGTTTTATGAAATCTGTTCCCGTCAATATGGAAGGAGATATGTACCTTTTCATTTATTATTCTGAAAGCTGATGTCAACGCTCATTTTGCAGGAGTATACGGGAATACTGTTTAATTATTTCAGCAGATATAAGTTCGTTATTGTTGAACTTGATTTTTACTCCTGTTAAGTAACGAACTGAAGCGGATGTTAAGTAACGAACTGAAGCGGATGATTAGTTAGAGCGATATTTAAATTCTGCAAGCTCTGAAATATAAGTTGTTAAACTTTTATAGTTGATGATTGCTTTGTTTTGCTGTTACTTTGTTTGTTTAAATCAGTAAAGTGAAGCGTATGAAAAAATTATCTGTTGTATCTGTTCTTTTGTTAGTGTTGATATCCTGCAGCCCCAAACTTGCCCCCGATCATAACTGGGATATGAAACGCTGGACGTTGTATGAACTCAAAACTGTACCTGTTCAATTAAGTGGTACGGAGAAAGATGCGAATCTTTTATTTGTTCCTTCGCAAAAGCAATTCAGTGGTACCGGAGGGTGTAACCGTATAGCAGGTAGCTATGAAATTGCGAAGCGTGGAAAAATTAAGTTTTCAAATGTTGTGTCTACAAAAATGATGTGCACCGATCAAAAATTTGAAGACCGTTTTCTTGAAGTGTTAAACGAAGTAGATGGATATGCGGTTGAGAACAACAGAATGTTGTTGAAAAAAGGAAAAGAAGTTGTGATGCGGTTACGGTAAAAAATCAATTCACTTCTATGCAAAAAGAAACAGCCCGCAATTGCGGGCTGTTTCTTTTTAAATTTCGTTTAATCCAAACCACCTCTGCGGGTTGGTTTCGTTTGTGCAGGCCATTTGCCCGGTTCACCCGTTCTTGGATTTACCGGTAATACGATCCGCTCACGTGATGTTTTGGTTTCATCTTCACAAGCCATGTACACCAGAATAGCGGTGAGGATAGCATTGCTTTGTACATCATCAAACACGATCTTATCATACGTATCACGGTTGGTATGCCAGGTGTATGAACCATACGACCAACTCAATGAGCTGAGTGAAAAAGCAGGAACACCGGCCGCAACAAACGATGCATAATCAGATCCGCCACCACCCGGTGCACCGGGAAATCTTGTTTCAATTTGCTGACGGATATTGTTCGGCACTTTTGCTAACCAGCGACCAATATAATCGTATGCATGCAGAAAACCCTGCCCGGAAATATTTGCTACTCGTCCTGTTCCGTTATCCTGGTTAAACAGCGCCTGAATATTCGGAACAATTTCAGGATGATCTTCTACAAATGCACGTGAGCCATTCAAACCTTGTTCTTCGCTTCCCCAATGACCAACAAGAATGGTACGCTTCGGATTCGGATATAATATTTTCAGAATACGCATTGCTTCCATCATCACCAATGTGCCGGTTCCGTTATCGGTTGCACCTGTACCACCATCCCATGAATCGAAGTGTGCAGACAGCATCACATATTCATTTGGTTTTTCGGTGCCTTTTATTTCAGCAACCGTATTATATGTTGGCGTTACACCCATTTCTTTTGAATCGGCACGTACACTTAATTTTGGTGTGTTACCAGCTTCGGTCAGGCGATACAGTAAGCCATAATCTTCCAATGCAATATCAATCGTTGGAACTTTTTTTGTGTTGGCACCAAAAATTTTATTTACACCAAAGCCAGCACTCCAGTTACTCATGATCACCCCAACAGCGCCTGCATTTTCCAATGCAGCAGGCAATGTTCTTGCAGTATAACCTGTTTTGCTGATGCGTTTGCTCCAGGCGGTTGAAATTTCAGTACGTTCCTTTTTCATTTTCTCAACGGATTCTTTTGTGCCAAACTCATCCCAGTTATAATCGGGACGACCGGTTGGTTGCAACATCGAGATCAATACAAATTTTCCTTTTACTGTTGGTAACCATTTTTGAAACGCAATTGAATCAGCGAGGTCAGGAATCAATACAACATCAGCCGTAACAGTTTTACCACCCGTGCTCGGGCTCCATGCCAATTGCATGCCTTCCAATGTTTTTACACGAGGATGAATCATGTCTACATGCGTAATGCCACGTTGCCATCCACGCCATTCGCCCCATTTTTCGTTGCGTGCCGGTATACCCCAGCTCATGTATTTGGCAACCGCCCAATCATGCGCCTGTTGCATTTGCGGACTACCCACCAATCGTGGCCCAATGCCATCCATTAATTCCTGTCCCAGTTTTTTTAAGTGCGAATTGTCGGTAGCCTCTTTAATAATGCGGCTCACCATGTCAGCATCTTTTTGCTGTGCAAAGCCAACGGTGCTGAGCAGCAGCAACGCAAGTAATAATCGAATCATGTTGATACAATTGAAGTTTAGTAATGAATAGCCCGAAAATAAGGAATGATGACCGATGAAAAAGCCGTGAATTGCAGAATGTGATGAGTGGAAAATAAAATACTGCAATCCAGTCGATGCGTCAGCTTTTTGCTTGAATTGATTGCAGAATGTGTACCGCATGCTCTCTTGAATTTTCGATAAAGAGTCGGGAGGTGTTCATGCCGCCACAAATAACACCGGCGAGATAAATGTTCGGCACATTTGTTTCATGGGTTTCTTCATTGTAATCCGGCTTGCGCACATCATCGTTTGATAAGTTGATGCCGATCTTTTCCAAAAAAGATAAGTTGGGTTGATAACCTGTGGCAGCGATCACCCAATCGTTCGCAATGGTTTTCATACCGTCAGGTGTTTGAATGATCACTTCCTGTTCTTTTATTTCAATAATCGATGAATCATAGTAAGCCTTGATCGATCCCTCTTCAATACGATTCACTACATCAGGACGAACCCAATACTTTACACGTTCACCCACTTCTTTTTCTCTTATCACCATCGTTACATCAGCACCTTTGCGCCATGTTTCCAATGCTGCATCAACTGCTGAATTATTGGCACCCACCACCAGCACTTTTTGAAAGGCATAGAAGTGAGGGTCTTTGTAGTAGTGTGTTACTTTCGGTAAGTCTTCACCTTTTACATTGAGTAAATACGGAATATCATAAAAGCCCGATGCGATGACGATATGCTCAGCAGTATAGTTTTGTTTGGTAGTTTGAATAGAAAAATTATTTGCTGTTCGTTCAACCTGCTTTACTTCTTCAAACAAGTTGATGTTGAGTTTATAAGCAACGGTAACTCGTCTGTAATATTCCAAGGCCTCCGCTCTTGTTGGTTTTGTATTCACCGATACAAACGGCACATCACCAATTTCCAATCGTTCGGAGGTAGAGAAGAACGTCATATTGGATGGGTAGTTGTACAACGAATTCACCAAACATCCTTTTTCTAAAATAAGATAGGGGATACCTGCTTTTTTTGCTTCAATACCACAGGCCAAACCAATGGGTCCGCCGCCGATGATGATGATGGGATAATGTGTTGTTTGCATGATGGGCAAAGATAGGGAGGGGTGGGTTAGCGAGGAGAGAGTTGATTGGGTTGCCAACCTTCCAAAGGTTGGCAACCCTGTGAGGATGCTGGCTAATCCTCTATCGCAGCTTCAACGCTGTAATAATAGTCCGTTTGTTCGTTGTGTATTTTGATGAAACGTTCTTTACCTCCAAAAATATCCAGCAATTCGTTGCGAAGTAAACCTGTAGGAGCACTTGATAAAACCGACTGCCATGATGACCATTTGTGACTGGTGAAATCGTTCGAAAGACCATGCTTTACGGCATTTGCATGTATATAAATTACTGTCTGTATGAACTGGTCATCTGTTTCAATACGCACCCGTTTGAAAGGTTTGTAAAATAGATTTCCTTTTCGTTCGTGTTGTTTATTGAAAGCAAGTGCGTACGATTGGAAGAAGCGTTTGAACACTTGTTCGATCAGTTCACTTAACGTGATTTCATCTTTTAGAAACTTTCGTTCAGTAATTGTAAGCTGTTTCAGGTCTTTTCCGTGGAGGTGTTGTTTAATTGAAGCTGCTGATTTTACGTTTACCAGGAGATGAAAATGATTTGGCAGCAGGCACCAACACCATGTATCTAAAAAGTGATGGGAATGTTGATAGTACTTACTTAAAAAGTAACGCATGTTTTCATCTGAACGGAAAAGCAGCTCACCATTATTTGTACGGTTGTATATATGATAGGTAGTTTCTTCTTCAAAGTCTGTAAGATATTTTTCAGCAACAGGCATGCATCAAAATAGGCATGTTTTTTCTGTTCTGCAAGAGCATCTTGAAGGGTAGAGTGGCCTACTCAGGGTTGCCAACCTTTGGAAGGTTGGCAACCCACCAACCCCCAGCAGCATCATTAACACGAGCTTACAAATCCGTGTTAGGTTTCGCTTCCCTTCTGCTCCCGCTATACAATTCATACTCCAGCAAACGACAATCAATGGTGCTGTTGTAAAATTCTATTCTGCGTTTTGCTTTTAGTCCGATCTTTTTTGCAAGCTCCATATTGCCGGTAAATACATAACCAAAATAACCACCGCATTTCTGTTTCATAAAATCACCAATGCGTGCATAGGTGGCTTCCAGTTCCTGGATATCACCCAATCGTTCGCCATATTCAGGATTCACCATCATGATGCCTTTTGCATCCGCAGGAACGTTGGTATCAGCAAAATCGCAAACGGCAAATTCAATCAGCTTTTGTACACCCGCAGCAATCGCATTCTTCTTTGCATTGTCAATTGCTTTCGGACTATAATCAGTTGCAATAATTTTCAAACTCCGGCACATCAATGATTTGTTCTTCCAATAACGCATCTTCTTTTACATACACATTCTCATCATAACCCTGCACATGCATAAATGCATAATTGGTGCGGTACAAACCGGGTCTTCTGTTGGTAGCGATCAATGCTGCTTCAATCGCCAAAGTACCGGAACCACACATCGGATTAATGAAAGGCGACACACGATCCCACACACTTGCATAAATAGTAGCGGAAGCTAAACCTTCGAGCATTGGTGCAAGTCCGGGAATCTTTCTGTAACCATGCCTTGCCAATGAATCACCTGATGTATCAACAAACACTTCTGCATCTTCATTCTTCCAGAACAAATGAATCACGGTGCCTGTTAACTCAGCACCTGTGGATGGACGTGTGCCTCGGATACCACGAAGACGATCAACAATTGCATCCTTCACCCGTAGGTTCGCAAACATACTGTTGTTGATGGTTGGATTGTTGACATTACTCGTCACCGAAAAATAACCGGGATCAGGTAAAATATATTCCCATGCATAGTCTTTCAGATTTTTGTACACATCATCGCCATCATTGGCAACGAATTGTTTTAAACTGTACAACACCTGGCTCGCACAACGTAGGTTCAAATTGAGTTTAATACAATCGTTGATGGTACCCGTCAACTTTATACCGGTTACAAATGCTTCATCAATGGCAAAGCCCAATTCCTTTACTTCATTTTCAAGATAAGGTGCAATGCGTTTATGACAAGTGATGATGATGGAGGAGGGTGTAGTAAAAAGGTTCATTGTTGAATGGTTGAAGGTGTAAGGTTTAAGGTTGAGGGAAGGCAGAGTGCTGAGGGTTTTTGCCCTAAACCCTATGCCCTACACCTTACGCCTATTTTGCAACTGCAATTTTCACTTTCTTCCCTTTGATCTTTTGATCTTTAATTAAGTGAAGTGTGTGGTTGGCTTTTATTTTCTTTACGGCCACGAAGGCAAAAAAATCTTTTACTTCAATCAAGCCAATGTCTTCTTTTTTCAATTCGCCTTTCTGACTCAGGAAGCCAACAATATCCACCTTGTTTACTTTGTCTTTTTTACCCGCAGCAATAAACAACGTACTCCATTTTGGTTTCTCCGGAATCTCTGCTGTTTCAGGTAACTCAATTTGTTCTGCATCAGCAGGAATGTACGCCGGCATTTTTTCATCCGGACCAAGAATCACAATGGCAGTACCACTTGCATCCATCCGTGCTGTACGTCCGTTTCGATGTGTAAACGCATCTTCTGTATGTGGTAAATGATAATGAACAATGTAACGGATATGTGCAATGTCCAAACCTCTTGCAGCAAGATCGGTGGTAACCAAAATATTCGATGTGCCGTTTCTGAATTTACACAACGCTGCATCACGTTCCTGTTGTTCCATGGCACCGTGGTAAAATACATTCAGAATATCACGTTCTTTCAGCAGTTCGCTGGTGCGTTCTACTGATTCACGATGATTGCAGAAGATGATCGTTGAGCGGTTGCCCAACATACACACTAAACGAAACAATGTTTCGAGTTTATCTTTTTCAGGACTGTGCAATGTTTTAATGGCAAGTCCTGTATCGGAATCTTCGTTGCCGGTTAAGAAATCAAGTTTCTGCGGTTCATTCAAACCAACAAAGGAAGGGATCTCTTCTAAATTGGTGGCAGACGTAAGCACCCGCTTTTTAATGGAAGGCAGTGAACCAATTATGAAACTCATTTCTTCCTGGAAACCCAGCTCCAGCGATTTATCAAATTCATCCAGCACCAGTGTTTCAATACTGGCAACGGTAATATTTCCACGACGGATATGATCGGCCAAACGTCCCGGTGTACCGATCAACAAAGCAGGTGCCTGCTTTAAATTGTTTTCTTCGATCTCCCGTTTATGACCACCATAGCAACAACTCACTTTCAAATTGAGCTGCATGCTTTTAAAC
This sequence comes from uncultured Bacteroidota bacterium, assembly GCA_963830845.1. Lineage (GTDB taxonomy): Bacteria > Bacteroidota > Bacteroidia > Chitinophagales > Chitinophagaceae > Lacibacter. The sequence continues at coordinate 30,475 of CAWHOR010000025.1, read as the reverse complement.
ACGTGCTCGATCTGAATGGCCAGCTCACGTGATGGCACAATGATCATTGCTTTTGTTTGATTGCCTGCCGCCTGTAACTGTTCCACCAGCGGTAACAGAAAGGCCAGTGTTTTACCCGAGCCTGTTGCAGATAACAGGATAATGTCTTTTTCTGATGCCTGTGCTTCCATAGAAGCCACCTGCATTTCATTTAACGCTTTGATTTTTACGTTTGTCAGGACCTCTTCCAGCCAAACCGGTTGTTGTTGCATAGCGGCGAAGGTAGGCAATTGTCTGAACTGGGATTTTTGGGATTGAAAGGATGAAAACAGGATGATTGGGAAGGGTTGCTAACCTTATCGTTCTTCGGCGAGTCTGGTGAAACCGACTCGCCGCATCATGGAACAGAAATGTAGCGTTACGGCGAGTCCCTTTCAGGAGTCTCGCCTAAAAGGAAAGTTTGCCGAAGGTTTCTAACTCGTAAGTATTGTGCTGTCTCTTAGAAAGGGTTGCCAACCTTGCAACAGGCTGCTGCTTTTATCGAACAGCTTGCCAAAGGTTGGCAACCCTGTACCATCGTACTAACATTGCCGTGTCTTCTTCATTTTTCTTCGGGATTCCTTCGGAGTTTGTTCGGATAACTCCGAAGAAAACACGGCAAAGGTCCGAAGAAGGTAAGGAGAAAACGTTGCTGATTGATAGAAACGAAATGTGCCAAAACTATCAGTAATGTGTAAACGTCATAGAAACTTATAAATAGGTTTATTTGAAATCTGTGTTAGCGCCATTGAAATTTTTTAAGACGAACTAAATAATTAGTTTACAGGCTTTGATATTTGAACATTGTTAAGTAAAATAGCACCAGTATATCTGTTAGGTGTAATATAGTATAACATGAGCGGAAACAATAAAAATAGAATATTAGGACCTGTAATGATACCCGACAAAAAAATCCTTAGGTATCATGATGAAATTGGATTCTACGAATTAGCTGTTCCTGCCCATGCAATAGAAGTTTACAGAAACAAATTCCATGCACAGAAAAAAGATAACAATATTAATATCCAACACATAGAAATAATTCAGGAAGGGGTGATGCTTTCCGACTCTTTTTTAATAAATAGCGATAACAGAGAATCATTGCCAAATGAATTTCAAAGCCTTCCAAATGGAACATGGATGATTGAGTATACTTTCGATAATCCAAAATTATTAGCTGTGTATGAAAATTTTGGTCTGAAGGGGTTTAGTGTCGAGGGAACATTTACAATTGTTGGAGAAGACGGAAAGCAGTATACTATTCACGAGAAATTTCAGAGAATGAATAAATTATCGGATTTATTGCCTTTTGAAATTTGGGTGCATGGGGGAAGTACAGACGGAAGCGGAAGAAATGAACATGGAGAAGCACATTTTGAACTTAAAGAAAAAAATACACGCAGACCACTAGGTAAAATAATGATGCCCTCTTTAGAATTATGGCTTAAATCAGATTTTAAAGAAAGGGTTGAACTCATGCGAGTTCAAAATAACAATGACATTTCGAAAAAACATAAAAAAGCAATGGCAATGTGGTTAGGGTTAAATGACAATGAAAACCTAATCAATTGTCAGAAGGAATGGAATGAAAGTAATCAGCATAATAATCGAGCAGTTCAAATATGAATGCCATAATAGCGTACTTTAACGCAAGCGTCTCGCTTGTGCTTTCTAAATTTCTGCCAAGCAAAATAATTGAATCAAAAAATTTATGAAATGGACACATCGAAACCTATTACACTAGAAGCCCTGAACCTACACATCGATTTAACATCCTATTTGTTAACGGAGCAAGAAAGAAGCTTCTGGCATTTCATCAGAATAGAACCTCAAAAATGGATTCATACTGGTTACGGAGATGAAAAGGTTGAGTTTTTTGTAGTTGCTGTTTTTGGCACAAGAGTGATTTATTATGATGAATTTGAAGGAGGTTTCAGTATTTCCGAATATAAAGAATATGGCAAGTTGATCGGTGGAAGTTCAAACCAAAATGATTTCCACGAATATATCTCGCAAGTTTTTACCTTCATTTCATCAGGGAAACCTTGGTGGTAGGTTGCAACAATCACTAATCTACTTGTAGTAATGCAAATGCACAGGTCGGGAGACCTGCGCAAGAAAGTATTTTTATTCCTATAAATTTGAACATGGTTGAACAGCTGCACAACTACTATTTAAACAAACAAGAGCCCAACAAAAGTTGTTTACTTGCTTTACGAAGTATTATTCTTAAACAGGATAATGAAATTACTGAAACGCAGAAATATGGAATGCCCTGCTTTTGTTACAAGAAGAAAATGTTTTGCTACTTGTGGACAGATAAAAAAACGGACGAACCTTATTTGCTGATGGTGGAAGGCAAATTGCTTAGCCACCCTGAATTGGAACAAGGCAGTCGTACACGCATGAAGCTGTTGCGGGTGAATCCCAACAAAGACTTACCCATCAAAACAATTGAAACGATTTTACAAGCTGCGTTGGATTTATACCGAAACGGAATTGTACACATCAAACAATGATGTTCAGAATTTTCTCTTCATCTTCGCAGCCAAATTTATTCTTCTATGCGCATTGATGATTTTTTGCAGAAACTCCGTACAAAACCCAACAGTATTTCGTTTGCCGATACAATGGATACAATTGAAACCAATTATGTTTTCACGCCGGTGCGTTTTACCAACGGAACTGTTGTAAACGAAGCGGGCACCAACTCCGGTTCATGTAAATTATTTGCATTCGCCAAGCTGCAACAGTTGAGCAAGGAAGAAACACTGGCTTGCTTTGGTGATTATTTTCGGGTGGATGTGTTGCAACATCCCGATGCAACCGATCATGCCAACATCCGCAATTTTATGATCAGCGGATGGGAGGGAATTGGTTTTGATGCGGAAGCATTACAGGTAAAGTAATTGTTCAGCAGATCCCTCGTTCCTCGGGAGGACAGCAATGTTGGGCTTTTGTAATAGTTGGTGTTGCTGTCTTTTCGACGAAGAGCTTGTCCAGCTTTACGGGAAGAAATCTATAGGGCCATTTTATGCAGCCATAGTATTTATAAAATTTAAAAACGTTCATTTACATAAAAATGTACCCTTCTTCAAAATGACGGCACTCCGAAGATTGGAGAGTATCCGTTTACTCAAACTAACTGCGCCGTCATGTCGAGGCACGAGACGTCTCCGCAATCTCAAACTTTAGCCAACTAATTCCGGTATCATTTAAAAAGGCAGGCAACTTCTTAAAGTCTTATTACAACTTAACAAAACGAAGTTGGTTGCGTTCGCCTTTATCGTTAATAAGGATCAACACATAATTGCCTGCTGTAATGTTGGCGGGTAATTTCATGCGTGCATCACGTACAACAGCACTGTACAGAAGATGACCGTTTGTATTAAACAGTTGAGCCTTTGTTCCTTTCAGATCGCTGCCAAGTCCCTGGATAAACAAATCAGTTCCGGCAACAGGATTGGGGGCAATTGCTAAACGGTTATTTTGCGTCAATGAAATTTTCTTTACATCCGTAAAAGAAAATGTTCCGTTTAAATCTGTTTGACGGATGCGATAATAAAAGCTGCCGGGATAGATACCGTTATCTGTATAGTTATACCAATTGGCTGTACTGCTGTTGCCTTTGCCGTCCACTTTTGCAAGTGCTGTAAAATCTGTTCCGTTTACGGAACGTTCAACAGTAAAGAAACCATTGTTTTCTTCCCACGCTGTAGACCAATTGATTAATGCCTGGCTGGTGCCTGTAGTTTTCACTTCAAAGGAAGCGAATTGAACCGGGAGTGCAGCACTGAGCGGACAGGAAATTGTTTGAGCCGGAATACCGGGACCTTCAATTTGAAGTTGAATATTGTTGCAACCTAAAGAACCGGGAGTGGCGTTGCTGCAGTTTGTGAGCGAGGTATACGCATTGGAACTGATGGTATTACCGGTTCCGCCATTGTTTGGCAAATCAAAAAAGATAGACGACCCGCCGCAATTAAGTGTTCCCTGCAAGGTGTATAGCGATGAAGGGATATTTTTGCCGCTGAAACTGATCGAATAGTTTAACCGCACGGTGTAAGAGTATCCAAACTCACAACTCGAAGAGGCCGGTATAATCTGGGCGGGGTTAACAGAAATGGTTACGAAGTATCCATCTGTTGAGCCAACTACACATTGAGCGTATGATTGTGTAGTAAAAAAGGCCAATATCATTTGCAGTACTGCAAATCGAATGATTTGTTTCATTTTCATATTAGGGGTATAAATAAAGTGCAAATGTAGGGTTGTTCGTAGATATACTAAAGGAAAACACTTAGAAAATTGCAAAATTGGGGATAAGTATTGTTACGATGCAGTGGCGTATTTACTGTTGTTTGAACGATTTTTATGAAAGTGGTTGAAACGTGAAACAGAAAGCGGTTTGTGCGTATGCCTTGCGGACGCAAAAGGAGAAATGTAGGAAATCAGTTTGTCTTTATTGAGGCCGTTGCGTCTGTAATGGCTTTCGAAACTCACAATCGTTATCTTTGTGCGTCATTTTTATTTTGGTACATATAAGAATTGCTGAAACGCAGCAGTTCAAATGATCCAAATTGCCGGTTCTGAACCAATCACATCATTATCAATAAAATAAGCAGATGAAAGAAGTTTATGTTATCTCCGCCGTTCGCACACCAATGGGTAGTTTCGGCGGCAGTTTAAAAGGTTTAACCGCTACACAGTTAGGTGCTATTGCCATTAAAGGTGCGTTGCAAAAAGCAGGAGTTGATGGAAGCAACGTGCAGGATGTGTTAATGGGTTGTGTTATTCAGGCCAATCTTGGTCAGGCACCCGCACGACAAGCAGCCAAATTTGCCGGCTTACCCAACGAAGTAAATTGTACAACCGTAAATAAAGTGTGCGCCAGTGGTATGAAAGCCATTGCACAGGCTGCACAAAGTATCATGCTCGGCGATGCAGATATTGTAATTGCCGGTGGTATGGAAAGCATGAGCAATGTGCCGTTTTATGTTGACAGTATGCGTTGGGGAAACAAGTATGGCAACACAAGTTTTATTGATGGTCTTGCAAAAGATGGTTTAACAGATGTGTACGATGGCAAGGCCATGGGCAATGCTGCTGAGTTATGTGCAAAGGAATGTGGCATCAGCAGAGAAGAGCAGGATGCATTTGCCATTGAAAGTTATAAACGCTCACAGGCAGCATGGGAAAAGGGTTTGTTTGATAACGAAATTGTTCCCGTTGAAATTCCGCAACGCAAAGGTGATCCTGTTGTGTTTGCAAAAGATGAAGAACCTTATAATGTGAAATTTGATAAAATACCAACACTCAATCCGGCTTTTCAAAAAGAGGGAACGGTTACAGCTGCGAATGCTTCAACAATGAATGATGGTGCAGCTGCTTTGCTGTTGATGAGTAAAGAAAAAGCAGATGAGTTGGGATTAAAACCGATCGCTAAAATTTTATCGTATGCTGATGCAGAACAGGCACCTGAATGGTTTACGACAACTCCTTCATTAGCGGTGCCAAAAGCAGTTGCAAAAGCAGGATTGCAAATGAGCGATATCTCTTATTGGGAACTCAACGAAGCATTTGCAGTGGTTGGCATTGAAAACAGCAAGCGCATGCAACTTGATCCTTCGAACAGTAAATGTGCATGGTGGTGCGGTATCACTTGGTCATCCGTTAGGCGCAAGTGGGGCACGGATTATTGTAACGCTCATTAATGTATTAAAAGCAAATAATGCAAAGTATGGTGCGGCAGGTATTTGCAATGGTGGTGGTGGTGCGAGTGCGATGGTGATCAGCCTCCCCTAAATTCCCTCCGGTAGAGGGGGACTTGCTAAACACAGCTCTAACTTGTTTAAAAATTTTAGTTAACAGAAAGCTCTCCGAAAAATCGGAGAGCTTTCTGTTTTCAACTGTATTTTGTAAAAGTGTAAGGTCTATGCACCAAAGACTTTCAACTCATAACCCGTAACTCATAACTTTCTAGCCACACACATCCAATCCCATGGATACGGTTCTTGTAACCATTTGGGTGCATTGTTGAATTCAGTTTTCCAAGTGTAGTTGATCTTTTCAACCCGGTCAACGGTAAAGCCATCAAGCGTTAATAACAGTTCAAGTTCTTCTTTGAGGTAATGTTTGGTAGGAACGTTATCAATATCTGTAACGCCTTGTTTGATATTTTTGGCAAGTGCATAGGCTTTCTCAACTGATTCAATTTTTTCTTTATTATCATCATCCACATTCCAGCGGTGTGCAATGATGTTGGTATAGAGTTTTGATTCAAGCGATGGCACTACAAGGATCAATGTGCCGCCCTGGTTCAAACAAATATTGAGTGATTGAAAAAAGTTGATCCGCTTTTTTAAATTATCGGTGAGGATGGCGTTAATACATACGGCCACATCGCAGGGGGTAACGGTCAATGTGTAAGCACTCATGTCCATGCGTTGATATTCCACGTTGGGATAGTCTTTACATTTTTCTTTGGCAATGTCGAGATTGATGGCTGAGATATCGGTTGCCACAACATATTTGAATGCAGTTGCCAGTAAGGGGATCCATTTGCCGATGGCACAACCAATATCTGTAACCGTCTTTTCTTTAGATGCCACTTCTTCAATAGCGTCAACGATCTTGCCACTGGTATCGTTCTTCAGTACATCAAAAATTTCTTCGCTGTAGTTTGGTGCAATGCGTTCCCAGTAATTTCTGTCCATTTGATAAGTCGCTCTTTCATTAAAGATAATTTTTTGTTGTTGATTGAAATGTATTCCTGTAATTTAACTTCTCAACAAAAGACAATGAGTTTAATCATAATTCGATATGCCGGTCCTGCTGATGCAGAACTGATCGCCGATATGAGCCGTACTTCTTTTTACGAAGCGTTTGCCAACGACAATACAAAAGAAGACATGGATATTTTCATGAGCGAACAGTTTACCAAAGAAGAGCTGATGAAAGAAGTGGAATTAAGCGAAGGTATTTTTATGCTTGCTTCTATTGATGATGAGCCGGTTGGTTATGCACGGCTGCGGGTTAAAAATAACCTTGCACATGAGCAGGCCATTGAAATTGCACGCATCTACGCATTGAATAAAGCTATTGGCAAAGGAGTGGGGAAGGCGTTAATGCAGGAGTGTATCAACAAAGCAAATGAGCTGCAGATGAAATCGATCTGGCTGGGTGTGTGGGAACATAATGTACGGGCCCTTGCTTTTTACCAACGCTGGGGTTTTGAACGGTTCGGTGAACATCAGTTTTTATTGGGAACCGATCTGCAAACGGATTGGTTGCTGAAAAAGCGGTTGTAATGCTTCGTATTTCTACGTGAGTTTTGTAGAATTGGCTGCTAAAACAACTGCAAATGCAATGATTTGTGAGGAAAAGCGTTATATTAGCATTATTCCAATAACCAGTAAAAACAAAATACTATGAAACGATTTGAAAAAACACTTCCGGTTTACAGTCGCAAAGACGTTCCACTCATTTTATTTATTGTATTTTTTTCGCTTGCACTTATTTTGAGTATGTGCATCAATGCGTATAAATAACTGCTGCTGCAAAGCAGTAAATGGCCGAAACCAAAACCTACTGTTCAAAAAAATGCCTCCCGTTTACGGGAGGCATTTTTTTATTGTTTTTTCAGCACCAGTTTTTGTAACTCATCTTTTTTAATGAGCTCAAAACTCTCCGCTACTTCTTTAAACTTCGAAGGGGGGATGATGTGTTTGTGCAGTTGCAGTTCGGTGATCACATGCAGCTCGTTGCTGTCTTCTTTTACATTGATGGTGTTTCTATACCGCACATAGTCGTTTGTAACTTCTTTTGTAGCGGGAATACTTTCCCGTGCAAACCCTGCCGGTAGTTTGTAGGTGATGTTATCTGTTTTGAGATAGGGATAATCAAACAAAAAATCATATTGTCTGCTTTCTGCAGGTTGAATACTTTCATCGTTGAGTTTGTATTGCCGTTGCGGATAAAAATATTTACTGCCTGCTTTGAAATCAAAGAACTGTGAGTACGCAAGTTTAATATCCACCAAATGACCATCTGCTGAATCAGCAAGAATTTTCACTTCCAGATCGTCGGGTGTTTTGTAGCCGAAGGCATTGACCAGTGCTTTTTTTACCTGTTCTTTATTTTGACCGTCGAAGTATGCATTTACTGCTTCCCACAGTTCGCCGGTTACATATACACGGCTGAGTAACACAGCACTTCCATCATCATACAACTCGGCACTGGTAGTTGCACGCCACTGATTAAGTGTGCTTTTGCTTCGGGGTGTTTTAGCGATCACTCCACCGTTTTCTGTAAGTAGTAGTGCATTTCTGTTTTCAGTAAATGTTCCCAACACACCCGCAGGTGTTTGTTTACTCGTACATTCCAGCCAAACAGAATCATTCTTCAATGGCACGCAAAGTATTACATGATTGAAGATGCTTGATGCAAACGAAGGGTCGACCGGATATTCATTTGTGCCGGCATTGATCAATGCAGCATACGCTTTAATACCAACCGCATTCAACATGTTTTTCATGTAATGAGTCAGGCCCTTGCAATCGCCATATTTTTTCTGCTCTGCAAACGAAACTGGAAAAGGTTTAAAACCACCAATGCCAAACTGGATACTTACATAACGGAATTCTTTTTGCATGTAGCGGTAAAGTATCGCAATTTTTTCCTGATCTGTAGTTGCATCTTTAATTAATGATTTGAAAAACGCAACACGTTCCGGTTTGAACGGATTTTCTTCTTCATAAAAAGGGTATGTCCATTTGCCAAATTCTTTCCACCTTTCCAATGAGCCGGGATAGCCATCGTAACTGAATTGCGTAGGCGATACATCTACCCACGGAAGTGACACCCAGGCACCGTACGATGATGTTTCTTTTGCAGGAACAGATTTATTATTCAGCTCCCACGTATAAACAGTTTTTTTATCTTCTTTTGTAAGGTTAGGTTCCTGCTTAAAATTGTAAACTTTGTATTTAACAGGGATGGCAGATTTTACCACGTACCTGCTTTTTTTGTACGATTCTGTAGTGCTTCCAAAAAACCATGGTTGAAGGTCAAGGATTCCTGTACAGTTAATTTCATATTCTGTTTCGATGGTGCAGGGCGTACCGGGTACAGGAAAATCAAGTTCATACAGTTTGTTGTCTGATGCAAGGGTAACACCGTCGTAAGTGCCTTCCAGTTTAAAATCCTTTTTTTTGAATCGGGAAATTTCAACTCCTAATTCATTATACACTTTAATGGTTATTTCTTCCAGCTTACGGAGTTTGTTAACGCCAATACGTACAACCGAATGACGTAAGCCCGCTTTTGTGAGTACGGTAACAATATTGTGGGAGCGAATCGTCATTTTGGAAGGCGATTCAATGTCGATCACATTTTCTTCCAGGTGATAAACCGCATCCGCATCTTTCTTTAAACTATCCGGTAGTGTAATGGATGAATAGTTTAGAAGTGATTGCGAAGTTGCAGTGCACTGAAGCAGAACGATAAAAAGAAGTGTTAAGAGGGCTCTCATGGTTTGGGTATTGTTTTACGTTTGAATACGATCTGCTCATTCAGCATTTCAAACAGTTTGGCATAAAATGTTTTGAAATCGAGATACTCATCTACATAGTAGGTAGGTCGTTTTATTTCCAATGTATATCGCATGGAAACTGTGTTTTCGTTTTTATTGACAAAGCGCTGCAATACAATACTGGTATCTGGCATAATCATCCGGATGTTTTTCGGAAGCTCTTCCGGTTCAAGATTATCAGGGAAGCGGATAGTAGCAAACATATTATAGTATTGCGTGTATCCAAATTCAACATCGGTAAACCGTTTATCGGAAATAAAATCGTTTGTTTCCAGTTCCATCAAAAAGTTGGGTGAATAAAAAAGATATTCACCACTGCTGTTGAGCGTGCCTTGAAACTGTACAAGATTTTCTAATGGCAGGCTATCATTTTTATCGTTCTTATACGTGATAGAATCAAACTTGAATTCCGGATGCGGCTTGTTGAAATACTCTGCTATGTATTCTTTCTCACCACGACGTATGGAGCGCAACCGTTCGTTCTTTGCATATTCGTATGCGATGATATTTGCATTTCCTTTTAATTTTCCTTCTGCATCAATTTCGCCCAATACAGAAGTGATTAAACGGAAACGGTGTTTCATGTCGCCCATTGCAATAAATTGTCCCAATTCTTTATCAACTAAAAATCCCTCTGTAAACTGTACATCCCATGGTGTAATAAACGGTGGATTGGTGTAATTGGTCGCATCAAGGATATAAGGCTTGTTATCTACTTCAACATATACATACACATCATTGAACTGGTAAAGAAATGGATAAGCTGTATTTACTTTTCCATTTGTGCGTGTGCTTACTAAAACGGGGTATGCTTTCATATCTGCATCACGCAGCAGGTTAACCAGTAACAGGTTCATGTCAGCACTGTTGCCGCTATGTTTTTCCAATGCATTTTTTACGCCTTCATCACTCCATCTGCTTGTTTGTCCGTTCCATGCCACTTCTTTTTTTACAAAGTTCAAAACGGTTACCATACGCTGATATGGGATCGGTAATAGTTTTTAGATCGCTTTGTAAACTGGTTCCTTTAAATACGTTTTTGCGCAACTGCGCTCCAAAATAATCGTTCTCCAAAAGTTGTTCCGTTAGCTGCGGCCAGGTGGTCATTCTGGGTTTGCCGTCAATAGCACGTAACTGAAAATCGATCCGCTGCAAATAATCTTTTGTGCTGCTCATGAAAGGTTCCCGATCCAATCCGGGAATATTGGTCATTACAAAACGTTTCACTTTATTGATGCCTTCAGTGGTTTCTTTTACCGGCAATGTTCTGCGGATGAGATACGTAAATTCAAGTATTGATGGAATTTCAACATTGTATTCGCTGTAACGAACCGGGTGTGGACGTTGAAAGATCCAGTCTTCAATTTCAATTGAATTACGTTTGCTGTCTTCAAATCTGTATTCAATAATGCTGCCCACTTTTACGTTGGGTAATGTAAATACCATCATCTCCGATTCGCTACCCAGCTTTTGTTCCATCACCGCTTTCTTTTCAAGCTTTGTTGTTTCCACTTCACCATTTGCGTTGAGGTTGTAGGTATAGCCTTCAATGTTGCGGATACGTTGTGCAGTTCCTACACTGTAATAGGGGATGCGTACGTTGGCAAGATCTATCGCTTTCTCATTTAATATTTTGATGCGGATACGATTGGTTGTTTCGTTTACAAAATCAGATGATGTGAAATAATATCTCACCTCAGCAATGTCAAGGAGATATTCTGCAATCGCTTCTTTATCATAGCTGCATTCTTTCGATTCAAATTCAGCTTTGTCAATTTTTCCGAACGAAGGGATTTTTTGTGCGTGAGATTGTGTGCAAAAAAAGATTACGGACAGTAATGTAAAAAGTGTTCTCATGTTTGTTGCGGTTTCGATTATAACACAAGTATAAAAAAACAATCTCAACATGCTGCTTTTTGTTCAAAAAAAATCCCTCTTATTTCAAACGAATAAGAGGGATCACTTACTGAAAAATTCAGCGATTAATTTTGTTCTAATCCACTGAAGAAAAAGCTTCCTTCAATTTTAGCATTCTCATCACTATCACTTCCGTGTACTGCATTTTCACCAACAGATGTTGCAAACAATTTACGAATGGTTCCTTCATCTGCTTTTGCAGGATCAGTTGCGCCAATAAGTGTGCGGAAATCAGACACAGCATTGTCTTTTTCAAGGATAGCTGCGATAATTACACCACTGCTCATAAACTCAACCAGCTCTCCGTAAAACGGACGCTCTTTATGTATTGCATAAAACTCACCTGCTCTTTCTGCAGAAAGTTTTGTTTGTTTCAAGGCTACTACCCGGAAACCTGCTTTGATAATTTTGTCTAAAATAGCACCGGCATGACCATTCTTCATTGCGTCGGGCTTGATCATTGTAAACGTACGATTGCTCATGATTTTTTTGTTTTTGCGCCGCAAAGATAAGGGAGAAGAAGTAAGGCACAAGGAGTAAGGTACAAGGTTAAAGGCACAAGACACCCGTAACCCATAACTCTTACCTCATAACTTATCCATTTCCCCTACATTTGCAACCGTCTTTATGCAAGAAATCAACGAATTATATCCATTATTGAGCACACCTGCCAAAGTTGTGATCACCACCCACCAAAAGCCCGATCCCGATGCAATGGGCTCGTCGCTGGGTCTTTACCATTTATTGACACAACTCGGCCATACGGTTCAGGTGATATCACCAACCAACTGGGCGGCCTTTCTCGACTGGATGCCCGGCTGTGAAAAAGTGTTGAATTACGAGATTACCATTGATAAAAGCAATACGATCATCAACGATGCCGATCTCATTTTTTGTCTTGACTTTAGTCCGCTGGTGAAGGGGCTGGTCAGCACGAACAGGGTGATGAACCAGGTGGCGCTGATGAAGACCTGCGCCACCTCGGTGCGCAGCGCGGGCTCGTCGATGGTGAGCTGCAGCACGCCGGTGCGCAGCGTGGAGGGGCCGGTGTGACAGCCGCCGCAGGCGACGCCGCCGAGCGGGTAGATCACCTCGCCGCCGGCGCCCCGGCTCCAGGGGAAGGGGCTGGAGGGGGCCTCGAAGGTGGCCTGGCCCTCGCCGATCGCCAGCAGCCGCGTGGCGTCCGGCCCAGGTCTTGTCTTCCTCCTCGATGCGCCGCGACCACTTCACCTGGCCGTCGCGCCCGACGATGCGTAGATCGGTCACCAGCTTGAGCGCCGACCAGTTGCTGCGCACGGCGTTGGTGACGGCGCGGTGCGCGACGCGGGGCGCGGTGCCCGGGGGCGTCTCTTCCACCGCGCCGAAGCTGGTGGCCACGAACTCGGCCAGCCCCATCGCGTCGGTCCGCGTCTTCTCGCGCACCGCCCGATCCGTTCGGCGCCACGCCGTCACCGTGCCCAGCAGGGCCAGCAGCAGCGCCGGCACCGACACGGCGATCAACAATCTGGTGCCGATGGTGCGCAGGTCAGGCCTCCGACGGGTGGGCGGCGGCAGCATCGTGCAGCTGGACTAAGGTGTGAAGCGTGGAATTACTCACTGCGTCATTGCTGAAGCGCCCGGCACGGCTTCCCCATGAGAACGGGTGGGGTGTCGGCGTCCCCTTACGACTCGCTCAACAGCTCGTTCGCGGTGGGTGACGAGCCGGCCGCGGTGACGGCGAACCTGGCCCGCCTGGCGGACGCCGCGGGGGTGGAGCCTGGAGGTTGCTCTTCGTCAAGCAGGTGCACGGCGCGCGGGTGGTGGAGGCGGTCAAGGCGACGCCCGACACCGAAGCCGACGCGCTCTGGACCGACGTCCCCGGCACGGCGGTCCGGACAACGAGGACTCCCATGAGCAGCCGGCCCCCGGCGCGGTCGCTACCCGAAGGCACGATGATCGCCGGCTACCGGCTGCTGGGCCTCATCGGCTCGGGCTCGATGGGCGAGGTGTACGAAGCGCAGCACCAGCCCAGCAAGCGCCGGGTCGCCATCAAGGTGCTCAAGGAAAAGACCGAGGAGTTCAACGCCGGGCGCCGCTTGATGGAAGAGGCGCGCGCCGCCATCGACATTCGCCACCCCGGCATCGTGACGGTGTCCGACGTGGGGCTGATGGGCGAGGGGCGGCCGTACCTGGTGATGGAGCTGCTGGCCGGGCTGCCGCTCAACGTGTTCCTGAAGGTGCGCTACCCGGCGCTGCCCGACATCCTCCTCATCCTCGAGGGGATCCTCGACGCGCTGGGCGCCGCGCACAAAGCGGGCGTGATTCACCGCGACCTGAAGCCCAGCAACGTCTTCGTGCTCGACGGAGCTCGACCGGGCATCAAGCTGCTCGACTTCGGCGTGGCGCGGCGCGAGAGCCGCAAGCAGGTGCTCACGGGGCCAGCGATGGCCGTGGGCGGCATGGGCTTCATGTCGCCCGAGCAGCTGCTGGGGCACGCGGTCGCCTCGAGCGACCTCTACGCCGTGGGCTGCATCGCGTTCCTGCTGCTGGCGGGCAAGCCCGTCTTCCCGCTCAAGAGCATCCCCGAGAACGCGCGCAGCCACTTCTCGGAGCCCCCGGCGAAGCTGCGCGCGCTGCGGCCCGAGCTGAGCGAAGGGCTCGAGCTGTGGGTCGATCGCCTGCTGGCGAAGAAGCCCGAGCAGCGGCCCGCCTCGGCGGAAGCGGCCCTGGCCTCGCTGCGCGCGCTCATGGGCAAGGACAATTCGAGCGAGAACAACAAGACCGAGCTGGTGATGGCCTTCGTGCCCGGCCACCCCACCGAGCCCGACCACGTGCGCTCGGAGAAGACGGGCGAAGTAGCGCGAAACGACGAAGGCAGCACCACGCTCATCGACTCCTGATCGAGGGTGACCGCCGTGCGCGGAGTAGTAGGGTCCGCCGCCATGCGACTTCCTTTCCTCGTCGGTGCGTTCCTGGCGCTGTGTGGCTGTGCGACCTCTTCTTCCGCGACGGCCGACTTCCAGTCGCGCCTCCCGGCGATGGAGGCCGTGGTGAAGGCCGCCCAGGCGCAGCCCTGGGGCGCCGAGCTGAAGCAGATTCCCGCGACGGTCATCGAGGTCGGGGTGCTCGCGTCGGTGCCCTACCTCTCGTTCGCCGGCGGGGACGTCAAGCTCAACGTGTACGGCGACCCGGCGAAGCCGGCGGGCATCGAAGTCGGCACGAAGAGCGAGTCGCCCGAGGTGCGCGCGCAGCTCAAGGCCTTCATCGCGGGGCTGCTCAACGAGAACGACCGCAAGGGGCTCGACACCCTCCCCGAGGGCAAGGAAGTGGAGGCCGAGGGTCTCGCGCTGGAGATCACCCCGCCCACCGCGGAAGACGGCTTCGGCGCGTGGTGGGTGACGGCTTCGCACCCCGTGGGCATCAAGGGCGCGAAGGCGTCGGTGGGCGAGATGAACGAGATGGCGCAGCCGGCCACCGAGGACTTCAACGCGGCCGTGGCGCTCCCCGACGTGGGCGCGCACCCTGGCTTCTTCAAGTACACGCGCTTCCGCCCCGCGGGGAAGCTCGTCTACGCGACCAGCTACTTCAAGAAGGACGGCGTCTACCAGCGCCGGAAGTAACGCCTGGCCGAGCGGGGCCGGGTCTCGCGCGTGCTCGCGTCGAATCTGCCTCGAAGGCGCGCAGCCCACCCGCGAGCACGACTACCTCACCGACGTGAGTCGGCCCCTCACCCCGACCCTCTCCCCGCTTCGCAGGGAGAGGGAGGAACGTCAGACCTTGTAGAGCAGGTCGAGGTACTTCTTGAGGAAGTCCCCGATGAAGCCCTTGAGCGGCATCGTGCCGGCCATGCCGTAGACGGGCGCCATGCCGCCGCCGGTCGACGGCGTCGACTTCACGACCTGCACGGCCGCCTTCAGGTCGGTGACGAAGCGCTCGGCGACGCCGGGCTCGGTGTGCCGCAGCGTCACGCACAGGTGCACCGCGGCGGGCCGGTGGAGCCCGTTCAGGTTCCACCCGCGCTTCCCGAGGCTCATCGAGCACCCGGTAGACGTCGAGGCTCTGCGAGCGGAACGCCACCATGAACACCGCTTCCCCCATCAGCTGCAGCTCGGGGATGGCGCGCACGCCGGCCTTCATCTGCTCGGTGGCGGCGATGATCTTCCGCGTCGACTCGAGGTAGCCCTCCCTGCCCATCGACACCATCGCGGCCCAGGCAGCGGCGCTCAGCGCGCCGGGCCGGCTCCCGGCGAGCGTGGGCGAGATGTACAGCCCGCCGGGCCAGTCGGTCAGCGTGTAGTACTGGTACGAGCGCAGCGCGTGCCCGCGGTACAGCACCACCGAGGTGCCCTTCGCCGCGTAGCCGTACTTGTGCGTGTCGACCGACATCGAGGTGACGCCCGGGACGCTGAAGTCGAACGGGGGCACGGGCGCGCCCAGCTGCTTCGCCCACGGCAAGATGAAGCCGCCCAGGCACGCGTCGACGTGGAACCCGATGCGGCGCTTCTTCGCGAACGCGGCGAGCTCTTCCACCGGGTCGATGAGCCCGTAGGGGAAGCCCGGCGCGGAGACCACCATCGCCACCGTGTGGCTCGTCACCGCGGCCTTCATCGCCTTCACGTCGGCCACGAAGTCCGGCCCCACCGGCACCCGCTTGAGCTTGATGCGGAAGAACTGCGCCGCCTTGTCGAAGGCCGCGTGGGCGGTGGTGGGCACCACCAGCTCGGGCGCGCGCTCGCCCCGCTCCGCCTTCGCCTGGTCGCGATACGACTTCATCGCCAGCAGGATGCTCTCGGTGCCACCCGACGAGACCGAGCCGCAGATCTGCTCCTCGGGGCCCGCGGCGCGGTTGTTCGCGGGCGCGCCGAGCATGTCGGCCACCATCGAGATGATCTCCGCCTCGTACTTGGTGGCGCTCGGCCACACGTCGAAGTGCAGCGGGTTGACCTGCGAGGTGAGCGCGTAGACCTTGTTCATGAAGTCCACGCAAGGCCATCAACGACGTGCATGGTCACTCCACTGGAGCATTCACCATCGGACAGGTCGGGCGGTTGCTCGCGAACGTGCTGGGCAGCAAGGGGACGGCCACCCGCTTCGGCGGCGATGAGTTCGTCGCGTTCCTGCCGGGCCTCGCGAGCAAAGCGGCCACGCAGCTCGCGGAGGTCATCCGTCAGCGCGTGGAGAGCTCCCAGTTCACCCGCGAGGGAGTCACCGTGAAGGTCACCGCCAGCATCGGGGTGGCGAGCTTTCCTGAGCGCGCGCAGGACGCGAAGAAGCTGTTCGACGCGGCTGACCGCGCGCTGTACCGCGCCAAGGCGCGCGGGAAGAACCAGGTCGCGTCGTGATGCGCTATGCAGGTGCCATGCGCCTCGTCGGGATGGCCCTGCTGCTCAGTGCATCGGTGAGCCACGCGTACGGGGCCATCTTCCCGCAGAACTCTTCCTCGAGCACGACCACGCAGAGTTCGAACAACTCGACCCAATCCACCGGGCAGAGCACCGCGAGCACTTCCAACTCGAGTGGGAGCAGCGGCGTCGCTGCGCCGACCATGAGCACCATCGTGCTCGCCAGCGCGCTGCTGCTGGGCACCGCGGGAGGCCTCATCACCACCTTCTATTCGAACGCCGTCGCGCAGAAGCGGGCCGAGGAGTTCCGGAAGCTGCATCCCACGCGGGCCGAGCCGCCGCGACCGGTCGAGCCGGAGCCCCTCAACCTGCCCCCGCCGCCGTCGGAGCCCACCGCCCCGCCGCCCCCTCCTCAGGTGAAGGTCGAGCCGCCGATCGACGCGATGGTGATGGCGAGATCGTGGCTGCTCGCCAACGAGCTGCAGCTCGAGCAGGACCTCGCGTTGGGTGCAGGACCTGCGATCGACGATCTCGCAGGCATCGCGGCCATCGCGCCTTCGAATCGCGCGCGCTTCGGCAAGCTGCTCCAGCGCAATCGTTCGCTGCTCCTCGCGCGCCGCGACGTCACTCCGCGCCAGGCCGCCGCCATGATGGCGCGCGTGGGTGACCTGGTGATGGCTGACCCGATCCTGCGCGCAGACGGCGAGCTCGCCCTCGCGCGCTGAAGGTGCTTCCCCTCAACCCGCTGGTGCGCCGGGAGCGGGAGACAGTGACACAGTGCCGCGACGATGTTGAAAGTGATTCCCCTCGGGGGCCTGGGCGAAGTCGGGCATGAACACCATGGTCCTCGAGCACGCCGGCGAGCGGCTGCTGATCGACTGCGGCCTGATGTTCCCGCGCGGCGATCAGCCCGGCGTCGACGTGGTGCTGCCCGACTTCACCTGGCTCAAGGACGCCGCCGAGTCGCTCAAGGGCATCGTGCTCACCCACGCCCACGAGGATCACCTCGGCGCCCTGCCCTGGCTGCTGCGCGAGGTGAACGTGCCCGTCTACGGCACCGCCTTCACCCTCGCGCTGGCGCGGCACCGCCTCGACGAGGCGGGCGTCACCGCCGACCTGCGCGAGATGGCGCCGCGCACGGCGTTCAAGGTGGGCGAGTCGCTTCAACATCGAGCCGATGCGGGTGACGCACTCGGTGCCCGACGCGGTGGGCCTGGTGGTGAAGACGCCCGTGGCCACCGCGGTGCACACCGGCGACTTCAAGCTCGACGGCATGCCCATCGACGGGCAGCTGCACCGATCTCGAGCGGCTGGGCGAGCTGGGCGAAGAGGGCGTCTCGGTGCTGCTGTCCGACTCGACCAACGCCGAGGTCGCCGGGTGGACGGGCAGCGAGCGGCTGGTGCGCGAGACCTTCGAGCGGCATCTTCGGCGCGACGAAGGGCCGCATCGTGATCGCCATGTTCGGCTCGCACCTGCACCGGGTGCGGCACGCCATCGAGCTGGCCCGCAGTCTCGGCCGCCGGGTGTTGCTGCTGGGCCGCAGCCTGCAGCGCAACGTCGAGCTGGCGCAGTCGGTGGGCATCCTCGAGGCGTACAAGGACGTGCTGGTGCCCTTCGAGGCGGCGCCGCTGATCCCCGGCTCGCAGCTGTTGATCCTCTGCACCGGCGCGCAGGCCGAGCCGCGCTCGGCGCTCATCGGGCTGCTCAACCCCGAGCCCGGCCCGCTGCGCCTCGAGCCGACCGACACCGTCATCCTCAGCTCGCGCACCATCCCCGGGAACGAGGGCGAGGTGAGCGGGCTCATCAACCGGCTGCTCGCGCGCGGGGTGAAGGTGATCACCTCGGCGCACCGAGCCGGGCATTCACGTGTCGGGGCACGCCGCGCGCGACGAGCAGCGGCGGGTGCTCGAGGTCGTCAAGCCGAAGCACTTCGTGCCCATTCACGGGGAGCTGCGGCACCTGCACGGCCACCTCTCGCTGGCCAAGGAGGTGGGGCTGACCGACGGGCAGCTCTTCCTCGCCGCCGACGGCGACGTGCTGGGCTTCGATCAGCGAAGGCGCGCGGACGATGGGCCGGGTGCCCTCGGGCCGGCACCTGATGCGCCGCGAGGGCGTGGCGCCGGTCAGCGAGGCCGCGCTGCAGGAGCGCCGCTACCTCGCTGAGTCGGGCCTGGTGATCGCCGTGGTGGTGCTGCAGCTCGGGCTCCGGGCGGATCCTCAACGGGCCGGTGCTGCAGGGCCAGGCGCTGCAGGGTGACGAGCTGGCCGCGCTGCCGCTGGCCACCGAGAACGCGCGCACCGTGCTCTGAACCAGCTCTCCGAGGCGATGCGCTGCGACGACGCGCGCGTCCGGGAGGAGATCATTCGCGGCGTGCGCCGCGGGTCTTCAAGCAGCTGCTGGGCACCCGGCCCACGGTGGTGCCGATCGTGGTGCGGCTGCCGTAGCTTCCGGCCATGCGAGCCGCGCGCCTCCTGGTGTTCCTCACCGTCGCGCTGGGCTGCGGTCGCTCGCCCCTGCGCCCGGAAGACGCCGGGGCTCCGGAGGATGCCGGGCTCTGTCTTCCCTGCCCGTGTGCGAGCGTCAGCCGCGCGTGTGGCATCGAGCCGCTCGTCGAGCCCGCGGAGCTCTGTCTCACTCCGCGCGCGGACCCCGAAGCCGAGTGGCTCGCCATCGAGGCGGGCAAGACGCTGCTCGCGAACCAACAGCTCTACGAGCGGGCGCATCGCGACCTGGCGGCCATTCGCGCCGGGTGGGACGCCGGCGTCTCCACGCGCGTGCGCCCGCCTTTCTCCTCGGGGCTCATCATCGACGGCGTGAACCCCGACGCGCTGGTCGCCGACCCCACGTTCAACTGCTTTCTGCGCACCTACCGGGGCCGCGCCACCGCGGTTCCGTCGCAGTTCATCCCGTGGGTCGTGGTGGACTTCGAGGGCCTCCTCGACGTGAGGAAGCTCATTGCCGAGGTCCCGCGAATCGACCCGCGCAGCACGCCGTTCCCGAACTCGCTCCTGGGTGACGGGCCCGATATCTGCCTCTGGGTCGACGACGCCGGGGTGGCGACCTGGATCTTCGATGACGCGAGCGGCGATTGCCCCTCAGGCTGCTACCTCCACCACTACACCGGCTTCACCAGCAGCCCTGACGGCACCATCACCCAGCTCGGCGCCTGGCCCGAGGGCGCCCCGCGCCCTGCGTGGTTTCCCAGCACGCGCGAATGCACCGAAAACCTGTGACTGGAAGACTGCCCTAAGGAGCGCGCCATGGTGCCGAAGAAGAACCTGGTCATTCTCGCCGTCATCGAGGGCCTCGTGATGGCCAGCGCGGGCCTCCGCGTGGCGTTGTTCGGCGTCGACCTCGAGAAGCCGGCCCAGCTGGGGTGGTTCCTGGGCACGGTGATGCTCGCTGGCGCGTCGCTCGCCCACTACGTCGTGCGCATCGGGGCGCTGCAGCCCCGCATCAGGGCCGGAGACGCGGTGGAAGACGAGCAGAAGCAGATCTTCACCGTCTCCATCGCGATCCTCGTGGCGGCCGCCCTGCTGTCCCTGGCTGGCCCCGAAGCGGTCCAACGCCTGCTCGGTTAGGGCCAGTCGCAACCGGCCGCGGGGCTGTGCTAGGGCCGCCGCACGATGTTGCTTACCACCTGCCTGTCCGCCCTCCTGGCCGCCGCACCCGCCGCCAACGCCGAGAAGCCCATCAAGCCCCTGCCCACCGCTGGGCAAGGAGCCGAAGATCGACGGAGAGCTGAAGGACCTCGCGCCCGCCCAGGACTTCAAGATGCCGGAGTCGGCCAGCCGGCTCGTCCTCGGGCCTCGGGCTCAAGGCCTCCTTCCGCAAAGACACCCTCTTCCTCGGCGTCACCGTCACGACGACAAGCTGCTGGGCGGCGATCAGCTCGACGTCACCCTCTACTTCCCCGACTCCGGCACCACCTCCAAGGGCGTGGTGTACCGCTTCGGCAACGACGGGCTGCGCGACGCCCCCCTCGACATCGGCGCGCCCGGCCTGCGCCCAGGCGCTGGTGAAGGCCGCCGTGAAGCCGACCAAGGCCGGCTACACCCTCGAGATCGCCGTGCCCGCCCGCGCGCTGCCCCGCTTCCAGGCGTTCAAGCAGCTCGCCCTGTCGATCTGCGTCGACTACGCCGACGTCGACATGGAGGGCGGCGAGCCCTCGAAGATCACCACCTGCCCCACCGGCGAGATGGCGGGCGGCCCGACCCGCATCCCCGATGAGCTGCGCAAGAACCTCAAGCTGGCTCCCACCGCCGACGTCGAAGGCATCGAGGCCCGCGAGAAGGGCTGGCTGGGCTACTCGAAGCTGCACTACCCGACCTGGGCCCTGGGCGACGACGTCGTTCACCGCCGAGCTCGCTGGCCGAGCTGATCGCCGGCGACGCCGCGATCCCCCCCGCCTCGGTGGCGCTGCCCGTCGCCCAAGCTGGTGCTCAACGACAACCGGCCGATCTTCACCATCCTCACCGGCAAGAACCCCTACGTGAAGGACACCTGCGTCTCCGACAACGAGCTGCGCATGGCCATGTACGTGACGAGGGAGCGCGTCGCGAGCCGCGTGCTGGAGTGGCCCGCCGCCACCTGCAAGCTGGGCAAGGCGATGCGCCTCGAGCTGGGCGCCGAGGGCTCGCTCGAGATCGGCTACACCAGCGGCACCACGCACCACTTCACCTGGACCGTCGATCACTTCGAGCGCAGCGAGCTGGGGCTGCGATGACCGCCTTGAAGAAGAAAGAGAACGCCGTGGCCAGGAAGTCGACCGAAGAAGAACCTCTACATGATGACGCTGGGCTGCCCGAAGAACCGGGTCGACAGCGAGGTCATGCTCGGCTCGCTGCAGCACCGCGGCTACACAGCTGGTGCAGGAGCCCGAGACCGCCGACGTGATCGTCGTCAACACCTGCGCGTTCCTCAAGGCCGCCGAGAAGGAGTCGGTCGACAGCATCCTCGAGATGGCCGAGTACAAGAAGACCGGCAACTGCAGCACCCTGGTGGTCACCGGCTGCCTGGTGCAGCGGCACGCCGACGCGCTCACCAAGGAACTGCCCGAGGTCGATCACTTCCTGGGCACCAGCGCCTACGTGCAGATCGGCGACCTGCTCGCCGCCGAGGCGAGCCCGCGGCAGGTCATCCCCGATCCCGAGTACATCCACACGGCCTCGGTGCCGAAGGTGAACTCGATGCCCGGGTACACCGCGTACCTGAAGATCTCCGAGGGCTGCGACAACAAGTGCGCGTTCTGCATCATCCCCACCCTGCGCGGCCTGCAGCGCTCGCGCCCCATCGCCGACATCGTCAAGGAGGCCGAACCAGCTGGCCGACTCCGGCGTGATGGAGCTGAACCTGGTGGCGCAGGATCTCACCGCCTACGGCCACGATCTGCCCGGCAAGCCCAAGCTGCACGACCTGCTGCGCGAGCTGGTGAAGGTCGACGTGCACTGGATCCGCCTCCACTACGCCTACCCGCGCGTCTTCCCCGATGAGCTCATCGAGGTGATGGCCACCGAGAAGAAGATCGCCAAGTACCTCGACATGCCCCTGCAGCACGCCAGCGATCGGCTGCTGCGCTCGATGAAGCGCGGCCGCGAGTCGGCCTTCCTCACCGAGCTGGTGAAGAAGATCCGCGCGCGCGTCGACGGCCTCTCCTTCCGCACCTCGATGATCGTCGGCCTGCCCGGCGAGACCGAGGAGGACTTCGAGATCCTCAAGACCTTCGTCAAGGAGCAGCGCTTCGAGCGCCTGGGCGTCTTCCAGTACTCCGACGAGCAGGGCACCGCCGCCTTCGAGATGGAGAACAAGGTGCCCAAGCGCACCATCGAGCGCCGCTGGCGCGAGATCATGGCGATCCAGAAGCGCATCAGCCGCGAGCAGAACAAGAAGCTCGTGGGCACCACCATCGAGGTGCTGGTCGAGGGCCGCAGCCCCGAGACCGACCTGCTGCTGGTCGGCCGCCACCAGGGCCAGGCGCCGGAGATCGACGGCAACGTCTACATCAACGACGGCATGGCGTACCCGGGCGAGCTGGTGACGGTCGAGGTGACCGAAGCGCACGACTACGATCTCGTGGGCAAGGTGATCGCCCGCCAGGATCCGAAGCAGCGCCGCCACAAGGCGCGCAGCGAAGTCCCCGCGCACGTGCGCGGCGGCGAGAAGATCGTCAGCCCGCCCACCTGGCTCGCCCCGCGCTGACTCCCTCTCCCCCGCGGGGGAGAGGGTCGGGGTGAGGGCTGACGCCTTTCAGCCCACCTGCTCGGCGTAGGTCATCACCAGGTAGAGCACCGCCTCGCCGGTCCCGGCGTTCCGGTACACGTGGGGCTGGTCGGCCTCGAACAGGATCGCGTCGCCCGCCTCGAGCTGGTGCGTGTCGCGCGCCGACCACGATCTCCACCGAGCCCTGCGCGACCACCAGGTTCTCGGTGGTGCCCGGCGCGTGCGCCTCGGCCTTCTCCGACGCCCTTCGGCGCTGAGCTTGAGCTCGTAGAACTCGACCCGCCGCGGCTCGTCGAAGGGAAAGAGCGCGCGCGACTGGAACGAGCCGTCGCTCGACATCAGCCGCTTGGCCGCCTCGGCTGCGCAGCACCTTCGCGCCGCTGGTCGCGCTGGTGGTGATCAGCGCCGAGAACGGCACGTCGAGCGCGCGCGCCATCTTCCACAGCACGTTGATGGTCGGCGCGCTCTGGCCCAGCTCGACCTGCCCCAGCATCGCGCGCGAGACGCCCGACGACTGGGCCAGCCTCTCGAGCGACAGGCCGCGCTCGGTGCGCAGGCGCTTCAGGTTCTTCCCCACCACCGGCGCCAGGTCAGTCGACTGCTCGGCGCTCTCGGCGACCGCGGGCTTCTTCGACTTCGGGGGACGGGCCATGTCGCGAAGTCTCGCAGGAAAAGGGGGACAGGCTGCTTTTGGAAGCGCGCAAAAGCAGCCTGTCCCCTTTCGCCGGGGCACCTGCCCGGCCCCGCCTTGACAGCTTTCGATCCTGTTTGACCTTGGTCGCGCTGCGGTGAACCGCGGCCCACTCAACGAGGAGAACACCATGTCGCTCGCACGCTTTGCCTTCACCCCCCGCTTCCCCACCTTCTGGCGTGACGTCGACGAAGCTCTTCCGCGACTTCCAGCGCCGAGACGCAGCAGCAACCTCACGCCCCCCGCCGACGTGCTCGAGACCGACAAGACCGTCGAGATCCACCTCGACATGCCCGGCATCGCGCCCGATCAGATCGACGTGAAGCTCGAAGGCAACCAGCTCACCATCACCGCCGAGCGCAAGCTCGAGAAGCCCGTCGACGAGAAGAACTGGATCCGCCGCGAGCGCAACCTCGGCAACTACGGGCGCTCCTTCACCCTCCCCGACACCCTCGACGGCAGCAAGCCCGAGGCGACCTACCGGCACGGCGTGCTCACCGTCACCCTCCCCAAGCGCGAAGAGGTGCAGCCCCGCTCGCTCAAGGTGAAGGTCGAGGCCTGAGCGCCTTCATTCGGGGCTCCCCGCTGAAAGGGGCTTCTCGCCCCATTGGGGCACGGCCTGGTCTGAGGCAGAGTGCCGGGCATGCAACTGGCCCGGAAGATCACCCTGCCCCTGGCGCTCTCGGCGTTCCTGGCCCTGGGCGTCTCGGCGTGGCTGTCGGTGCGGGAAGCGGTGGCGATCCACCACGCCGACATCGAGCGCGACCAGAACATGGCCGGCCGGGTGTTCCTCGCGGCGCTGGAGCGGGAGCGCGCGCATGGCACCGCCGACGAAGGGCGCGCGCGCGCTGCTCGCCGCCGCCAACCGCGACCCGCGCGCGCACCCAGATGCGCCTGACCACCCTGGCGAGCCCGGGCTCAACGACACCCAGCGCGAGGCGCTCGGCCGCGGCGAGCCCGTCTTCGTACTCGACGTCTGGCACACCGCCGAGACGTGGATGGCGACCACCCTGCCCGACGGCAGCCCGGGCGTGTTGTGGGTGCAGGAGACCCTCGACGCCGAGCGCGACATCGTCCGCCGCATCGTCACCAGCCACGTGATCAACTTCGGCACGCTGGCGCGCTGTGGGCGGTGGTGGCCATCGGGCTGGGCGCGGTGGTGGTGGGGCGGCCCGATGCGAGCGCTGGCCGAGAAGGCGCGCCGCGTGGGCAGCGGCGACTACTCGGGCCCGCTGCGACATCGCGCAGAAGGACGAGATCGGCCAGCTCGCCGCACGAGATGAACAACATGTGCGACGAGCTGCTGCTCGCGCGCGCAACCGGCTCAACGAGGAGATCGCCGCCCGCGCCGCCGCCCAGGACGCGCTGCGCCACGCCGATCGGCTCACCACCGTCGGGCATGCTGGCCGCCGGCATCGCGCACGAGCTGGGCACGCCGCTCAACGTGGTCTCGATGCGCGCGCGGATGATCTCCACCGGCGAGGTGTCGACGTGACGAGCAGCGCGGAGATCATCCACCAGCAGGCCGCGCAGATGACCCGCATCATCCGCCAGCTGCTCGACTTCGCCCGGCGCGAGCCGCCCAACCTCACCCGCTTCGCGCTCGACGAGCTCGCCTCGGAGTCGGTCGCGATGCTGCACCCGCTGGCGGAGAAGAGCGGCGCACCCTGGCCGTCGCGCTGCTTCCGAGCGGGTGGAGATGGACGGCGATCCGAACCAGCTCCAGCAGGTGATCGCGAACCTCATCATCAACAGCGTGCAGGCGATGCCGAAGGGCGGCCCGGTGACGTTGTCGGTCAAGAAGGTGCGCGCCACGCCCCCCGCGGATCTCGGCGGCCCCGAGGCGCCCTACGCGCGGCTCGACGTGACCGACAACGGCATCGGCATCAAGCCCGAGATCCTGCCGCGCATCTTCGAACCCTTCTTCACCACCAAGCCCGTCGGTGACGGCAACGGCCTTGGGTTACCGGTCGCCTGGGGGATCCTCAAGGATCACCGCGGGTGGATCGCCGTCGATTCGAAGCCCGACGTCAGCACCACCTTCTCGTTGTTCTTACCCCTGGAGCGCGAAACCTCATGAGCCACCCCATTCTCATCGTCGAAGACGATCTCGCCATGTCACAGCTGCTGGTCGAGGGCCTCGCGCGACGCGGCTACGCCCCCCAGGCCGCCAACAGCGGCGACCAGGCGCTCTCGCTGCTCAAGCAGCATGACTTCCAGGCGGTCGTCACCGACGTCAACATGAAGGGCATCGACGGCCTCACCCTGTGTGAGCGCATCGTCACCGGGCACCCGGGCCTGCCGGTGCTGGTGATCACCGCCTTCGGCAGCATGGACACCGCCATCAAGGCGATCCGCGTGGGGGCCTACGACTTCCTCAACAAGCCCTTCGAGCTCGAGGCGCTCACGCTGGCGCTGGCCCGCGCGGTCCAGCACAAGCAGCTGCGGGAAGAGGTGGTGCGGCTGCGCGACGAGGCCGGCGTACGCAAGGGCACCTCGACCCTGCTGGGCGAGAGCAACAGCATGCGCGAGCTGGTGAGCCTGGTGAACCGGGTCGCCGATTCGGAATCGGCGGTGCTGATCACCGGCGAGCGCGGCGCGGGGAAGGAAGTGGTGGCCCGCGCCATCCACGACTCCAGCCGCCGCCGGGCGGGGCCCTTCGTGATCCTCAACTGCAGCGCGGTGCCCGAGGCGCTGCTCGAGGCCGAGCTGTTCGGGGTGAAGGGCACCGGCAAGCCCGGCGCCTTCGCGCGCGCGCAGGGCGGCACCCTCTTCCTCGACGAGCTCGCCGAGCTGCCGCTCGAGCTGCAGCAGAAGCTGCTGCGGGCGATCCAGGAGAAGAAGGTGTTCCCGGTGGGCAGTGATCAAGAGGTGCCCTACGACGCGCGGCTGCTGACGGCCACGCACCGCGACCTCGAGACGGCGGTCGAGGAAGGCCGCTTCCGCGAAGATCTCTACTTCCGCATCAACGTGATCAACCTGCACGTGCCGCCGCTGCGCATGCGCGGCAACGACGTGCTGCTGCTGGCGCAGCACTTCGTGCGCACCTTCGCGGCAGACGGGCCGCAAGGAGATCACCGGCATCGCCACCTCGGCCGCCGAGAAGCTGATGGCCTACGCGTGGCCGGGCAACGTGCGCGAGCTGCAGAACGTGATCGAGCGCGCGGTGGCGCTGACCCGCTACAACCAGCTCACCACCGAGGATCTGCCCGAGAAGGTGCTCGCACCCCAGCGCCTCACAGAGCGCGTGCCGACGCCGACGAGGCGGTGCTGGTGCCGATGGAAGACATCGAGCGGCAGCACATCCTGCGCGTGCTGCGCGCCGTCGGCGGCCACCGCACCCAGGCCGCGAAGATCCTCGGGCTCGATCGCAAGACGCTCTACCGCAAGCTCGAGGGCTACGGCCCCGGCGAGGTCGACGCGGCCCTGCGCAACGCCCCTCCGCGGCAGATTGCGGTCAGCACCGACAACTGATCTTTTGACAGCGGGTCGGCCCCGCCCCACGCTCCTGCGCCTCATCACCCCACGGAGGAGCGAACATGCGGAAATCAGCTTTGATGATGGCGTTGGTCCTGAGCGGCTGCGGCGGGACCACGCCCGAGGTGTACCAGCTGCTGGTCGACTACTTCACGCTGCCCGACAGCTGTTACACGAGCATGCATGCAGCCCTCGCAGGTGACGACCACTGCGCCGCCGGCCGCGATGACCGTGCAGATCTGGGACGGGCCGGAGAACTCGGCCTTCCTCCAGGTGGAATCGGCGACGCATCTCGGTCGACATGGGCGCCGCCCCGAACGTGAACATCGGCGGCATCTTCACCGGCAAGAAGGTCGACAAGGGCTGGACCTTCAGCAGCGACGTGGTGAACAAGCAGACGCTGCCCGGCAACAACGTCGTCACCACCACCACCCACGCCGAGCTGACGTTCGACCGCGGCGTGACGTTCAAGGGCTCGGGCGTGCTGAGCTCGTCGAGCAACTGTGTCGGGGCGCAGTGCCCGGGCACGAACCCGAGCTGCACGGTGAGCGGCCTGGTCGTCACGGGCACGAAGGTCGCCGTGCAGTACGAGCGCGCGCCGTAAGACAGCCCCTCACCCTCTCCCCGCTGGGCGGCAGGGAGAGGGCGTCCGTCGCCTCACACGCGAAGAATGATGCCGCGCGCCGGCTTGCCGGTCGCAGCGCCAATGGCCCGCACGTACGCCTGCGTCTGGGCTTCGTACTGCGGGCGAGCTTCTTCGATCGACTCGTCGGTCTTGAACTCGACGATGCGCCACGCGCCGTCGAGCTCGTACGCGAGATCGATCGCGCCCTCGACGATGGTGCCGTCCTCGAGGTGATCGACGAGGCTGACCTCGCGCCGCACGTCGGTCGACCCGCGCGCCGCGCTCACGGCCGGGTGCTCGAGCGCCGCGACCACCGCCGCCACCGCGCCCTTCATTTCCCGCGGTGACGCCTGCAGGGTGCGGCCCATCACCGAGACGATGCGCTCCACCTGCTCGACGCTGGCGATCAGCGGCACCACGGACAGGCAGGCGTGCACCAGCTCTCCGAACCTCCGCCCGGCCGCCCGGCCCTTGCGCTCGACCCCGGTCTCTTCGACCTGGATGGTGCCGATCACCCGCACCGGCGGCAGCTCGCGGGCGACGGTGACGCGCACTGAAGGCACCGCGCCGGCAGCGATCGCCGCCTCGCGCCCCGCCCGCCAGCGCTCGAAGGCCGCGATGCTCTTCGGCCCCTCGACCTCGTCGTCCTGCAGCGCGTCGGCGGCCTCCAGCCCGGTGCGTTCCTCGCCGGTGAGCTCCAGGGCGCGCGGGTCCCACCACACCACGCCGTTCTTCATCGACGCGGCGAGGTGCAGGCCGGGCAGCGGCACGTTGCCAGGCACCAGCCCGTCGCGATCGAGGATCGGATCTCTGCCGAACGCGGGGCACCCCGGCGCGGGCCTGGGCTCGTGCTCGAAGCCGAGCTGCGGGTACAGCGACGGGTAGAGCACCTCGGTCCAGGTGTCCGTGAACTGGCGCTCGCTGCACGCGGGCACCACCAGCAGATCGCGGGCGCGCGTCGCGGCGACGTAGGTCAGGCGCAGCGCCTCTTCGTGGTCGCGCGCGAGCACGTCGTGCTCGTGCTCGCGCAGCTCGACGGGCACGCAGTCGGCGAGCGAGTGCACCCACAGGCCGCGCTCGGGGTCGACCCAGTGCGACGGCTCGCGGCGGCGCGGTGGCGGTGGGCTCGGCGAGGATCACCACGGGGAACTCGAGGCCCTTCGCGGCGTGCACGGTCATCATGCGCACGCCCTCGGTGCCCTCCTCGACGATCGGCGCCTCGGGTGCCTCGCCGTCGTCGGCCTCTTCCTGCAGCGCCTCGACGACGTCGCGGAACGAGTCGGCGCGGCGCTCGTGGCGGCGCGACACCTCGGCGAGCTGCAGCACGTTGGCCAGCGCCTGCTCGCCGGCGCTCCAGAACGCGACGCCGGCGTGCGCGCGGGTGACCTCGAGCAGCTCGTGCACCGTCGCCGCGACGGGTCGGCGGTTGCGGTTGCGGTGCAGCTCCGAGCACGCCGAGCGCCTCCACCACCTCCTGCGCGTGCGGCGCCTCGAGCGTCTCGGTGAGCGTCAGGCCGTCGAACGGGCGCAGCGGGTGCAGCTTGCCGTGCTCGTGCGCTGAACGCGAGCAGCTGCTCGTCGGTGAGCGCGAAGAACGGCCCGCGCAGCGTCGCGTACACCGAGCAGCTCGTCGTCGGGCCGCTCGATGGCGAACAGCGCGGTGCGCAGCGCCATCACCTCTTCGCGCTGGTGAAACGAGCGGCCGCCGACCAGCACGTGGGGCACGCGGCGCGCCTCGAGCGCCTGCGCGTACGGCCGGGGCACGTCGACCGCGCCCCAGCGCCGCAGCCGCTTGAAGAGAATGCAGACGTGGCGCGGCTGCACCGGCACGCGCGTGCCGTTCTTCCTCGACCGTCCACCCGCTCTACGTCACCAGCCACTCGATGAAGGCGCCGACCGCCTCGGGCAGCGCTCGTCTCGACGGCGTCCTTGGTGACGCGGCCGCTCGCTCGCGAACGGGCTGCGGCGCGGGCAGCGCGACCACGCGAGGGCTGCTCGCGTGTTCGGCTCGCGCCACTGCCCAGCGGGACGTAGTCGGCCTGGTGGTCGCCGCGTCATCACCGGCGCGAAGGCGGCGTTCACCGCGGCCTGGATGCCGGGCGTGCTGCGGAAGCTGGTGGACAGGTAGACGACCGCGGCGCCGTGCGCGAGCGAGGTGCTGCTTCACGCGCTCGTAGAGCGACGATGTCGGCGCGGCGGAAGCGGTAGATCGACTGCTTCGGGTCGCCGACGACGAAGAGCTTGCCGGGCACGCGGCCGCGCGCGCAACGGCGCGCTCGCGGCGGGTCGTCGGCGGCGAGCAGCAGCAGCGACCTCGGCCTGCAGCGGGTCGGTGTCCTGGAACTCGTCGACGAAGAGGTGGGTGAAGCGCCCCTGCAGCGTACGCGCGCACCGCGCGGTGGCCGCGCAGCAGGTCGCGGGTGCAGCAGCAGCAGGTCGACGAAGTCGAGCACGCCCGCGCGGTCCTTCTCGCGCTCGTAGCGCGTCGAGGACCGGCCGCAGCTCCGCGTGCAGACACGCGGCGAGGTCGGCGTCGGCGAGGCGATTGAAGTTCCTGAGCGCCGTCCACACCGCGTCGCGCTCGGCGGTCACCTGCGCCTCGGTGGCGCCGCC
>CAWHOR010000024.1:0-4272 GCA_963830845.1 uncultured Bacteroidota bacterium | reverse complement strand
TGCTCGTCTTCTTCGACTCGTCGTATTGCTGGAGCAGTACCCGGCTCCAGCCGCCGATCATCGAACTGCGGCGCGGTGCACGCTGGTCTCCGAGTCGGCGCTCATCGAATCGGTGGAGGGGCAAACGCGGCCTGCCGCGCCTCAGAACCCCCATCGTGGCCATGCACGGCGTGTTCCGCCAGGCCCACGCTGGCGCACAACCCCGAAACCCTGTGGTGGTTGCCCGAAATCCTGGCGCACGGCGGCGCGTGGCTCACCACGCACGGGCGCGCCGGGCGCAACGGCCTGCGGCGCTTCTCGTGTCGGGCCGCGTAAGGCAACCAGGTGTGTACCTCGCGCCGGCCGGCATCACGCTGCGCGAGCTTCATTGATGAACACGCCGGCGGCATGGCCGAGGGCCACACGCTGTACGCCTACCTGCCCGGCGGCGCGTCGGGCGGCATCCTGCCCGCGGCGCTGGCCGACGTGCCGCTGGACTTCGACACCCTGGCCGAGCACGGTGCTTTCATCGGTTCCATGGCCGTGGTGGTGATCGGTCAGCACGACCGGGCGCGCGACGCGGCGCTGAACCTCATGCGGTTCTTCGAACACGAATCCTGTGGCCAGTGCACACCCTGCCGCGCGGGAACCACCAAGGCCGGCATATAATTCAACAGCCAAAGGATCGAGTGCCACACGTTGCTCCATCTTCCCTTTCAGTACGCCATCTTCCATCCACTCCACTTTCCATTTATCGTCCCAGTTCCAAACGTTGGCTACAATTTCATCAGGAAAATTTTTGGAGCTGCCTTTCTTATACACTTTCAATTGATGAGTTTTAGGTAAACCAGTCGATTTGTAATACCACTGTACATTGTTTCCTTTTACTTCATATACACCATACCCACTAGGTGTTCCATCGCCACAAACAGGCCCTGTCCACCATGCGCCACAAACAGTGCCGTGGTTATGCTCCATCATATCTCCTTTCTCCCATGTGTCGTTAAAATGTGTATGCCCCGACATGATATGCACTTTGTAACCTGCAAGTATTTTGTATAGTTGTTCCCTGTTCGAAACATTTGAACCAAGCTCTGCTTCTTTTTTATAACGACGGGCAGCACCAGTATCTGTAGGGATATGCAGACTTACCACAAGTGTTGAGCCCTTTGGCACCTTTTTCAGATCCTGCTCTAACCATGCCAATTGATTTTCGGTAATGTAACCGATATACTTTTTTGCTGTGCCAATAAAGAACACATCATCCAGTACCACATAATGGATCTTTCCACGGTTGAATGAATAGTAAGTAGGTCCAAACTCTTTTTGAAATGTTTCAGCACTCCATTCATCTGTACGGGCTGTTTTAATATCCATATCGTGGTTACCAATTACATTAAAGAAGGTAACACCTGTTGCAGCAATCGCCTCTTTATACCCGGTAAATAATTCAAATTTATCCCACACAAGATCGCCACAACCGATGCCATGAAACAAAGCATCTTTTGGATAAGAAGCCACAAGCATTTGCAGATCGGGCACCGATTGTGTTTTCAACAACTCTACATCTTTTTCCGAGATCATTTGTGTATCGGCCCACACAACAAAATTGTGGTTGGTGTCGTCTGCCTGCAATTGTTCAAGCTCAAAATTTGCAGTAAAGTTTTCCTTTTCTTTATTGATCGGCTCATAAAACTTTGCGATCTTATTTTCATGAGGAAAAGCATAGCCTGCAGGAATGGAGATATAAACAAAATCAGCCTCCACAGCACTTTCAAATGAATAACTCCCGTTCTTATCTGTTAACACAACAGTAGTGCCGTCTGTTACAGCAACGCCTGCTATTGCTTTTCCTTTCGCCTTTACTGTTCCGGTCAGTTTTACGGACTTGTTCTGCTTCGAAAAGGCTGTAACATTATCCTGTGCGGTTGCAGCTATTACAGGCAATGAGATTGCTGTACCGGCAATTCCGAACAGTTTTAAAAATTGTTTTCTTTCCATTTCGTTGAATTTAATTCTGTTGGTTTATTTTTCCCACCACACTTTTGTAGTGTTATCATCACCACCCATTGCCTCCACTGCTTTCTTGTAATTATCCGGGTTCATTGAACGGATATTGATGGGGTATTTAAATCGTGTGGGCATTTGTTTTCCTGCAATACCGGCATTAACCGGAAGCACAGGCATACCTGTACGTCTGTGTTCGAACCAGGCCTGGTAATCTACAAAGAAAAGTGCATAATATTTTTGGAGTAATATACGGTGCAATGTATTGTTGTATGCTGTCGCTTCTGCATTCGTTGCGTTTGTAAAATAATCAGCCGGCATAACAGCACCCCATTGTTCTACTGAGGCCTTTACTCCTTTTTCGTAAGCGATTTTAGCTGCTGCATGGTTATCTTGCTGAAACTCAACTTCAGCTTTAATAAATTCAACTTCTGCATAAGGCATCAATACCACACTCATAGGTGTAACGGATGAAGAAGATGCTGTAACCAACGCCACATTTACATTCGAAGGAATATAAGTGAACTGCGATTCACTTCCCGTGTAACCGCTGGGAATACCAACATAACCAATGTTTCCTGTGCCACTTGCATTTCTTGCCTGTGTTGCAAATCTTGCACGGCGTGGATCATTAAATGCATTTAAGCTATCAAGAAAGAATTTTGCTACAGCACGAAAAGTTGTGAAATCAATTGGCCTTCCCCAAGGTGATGCCAATGGTGTAATGCCAGTTAGTTTTAATGCTGCACCTTCATCATTGCTGCTGAATACCGGATACTTTGCCGGATTATCCATCATTGCTTTTATGAGAGTATACGAACCTACTTCTGTCCTTTTTGACAAACGCAACAGTAAACGCATCCGTAATGAGTTCGTGAATTTCTTCCACTTGGTTACATTATTACCATAAAGAATTTCAGTACCAAACAACATACTCCTGGATGTGTTGTACAGGTTGTTGGCAGAATCGAGACTTGCAATCAATGTTGTATAAATTTCCTGCTGTGAATCAAACTTTGGGTAAATGATCCCTTCTTCTGCTTTGGATGCTTCACTCATAGGTACGTCACCAAAACAATCAGTAAGGTTAGAATAAATCCATGCATTGAGTGTAAGAGCAATGGCCTGATAATTTTTATCATCTGCTTTTATTGATGCATTATACATCTCACGAACATTATTGAGCCAGAGATAGTACGTGTTCCAGGTACCATTCCCTGCGTTCTCAGCAATATCATAACGATGCAGGCCACCTGTAGCACTGGGATAAGGTAATGCTACCTGCATGAGATTAAATGTAATGTCATTGGCCCGCTGCATATTATAACTGGCAACAGTATAAATAACCGGGTTGAGCAATGTACCGGGGCTTATCTGATCGATACGGTTAGGATCGGTATTGATCGTTTCAAAGTCTTTTGTACATGAAATGATGCTGATGCTTGCAAGCAGAATGAATGCGATAAGCTTTAGAGTATGTTTCATCTTAACTGTTGTTAATATTTGATTGGTATCAGAATTTGAATGTTAGGTTTACACCCATTGTACGTGTTGAAGGCATTTGTCCCATTTCAACACCCGGCATTAAAGTAGAACCATTGAGTGCTGCAGTTTCTGGATCAAAGATGGGGAAGCTGGTGATCATCAACAGATCACGGCCATAGATCGCAAAAGAAGCTCCTTTCACAAAACTCTTACCCAATACTTTTGCTGGAATTGAATATTCAAACCGTGCTTCACG
Source organism: uncultured Bacteroidota bacterium (assembly GCA_963830845.1). GTDB lineage: Bacteria > Bacteroidota > Bacteroidia > Chitinophagales > Chitinophagaceae > Lacibacter. Next base: position 545 of record CAWHOR010000024.1, on the reverse strand, counting down.
CAACTTGAGGTAAGAAGCATCAAACGAATTTGCTTCCACATTTGCACGACGGTAATACTCTACATAATAATCAACAGGAATTACCCTCTTGCTATTTGTGATATATTTATTGCTTGCTGCATCAAACACAACACCATCACCAATGATATAATTTTCTTCTCGCCCTCTTAATGTATGCTTGAGTTTTCCTTGTTCGGTCATCTTATGATGGGTTTGAGAATAAATGATTCCTCCGTACTGTCCATCAAAAAGAAAACTGAAGCGGAATGATTTATAAGAAAATTCATTTCTCCAACCAGCTTTCCAATCGGCATACGCATTGCCTATGTATTGAATATCTGCAGGGCGTGCAGGTAAGCCATCGGCGTTATAAATAACAGCACCTTCGGGTGAACGCACAAATCCAAATCCATAAATATCACCAGTTGTACCTCCTACTCTTGCCTGTATGGTTGCATTGCCACCGTATGCAAGATCCATCTTATCTCCCATTCCTTCTGCCAATTCTAAAACACGGTTCTGATTTTTCGACCATGTTACAGTCG
>CAWHOR010000023.1:0-5990 GCA_963830845.1 uncultured Bacteroidota bacterium | reverse complement strand
CCGTGCGGTCAGGAACTCCTGCATCTGGCTGCGCTGCTGGACGAGAATGCGGCGCCCCCGGAGGTCCTCAAGGCCGTGGATGGCCGTGTTGTCATTCCGCACGAAGATCGCGTAGTGCACCACCAGGTGGGGCGCCGAAAAGGCGGCCTCGGCTTCCCGTTCCTTGGAGCGCAGCATGCCCGGAAGCACCTGCACCTCGCCGAGGCGAACCGGGCGCGGATGTTCTCCCAAGGTGTCGGCCCGGAAGGTCACCTCCAGGCCCTCCACCTGGGCCAGGGCCCGCACCAGATCCACGTCATAGCCCGCGGGCTGACCATCCTTGTCTTATTTTACCTGTTGCATAATGCATGAGATAGATATCGAAGTTCTTTCCCTCATTTGTTGAACGATCCATGACCAACCACTCTCCATCGGGGCTCCACGCATGCCAGCCACTGCTTAGTTCGCCTTTGGTGAGTTGCCATTGTTTCTTACCATCTATTGAAACGGCGTGAATTTGCGTTTGCCTGTTTTGTCTCGACATATAACTAATGAACTGATGCTTGCTGTTCCATTGCGGAGGACCTGCATGATATTCAAACCAGGGAGTGGTTGTATCTGCTTTTGGAAAAGTTGTGAGTTGACGGATAGCTTTTCCGTTCATATCAAGTAACCACAATTCATCAAATACCGTTTGCCGAAGCATACGATCGGGACGGTAGCGTAAAATAATTTCATTCCCGTCAGGAGAAAAAACGGGATCGTTCTTGTATGAAATAGTATCGCTGCTGACTTGTTGATACTTTCCTGTTTTAAGATCAACAAGAAATAATTGTTGGCGTAGTTTGCCAACACGACCTGTTACGATCATTTCGGTTCCTTTATTGCGGCTACCCATCCAGCTGTCTTCAAGTTGCAGGTCACTGATCTTTCGTTTGTTGTTTCCATCTGCATCCATCTCGTATAAAAAATAGCAGCGATGGCAGGTATCAATATCGCTGATGTAATACACTTTATTCTCATAAGCATAATAAACCCATTCCACACCGAGAGTGTTGGTAAGATTTTTCTTTCCCGTTCCATCCATGTTCATACTGTACACTTCGTAATTATCTTTTTCACGATCTTCCAATACGTTGTAAACAATTTTATAGTTGGGAGATTGCGCCAAAGCAACTACTGCGATGAACAAGAGGCTTGCGATCGAAAGAAATCTTTTCATGTGTTCAGGAGTTGAGATACTTGTTAGGAACATTCGGAGCCGTATAGTTGATCTTGTACTGATATTTTAATAGAACCGAGACCACTTCATTGATGGTTCGTTCGTTTCTGTGCATTTGTGGTAATAACCCCATCATGGCATAACTGATTGGATTCACAGAAGGAATAAATGTTTCCCAGGAATATCCTTTGCCCCAAATGATCCCCTTTACGGTGATGTCAAGCTTTGCTCCATGCTCTAACAGAAAATGCATCATTTCTGCAGAGCGGTGATTGTTTTGATTCACCGTATGAAAAATGGGTGTTTGTGCACCAAAGCCAAATTCATCTGTACCCGCTGCTGCATTTACATCGGCTCCATACTTCACCAATAGTTCAGCACAGGCTACATGATTAAACTCAGCACATACATGTAACAACGTTGCGTCTTCTAAAGGAGTGTAAGCTGCACGGAATGAAACAGGTTTTGAAGTGATGCTTTTATCTTTCTTTATTTCTTCTTCCAACATTACTTCATCATTCAAAAGCGTTGCTAGTAGAGCGGTATCATCGAATTTCAAACCAGAATCAACAAAAGTTTTTACACAATCTTTAAAACGTACACCTCTTGTGTATTCACTCAACAGTTCATAAATGAGCGGTTCATTATTGTGCAGGCCGTTAGGATCAATTCCATTAGCAAAGCATTGTCTGATGATTTCAACATCATGTTCTTCAATGGCTCCTATAATATCGTTATCGCTCATTGATTACTTTCTTTATCAAAAACCGGTTGACCAAATTGCAGGAGATAGCCATTAATATCATACACAGCAAATTCACGCATGCCATAAGCAAAGTTTTCAATAGCATAACAAACCTTACAGGTATCCTTGAGTTTTTCCCACCAATAATCTGCACTATTGGTATTGATATAAAAAGAACCGGTAAACTCTGGCTGTTCAAAAGGAATATGTGCGTTTGGTAGTGAAATCATAATATCTACACCGTGCAGCTGAACTCTTGCAAAACCATAGTCAGGAACAAAGTCTGTGCATGTAAAGCCAAGTACCTGTACGTACCAGTCAACCGTTTCCTTCAGTTGATTGGTATAAAGTATGGGACTGAGTTTATTAAGGTTCATATTCTCTATTCACATTTATTTACTGCAACAGCATAAGGCACCACTTTCGCCAGCATGATCTTGTTTTTCACCGCAGGATCGTCCTGCATAAACTGCATAGCTTCTTTTTCATCTTTTGCATAAAAGATCACGAGCCCCATCATGCCCGCATCGTTCAATTCTAATTGTGTACGTCCTGCAAGAAGAACCACACCCTCGTTCTTCATCTTTACGAGTCGTTGAAAATGCTCGCCGGTTATGGCTTCATCTATTTTGGTCCAGTTTTTTGCATCCTTGTATTTATCGGCCAGCGTAAGAATACCCAGCCATTGGGGCGTTTTTGTTTTGTCCTGTGCAGATGTCTGTAATGCAAAGAAGAGGCAGATAATTGTAAGCAGTTGTTTTAAGTGCATATTTTATATTTTATTTTGCCACTTAGTATTCGCCCATCAACACTTTTTTATGTGCATCCGCTTTTTTTGTATCAAAGCTTTTTATTGCGGGTTGATGGCTCATATCATCGTTTCAATTTTTGTTCGTAAAGACTGATCCATTCATCGGCCGACATTTTACCGGCAAGCTCACCAATGAGTTCAAATGGTATATCTTCTGGTTTTTTGTAACGGATACAACTTTTACCCATGTCTAGTTTTTTCGGTGAAGCTTTCGCATGTGCGGCAGTAAACCATGTCAGCAATTCAGGGCTTGAGTAGATCCCCATATGATATACAGCAATAAAATTCTTTTGCGAAGCAATGGCCATAAATGGCAACGGATCTTTAGGGTTGCAATGATACCCGGCCGGGTATTTGGAGTGCTGCACAACAAAACCCAACATACCATAGCTCATCACCTCCTTGAACCCGGTTGAGAGATTTTTCTTGATCACTGTCCGTAGTTTTTTAAAAGCTGCCTGCCGTTCTACCGGCATTTCGGCAATATAATCGGTGGGGGATGTAGCTGCTGATTGCATATAGTGAATGGTTTTGTATGGATAGATATACAAGTTAATTCTTTCCTGTTAAGTGGCGATTCAATGGTATAGAATTTATACTACACAAAAACTACTAAAAACAAGTACAAGCAAATGGGCAAAGCTTCTATTGTGGGTGGCTTTCAACTGTTGTTACTTTGTGCCCGCAACAACGATGATTCGAACGAATAAAAAAGCTTACTAACTGACGATATAGAACGAATTGATCCCGATGAAAAACTGTTTACCCAAAACCTACAAGTAATTATTCCTTTTTGAAAAGCCTGTTTTTGATCCGTACCGTTTACCCAAAGCCACTTGAAACACAAAGCGTTCTTTTAAGATCGTTTACCCGAAATTCCTAAATCAATATGCCATAAGAGAACCTGTTTTTATCCGTACCGGTGTAAACAAATTTTTGAGTATTGCACAGACCTGATCCGGGAACCTCCATTTCAACAACCTGCAAGCAATATAGCTGAAATAAGCATTGTACGTTCAGGCATATTATATACTTCTTGTTGTTGGCATTTCATTTTTTCTTTCTGCTGGCTTTGGCAATCTTATTATAATCAAGTGCAAGTGCAACCCAATACTCCAGCTTCTTTTTTGTTGTTAGCGTCTCCGCATCAACAAAAACAAATCCTTTCATCACCTTGCCTGTAAAATCCATTGGCCGGCAGCCATCCTTTTTCATTGCCTCGTCGTAACGCTCCGGATCGATACGTACCATCAATCGTTGTTTTTCTACACCGATGCACATTTTATCATTCACCATAAAACAAAGTCCACCGAACATTTTCTTCTCCTCCACATTCTTTTGAGAAAGAGCAATCAATTCCCTTGTACGATCAGCCAGTTTTTCGTTAAATGCCATGTGTATCATTTAGGCGTTAATCATGTTCTGCACTTGTTCATTTTTATTCCGTAGGTCAATACCACCTTCAAACATCGATTTCAGATTGGCGAGATAAAATGTCCATCCGCCACTACAACCAACATGGTATTGCTGTTTAGATCTTTCATCAACCGGAATATTATCCTGCAGCAGTTCAACGATCATTTCATTCTGCTCTTCATAAATCCGAACACTGCAATCGCCTGCTTTACCAAAACGGAATTTGAAAAAATCAATGCCGTTGCAATCAAGTATTTCACCGGTTTCTGTTACATCATCACTATAACCAAACCAGCGCCAGCGATACCTATCTCCGGATTGCACATATTCATCATCCGCCAAAACAGAGCCATCGGCTTTTTTATACTCACTCATGCGTAAGAACCAGTGTTCAATACCTGTTCTGGTAGCCCACGCCTGGTATAGCTGTTGGGTTGTTGCATTGCGGATATTGATTCGTACGGTAAAGCGACTCCAATCGAACGAAGACATACTCAATCCTTTTTACGTGAATAATAAAAGTTTGATTTTTTTACAGGCGTTGCGGCACCATCATCAATCACTGCATGGATAGAATCTTTATTCACCAATGTATAACTGATACGTTTTGGAAAATCGTGTTGCGGATTTTCTGCTACAAACCCTGTTTCGCTGTGCGACGTGATCTTAAACTCAACCGGCTGCTCTCCATTCTGATTTTTTACTGTGGGGATATAATAATAGTTACCGTTGCGAAACGCCAGTTCAATTTTTTCCAACGGAATTTCTGTTCCATCGGCACGTGTCATGATGCTTTCGCCGGCCAGTGTGCTGTCGTTAGCAACAGCCCATTTTTCAGTGATCATACCACGCCTTGTTTGCATTTGCCATGACCCTTTAAGCCAGTGAAACGATTTTACCGATCCATTCAAGAATGCTGCATCTGTTACAAAACTGCAAACGGAAATCAGCAATACAAATGCAATACTGTTCTTTTTCATACGCATTGTTTATTGTTGGTATTTTTCAGGGATGTTATGCAATGCAATACGGTTGCCTTCTGTATCTAAGAAAATCCCCATATCTCCATACTCATCTGAAATAGTTTTTTTGGCAGAAAGTATTGTTCCGCCCGCTGCTTCAACACGATCGAGAATGATCTGAAGATCAGGATTGCCATTTAAATAAATCAATGGTCCGTCGGTAGCAGAAGGTTTGTGAAAGCCTCCTGTATCAATGATGGTTCCGCCAATACCTTTCATTGGGTCATCAATGGGAAACATTCTCATTTTCACACCTTCAAAATCCATTGGCTGCATAGTGATCTGAAAAATTGTTTCATAGAACTTTTGTGCACGGTCAATGTCGGTTGCCGGAATTTCAAACCAGCTGATTGCGTTATCCATGTTGTAAGGTTTTAAGGTTTATTTAAAAAATTGTGTTGCGTCGATCCAGTAAATATTATCCCAGCCATTCAAGGGTTGGTTGATGAGTTGTTTTAATTCTGCAATGGTCTGCTGTTTTTCAAATGGTGTTTTGATAATACTGTTTCGGCTACTGCTGAAAAAGAAATACTTTTTATCGGGGCTGATGTAAGGACAGTACGTAAGCCCGGTTCCGTTAATGGTATTTCCAAGATTTACAGATGCCGTCCATTCGCCCTGTTCATTTTTTTTGCTGATGTAGAGATCGCCTGTTCCAAAAGCATCTTTCCTTTTGTAGCCGGTATAGATCACAAACTGCTCATCAGGATCAATAAAGGCATTGAATTCATCGCCACTGGTATTGATCACATCTGGTAAACTAATAGCAGGTTCAAATACATTGTTGTTCCATTT
>CAWHOR010000022.1:0-145592 GCA_963830845.1 uncultured Bacteroidota bacterium | reverse complement strand
CAGATCGATGCCCTCGATGTAGAGATCGACGGTCACCAGCGCGCACAGCTCGCCGCTGAGCAGGCGTTGCGGCGCGCGGCGGCGTTCATCGCTCGGTGTCGTGCCCACCACGCAAGCGGCCGGCAAGCCGGCACGGTTGAGCCAGTCGGTCATGAACTCGGCATGCGCCACCGACACACAGAACACGATGGCGCGCGATCGCGACGCGTCGGACGCCAGCCGGCGCCATTCATTGACGACCAGGCGGCCGCACGTCATCGGCGGTGACGGCTGCGCCTCGCGCTCACCGGGCTTGTCCCAGGGCACGTCCGAGAAATCAGTGCCGTCATCGCAGGCGTAGTACTCGAAAGGGGCCAGCAGTTGCAGGTCGAGCGCATGCCAAAGCCGTAACTCGACGGCCGGGCTGCCATCTGGACGCATTTGGAAGGAATCTCCCGAACCCCAAACCCGAACCCCAAACCCCAAACCCCAAACCCCAAACCCCAAACCCCAAACCCCTGAGGAGCCAAACAAAAAATGTTAAATGTTTCAGCACCAAAGGTTTATAAAGTGGATGCGATGGAAAGCCTCACGTACGACCAACTGCTCTCTTTCTATCTCTCAGACAAAACGGTTCCTCTCGAGTATAAAGAACAAGTTCTTCCGCACAAATTGGATATCTACGTGCTCATCGACTATCAGATGAGGAAGATACACCAACTCAGCAAAAGGACATTGGCGGTGATAAGTGCGAATAAGGAATGGGATAATAGAATAGACCGAGACAAACTGATTGTTAAGGTGACCAATACTCTCGAAGAATTGTTTCGAACATTCAAAGCTGTTTGGGACTCCAAATTTGTCGAATTAGAAAGTCAGATGCAACAGATTCAATCTGAGCGAGAAGAAGGGTTACAAGAGGGTGCTATCCTTACCTCCAGCAAGAAATGGAAACAAAGAGAAGTAGACCTTGAACTCAAGCATCACGTGACACCAGCAGAAACACAGCACACCATTAAGGCCTTCATCCAGATGGAGAAGAGCCAAATCATACGAAATTTGGAACTTGATGACAACAATGACCACGTGGTCGCTAACGATCTTGGCGATCAGACGAGACGAAGATGTAGAATTGTTGCTTATCAGGCTGTGGTTAACAGCTTCCACAAGAGGGAACCTTACGAGAGGGAGAGACTACCTGTTCGAAGTCGTTGAGTCGACATCTGAGCTCATTGGGAGATGGCAACTTGACAGGTTAGCTCCTGCTGGAAACTATGAAGACTTCTCTCGAAATTCAAATCACTGAGATCAAACTCAACACCACACTTGTCCAACTGCAGACTCTGGTCACTGCATTTGCGATACGTGACGCCTTCCGAAGTGAAGATCGTCCAAATGAACAGAAGATCTGATCCGACTGAGCACCAGACTGAAGCACCACCTACTCCGACTTCTGGACAAAATCTTCCTTTAACAACAGATTCAGCATTCCCGATCTCAGGAGAACTGTTCGAGTTCAGCCAAAAAAAGATGCTCAAGTTGAAACTCTCCACGGTACCGAACATGGACATGGACCTCATAAAAGTGAGGATTCTCGCACAACTGAACAAAATTGCAGAAACTCATCGTATGGGCCCGATGAGGATCTCTGTGTCGAGAACTTTTCGAGCTGTGATCGAGAAATCCCAGCTTCATGTGAAAATTGGCAACGGTAACAGTGAGTTTTCTGCAATGGATGTCCCTGACTACGCTCAGAAACTCAAATCTTACTTGTCAATCAAACAGGAGTCGTACAGCTGTCCAATGTTGTTTGGGGGTGAAATGAAAGACTTCTTCACCCAGATCAGTAGCGTTTGTGTGTTTCCGGAGCAGAGACCGCTGCTCGATCCCCCGACCCTCCTTGTTTGCTCGAGTAATAGCATCGCACTTGTGAACGAGTCTGATGCTGAGGTCCGGCGACTTGTGGAGCCGACTGACAGTGGAAAAGCTTCGATCGGGATCAGAAACTGTCAGGTCTTCCAGGAGAAGTGGCTGTATTCAGGGTGGACGCACCACCGGTGATCTACTCCTTGGACAGCAAGTTACGCCTAAACATCTTCTTCAGGGCGTCCAACTGCAAGCACTATGGGAGGATCTTCTCAAACACTTGGAACTGCACAGGACGGTCAGTGAGAGTGTTGGGAAACAAAATGTACTTCCTTTGCTACACAGAGGACGATGTGAGAGCAAAACCAGAAGCAAAGTATCCCGAGATCAAGCCGAGAGTGGGATGCATTTGGGTGAACGAAAAGGGTGACTACTTCGAAGAGGTTGGGTTGATAAGCTCTGTCGAGGACTTCTTACTCGAGTCTTATGATATCGGGTCCATGGTGCTCTTGAAGTCTGATGGAGAAGTGGTTCGAGTGACCAAAGAATGGCAACCGATAGTCGACCAAAAGTGCTCTTTGGGAAATATCAACGGGGTCTCAATGTGGAGTGCACTGAGTAGGTTTAATGACGGGTTTGTCGCAGCAGGATATGTCAACTCGAAGGATCAGACCAGCTGTGTTTTACTACCTTCTCGACTACGGAATCAGACTAACAGGTGGGACTTCTCTCGAAGTGCCTCTCAGGCGACATAATAATCTACGGTACCTCCAGTTGTCTCAATGATAACCATCGCTTGTAAGTCGAAACCGACAGCCAATCCATCTTTGTCAGTCGAGTCGATGTTGCGCCATTTTGGCATCGGGTGAGATTCACGTACTCTGTTCTAAGGAAAGACTGTTCCTACTCACTAAGATTACTTCCAACGAATCAACCAACTTGTGCGCAGTCACATTGTGCTGAGGCCCTAACGAAGAGATTTACACTGGTGGGCTGTTCTATCTGCAAAAGTTGGCCTTGAGCTTCTAAGTAATTTCCGAAGGAATACAGACATTTACTCGCTCACAGTCAACCATCCAATTTTGTAACCCTCCTCTACCCAGAAACACCTGATACCCACTTTAGTAGACTCCTGACACCTGCATCAAGTCCAACTAGCCTAATCTAACCAAGGGGTTTGGGGTTCGGGGTTTGGGGTTTGGGGTTTGGGATTCTACTCATATGCTTCTTCCTGTATGTGACTATACTTTCCCATAAATTATGCTGTTACTGATTCTGCTCTTCCTTCTTATTTGGTTTGTTCTTCCATGAACGCACCAACTTCTTTATACTTCTCATAACGGTGCTGGTAAACTGCTACACGATCAGGATTGGGGTGATACTCTGCATCAAACCCCTGTCCCATTGCCTTCATAGCATCTTCCACTTTATTATAAACACCACCAACAGTTGCAGCAAACATCGCTGCACCTAATGCACAGGTTTGTTCAGACTTGTGAATTTTGATTGGCATGTTCATTACATCGGCCATCATCTGCATGATGAAGGGAGATTTTTTTGCAACACCACCAAGACCAATCAAACCTTTCACCGGAATACCTTGCTCAACAAAACGCTCTACAATTGCTTTTGCACCAAAGCAAGTAGATTCAACAACTGCTCTGAACATTCTCACTGCATCACTTCCCAAGTCAAGACCGGTTATAGAAGCAGTGAGTAATTGATTGGCATCCGGCGTTCTTCTTCCGTTAAACCAATCTACCGCCAATTCATTGTGTTCATCTATTTCTAATTGCTCCGCCAGTTTGCTTAGTTGAGGAATAATTGCATCTTCTGTTTCGCTGATGAGTTTTGCTTTTGTGGCATCATCAACCAAAGTTGATTTTGACAATATCTGTTGCAATGGCCAGGTGAGTAAACGTTTGTACCATGCGTATGCATCACCAAATGCAGATTGACCCGCTTCTAAACCAATCATACCGGGAATAACGGAGCCGGGTACCTGCCCGCAAATACCTTTGATGAGTTTTCCTTCCACATCTTTCGCCGGCGCCACCATCATATCACAAGTGGATGTACCCATTACTTTACTCAAGTAATACGGTTCGATCTGTCCGCCAACTGCACCCATATGTGCATCATAAGCACCAACACCAATCAAAGTTGTTTCAGGTAAACCTAAACGTGTTGCCCATTGTTTGGTGATAGTGCCCACTGATTGATCTGCCGGATATGTGTCTTTGAATAAACGATCAGTAAAACCATCGAGCAATGGATCTAATGTTGCAAAGAATTCATTGGGAGGTAGTCCACCCCACTCTTTTGCCCATAATATTTTATGACCTGCAGAACATACGCCACGTTTCATTTGATGAACATCGTTTCCACCAACTAATAAAAATGGAATCCAATCGCAATGTTCAACAAATGAATAGATAGCAGTTCTTACTTTTTCATCGGCACGTAGTACACGGAGGAGTTTTGCCCAGAACCATTCGCTTGAATAAATACCACCAACAAATTGTAAATAGTTGGTATCAAATTTTTCTGCATGTGCATTGATCTCTGCTGCTTCACCCACACCTGTATGATCTTTCCACAACACAAACATGGCGTTGGGATTTTCTTCAAAGCCGGGTGTTAATGCAAGTGGTGTTCCTGTTTTATCAACAGCAACAGGTGTTGATCCTGTTGTATCAACAGACAAGGCTTTCACCTTTGCTGCAACAGCTGGACCAACCTTTGCTACACATTCTTTAATGGTTGCTTCCAGACCTTCTACATAATCCAATGGATGTTGACGAAACTGATTCTCATTCATATTGCAGTACAACTGCTTTTTCCAACGGGGATAATAAAACACCGATGAAGTAAGTTCTTCACCGTTTGCTGTGTTCACAATAATGGTTCGCACGGAATCTGATCCGTAGTCGACACCAATTACATAAGACGCTTCACTACTCATAAATTCACTTTATAAAAATCAATTAACGGAAATCTTGTACTTGGTTACGGTATGATACTTTTCACCCGGCTTTAATAAGGTAGATGGAAATGCTGGTTTGTTGGGTGAATCAGGAAAGTGTTGCGTTTCCAAACAAAGTCCTGTGCGGAGGTTGATTGATTTGCCATCACTTGTCTTGATCGTTCCATCTAAAAAGTTACCTGAATAGAATTGTAAACCCGGTTCAGTGGTGAATACTTCCAGCTTGCGGCCACTTACTGAATCACTCAAGGTTGCAACCAATTCAAGATCGCTTCCTTTACGTGTTAATACAAAGTTGTGATCGTAACCACCATCAACCGCTGCAATACGTTCACCTATTTTGTGTGGTTGTAAAAAATCAAATGGCGTTCCGGTTACATCTTTCAATTCACCTGTTGGAATTAAACCTGCATCAACGGGTGTGTACTTGTCTGCATTGATCTGCAATTGATGATCAAGAATAGTATTGTTTACATCACCGGTTAAGTTGAAATAACTGTGGTTGGTTAAATTTACAATTGTTGCTTTGTCTGTTTCTGCAGTATAATCGATCAATAATTCATTCTCATCAGTGAGTGTATACACAACAGTGATATTAAGATTACCGGGATAACCTTCTTCACCATCTTTACTTAAATAAGTAAGCGTTAATGAAGCGGTACTGTCAGCAGGTTTTGCATCCCATACCACTTTATCGTATCCTTTGTTACCACCATGCAAATGATTTTCGCCATTGTTGGTTGCCAGTTGATATGTTGCTGTATCGATCTTAAATGTTCCCTTACCAATACGGTTACCATAACGGCCAATGATGGCGCCGAAGTAAGGAGGCTTAGCAAGATAGCCGCTCAAGCTATCAAAACCCAATACCACATTACTCTTGTTACCGGCTTTATCAGGTGTAACCCATGATGTAACTGTTCCGCCATACGTTGTGATCTTGATCTGCACACCATTTGCATTGGTCAATGTGTACAAATCAACGGGCTTGCCATCGGCTTCACCCCAGCTTTCCTTTGTAATTTTTTGGTTCATTGGTTGGTCGTTTTGTTTACTGCCGTTCTCGCAGGCAGCAAGCACTGCTACGGCTGTTGTACACATTAAAACTACATGTTTAAAACGCATGATGTTATTGATTTAAGTTTTTTTATAATAGACAAACCGTTCATTATTTCAACATCTTTATCCGGAATACCGTTAAGGAATAAGGAGCTGCTGTATAATCGAACTTTTTAGCTTTGATTGTAATGATCGACTCTTTAGGTGCTACCTGCATGGGTTGATCGAATGAATTCACTACTGTTAAATTACTGCCCTGCAATTCCGTTAAATTCCCCTGAGCTGCCAACTTCTTCACACCTTCCACAGATAATACAGTCGCCTGTTCTTTGTTTGATGCATTTACAATTTTGATCACCAGTTCATTTGTTGCAGCATCAATGACTGATGATGCATACAAACTATCCTGTCCTGCAACAACATCATTGTTGAGTGTAAGCGGAACAACTTTTGAACCTTTATTTAAGGAGAACAGTTTTTGTACATAGTAAGTAGGTGATCCGTATGAACGGAGATTATCAACCCAAATCATATCCGGTGCCCATTGCCATCCATCAATATGTGAAAACAATGGCGCATACGATGCCATCGTTACCACATCTGCATTTCGTTCCAACCCTGTCATGAATGCTGCTTCGCTGATAGCGGCCAACCAGTTGTTGCGTTGTGCGCCATTTGTTTTATCAACATGCGATGCATATTCACCTGCAAATACTTTTGAACCTGTTCTTGGATAGTTATCGTACCGTCTAACGTTGCTGAAGAACCATTCCGGACTACGGTAATAATGCTCATCAATGAGATCAGCATTCATTTTCCGTAATTCAGTATTCAATAATTCGAAACGATCACCATCAGGACCAGTACCCGAACTTGTGATAAGTTGAATGTTTGGATATTTTTCTTTAATGGCTTTTTGAAAGATCTTTAATCGTTCAATGTACTGCGGGCCCCAGTTTTCATTTCCAATTCCAAGGAACTTTAACTTGAACGGAGCTGCATGCCCCATCTCTGCACGTTTCTTACCCCATGTTGTTGTTACATCGCCATTGGCAAATTCAATTAAGTCCAATGCATCCTGTACATAGGGATCAAGTTGATCTAAAGGAACAAGCTCAGCCGAATTGAATTGACAAGCCATGCCACAGTTGAGAATAGGTAATGCTTCTGCACCTATATCTTCAGCTAATTGAAAATATTCGAAGAAACCTAAACCAAATGTTTGGAAATAATCGGGAGCAGAACGATGCGGGAATTCAATATTCCAACGGTTCATAATAAGCTGACGTTCTTCAATTGGCCCAATCGTTTTTTTCCATTGATAACGATTCGACAGATCAAAGCCTTCCACAATACAACCGCCGGGAAAACGGATAAAGCCAGGCTTCATATCTGCCAGCAACTGGATCATATCGGCACGCATACCACCGGGACGTTTCTTCCAGGTATCTTCAGGAAACAAAGAGATCATATCAAGATCAATGCTTCCTGTTCCTTCAAACCAAATTTTAAATTGGCCTTTTTGTGCTGTATCAGTCGATTGAAAACTCTTTGCTAATTTCTTCCATGCATCTCCTGTTGCTGTTGCATCAACAACGGTATTGCCAATAATTTGATTCTTTGTATTCAATAATTCAACATGCAGTTTAACATTACCTGCACTGCGATACATCACCGAGAAATCATAACGCAGATCTTTTTTAATCCCCATGCCGCGGAAACCTTCATTCGTCATGCTCAGGTTCCCTTTTGCTGCATTGTTTAATTGCACACGCAGAAAACGTGGATTGGGAAGATTGGCTCCCTGTCTGTTCTGTACCGTAACAGCGCCTTCAATAAAAGGCTTCTGATCTACTTTCCAACCCATGAGTGGTTTGAAGAATTCGAAGGAACGGTTCTTGATGAGTTCAGCATAAATACCACCATCTGCTCCAAAGTTGATGTCTTCAAAAAATACACCCCACATGGTAGGTTGTATCTCCGCTGCTGGTTGATTTGCTTTAATGACGAATGTCTTTTTTTGCTGCGCATGCATGCTTAAAGAAAACAACAGCAAAAGGCAAAGCACAAAACTTTTCTGATAGTTCATGAACAGTTTTATTTTAATGTTAGTACCACTACCGAATATGGAGGCAATTCCACTGTGAGTGAATTGTTGGAAAGTTTTGCTCCGTTAAATACAACCGGTTGAATTTTTGTTGGCTGTTCAAATGAATTATAATCTTGTAATTTTTTTGAAGTAAGAATTCTTCCTGCAACTGTTTTGACATCTAATCCACGCACATCGATCGTTATGGTTTGTGATTTGGCTGCATCAATATTTACAAGTGATACATGGGTTGTGCCACTATTATTTTTTGAAGCGGATACAGAAACTGCGGGCAGTTTTTCATTCCCAAAAACATAATCGTTTGTTTTTAATTGCACAGGAAGCATGGTGGCATCCTGATGCACATTATACATTTCCATTACATGGTAAGTGGGTGTAAGCAACATTTTCTCCTGGTTGGTAAGAATTACTGCCTGCAATACATTCACTGTTTGTGCAAGGTTTGCCATACGTACTCTGTCTGCATGGTTATTGAAGATGTTGAGTGTAACACCAGCAATCATTGCATCCCGGATTGTATTTTGCTGGAATAAAAATCCCGGATTGGTACCAGGTTCAACGTCATACCATCCGCCCCACTCATCAACAACCAACGCTACACGTTTATTCGGATCATATTTATCCATGATCGTACTGTGGCGGGTAACATATTCCTCCATGCGCAACGCCGATTTCATCGAAGCAAAATACAGTTCTTCGTTATAATCCGTTGATGGACCTTTTTTATTCCAGTTGATCACTGCATAATGATGCAGTGCAACTCCTTCCATCATATTGTGTGGAATATCACGCATCAATACTTCTGTCCAGTTATAGTCATTTCCGTTTGCGCCCGAAGCTACCCTGAATTTGTTAGCGTCGTTTTCAAAATCAGCCATATAGGTAGCATATTGTCGGTAAATATTTGCATAGTACTCCGGTTTCATATTTCCACCACAACCCCATGCTTCATTTCCAACGCCCCAGATATTTACATTCCATGCTTTTTCACGGCCATTCTTTACACGCCATGTGGTCATAGGACTTGTATTCGCTTTACCATTTACATATTGCAACCAATCTGAAAGTTCCTGCACAGTTCCGCTTCCCACATTTCCTGCGAGATAGGGCTCTGCGCCAATCAACTCACACATGTTGAGAAAATCGTGTGTACCAAAGCTGTTATCTTCTGTAACACCACCCCACCAACGGTTTACAATCGCCGGACGATTTGCTTTAGGACCAACACCATCTTTCCAATGATAGGTATCAGCAAAGCAACCACCGGGCCAACGAAGATTCGGCACTTTCAATTTCTTCAAAGCATTAATAATGTCGTTTCGTACGCCATTTGTATTAGGAATAATCTTGTTTGTATCACCTACATAAAAGCCACCATAGATACAGGCTCCAAGGTGCTCGGCAAAATGGCCATAAATATGTTTATCGATTTTTACTTTCCCCAGATCTGCATTCACCACAACACGGTTTTGTGCAACCATGGCAACATTGAAACAGATGAATGAAAGGAGAAAAAAGACGGACTTGATGGCAGCAATACGCATAGTAATAAGTTTTAGATGAAGCAATTCAGTGCCGAATATAAAGGTTTTTTCAAATAATTGTCAACTTTACATTTAATTTTACAAAAACGAAGTATTTCGGCTTTTTTGGCTGCAGGCCAACCGATTCTATATCTTTAATTTCTTCTCGCTTGTATATGACAAAGTATCAAAGACAAACACGATTTCTCAATGCTGTCGACTGTATCATTTTCGGTTTTGATGGTCAACACCTGAAGATCCTATTGGTAAAGAGATGGTTAGAGCCAAAAAAAAATCACTGGAGTTTGATGGGGGGATTCGTGCAACCTGTCGAAAGTGCCGATGAGGCGGCCACCCGTGTATTGAAACAACTTACCGGGCTGGATGGTGTTTATCTGGAACAGCTTCATGTATTCTCAGCACCAGACCGTGATCCAATTGAACGTACGATTTCAATTGCCTATTTTGCCTTGATCGATATTCATAAATATGAACGACAGATCAGTGAAGAATACCATGCTGAATGGTTTTTGCTGCATGAAATTCCCGAGTTGATTTTCGATCACCCCGCTATGGTTGCAATGGCCAAAGAGCGTTTAAAGTACAAAGCAGCCGCCCACCCAATTCTATTTGAATTGCTTCCTGAAAAATTTACGTTGCCAGTATTACAGAATATGTTTGAAGAAGTATACGATCATAAATTTGATAAAGGGAACTTTAGCCGAAAGGTGATGTCGACCGGATTATTGGTAAAACAAAAAGATAAAGACAAACTGAATTCAAAAAAAGGCGCCTTTTATTACAAGCTGGATAACAAACACTACAAGAAAAATTTTCATAAGGTGTTGAACATTATTCCCAACCTGAACGATCTGCTATAACACTAACGTGGATAAAAATAACGATTTGTTCATACCAGATGTTTGAGGCATTTGCAATTTGTGGTATCTTATATGAAATTCAGGATATGAACTGGCCCGCTCTCATTTCAACCGGAATTATTCTCACAGCCTTGGTGGTTTTTCTCATCCGCAGAAATATGAAGGATGAAAAAGAGTTTGAACAGCAAGCAAAGAATAATTACAACAAAGCAAAAGACGAAGAAGATGATGTTGATCTTGACAATATATTAAAATGATCCCATCATTATTGCTTCCCCTGGTAAAAATTGAGCAACCTTGTTCTGAAGCTATACTCATATTGTGTTTGTACAAGATTGATCTTCGTACGGTCGAGATTATTTTTGGCGATCAGAAATTCTGCAGCATTGATCACACCACTTTCAAAACGTACTTCAGCAGCACGAAACGACTCTTCAAAATTTATCAACTGTTCTTTTAACATGGAATAGCGATTAAACGAAGCCTGCATATTAAGCCATGCCTGTTCGATATTTTGTTTTAGCTGGTAGTTTGTATTCTCTGCATTGAGTTGTGTATTCTTTAATTGAAGCTTGGCCTGCCTCACCCTGTTTTTAATTTGAAGATTGTTGAAAATAGGAATCTGCATATTAACACCGGCAAAAAAACCGAGGTTGTTTTCCATTTGTTTGAAATAACCTACGCTATTTGTTGAGAAATTCTGGATCTCTTTGTAAACAGGTGTTCGGGTAGCACCGCTTTTAATATAATCGCCTGTTGTGATCTCCGAAATAGTTGTTGGAACTAACCGTGTAAATAAATTGGAATAGCTGCTGCCTGCGCTTGCACCCAGACTGATGGTTGGATAATAACCGCTTTTTGCGATCTGTATAGTTTTCTCCGCACTCTTAACCCGAAACTCATTTGCTTTAACCAGCGACATGTATTCCATAGCCGCAGCAATTACCTCCGGTGAGCTTTGGGCATAAAAGTTTTCATTTAGCTGAATGTCCCTTTCTAATTGCACAGAAGCTGAATAAGGAATATTCATCAACTGACATAGCGTAAGCTTCGCCTGCTGCAAACTATTTTCCAGATTCACAATATTGATCTGCTCATTTGCCATTTGCCCTTTCATATCCGTCAACTGAAAATTCCCGGCTGATCCTTCTTTCACCATGATGTCCATCCGTTCAATCTGCTTTTGAGTTACCAGCAATTGTGCACGGGATACACTCAACACATCTTCGCTAACCAGTACCTGCATATAAGCAAGTATTACATTCAATACAAGATTGTCCTTTGCCTGTTTGTAATCCAGCTCTGCTGCTTTGTATGAAAAATTTGTTTGCTGAATTAAATTCTGCAAACGCATACCGTTAAATAAGATCACACCTGCATCTAAACCTGCATTGGAAGACGATAATTGATTATTGGTATACGTATTGGTAATAGGATCAACATTACGTCCAAAGTTGTTACCATAATTCCAACGACTGTTTACATTGGGCAGCAAATTCATCTTTGCCTGGTTCCTATCAACTTCAGCCGATTGCATCTGCAACTCCGTTTGCTGAACAAGAATATTATTGTTCAACGCCGTATCAATACATTGCTTTAAACTATACTGCTGTGCTGTTGCAATAAATCCACAACTAATAAAGCACAGAACGAAACTAAATATCCGCATAACTTTCTTATTAATTTTTGACCTGTTGTTCAATACGCCCATCGAGTAAATGAATGGTACGACCGGCATAAGCTGCATTCTTTTCGCTATGTGTAACCTGTATGATCGTTACACCCTCTTTATTCAACTCTTTAAATAATTCCATGATCTCTTCTCCTTGTTTGGAATTAAGATTACCAGTTGGCTCATCTGCAAGAATCAATTTTGGCTTTGCAATTAATGCACGTGCAACACCAACCAAGTTGTTGCTGTCCACCACTCAATTGTGTTGGGTACAGATCTTTCTTACCCACAATATTGAACCGATCGAGCATATCGGCCACCATTGCTTTTCGTTCACTTCCTTTTACATCCTGGTACAGCAAGGGCGTTTCAATATTTTCATATACGGTCAGCTCATCAATTAAATGATACTGTTGAAAAACAAAACCGATATACTGCTTATACAATTGTGCCCGTTGCTTCTCTTTTAACTTATGTACACTTTCGTGCAGAAAATTATACTCACCTTCATCAAAACCATCAAGCATACCAATTACATTCAACAATGTTGATTTACCTGAACCTGATGGACCCATGATGGAAATAAATTCTCCTTCCTCCACTTCAAGGTTAATATCCTTCAGCAGAAACGTGCGGTTACCGCCAACGGTAACCCATTTAAATAAATTTTTAAGTTGTACTAACATATTTTCTTCTTGGTTTATTCTGTTCTTAAATTTTTAACCGGATTAGCTGCTGCTGCCTGCATCGACTTATACATAATGGTGAACAATGCTATAGTGAATATGATACAGAAGAGCAAACACAACAACAGGATATTGATTCCATCATTATACGTAAACAGGTTGATGAACACATAACCTGCCATGTAACTAACGGGCAATGCAATACTTGCTGATATGACAATAAGTTTAATGAAACTCCTTGATAATTCTTTTATGATCGCAGGTACGGATGCACCCATTACTTTGCGTATCCCGATCTCCTTTACACGCCGTTCCGTATGATAAGTAACAATACCTAATAAGCCCATTACAGCAATCACTAACACTACCACGCAAAACATTCCCATAAATCGCATATCCCTTCCCGGGAAATAACGATCATACAGATCTTTTTGGTAGTTGGAAAAGGCCAACTCTTCATGCGGATGATATTTTTTCCAGATGCTGTTGATCTCACTTTTAAATACTCCATCTTCAACAGCTGTTTTGGTTTTGATACTCAACACATGAAACTGCGAGGGGTTGTATTGTAATACCAAGGGCTTTGTTTGAAATTGGTACACATAATAGCAGAAGTCTTTTACTACACCTTGAATAGTGACTTGCCTGCTATTATTTAAATGAATGATCTTGCCGATTGCTTCCTGCGGAGTACCTAAGCCAAGCCATGTCAATGCCTGTTGATTTACCAATATAAAATCAGAAATGGAATCACTGATAGATACAGGAAGGTTTTTACCGGCAATGATCTGTAGGTTCATGTTTGTAACAAAATCAGCATCAGCAGCATAATAACTTGCTTCTGTATTTTGCTCCTGGTTATTTTTTTTGATGGCACATTGCGCCGAGCTGCCACCAAACGGAGTAGATACCAATCCTATTCGTTCTACTGATCTGTTAGCAGCAATGTCATTTTTCAATAAGCGGTGATCGCCACTGAACGACATATTATAAATCTGCTCACGGTTAAAATTTTCATTATCCGTTGCCATGTATTTAAACTGGCTGTACAACGTAGCCGTAAGAAAAATAAATAGAGATGTTGCTACAAATTGAATAACCACCAGGCTATTCCGTAAGCCCATCTTACCAAACGAAGATGGGCTGATCGTTCCCTTCAATACTTTCGCCGGTTGAAAACGTGAAAGAATTCTTGCAGGAATAAAACCTGCAAGCATTCCAATAAAAACGGCAAACACAATAAACACTCCCCAAATAACAATTTTATTATCTACCTCCCAGGTAAACCAGTTTACATAACTAAACTGCTCCATAAGTTTCAGCATAATAAAACCTACCACCAGTGCAAGTAATGCAACAAGAATTGCTTCGCAGATAAACTGCCACACCAATTGATAACGTAATGCACCTGCTACTTTTCGCACACCTACTTCTTTCGAACGACTAAGCGAACGGGCCAATGTAAGATTCACATAGTTAAACCCGGCCAACAACAAGCAGTGCTAATGCAAAACCAAAGTTCACTGCCAGATCAAGCAATGATTCTACATAAGAATTACCCCGAAGATCATCAAAATCGGGAGCAAGCTTGGTGATGTATTGCTTTCGGAATTGAAATTTTTCTTTCAGTGAAAGTGATGCAGCCTGTTTATTTAATTTAGAAGCGATGGCTGTTAATGCAGCATCAAGATTTTTATCCGTTTACGCCCGGTTTCAAGCAATACATAAGTGAAACCACTCAACGATGTAAGTGCAGTATCTTTCGATACTCGTTTATATGTCGCCATTGAAACCATCACATCACTACGCAAATGCGTATTACGTTTATAAGGTTTCAATACACCTGTTACAGTAAACTCACCATAGTCTGGATGACTTAGTGCTTTACCAACAGGATCAACAGTTCCAAAAAACACTTCAGCTTTTTCTTTGGTCAACACCAATGTGTTTGGCTCAACAGGTCGTGTGCCTTTCTCCAATTGAAATCCAAATATGTCGAAGAAAGCAGGTTCCACATAAATGCTGTTTACATCGATCGTCTTCAAGACGGTTGTTTAACTGCCAACCAAAATCACGCACTACAAAAGTTGATTGTTCAATATATGGATAGCCCTGCTTTAATTGTTCTGCTGCTGCAACCGGCGACAATGCATATTTTGTTTTTGTGCCAACATTATCTGTTACATCTGTAATAATCCTGAATGTACGTTCGGGAAACGGATGAAAATTATCAAACTCATATGCACTCTGCACCTGCATTAAACTCAGTAATGCAAACGGAATGGCAAGCCCAAGCCCCACGATATTAATAAAGGAGAATAATTTATTCTTCCAGCAAATTGCGCCATGCTACTTTTAAAAAATTCCTGATCATACTTACTCTGTTCTTAATGATTTTACAGGATTCGCTCCTGCAGCCTTAATAAACTGAAAACTTACAGTGATCAATGCAATCAACACGCTTACTAATCCTGCTGATAAAAATATCCACCACTTTATATCCACTCTGTAGGAGAACTGTTGTAACCACTTGTTCATTACAAACCATGCAATAGGTGATGCAATAACAAATGCCATCGCAACCAGGCTGATAAACCCGGATGAAAGCAATACACTGATCTGCGCACCGATGCACCCAGCACTTTGCGTACACCTATTTCTTTTATCCGTTGCCGTGCAGAATAAGCCGACAAGCCAAACAATCCTAAACAAGCAAGAACAACTGCCAACAACGAGAATAAATTAAACACTTTCCCGGTTCGCATTTCTGCATCATACATACGTTGATAATCTTCATCCATAAAACGGTATGCAAACGGGCGATGTGGTGCAAGGCTCTTCCATTTTTTTTCAATTGCAGCAATAGTGGCTGCGATGTTACTACCATCCGTCTTTACAAGAATAATATTTGCCCATGCAGCAGGAAATAATACCAGTGGTTTTATTTCCGTATGCAGAGAAGCAAAATGAAAATCTTTAACCACCCCTCTTACCTCACCCGGTCTGCTTTCATCCAAAAACATTTTTTTACCGATGGCTTCCTGTGCCGTCCAGCCTAATGCCTGCGCTGCGGACTCATTTAATACAAAATGAAAATAGTTTTTTGTATAGTCTTCGTTGGAGGCATCGAGTATATCCTGCCGTGTTAAGTTAGTTCCTGCAATCAATTGTAATCCAGTTGCAGCAATGTAATGTTCATCAACAGGATTGGCTGCCACACCCATTTCTTTTGATGGATCTGCACCACTCATATTATACCCGCCATTGATGCTAACCGGCGATTCATAGGCAGTGGAAACTATTTTTACAGAAGGAATCATTAATAACTCTGTTTTGATTAACTCCTTTTTGCTGTTGAGTTTTCCATCCATCGTAAGAATCAGTACATTCTCCCGTTCGTACCCCAATTTCTTTTGCTGGATCAACTGCAATTGATCTTTTATAATAAATGTAGAGATGATGAGAAATACAGAAATTACAAATTGAAAAACAATCAATCCCTTCCGGAGTGAAGTACCTGATGATGTATTCTTGAATGCACCTTTTAATACTTTTGATGGCTGAAAGCCAGAGAGCATCAATGCCGGGTAACTACCCGCCAGCAAAGCAATCACAATAACAAACAGAAATGCAATGACCCACACAACCGGCTTACCAAAAGCAGCATAACTTAGCTGTGTACCGGCCAGTCCATTAAAGGAAGGCAAGGCTGCTATCATTAAAACAAAGCTCAGCAATACCGCAATACCTGCCAACACAAATGACTCACTGATGAATTGCCAAAACAACTGCAAACGATAAGCTCCTGATACTTTTCGAATACCTACTTCTTTCGCCCGTTCCGAACTACGTGCCGTACTAAGGTTTATGTATGTAAAACAGGCGATCGTTAAAATAAGCAGCGCCACAGCAATGATCATGTAGATGTATACAATATTGCTGTTGGGAGTAAACGCATCATATGGCGAATGCAAATGAATTTTCAAAAACTCCTCCAGCTCAAAATTCAATTTAAACTCACTTTTTGCATTTTCAGACTTCATCAATGCATTGATCTTTTGTTGCAAGGGCTGCAATGAAGATGCACTGTTCATCAGCAGGTACGTTGTATAATTGGCATTGCTGTATGTTTCTTCCTGTAATGGGCCAAACGAAGAAATAGATGCAATCATGCTGTATTGTATCTGCGAATTGGCCGGGCAGTCTTCAACAATTCCGGTAACAATGTAAGGGTCTTCTGAACTGCCGATCAGTATCGCTTTCCCAACCGGATTTTCCTCAGCAAAGTATTTCTTTGCTGTTGAGGCAGCCAGCACAACCGTTTTCGGTGCTTTCAACACATCATCCTTTGTTCCGATGAGTAACTTAAAATCAAATACGTTGAAAAAAGTAGAATCCACAAAAAGAAAATTCTTCTCCTGTATGTTTTTTTCGTTGTATTTCACCAACCGTTCACCACCACTCATACGTACGCCATTTTCTACTTCAGGAAACCTGCGTTTGAACTCCGGAAATACTTTCGTGCTGGTGAAATTTCCTTTACCGCCACCGTCACCTATTTTATAATCCATGATCACCCGCACAATCCTGACGGCCTTTGTATGAAACCTGTCATAGCTCAACTCATGATTCAGATACAACACCAACAACAAGCAACAGGTAAGTCCAAATGCAAGACCAGTTATATTAATGGCAGAGAATACTTTATTACGAACTAAGTTTCGCCAGGCGATTTTGAAATAATTCTTGAACATATGTTAAGGTTTATTCAGAACGTAAATTTTTTACCGGTGTCATCAAAACAGCTTTCAATGTTTGCATACTAACCGTGAACAATGTGACCAGCAGCAGAAAAAATGCGGCCACTCCAAATACCCACCAGTTTAACTGGATCCGATACGAAAATGATTGCAACCATTCGTTCATTGCCCAAATAGCTATTGGCACTGTAACAACAACAGCCACCAAAACCACCACAAAGAATTCCTTTATTAATAATGTGACCAGTTGTATTGAACCAGCACCGAGCACCTTCCGGATACTAATTTCCTTTTGCCTGCGACGGACAATATAGGCGGTGAGAGCCAGCAGCCCCATTACAGAAATAAGTACAGCAACAAGTGTGAAAAAATTAATCACCTGTTGTAAACGAGTGTAAGAACTAAAATGATTTTGAAAATTGTCATCCACAAAAGAATAACGAATAGGTGCACCCGGTTCAATCGACTTCCACTCCTTTTCAATACCTGCAATCTGCTCCCGCATATCTTTACCGTTGAGTTTAACAAGCAAGGCACCGCCAGACTGATACATACAAGCCTTATTGGCAATCGTGTAGACAACTGGTTGCACGTTCATTTCAAAACCCAATACATTCACATCGTTCGACTACGCCCACTACTGTAATCGGCACCGTATCGCATCCAGCGAAATAAAGGTGTTTCACCAACTGGGTTTTCATCACCCAGTGTGTGGGCCGCTGTTGCATTGATTATTGCACTACGGGTATTCTGATCACCATACGACTCGTTAAACAATCTTCCCTGCTTCAGGCCGATGCTCATCGTTTTAAAATAATCAGTGCTTACTTTTTCCGAAGCCATTCGGAGTGCTGTACCATTGTGGCGAAAACGATAAGTGGACGTATCCATCAACAGCCCCCTGTCGCCCGGTACGGTTGTTGTTTTTGCTACAGACATAACTCCGGGAATTGCAAGTAATCTTGTTCGAATAAGATCAAACCCGTCTTCCCTCGATTTTTGTCGGGCTTCTATCCGCATCACTTGTTCACCAGAGAATCCTTTGTCTACGGACCGGATGAAATTCATCTGACGATTCATTGTTACAGATGCCATGATAAAAAATGCGGACACAACAAACTGTAACAACATCAATGCATTTCGGAACAGGTTGCCTCCTCCTCCAACTGAATAGTCTGATTTCAGCACACGTAAAATATTAAACCTTGCCAGGAAGAACGACGGATAGATGCCTGAAAGAATTGTAACTGCCACTAAGCAGGTTGCCATTTGAAGAATAAGCGATCCTTTGTGGTCGTGATCCCACAAGCTTAATTCCAGGCCAAAGGATTTGTTGAAATAAGGCAGCAGCAGCATAACAACGGCAAGAGCAAGCAACATGCTCAGTAAACAATAAACAAATGCTTCAGACATAAACTGAATAACAAGTTTCGTCTTATCGGTACCTAATACCTTCCGCACACCCACTTCTTTGGCACGAGTTACAGATTGTGCCACGGAAAGATTACTAAAATTAACTGCCCCTGCAACCAGCAGCAAGATGGCAAGAATCATTAAAATGGAGATTGTCCTTATATTGCTTGAACCATGCTTCGGAAAATTATGAATGTTTGAAACCGCATCAACAAACAAAGCGGTTTTAGGGCCTTCTGCTTTATATTGATGATAAGATTTATTTTGTTGCGTAGATTTAATGCGTTCATTATAGAAAAGAAGATTTACGGCATCTTCCATTTCAGTCTCTTTAATTCCTTTCTGCACTTTCAGATAATTCTGATAAGAATAATTATTCCACGATAAGTTCATTTTTTCATTGATATCCCGTGCAATGAGTTTTACTGAGAGATGTGAGGGCCCTTTCGGTTCCTGAAAAACTCCCGTAATAACGCCTTCAACAGCGTTATACATTTTGATTGGCTTTCCAACCGGATCGTCATCCCCAAAAAGCTTTCGACTTACCTCTTCACTTAGCAAAACTGCATTGGGAGAATGCAATGCAAGGCTGGCGTTTCCTTTGATCATTTTATAGGGAAATACCTTTAAAAACAAAGAATCAACCATTACCATACCTGATTGATAAATGGCTTTATCGTTCGCATTCAGCAAAATCTCGATGTCGCCTGCGGCTTGTAATGATGTTGCAGTGACTGCACCCGAATAATTCTGTCGCAAGAATGAAGAAAGTGCTGCCGGGGCTTGCTCCAGGATTTCCTCATCTAACTTTACCGAAACACGATAAACCTGATCGAGCGATTTATCCCATCGATCATAGCTCAACTCATAATTCAGGTACAACAACGTAATCATGAACCCTGCGAGTCCTACCGCCAACCCAGCAATATTAATCACCGAAAACACTTTGTTTCGAACTAAGTTTCGCCAGGCGATCTTGAAATAATTCTTGAACATATGCTAAGGTTTATTCTGAACGTAAACTTTTAACAGGGTTAGCAATGGCAGCTTTTACTGAATGGAAACTGATGACAAACAAGGCAATAATCAGCACTACGGCTCCAACAGCTGCAAATACCCACCACTCTAATTGAATACGGTATGCATAATTCTGTAACCATTGGTTACTTGTATACCATGCAGCAGGTACTGCAATTATCACAGCAACTAATACGAGTTTTAAAAAATCTTTTGAAAGTAATTGTGTTACGGACAAAACGCCTGCTCCTAATACTTTGCGGATACCGATTTCTTTAATTCGTTGTTCTGCCGCAAATACTGTTAAACCAAACAAGCCCAGACAACCGACAAAAATGGTTAAGCAGGCAAATAACAGAATAATGGAGGCCGTACGTTTATCATCGTTGTACAACTGATTAATAGATTCGTTGAGAAATGCAAATTCAAGCGGTGCTTCCGGCTCATACTTTTTGTAATACTTCTGAATTTGATTAATGGCTTCGGATGTTTTACCCTGTACTGTTTTTACAAACAAGTTAAAATATCCTGCATAGGGTTGGTAACGGAAAACAAATGGCTCAATGCCTGCACTCAGTGGTTTAAAATGAAAATCTTTTACCACACCAATGATGGTTCCGTTTGCGCCGTAAAATTTAATACGCTTGCCAATTACATTACTGGCTGTTAGGCCCATCAGCTTTACAGCCGTTTCGTTTACAATAAAATTATTGATGGTATCGCTTTCTTTCTGTGGTCTGAAATTTTCGCCTTTCAGTAATTCCATACCCAATACAGGGATAAAATCAGGGTCCACATTTGCCTGCGTAATTAAGAATTCCTGGCCCTGCTGCATACCTTCCCACTCGAAGTTTGCCGAATTATCAACATTGGCCAAACTCATTGTAGCTGGGGCAGTAGCAGCAATGGTGCTTTCATTATCGAGGTCACGCTTTAATAAAGCAACCTTCCCTTTTAATTCATTGCCCAGTCTAACACGGATGATTTGCTCAGTATTAAACCCAAGGTCTCTGCTTTGAACAAATTTAAGCTGACGGTACATAAAGAAGGTGCAAATCATCATAGTAATAGAAACGCCAAACTGTACCACCACCAATGTTTTTCGGAAACCAACACCTGATCTTACTTCAGGCTTACCCTTTAATACTTTTATTGGTTTGAAAGACGAGAGAATGAATGCAGGATAAATACCGGCAATTAGTCCAATAATTACAATGAACAACAAAAAGAAACTGAAAAGTAAACCGCTGGTGAGGTTCATTTCAATATTTGCTCCTGTTAACTGTTGCAGAAATGGTTGTGTTAGTTTTAAAATTATCAGTGCAATGATTCCGGCTATTGTAGCTATCAAAACAGATTCACTCAGAAATTGAAAGATTAATTGCCTGCGTGAAGCACCTGTAACCTTTCGTACACCCACTTCCATCGAACGTTTCAATGAACGGGCAGTTGAAAGATTTATAAAGTTCACACAAGCGATAAGCAGCAGTAACAATCCCACACCCAAAAATATTTTTACATATTTGATATCACTCCGATTTCCCCAATCGGTGAAGAAATCAAATTTTGAATAGAGGTATTGTTTGCTTAACGGTTGCAGTTGAAGCTGGTTGTCGGTACCAGGCTTATAAACTTTTAATTGCTTCGCAAGCTTTGTTTCAAACGCAGCTACATTAGTGCCTGGTTTTAATTGCAAATAAGTATGGTAGTTATTACTACCCCAGTTATTAGACCATTCATCTGTTTTAAATAAAAAAGCCATTGGCAATAAAATATCAAACTGTATGCTTGAGTTTTCAGGAAGATTCGCCGCAACACCTGCCAGCCTGAAATTCATATCACCATTTAATGTAAACACCTTCCCCAGCAGGGAAGAATTGTTGCGCCATTCCTTACCGAAGTATTTTATGGCCGTATTTTCTGTAATTACAATTTCATCTATGCCAAGCAAAGCAGTTTTAGCATTTCCCATGAGCAATGGAAAGTTAAATACACTGAAAATTGAATTCTCTGTAAGCTGCACACGTTTTTCTTCATACACTTTATTGCCTGTTTTTAACAGGCCGCTCCAGTTACCAAACCGAACGGTGTTTTTTATTTCAGGTAAATCTTTTTGCAGTGCGGGTGCTAAAGGACCGGGTGTGGTAGCTGCCAGATAAAATTTACCTGCCTGATTTTGCTTATTGGTAATGCGGAAAATATTTTGCAGATCGGAATGAAATACATCGTAGTGTGTTTGTTCCCAAATATACATGCTGATGGCGAGGCAGCAGGCCATACTCAAGGCCAATCCAATAATATTAATGGAAGAAAAAACTTTGTTCTTACTGATATTGCGCCAGGCGATCTTAAAGTTAAATTTGAGCATGATTATAATTTCTATTCTGTTCGTAAACTTTTTACCGGGTTCGCAACCGCAGCTTTGATTGCCTGGAAACTTACACTCAGCAATGCTATTAATAAGGCCGCTGTTCCTGCTGCTATAAAAACCCATGCATTAATGGTAATTCGGTAAGCAAAATTCTCGAGCCACTTATTCATTGCCCACCAAGCCAAAGGAAATGCAATGACCCATGCCACAATCAATAAAACAATAAATTCTTTTGCCAATAGTTGAATGATGCTGGATACAGATGCTCCCAGCACCTTACGTACACCAATTTCCTTTCTGCGTATATTAGACACATGCGCTATCAAGCCCAATAAACCAAGACAGGAAATGAATATTGCAAGACCGGCAAAAAGACCAAATAACCGGGCTGTCTTATTTTCAGATTTGTATGTTTTATCAAACACGTTATCGAGAAAATTATATTCAAATGGTTTATCAGGAAAAAAACGTTTCCACAATGTTTGAACCTGTTCAACGCCTCCGGTAACATTCCCTGTTTTTAACTTAATGGCCATTTGCCCTTCCCAACCTTCGTTTAGTGAAAAAATGATTGGCATCACTGCTGATTTAAGATCTGTATGATTATAATCCGCAACAACTCCTACAACTTCTCCACGCATGGGAATTTCTTCATACGATCCATCTTGCTTATACTGAAATGTGTAGTACCCGGTCATTTTTCCATTAATCGTTTTCCATTTAAAATATTTTTTTGCTGCCTCATTGATCAGGAACGATTGTTTATCGGCCGGCAATGCAGCATTCAGCATTCTCCCTTCAGTAAGTTTTATATCAAAGGTATTCAGGTAATCTTCATCAATGGTTAGGCGCATAATACTTGCATCCTTCGCATCAGCAGGCACATAATCACTAACAAGTTTCTGTCCCTGTAACAAACCACTTCCCGGCAATCCGTATGCTCTTGTTGCCGTTTCAACAGAAGCTATTTTTTTAACCTCGTCTTTAAAAACCTCCTTGGTATTTGCAGGAGCATCTCTTAGATCGAGTGTAAGAATTTGTGCACGCTGGTAACCAAGGTTTTTATTCCGCACATAGTTAAGCTGTTGATAAGTAATGAGAGTGGCTGCGATCATCAACATTGAAACTGAAAATTGAATCACTACCAGTGTTTTTCTTAACCAGTATTTTCCTTTGCCATGAACAAGCTCACCTTTTAAAATAGTTACCGGCTTGTAAGACGAAAGAACAAATGCAGGATAAGCACCAGCAATGAGGCTTAGGAGAATAAAGCCAGCACACAGATAGATCAAACTTTCTGCGTTCAGTATCGATACAAGTGAATATTTTTTTTCTAACAAGGAATTAAAAGCGGGTAAACAAAGTTGAATAACTGCTATTGCAGTAAGTAAAGCAAGGAAAACAAAAATGGCTGCTTCAAGAATAAATTGCCAGCGCAACTGTTGTAATGATGAGCCTAATACTTTTCTTACTCCCACTTCTCTTGATCTTGAAGAAGCTCTTGCCGTTGCAAGATTGATGTAATTAAAACAAGCCAATGCAAGAATAAATAAACCGATCAACGAAAAAACATACACATACGTAACCGGGCTTGAGGCAATTAATGAAGTTTTGAGATAAATATCACGAAGAGGTATCAATTTTAATTTCCAGACAAAAGCAGCATTGGGATCATTTAACTTCTTCAGATAATTGGGAAATTGTGATTCTATTGAACTGGTGTTGCTGCCCGGTGTTAACAACAAATAAGTCCACACACCACCTCCCCAATAGTTATTATTTACATCCCAACCTACCAATTCATTCGCAACAGCATAACCAACGAGGAAATCAATTTTAAGATGTGTGTTTGCCGGCAGATCTTTCATTACACCGGTTACGTGCAGCTTATGTTTATTATCGTAAGTAAACTCTTTGCCCATTGGATCAATACCCGGAAAATATTTCTGAGCTATGGTTTCAGAAATTACTACACCATATTTTTCTTTCAATGCAGTAACGGCATTTCCTTTTAACAGGGTAAAGGTAAACACCTCGAACACCGTGCTATCAGCAATATAAAAATCAGGTTCGTAGTATGCATTCGATTCAAATTTAATTAGTGGATTAGTATTTTTCAGTCTTACCGTTTTTTCCACCTGTGAAAAATTAATCTGCATATCAGAAGCCAATTTTCCACCACTTGCCCAATTATTTTCAAATTGCTGGAGCAACACAATGCGATCTGCTTTTTTATTAAAGCGGTCGTAGGTAAGTTCATCCTTTACATAAATGCTGATTAGCAAACAACAAATAATGCCAATGGTTAAGCCAACGAGGTTAATACCGCTGTAAAGTCTGTTTTTAATCAGGTTACGAAAAGCAATTTTCAGGTAAGTAAACATTGTGTTGATTAATTTATTCTGTTCGCAAACTTTTTACCGGGTTCGCAACGGCCGCTTTGATTGCCTGGAAACTGATGGTAATGATGGCTATACCAATTGCAGCAATACCGGCTAATGCAAATACCCACCACGACAAATCAATACGATAAGCAAAATCTTCTAACCACTTGTGCATTGCAAACCATGCAACAGGCGTGGCAATTACAAATGCAAGAAGTACCAACCGCAAAAAATCTTTTGATAATAATTGTGTAATGGTGAGTACGCTTGCACCTAACACTTTGCGTACACCAATTTCTTTTGTTCTTGATTCTACGGTGTAGGTTGCAAGCCCAAATAAACCGAGACATGCAATAATGATGGCCCAAACGGACGCCGTTGTAAACAACTTGCTATACTGCTGCTCCGTAACATACTGTTTATTAAAATTATCATCAGCGAAGAAATATTCGAATGGATTGTTGACGAAATAGGACTTAAACAATTTCTCCAGACTTGCAATATTTTCCCGGAGCCGATCCGAAGTCAATCTTACTGTCACATAACCGCTGTTACTCTGTGGATAGAAAATGATGGGTTCAATGGCACGTTGCAATCCGGTGTGATGATAATTTTTTACCACGCCAACTACTTGTAATTTCCGTTCGTCCCATTGCACCTTTGTATTCAATGCAGACTCAATTGACTTAAATCCAAGTTCTTCAATGGCTTTTTCGTTCATCAGTACTTTGTCATTATCATTCCAGTCAACCATTGTTTCTGCCTGTGTAAACGTGCGGCCACCTGCTAACCCTATCTGATAAGTATTGAGATATCGATCATC
This sequence comes from uncultured Bacteroidota bacterium, assembly GCA_963830845.1. Classification (GTDB taxonomy): domain Bacteria; phylum Bacteroidota; class Bacteroidia; order Chitinophagales; family Chitinophagaceae; genus Lacibacter. Next base: position 120,062 of record CAWHOR010000022.1, on the reverse strand, counting down.
AATTAATGCAAAAGAAAACGACTTAAATTCGTCCCCTTTCCGTGACCCCGGTTGGCTGAACCCAGATGTAGAAAAATTGAATCCATTACCAGGCACACTACCGCTCAACGCATAATCCTTTACGAAGCTTTGCTGAGCAATCATATTGAGGAACGCATTACGCCTGTCTTTATAAGTACTGTCCCTACCTACTTGTGGGCCGCGGATCACCAACAACTGCTCTGTATTTACACCAAGATTATTATTCTGCATGTAATTCAGCTGCTGGTAAATAAATACAGTTACCAGTAACAAGCCAATTGAAATACCAAACTGGAATACCACTAACGACTTTCGTAATACCGCTCCCTTTGTTGTTTTGATGAGTTTTCCTTTCAATGTTTCAACAGGATTAAATCCTGAAAGACTATACGCTGTATATGCACCGGATAATAATGAACCAACAAGCAACAATACCAATCCTATTATCCATACACGAGTGTACAAAAGTGATGAAAGCGAAAGTTCTTTGCCAATAATATCATTGAACAATGGCTGAATCAATTTTACGATCAACAATCCCAATCCAAAACCAATGATGTTCACCAGCAATGATTCGCCGAGGAATTGAGCAACCAATGATTTGCGTGATGCCCCCACTACTTTCCGCACTCCCACTTCGTTAGCACGTTTCAATGAATTTGCTGTGGAAAGATTTACATAGTTGAACCATGCAATGGCTAAAATGAGCAAAGCGATTATACCGAGTATGTAAACATATTTCAGATTGCCACTTGTTTGATAAGTATCGCTGAACGATTCAGGTAAATGCACATTTGCAAATGGTTGCAACCGAAAAAGCAGCCCATCTTTATCTTTCTTAAGTTCATTCCTTAGTGTGATCAGTTTTTGCTCCAGCTTTTTATGATCAGCACCATCATTCAACAGGAAATAGGTATTGATGAATTGAGAGCTAAGGTTATCGAGTTCGGCCCAATCATTCCCGTTAAGGTTCGCAGGATTGCGTAAAGTTTCAAGTGAAAAAATCATATCGTACCTGATATCTGAGTTAACAGGTATTTCAAAAATGCCTTCAACTGTATAAGTTGCTTTACCAAACTGATTAAACAGGGTGAGCGATTGGCCGATCGGATCATCCTTCCCAAAATATTTTTTTACAGATGCCTGCGACAAAAAAACAACATTTGCTTTTTTAAACGCTGCTGATTGCCCGGCTAATAATTTAAAACTGAAGAACTCAAAGAAATTAGCTTCGGCATAACCAATGGATGTTTCCCTGAATGGCTCTGCCTTCTCTACATTACGACGAACAATTCCTTCAGCAATGCCTTCATCAAACCTGCAATAGTCTTTTATCTCAGGAAACCTTTCTTTCGCTTTTTGTGCCCATCCCGGTTCTATCTGTGGCCATGTTTGCCCTTTTGGATCTTCATTCAACAATCGATAAATATTAGGCAGGTTTTTATGAAACCCGTTTACACTCTTCTCAAAACTAACATACTGGAGTATCAACAGAAATGCAGCAATACCCATTGCCAGGCCAGAAATATTAATGAAGCTATACAGCTTATTACGCCATAAGTTTCTGAAAGCGATCTTGAAATAGTTTTTGAGCATAGAATTCGTTTATTCTGTTCGTAAACTTTTTACGGGATTAGCAATAGCAGCCTTAATGGCTTGGTACGATACTGTAAGCAGCGCTACCAATACAATTCCTCCCGCTGTAACTGCAAACAACCACCAACTCAAATCAGTACGGTAGGGATAATTTTGCAACCACTTATTTACCGCCAGCCATGAAAGTGGTATTGATACGCAGAGAGAAAAGAAAACCAGCTTCAGGAAATCTTTCGAAAGAGTTGCTGCAATGCCGGATACCGAAGCTCCTAATACTTTGCGCACACCAATTTCTTTTAATCGCTTTTCGGCAGCCAGCACCGATAATCCGAAAAGTCCGATACATGAAATAAGAATAGTAAGTAGCGCACCGAACAACAGCATTTTTTTCCATTTTGCTTCACTATCGTATTGGTGCTGGTTGCTGATATCTTTAAACTCATAACTGTATGGACGCAACGGCTCACTATTTTTATACACTTTTTCTATGTATGGCAGTACAGCAGCAGCAGATCCAGTCTTTGATGCGCACCACTGCTAAATTCAGCGATCCTACTTCGCCACGAAAAATCTGCGGCTTGATGATCTCATTCAATGAAGCGTAGTGATAGTCTTTCACAACACCTACTACAGTGTACTTGTGTTCATTGTACCAGAAATCAATTGTTTGCCCAATTGGATTTTTCCAGCCTGCGGCTTTCACAAATGCTTCATTTACGAGAGCAGTTGAAGTTGTATCAGATGAAAACGAAGAAGAAAAATTCCGTCCCTGTATCACTGGAATTTTATACAAAGGAAGAAATGCAGGATCGATCCAGTCAACGTTAAAATCAATTTCCTGCGAACCGTTTACCCGTGCGATTGTTTGATTAAATCCGTTATTACGGAAAGCTACCTGCTCAATTCCGGGATTTTTTAATAATTCCTGGCGAAACGCAGCAGATTTGTTATGAGAAATATCAGGAACGGTTAGTACATTCTTATCATCGTATCCAAGATCTTTTGATACGAGAAAATCAAATTGCCGGTACATAACAGTGGTGGCAATAATGAGCAATGTTGCAAGTGAGAACTGGAGTACTACCAATGATCGTTGTAAATAATTTTTCCCTGCAAGCCGAAATCGGTTGTACAATACTTCCACAGGGTTAAAACCAGACAATACCAATGCAGGATAGAACCCCGCCATGAAACCGGTAAGAACAAACAACAAAATATAACCGAGCAATAACTTTAAATCAAATAAATATGCCAGTGCTAATGATTTATTGGAAAGCTGATTAAAAAATGGCATCAGTAATTGTGCAATAGCAATTGCCAGCACAAATGCAACAAAACAAATAATGTATGACTCACCTAAAAACTGCCAGATCAATTGCCGCCGATCGCCCCCTACTACTTTACGCACGCCGATTTCTCTGGCTCGTTTTAATGAGCGTGCCACAGTAAGGTTTACAAAGTTGATACAGGCAATTAACAACACGACCAAAGCAATGGCTGAAAGGATATAGGTGTACATCGGATTGCTTGCACCTGTTAAACCATTCGAAGCGTTGTATTCTTTGCTCAGGTGCATATCTGTAAAAGGCTGCAGCTCGTACACCGACTTTGCAGTGAAGCTGTATTTTTCTGCTACAACTTTTATCATATCTTTTGCATCGATGGCATAGAACTCCATCATTTTTTTCTCTGTTCGCTGCACATCTGCACCCGGAGCCAATACGACAAATGTGTTAAGAAAGAAGTTGAACCAGTTCATACGATCTGTCAATTCATCAGGTTGCATTTGCATTTTTGTAAGTAGCTGAAACTTGATGGACGAATTTTGCGGACAGTCTTTTGCAACAGCTGTGATCGTATGTGGTTTAAACTCTCCATTACGTTGGAGTTGTAACGTTTTACCTACCACATCAGCTGTTCCAAAATACTTTCGTGCAATGGTTTCTGAGATCACCACATCATCCGGACCCTGCAACGCCGATTTTCCATCGCCATACAACAATGGAAACTTCATTACTGAAAAAAAGTTACTGTCAACTTTATGTGCTTCCTGCCCTACTATCTCAGCACCTTTTTTGATATTGAAATAATCGCCCTGAAAACGAACAAAGGCTGCAATTTCAGGGATAGCAGATGCAAACGCAGGCCCATGCAAACTACCGGTATTGCCACTTTGCATCATGATACTTCCATCGGTACCCACCTGCTTGCTTACAATGCGATAGATATGATTAACATTTGGAAGAAAGCGATCGTAACTGATCTCATCTTTTGTGTACAACAAGATCAGCATGGCGCAGGCAAGCCCCATGCTTAAGCCAGCGATATTAATAAATGAGTACACCCTGTTTTTTACCAGGTTACGCAAAGCAGTTCTAAAATAATTCCTGATCATGTGATGTAAGGTTTATTCAGTTCGTAAACTTTTTACCGGATTTGTTAATGCTGCTTTAATGGCTTGCGAACTCACGGTAAGTATGGTAATGATCAAGGCAATGGCAGCAGCGGCAGCAAATACCCACCAACCAATGCTCACCCGATATGCAAAGTTTTGTAACCATTGACGCATGGCCCACCATGCAAGCGGTATAGCAAATACACAGGCAAGTAATACCAACTTCACAAAATCTTTACTCAGCATTTGTACAATACTTGAAACAGAAGCGCCTAATACTTTTCGCACACCGATCTCTTTGGTACGCTGTTCGGCCATATAGGTTGCCAGACCAAACAATCCCAGACATGCAATAAGTATTGCCAGAAATGAAAACGAAAAAGCCACTTTTCCTATTCGCTGTTCATCACGGTACATTCTGTCGAACGACTCATCCAAAAAGTTGTACGTAAACGGCATACCAGGTGCCATTTTTTTAAATGTAGTTTCAACCTGCGCCAGTAAATTTTTCATGTCTTTCGTCTCCACACGAAAAGCAGTGGCCCATCTGTTATTACCAAGCCGGAAACAAAGTGGGCCCACATTTTTGCGCAGCGATTCGTAGTTGAAATTTTTTACCACGCCTATTACTGTATACACAGTTGAACTTTGCCCATCAGGGTTATATAGTTTTTTACCGATCGGGTCGCCGGGGCCAATTAGCGCTGCTGTAGTTTCATTAATGATCAATGCGGTTGAATCGCCACCATATTGCTGCGAAAAATTGCGTCCTTTGATCACTTCCATACCAAGTGTTGGAATGTAGTCATAATCAATTCGCCAGTTTTGCATATTAAAGCCGTTCTTGTCTGTGATCACTGCTTCAGTTGACCATGTATTGTCGTTGCGTGACGAATTACTTACCGGCAGGAAACCGGCAAATGAAGCAGACTTTACAGTGCTCAGTTTTGCTACTTCTGCTTTGAACGATTCAGCCGTTGATTGCCCCATTGATGGATTATCCACGATCAATACCTGATCTTTATTGAATCCGATCTTTGTTGTTTGGATATAACGAAGTTGTTTGTAAATAACAATGGTACCGGTAATTAACAGAATGGTTGTGAAGAATTGAAACACCACCAATGTGCTTCGCAGATTACTTTTTGAAAACCCTGCATTGAACTTTCCTTTTAAAACACTGATAGGTTTGAATGATGAAAGAAAGAAGGCCGGATAACTGCCTGCTATAAGGCCCACTGCCAAAGGCAATGACAGTAAAAATAAAAGGAACCCGGGCTGTAACAGATCAGTGCTGTTAAATTCTTTCCCTGCCAGATTGTTAAACCAGTTCAATGCCAGCAAACTACCAGCAATTGCAAGGAACAATGCAATAAAACTTGTAAGTATCGATTCTGTCAAAAACTGACGGATCAGAAATTTCTTCTCTGTACCCAATACCTTGCGGATGCCCACTTCTTTTGCTCTTGATGCAGAACGTGCTGTAGACAGGTTCATGAAGTTGATACAGGCAATCAGTAAAATAAATAATGCAACAGCTCCAAAAATATAAATGTACTGTATGCTGCCGTTCACTCCCAGTTCAACAATACGGTCCGAATGCAGATGAATATCCGTGACAGGCATGATCGAATACGCCAGCTTATTACCGGTCTTTTCAAAATCACTCATACTTTCGATCTGCATGCGTTGCCTGGCCTGGGGTAGCAGGTATTTGTCAATTACCTGCACAAAGTTTTTCTCAAACGCCTTGTAGTCCGTCTCCTCCTTTAAAACAATGTACGTATGAAAGTTATGGCTCATGAAATTTCCAAAATCATATTCCACATTATCCATTGACAGGAACAGATCATAATTGAAATGTGAATTCTTTGGAATATCCTTTATAACAGCCGTTACTTTGTATAATCTGTTTCGCTCATCATTGCACTCCATTGTTTTGCCCATGGCGGCCTCAACTGAGCCAAAATATTTTTTTGCCGTTGTTTCATTAATAACAATGGTATTGGGTTCGTTTAAAGCGGTTTTTGTATTCCCTGCAACGGCAGGAAAAGTAAACACATCAAACAATGTTGAATCGGCATAAACAACTCTTCCTTCAGAAATAAATACATTATCTTTTTTAAACAACTTAGAGCCTTCATTGGCATAGATCCGTGTAAACTGCTCAACTTGCGGATAATCTTTTTTAAGGGTGGCTCCCATTGGATCGGAAGTAACAGCCAGGCTCATATGAGTACCACCAAATCGAATATCGGAATGCACACGATAGATACGATCGGCCTTTTCATGAAACCGATCGTAGTTCAACTCATCGATAATATATAAGGTGATGAGTATAAAACAGGCAAGTCCCGATGCAAGGCCTGCTATATTAATGAGAGAAAATGTTTTATTCTTCAGCAGGTTTCGCCACGCAATCTTCAAATAATTTTTGAACATAGAAATAAGGTTTAATGATTGGCAGGTAAACTGAATAATGATGGTTAATGGCTAATGAACGAGATCAATATATTTATACCAATATGTTTTCGGTAACAGTATGGCCATCCAGCATTCGAATAATACGGTGACTATACCTTGCATCGTGCTCACTATGTGTTACCATGATGATCGTGGTTCCCTGTTCATTGAGATCGGTGAGCAATTGCATTACTTCATTACCGTTTGATGAATCAAGGTTACCCGTTGGTTCATCAGCTAAAATCAATTTTGGATTATTTACAACGGCACGGGCAACTGCCACACGCTGCTGTTGACCACCACTCAGCTGTTGAGGATAGTGATTACGGCGATGCATGATCTGCATTTTATCAAGTACCTCTTCTACTTTTTTCTTACGCTCATCGGCTTTTACATTGCAATAGATCAGTGGCAGTTCTACATTTTCATACACCGTTAACTCATCAATTAGGTTAAAGCTCTGAAATACAAAACCGATATTCCGTTTACGGAGATCGGCACGTTTCCGTTCGTTAAAGCCTGCCACTTCAATACCGTTGAATAAAAAACTTCCACCATCCGGATCATCTAACAAACCTAAAATATTCAACAAGGTGGATTTGCCGCAACCACTGGGGCCCATTACGGCAACAAACTCCCCTTCTTTTACTTCTATTGACAACTTGTTCAGCGCAACAGTTTCTACTTCTTCTGTCCGATAAAACTTTTCAAGATTGCTGATCTTTATCATTGATGTGAATTTTTATAATTGAAAATAGTTGAATGGGCCATGTAACAGAAAATCGTTTGCAGGCAATTGCTTTATCTCTTTTTTATCAAGGTTGCAAGTGCGGCTTTCGTTTACAACAACAGAAGTTACCGTCAACAAACAAATCAGTACAAAAGCCAGTAACAAAACCAATTGCTTTTTCATTCGTCTATTTTTTTAAAATTAATTCCTGCATAGTTCCATAGCTTTCATAGCTGCTGGTAACAACTTTATCACCGGGTTTCAATCCACTCAATACTTCGTAGTAGTCAGGATTCTGACGACCGAGTTGTATGTCCACTTTGTATGCCATTGTTCCATTTTCGTTTACCTTAAAGATCCAGTTACCACCTGTTTGCTGGTAGAAACCGCCCTTGGGTAAAAGAATGGCCTGTGTTTCTTCACTCAGCGCCAACCGCATCTGGAGGGTTTGTCCTCGACGAATACCTTCCGGCACTTTCTCTATAAACTCCATATCAACCTGGAAACGGCCATTGGTAACCTGAGTGTACACTTTTTTTATTTTCAACTGATATGTTTTACCAGCCACATCACAGTTACCAGTTAAACCAACAAAAATTCGGTTGATATAATGTTCATCAATATCAATTCGAACTTTGTATCCACTCATCACATCAATTTGTCCTAACCGTTGTCCTTTGTTTTTATTCTCTCCAATTTCTGCATCCAACGATGTTAATTGTCCGTCAACCGGAGCACGAACAATGAGGTCGCCAACTTTTTTCCGCATCAACGCAAGCGTACGTTTCATTTGCTGATAACTCTCTCCCATCTGATCAACCTGCTGCTTCATACTTGTTACATCGGTTTTCATGATCTGCTCAGTCAACTTTTTTCGGCGCAACTGGTAATCATACAAATTCTTGCTGCTTTGAAATTCCTGCAGCCCAATTACTTTTTGCTCGTATAATTTTTTATTAAGATTGTACACACGCTCAGCTTCTTTCAATGCATTGTCAACTTCTGCATCCTGGTTTTGCCGGTTGATCGAATTTTGCTCTGCATTATTCTTGCTGATCTGCATTTGCGTCAACACATTAAACACCTGTGTTTCCTGGTTGGCAAGCTGCAGTTCAAGATCGGTGTTGGCCAATCGAAGAATGGGCTGCCCTTTCGTCATCAGGGTGCCATCTTCAACAAATTTCTCTTCCACCCTTCCGCCTTCCATTGCATCAAGATAAATGGTGCTTTCAGGTAACACCACACCGTTCAACGTAATAAATTCATGAAACGCATCGGTTTTAATGACGCCAATGGTTATACGCTCAGTATCTACATTCAACTTCGATTTACCCGATGTAAAATATACACTGGCAGCAATCAACCCCACAATTGCAACGACTCCCGCAATGGTAAGAATGCGCTTTGTATTCCATTTCTTTTTTTCAATAACTCTGTCCATGCAAAAAACTTTTTCCTAATGTACTTAATGCGTTCGTTACTCTTACTCAAAACCCTGGCTTGATGTTACAACCTGCTTTACAAATTTGTACTTTGGATTATTGCCGGAGTTCGAACTGCTATCCATCTGTGAAATCCATGCCAACAGCCTAAAGCATTGGTTTTCATCTACGTTTACAAAACAGGTTTCGAAAAGTGTACGGTTTCGATACAACAGGTGTACGGTTTTGATACAGTTTGAACGCACATTTATTTTTGTTGAGAATTAGTTGTCAATGCTTTACGAATATGGTAAACTTGTGGCTGTGGAAAGCAAGAATTGACAATTGACCATTCACTATTGACCAAACAAATGAGTTTAAAAAACGCCAGCATATTAATTATCGACGACGACACAGATGTACTCACTGCTGTTCGGTTGCTACTGAAAACAGAAACAAAAGAAGTAGTGACCGAAAAAAATCCAGAGAATATTCGTCACCTGCTTGCCAGGCAATCGTTTGATGCCATATTGCTTGATATGAATTTCAACAGCACGATCCACACGGGTAACGAAGGCATTTATTGGTTGAAAAAAATCAAAGAACTCGATCAGTCGCCTGCGGTGATCATGATCACAGCTTATGGCGATATTGATCTTGCAGTGCGTTCCTTAAAAGAAGGTGCTTCTGATTTTGTGATCAAGCCCTGGCATAATGAGAAACTCATTACCACGATCAAAGAAGCGATCAATAAAAAAGACAGTAACAAACAAACTGCTGCAGGAAAATCACAATCTGTCAATAACAGTAAATTCATGATCGGCGAAAGTGAAGCCATGAAAGACATTTTACTGAAAGTTGAAAAAATTGCACCCACCGACGCCAATGTGTTACTGATGGGTGAAAATGGTACGGGTAAAGATCTCATCGCACAGGCCATTCATCAACAATCGTTACGTGCCAACAAACCATTTATAAAAGTAGATGCGGGTGCATTAACTGAAAGTTTATTTGAAAGCGAATTATTCGGACATAAGAAAGGTGCATTCACCGATGCACGGGAAGATCGCATCGGACGATTTGAAGCTGCACATGGAGGTACGTTGTTTTTAGATGAGATCGGGAATATCAGTTTACAACAACAAGCCAAATTACTGTCGGCGTTACAAAACCGACAGATCATACGACTGGGAACAAATGAACCGATCGCTGTGGATATACGACTGATTTGTGCCACCAATCTTCCTTTGGCAGAACTGGCCAATGAAAACCGTTTTAGGAAAGACTTGGTGTATCGCATCAATACAGTTGAAATCATGTTACCGCCTTTGCGCAAACGAAAAGATGATATCCCTTTACTGGCAAAACATTATGCAACGCTTTATGCAGAGAAATATATTAAACCAAATATTGAATTCGATAAAAAAGCCATTGAGAAATTAATGAATCATCCGTTTCCCGGCAATGTGCGTGAACTGCAATACAGTATTGAACGTGCGGTGATCATGGCCGAAGGCGAAACACTTTCTGCTGACGATTTGATTTTTTCACCGATTGAAACTGCACGCATTGAAGCAGAAGAGGAAGCTGAAACAAAACTGAGCCTTGTTGAGAAAAGCACGATCCTACGTGTAATTGAAAAACACCATGGCAATATTACAAAAGCTGCCAAAGAACTTGGTTTAACAAGAACGGCATTGTACAGAAGGCTTACAAAGTATGATATATAGCCCCGCCCCTGTCCATTCGACTAAGCTCAGGATGGGAGTTGTAGCAGTATGATAAATAGTAAGTAGTTGAATATATGCGACTCATAAAATTAAACGTCCTTTAAAAAGAACTATAAACTGATGTTTAGAAGATACGAATGGCGATTAGTGATACGGCTGCTGTTACTTTTTCTAGTAATGTTTGCAGCTATATGGTTGTTGGTAAAAGAATTTTATCTCTATGCGGCGTTTCTAACCCCATTGGTTGCTTATCAGTTTTATGACCTCTTTCTGCTGTTGAAAAAAGCACAGGATGAAGTGAAAGATTTTGCAGAGTCGGTTCACTACCGGGATTTTTCCCGCTTCTTCAATGTAAAAAAAGCACCGGCTGAATTGCAGGTGCTGCGGGAAGGATTTAATGAGATCAACAGTACATTTAAAGTGATCAGCCGGGAAAAAGAAACGCAATATGTGTACCTGCAAAAAATTCTTGAGTTAGTTGAAACAGGTATTCTTTCTTACAACATCAAGACCGGTGAAATTACCTGGATGAATGAATCGTTTAAAAAAATGATGAGCATCCCCTATCTAAAAACCATTCACTCGCTTGCAAAACGGGATGAACAACTTTACCAGGAAGTAATTGCCATTAAAACCGGGGAGAGTAAGCTCACGAAAGCTTCCAGCGATAAAGCACAGTTTAAAGTATTGCTTTCGGCCACCGCTTTTCAAACCGGCGATGAAGTTTTTAAACTCATCGCTTTCCAGAATGTTGATGAAGCATTGGATGAAACCGAAGCAGAAGCATGGCGTAAACTCTTGAGTGTAATGACGCATGAGATCATGAACTCTGTTGCGCCTATTTCATCTTTGGCTGATACATTGAAGAACCGGTTGCAGCAGGGAATGAGTCAGCTCAAAGAAAGCGACAGCTCACTCGATGATCTGGCGATCGGCATTGAAACCATCAAGCGAAGAAGCGAAGGTTTGCTGAAGTTTGCAGAAACCTATCGCAACCTCAACAAGATCACGACACTCAACAGCAAAAAAATATTAGTAAGGGATTTGTTTGAAAATCTCAATCAGTTGATGTTGCCCACATTGGAACAAAAGAATATTGAACTCGATATTATTCTGAAAGATCCTGCTATTACGTTGGATGCTGATATTAATCTGCTGGAACAGGTGCTCATTAACTTGCTGGTAAATGCAATTGAAGCTGTGAAAGAAAAAACAACACCGCAAATTCTTTTATCGGCTTACCATACTACTGCTGGTAAAACAGTGATTAAAGTTGCTGACAATGGCAGCGGCATGAGTGAAGAGATCATGGATAAAATATTTATTCCCTTCTTCAGCACACGTAAAACAGGAAGCGGGATCGGTCTCAGCCTTTGTAAACAAATTATGTTGCTGCACAAGGGAAACATCCAGGTGCAAAGTAAAGAGGGAGAAGGCAGTTCGTTTTTGTTGACGTTTTAACGATGTATTGCAATTCGCCAGTGACTTTTTAAGAGATACACAAGAAGCCTGTCGCATGCGACAGGCTTCTTGTATTTTAAACCAACGATTTTATTTTTTCAAAAACTGTCTGCTCAACTCATCGTACACCAATAAGTACTTGTTTGATTTGCCATCGTTGTCAAAAAACTTTTCCCATGTGCTGAGAGGTTCCCAGATGCAGGTTCCTTTTCCTCTCCCGTTTGGCAATCCGAATGCTATTTTGTTTACGTCTTCTTTCAATGCTGAATATTCAACTACGATCACATCTTTGTTATAGCGACGAACCAAATCATTCAGATTGTATTCAAGATCATCCAATGTGCCATGCCACTTTGGATAATACGATTCGCCAATTACATCAAATTGTACACCACGAGCAACCATGTTATCGATGAAGAAAACAGATTCATCATTCTGCCCACCCAACGCCACATGCAACATCATCTGCACGGTTGGATCAACTGCTTTTACTGCTGCTGTACCGGCGTTAATGAGTTGTGCTGTTTGATCAATATTCGCCACATTTCCATCGGGCCATACAATGCCATGATTAATCTCATTCCCCACCTGCACCATATCAGGCGTTGTGCCTTGGGCTTTCAATTCTTCCATCACCATTTTTGTATAATCGTACAAAGCTTTCTTCAGTTCTTCAAATGAAAGATCTTTCCATGCAGCAGCTTTGTACTGTTTACCGGGATCGGCCCAATAATCGCTGTAATGAAAATCGAGCAAGAGTTTCAAACCTGCTGCTTTTACACGTTTCGCCATTTGCTTGGTGTACTCCAGATTACAAAAACCTTTCTTTGGTGAGTAACCATTCTCTTGTGCAGGATCATTGAAAATTCGGAGACGTACATAATTCAATCCATGATCTTTTAAAATTTCAATCGCATCTTTGGTTACACCCTTGTCAGAAAACTTCATTCCACGTTCTTCAAGTTGTGGAAGGAATGAAATATCAGCTCCCAACATTTGATCCACCACTCTTGGCTTGGCTGCTTCACCTTTCAATTTATATTTTTCATCGATGGTGATTTTATTTACGTTCTCCGGTGCAACAGTGATCACATCGGTTGATCCGCTGAACAAACCACTGGCACTTGCTTCGAACTTAAAAATGCCGGGGGTAGTTCCACCCTGTACAATCACCTGACATTTGCCATTGAATAAACTACGTTGCCACGCACCGTCCGCACATTTATCTGGTTCATGACTGCTGGGATCGCCATTGCCAACACCAATAATTTTTGCATCACCTTCCAGTTTGAATCGTATCATATTATCCGCATCCGGCACTTCACGACCTTCCCGATCAACCACTGTTACATTCATCACCGTTACATCTTTTCCATCAGCCAGCATGGTTGTTTTGTACGGCGTTAACACCACTTCAGTTGCAGCACCTGTTGTTTCAACTTTCGATGTAAGTTTTCGTCCCTTCTTATAAGCAACCGCTTCTAATTTGCCCGGCTCAAATTCTACTTTCCATTGCAGGTGACCATTGCGTGGCATATCTTTTTTGCCTAAACTTTTTCCGTTTAAGAACAACTCCACATCATCTGCATTACTGTTCACCCACACATCAATTTGCTTTTTCGGTTGTCCCCACTCGTTACGGTGATTCCAATGTGGCGAAATATGCAACACATCTTTATCCGTCCACCAGCTTTGATAGTAGTAATAAATATTTTTCGGGAAGCCACAAACATCCATCACACCAAAATGCGAATTGATGTTCGGCCATTTGAACGGTGTTGGTTCACCACGATAATCAAAACCTGTCCAGATAAATCCACCGAGCCAGTAATCATTCGTAGCAGCTAACTTCCACCATTCTTCTGCACGGCTTGCCCACCATGGAGCAGTGATATCCTGATCAGGTAAATAACCACGTATCGAATCTTTTACCCATTCGCCACGGGTAGTAACAGTGCTGCCCATTTCCGTTCCAATGATGGGTTGATTGGGATGATCTTTATGATAATCGGCCACTGCAAATTGACGATAGTTGAAACTGCGAACAGGAATTACTTCGTTTATACCTTTGTACACATTTGCAAGATCTGCAGCGTAGGTTGAAGTACGGGTAGGATCAAGTTGTTTTAATTTGCTGATGAAGGTTTCTGCAATCCGTTTGCCATGAGATGTTGTATGGATCCAGCCTTCTTCGTTTCCAATACTCCACATAAAAACAGAAGTACGGCTGCGATCACGCTTTACCAAACGTTCAAACTGATCCATGTATTCAGCACCACTGTTCAACAAACGTTGCTCATCCATCACCAGCATCCCCAAGCTATCGCATGCGTCCAACAACTCAGGCGTTGGTGCATTGTGACTGGTACGATAGGCATTGCTTCCAAATTTTTTCAACAACCCAATGCGGTAGTATTGCAGATAATCCGGCAACGCACTTCCCACACCTGCATGATCCTGGTGATTATTGGTTCCGTAAAGCTTAATATATTTTCCATTGAGGAAAACACCATTTGGTTTTATTTCAATTGTACGAAAGCCAAAGCGTAATTTCTGTTGATCGATTACTTTTCCATTCTGTCTTAACTCTACAACCACCCGATAGAGATACGGATTATCTAAAGACCATAAGGTTGGATTCGAAACATTAACGATCTGCTTGATTGTTTTCTCTTCGTTTGTAGTAAGTGCAAGTGATGTTTCTTTTGCAGCACTGATCTTTACGCCGGCTCTATCGGTTAAATAGGTATTGATGGAATAATTTCCATCGGCAGTATATTCATTGGCAACGGTTGTTTCAACATTCAGTGTTGCTTTATTGCCTGTGATGTTTGCATAAGCAAACACACCATCCGTTGCAATATGCGTATTGGAATAACTGTTGAGCCATACATGACGATAGATACCTGCCCCTTCGTAAAACCAACCTTCGTATTGTGTTGCATCAACACGAACAACAATAACGTTGTTGCGATCATAATTAAGAAAATCGGTTACATCATAATTCACACCTACATAACCACTCTTGTTATTGCCGAGATAAAATCCGTTGATCCACACATTGGCATCCCGAAAAATCCCATCAAACTGTAATTGAAAACGACGACCTGAATCAGCCTTTGCAACAGTAAAATGTTTTCGATACCAACCGATGCTTGTTGCAGGAAACAAACCACCTACCGGTTTGTAACCATGACTCTCAACGTCAAAATTATCAACCTTCACAAAAGGCAATTCTACTGCCCAATCGTGTGGCAGGTTGAGTTTACGCCAACTGCTGTCGTTAAACCGTGCATCTATGGCTGTACCAGCTGCTCCACCCGATTTCGAAAAGATAGTTTTGATGCTGTAGTTGAAATCTTTATCAGGATTGGCTGCATGACCAAATGCAAATTTCCAGTTGTTATCAATATTGATCTGTGAACGCTGTGCTGACACCGACCCACTTACTATACTCAGCAGAAGAGTAAATACAAAAATCGTTTGTTTCATTATTCAGTTTTTTCCATGTAACACGAAGTACAACAATATACGCAGGTGTTACGGATTTGTTTATTGAAGAATTACTTTTTCTATTTCGAGGCTATAATTTTTACCGGTTGATTGCTGCAACCGGCCGTTAATGGTTACTTCGATCTTTTCAATATTGATCAATTGAAGCTCCTCAGTAACGGCAGATGACAGAAAGTACAAAGGCTGAAAACCGGGATAGGGTCTTGGCATCAGCAGTGCCTTGCCTTTTTCAAACTGCGACATCGATAGTTCAACATTCTGCAGTTGATTACTTACAGCAACATTCGTGCTGTACGCAAAGCCATTTTTCGAAACCAATGTAACAGTTACATTCACCGGCTCTGTATTTTCAGTACGTGCACGAAGAATGATCTTTGAAAATGAATTGATCTCTGAAATTCTCTGTTGTAGTTTATTGCCAATGAAATGCTGCAGTCCCATTACCTCATCTTCTTTCATATCGGTTATACTGAAATAATGCAGCAACGAACTTGTGCTGCTTCCCGATCTGTATGTTGTTTGAAACCCTCGTCTGAAATTAGGCAGCACATAAACTGTTCTGTCAACTGATGGATTGTATAATTCCAATGAAGAACCAGTAGCGGCAATATTCGTTTTGTACGTTTCAGTGCGTTCACTATCCCATGCAGAAGGATTACCTGTTACTGCACCGGGATAACTGACAAATGTATTTGCTTCCTGCACCAATATGCGGTATTGCAATTGACCGGTTGTAACCAAATCTGCAGGAACTTCTGCTATGTACTCAAAGCCTTTTTTGATCATAGAAACATTCCGGAACAAACCACCGCCGAGTTTTGACAACTGAACGGAAACACGTGCAGAATCTACTCCGCCAACAATTGCTTTGATGAGAAATGATTTAGCCGTACTTACTTCGGTTAAAGGCTCATGCCGTACAACAATTTCCTTTTTTGAGGGTGGTGGTGCAACAAACTCTCGGTATTCAGACTGTTCAACAGTTGTATTAAAGTTATGGATCACATACTTACCCGGTGCTATAGAAAACCCCTCTTCAAGATTTATTCCTTCTTCAGTTTTATATGTATTGCCTTTATTAACAGCCCGTACTACATAATTTTTACCAAGTCCTTCGATAAATAACTTCATTCGGTTTTTGTTCCACTTAATTTGCGTTACTTCTTTGTTGGGTGATGCACGCTCAAATGGATCACGAACATAAATTACGTCGGGCATTACTTCCAGTTCCCACAAATCGTTTGAAATTTTATCCAGAAAATAAGCACCTGTTCCTTCATATTGCACTATCGGCGAACTGCCCACCCCTGCAATATGTTTCAGTTCCTTTAGATTAACAGGAACAGTAGTAGTGCTATTGGAATAATAAAATTTATCAGCCGTATTCATTTCGCTCAATGCATTGGCATAGCTTACACGAAACACATCAAAAATACTATCGGCAGGATAAGCACCATAGCTTTTCATACGGGGGACCCGACGAAACACTTCGCCTGCAATCATCATACTGATTGCTTTTGAAGGTGTATAGGCAAGATTGAGATAATGCGTTTGATATTCTGTATTTACATGAGCAATGGCCATTGGATCGTAGGCAAACTGTGTGGCCCATTGAAAACCTGCTCCTCTGAAACTCTTTGACATAGAAGGATACATGTAACTATCCATCACATCGGCTGCATCAAATTCATACACCATTAATGCTTTGTTTTTAAAAGCAGCTACAGTATCTCTGAACGGAATGTAATACAGATCTACATTTGGCAATGCATTTCCCTTTAGCGTTTGATTCCCGACCAATCCGGATGGATACCATTGAAAACTGAATCCATCTACAACAGATGCAGCAACAGCATCGCTGAAATACGGACCTTGTGCAATATTGTAAAACAGCGGCTTGTTCCAGCCGGTGCTTTTAACTGCTGCAGCAAGTCGGTTAATATAATCCGTTACTCCTTTTTTTGGATTACTGTGCGATGGTTCATTATTCAGTTCAACAGCAATAATATCCTGATCGTTCTGATAGCTGAGTTTTGTATAAGGATTAACATGTTTGAAAAACTGCTGCATGTAATTTTCCTGTGCACGGATAGCGGTATCGTTACTTGTAAGTTTTCCTCTGCCGAAATAACGGGAGAACCCGGGAGTGGCTTCATCACGTTCGGGATAACCATTGCCCCAAAATGCAATGGGCGTAATAATGGTTTTGATGTTCCGTTTTTTCAATTCAGCCAATAAAAAATCAAATAACCGCAACTGTTCGTTCTCAATTAAGTTGCCTGCACTATCACTTATCTCTGTATCCCACACATGCACACGGAATGCATTGAATCCCAAACGGGAAAAATGATACACATCATTTCTAATGGCCTCTTCCAGATCAATATTCAGTTTTTTGTGTGCACGATATGCATGTGCAAATGGAGTTGTATAGTTTACACCAAAGAAACTTGCTTCCGTTTTTGTTGCTGTATATCGTAACACGCCTTGCTTGTCAACATATACAAGATTGGATTGCTTCGTTTTTTGTGCACTTACTATTGCTGTGAGTAAAAGCAAGCCAAAACATAAACCTGTTTTTCTGAAATACATCATCAGCATTTAATTATTTTCTGAAGTACAATCTAAAAAATTCCTCTGTAGAAACAGAGGAAGGAATTTAAAAACTACTGATCTGGATTTTCCAACATCAGTTCTTTTATGCCTGAAAGGCAAGTATATTTTCAGCAGCCTGGACTTAATTCTTAAATGCATCCAGAGCAACAGTCGGCTTTCCACTATTGTCAAAGGCTCCAAGTGTGTACCCTTTCCAGCCGCCATAGCACTGCGGCTCCCAGTACATTACACCTGTTCCCTTGTTGCCGGTTACTGCTTTTGTTTTTGCAATCAGATCGGTGATGAATAATTTACATTCGGATGCATTGTCCCACGGCATACCAACTTCCACCACCATCACTTCTTTATTGTAACGTGCTACCATATCGTTCATATTGGCAAGGCATTGCTGATTGGCACTTGCCCAACCTGCTGCAACATAAGAAGGATACAACGACATGCCAATCACATCGAACTTTGCACCGTTATCTATCAATCCGCCAATGTTCCAGCGAAACAGACTATTGTCCCAGCCATTGGATACATGCACAATTACTTTTGCTGTAGCAAACACAGCTTTTACTGCATCATACCCTGCATTTACCAATTGTGCATAATTGCTCATACTGGTTGAGGCTCTTCCTTCGGGCCACAACATGCCATTATTTGTTTCATTGCCAATTTGCACCCATTCCGGTGTAACACCTGCTGCTTTTAATTGGCTCAATACATCCGTAGTATGTGTCGACAATGCATTTTTCATCTCTGTAAAACTCATGGATGTCCAGGCGGCTGGTTTTGTTTGTTTACCGGGATCGGCCCATGAATCGCTGTAATGAAAATCGATCATCACCCGCATGCCTGCATTTTTTGCACGTACTGCTTTTGCTACTACGTCGGCTGCATTATTCCAGGATGGACTTGGATTTACCCATACACGTAAACGAATACTATTCATCCCCAGCGATTTCATCAATGCCATGCATTCCATTTCTGTTCCTGCTGCATTATAAAATTTCTTGCCGGATGCTTCCATTTCTGTGAGCCAACCCACATCAGCACCTTTTGCAAAACCACTCGTAACAACTACCGGTGGCGGTTCAGGCTCCGGCTGTGTTGCGTTCTTTTTTTTGCAAGCTGTTGATATTGCAAACAGAGCAGTAAACAAACCAAGTGTTATCAATATTTTTCGCATATTATTATTGTACTTTGAAGGTATAACTTCCATCGCCTGCACTCATATCCAGTATAACCGTATAGCTACCAGTACCCGGAGCACTGATATTTGTACCGGCCCAGTTTGGCGGGCCTGCATACACCAGTTTCCCTTCTGCATTTACTTTGTAACTGATATCGTAACTATTGTTGCTCGTGAATACAAATTTGTTGCCGGCAGTAAATGCAACATTGGTTGCAATCCATTGGTGATTCACTGCATCAAACGTCATCGGTGTTGCAGAGGTACTCCATCCATTATGATCGCCCGATAAATAAAATCGAACGGGCACAAAGTTCACTGTTCCTGCATTCACATCCGCATTTACTTTCATGTAATTCGGTGCCGGGGTAAACCAAAGATTACCGCCCGCACCTGCAGCCATCGTAGTACCGCTTCCTCCCCAACCATATTGCACTCCTGTGCTTTGCACTTGCAATTTTAATGCATCGCCACCGTAACCATCTGCATTGGGAAGATTGATGTAACCTTCATACTTGCCATCGTAATTTGGTGACGTTAATACAAATCCTTTTGTACGAACTGTTGGAGTAACCCAGGCGTTACCACCTCTTACCAGCATGGCAGGAAAATCGACCTGATATGTTGTTACTGTAAGTTTTGCGACTGGAGAATAAATAAATACTGAATCGCTTAAGGTTGATTTGATACGTATATCCACAACGCCTGTGGTACCAACTGCAATGCCTAAACCAATGGCTGCTTCGTTTAATACAGCACCTATGTATTTTAGTTGAACGGCATTGCCAACATTTACTGTTTTTGCAGCACTGAACGGATTTCCTGCTTTCACCAACTCTACAGTATAATTTACAGCAGCTTTGTAACCAAAATCTGCACGTGTCCAGGCAATGGTTGAAACGGTATCATTCGCCGTTGCAGATGTAAGTACAACTGTTGCCGGTGTTAATGTAATTACAGGAGCAATGCCATCGGTTTTCACCGTTTGGTTGATGTCTTTTTTACATGCAAACAGTAGCAGGCTTAACACTACTATTGCTGATATACTATTTATAATTTGTTTCATCTGTATGATTTTTAGTTTACGTGTTCTTAATAACCGGTATTCTGTTTCAAATTAGGATTCGATGACAGATCTGTAGCTGGTATCGGGAAGATATTGTACTTGGGATCGGCTGCCCGTCCTGCTGTTACTCCACCTTTCCATGCCCAGAGATAAGCACCTGTTGTGAATCTCTCAAAGCGTATCAGATCGGTTCTTCTGTGTGCTTCATAATACAACTCACGGCCACGTTCATTCAAAATAAAATCCAGTGTAAGACCACCTGCTGAAATATTTCCAGCTGCACTTCCATTGTATGCACGTGTACGTAAAAGATTGATATACGTTAATGCCTGGCCACTGCTGCCACCTGTTCCGCCACGTAACACTGCTTCTGCATAGATGAGATAAATTTCTCCCAAACGGAATAATGGAAAATCAATATCAGTCCAGTTACCATTTGGATCAGCATTGGGAGCCGCTGCACCTGTTCTTGTTTTGTTACGATACTTGAAGGAAGAATATCCATCGGTACCAACATACAACTCCGTCATAATTTTATTTTGACCTGTTGTATAAAACTGTGCACGGGTATCGGTATTGCCTGATGGATCAGTAAACAAATCAACAAACTGATGTGGATGACGTAGGCCACCCCAGTTACCACTGGTACCGGAAATGCTTCCGGGTACTGCTGCCGGTCCGTGTGCTAAATAGGTAGTACCACCCCAGTTTTGCGTGTACCGGGCATCGTAAGCAATCATGAATATGTTTTCATCTGTATTCAAATGATTGTCTGCAATGGTTAAGTTGCGATAGGTTGGATGCAATGTATAACCTGCCTGAATAATTTTCTGACAGTTAGCAATTGCTTCTGTATATTTTTCAGCACCTGTGTACACTTTTGCATTTAAGTAGAGGCGTGCAAGTAGTGCCCACGCAGCCGCTTTATCTGCACGACCATATTCATTTGTTTTTGCATCAGCCAGTTCTGTTTCAATTGCTTTTAATTCTGATTCGATGTAAGTAAATAATTCTGCACGACTGATCTGCGTTGGTAAACCCGTTGCAATCGGTGCATTCTCATCAACAAACGGAGGACTTGCAAACAGATCCATCAACACCCAGTATTGATAAGCACGAAGAAAACGTGCTTCTGCTCTGTATTTTTTTATTTCGGCTGCATCATTGCCTGTAAATCCACGTTCGCTGATCTTACTGTCGCTTGATTGACGGATAAAATCATTACACACTGTGATTTGAAAAAATGAACGGTAATACAAACCTGCGATGATGGGATTACTTGATGCCCAACTCATTTCTTTTAACCCACGTACACCTGCATCGTTCTGCCATGTCCATGCAGCTTCATCGGTTGTTAACTCCTGGAGATTCCAGTAAAGACGAAGAAAATCAGAGTTCCCTTCATCTGCAATGATCTGTGACGATACATCGGGAGAGCCTCCGCCACCCGTGTTACCGGTGAGAGCAAATGAACCATAAGCTTTCGCCAAGGCTTGTTTATAACCGAGTGCAGTGGCATACACTGCATCGGCCGTAATATCATTTACCGGAACAAGATCAAGTTTTTTAATACAACCCGTGAACACACTCACTGTTGTAATGAGCAGCACTGCTGTTTTAAGAAAATTTTGTTGCATACAATTTATTTTCAGTTGTTACTATTCGTTTCGATTAAAAATTAAGGTTGAGACCCAATGTAAAAATGCGTGGGCGTGGATAGAAATTATTATCTACTCCTGAACTTACTTCAGGATCGAGCCCTTTGTACTTTGTAATAACAAACACGTTTTGTGCAGATGCATTGATACGCAATGTTGCTTTGTTACGCAGGATGGCTCCAACATCATAACCAAATGTGAGGTTGTCCATCCGAAGAAAAGACGCATTCTGAATAAAGTAGTCGCTCAGCAGGTTATTGCTGTTACCATTGAAGTTTGTTTCGAGATAATTAGCAGATGCATTGTACAATACATAATTGCCAAGTATCTGCAATTGGTTACCTGCATTGCTGAATACATTGTTGTACACATAATTACCAAGGCTGCTTCTCAACACAAAGCCTGCAGAAAAACGCTTATAGCTCACATTGGTACTGAAACCCATGAACACATCAGGCACTGCACTTTTTGTTTTAGTAAGATCGTCTTGATTGATAATGCCATCTTCATTTACATCTACAAATACATTTTCAACAGGTTTGCCATTTGCATCGTACACCTGTTGATACAGGTTAAACGTGTTACGTGTATAACCCACTTGTTGTATTTGTGAAAAGCCACCACCAATTCCACCGGCAATACCGCCTGCCTGTATACCACGATAGGTTGGATCGTTCGGCACAACAGTAAGATTGGTGATACGGTTTTTATTGTAGGTAATGTTGAATCCTGTTTCCCATGTCCATGTATTGTTTTTTACAGGCTCTGCATTGATGTTGAATTCAACACCTGTATTCTCCATACTACCTACGTTCGCAATAAAGAACGCAGAGAAGTTTGTACCTGCAGGCTGTGGAATATTATTCAACAGATCAGTAGTTGTTCGTTTATACACATCGATGCTACCATTGATGCGATTGTTGAAGAAACCATAGTCTAAACCAATATTAGCAGTTGTGGTTTCTTCCCATCGAATGTTGGGGTTGTATGCACCGGGACGATACATCTGATAATATTCATCACCAAACTGATATGTTGCATTTGGAGAGCTGAGTGAATAGAAGGAAAGGAAATCGTAATTATTAATACCATCCTGCTGACCGGTTACACCCCAACCGATCCGTAGTTTCAAATCAGATACCATTTTACTTGATGCAAGAAAATTCTCGTCATTGATCTTCCATGCCAAAGCAACCGATGGGAAAAGCCCCCACCTGTTATCTGCTCCAAAGCGGCTTGAACCATCACGACGGATCGTTGCAGTAAGCAAATATTTATCGTTGTAGGTGTAATTCAACCGGCTGAAGAAAGACACCAACGTATTTTCGGGCTTATTCATTGGAAATGCAGGATCGGAGTTTGGATATTTTTCTCCTTTCGCATTGTAACTGGCAAAGAAGTATTGTGTGGTAAGAAAATTATTGTAAGAATATCCAGCCGTTACATCAACTCTGCTCTTAATATTACTGAACAGTTTATTATAGTTCAGATAAAAATCAAAAATTGTATTGGTGCGTTGTTGTCTGTATTTATTGTTTTGCCCACCAACACCACCAGGTGCATAATCAGAAGCTGCACTATCTGAAACAAATACAGTTCCTCTACCTTCAGAAACATCATACCCCATATTCAGGTTTGCACGTAACTCAGGTAAGAAATGAAATTTATAATCTAGTTGCAGGTTACCAATACTTCTGAAGGGATTACTTTCATCCATCCGTTGGTTTAGTAAGCCGAGTGGATTCCGTCCAACAAGATTTACCAATCCTGTTGCAGTAGATGGATCAAGCCATTCGTAATAACCACCAAAGCGGTTATCGTTTTTACCGGAATAAACAGGTTGTGTAGGATCGAAGCTGATAGCACCACCAATGGCACCCGTATTTGCAAATCTTGTTTTCTGCGCACTTCCTTTCAGATTAAGATCAACTTTTAAATGATTGTTGAAAAACGAAGGATTTAATGCAAGTGCGATCGATGTACGTTGTAAATTATCTGTACGCAACACACCGTTCTGATTGGTGTAACCAATTGAAATACGGTAAGGTAATTTTTTAAGCCCGCCACTGATGGTAAGATTATTATCCGTTGCCAATGCTGTTTGATAGATCTCATCCTGCCAATCGGTATTGGCTGTTCCCAGCATGGCTATTTGTGCGGGTGTCCCTTTTGCGTTCACAATTGTACGAAACTCATCAGCACTTAATACATCTACTTTCTTTGTAATGGTTGATGCAGAAACAGATGTGCTGAAATTCATCCGCAATTTTCCACCGGTTCCTTTTTTGGTAGTAATTAAAATCACACCATTGGATGCACGTGTACCATAAATGGCAGCTGCCGATGCATCTTTCAAAACAGTAAACGATTCAATATCATTTGGATTGATAAAACTCAGCGGATTACCTGCACCGGAAATACCACCAGCGGCAAGTGGCACACCATCGATCACAATCAACGGATCATTACTGGCACGGATAGACGAACCACCTCTGATGCGGATGGTACTGCCTGAACCGGGCTGACCACCATTCGATATCACGGATACTCCGGGTAACTTACCGGCGATCATTTGTTCAGGCGTGGATATCTGCCCTTTCTGAAAATCTTTGGATGAAACAGTAGCCACCGATCCGGTGAGATCTCTTTTTCTTGTGGTACCGTAACCAACCACCACCACTTCGTTAAGATTACCTGCAGCAGTAGTTAGTGTGATCGATAAACTGGAACCGGAGCCCACTGTTTGTTCGATGGTAGTATAACCAACCGAACTAAAGACAATCACATCGCCGGTATTAATATTACTGAGGCTGAAGCTGCCATCGGTTGATGTGGTAGTGGCAGTTTGTTTTCCTTTTACCGTAACCGTAACGCCGGCTACAGCACTACCTGTTCCATCTGTTACTTTTCCGGTAACCGTCCGTGCCTGACCAAAAATTACTTGATTACAAAAAAGAAGGAGAATAAGAAGGCCGTATTGGCGCAATCGTTTTTTCGATTTCATCGTTGAGCAGTTTTGTTTTAAAAAATCTATGGCTTGCTTAAGAGACCAAATCTAACCTGACTGCTGCGCAGGCTTTTATCTCAGCCATCACAAGTTTGTTTCTAATCGTCATTCTTTTTTCGGCTGTACGTTAGAAACAAACTTTTACTTTAACTTGAACAGAAACGATTACTTTTCAGCAGCATTCCAGTTTTGTTATGTTTCAACAGCCATCTTTTTTTCGTGTAATTACCCTTGTTTGCATTCTCCTTCTGCCGTTCTGTGCACAACCACAGGCAACTTCTATCAACTTCCGACACATAAAAAGTGAAAACGGACTATCAAACAGTACGATTGAAACAATTTTGCAGGACAACCGGGGATTTCTTTGGTTCGGAACAAGAGATGGGCTGAACCGATACGATGGTTCACAGATGATCATTTACCGCAACAACAGCACCGACAGTAGCAGCATCAGCGATAATTACATCACAAGTTTATTTGAAGACAAGCAGCATAATCTTTGGGTAGGCACTGTAAATGGCCTCAACAAATTTGATCCAGGGCTGAACAGGTTTACCCGATTGAAGAATAACCCGGCCGATCAGAAAAGTATCAGCAACAATCATATCTCTTCCATTTATGGCGATACGAAAGGAAGAATATGGATTGGCACTACCGGTGGGGGTATAAATCTTTATTCGGTTGACAGGAATGGGTTCCAACGAATAGCCTGCATACAAAACTCAAACAAAGCCGAACTGAACATCTATACGTTTTTTGAAGATAGCAGAGGCAACCTGTGGGCAGGCACGGAAACAGGTTTGTATCTATATAATAATGCTAGTGATGATTTTTCAGCGATTATGCCTCAGCCCGCCCTTGCAGGTAAACGGGCCATTCGATCAATTGCGGAAAATAAAGAAGGAGCCCTTTTATTGGGGATGGATGATAATGGGTTGATCGTTTTTGATCCATCGTTCAGAACTGCACAACAGTATTTGCATAAAGCGGCCGATGGTAAGTCCATCAGCAGTAATCTTGTTCGTTCTGTTTACGTAAGTAAGCAAGGTGAAATATGGGTTGGTTCAGTAAATGGTGGACTCGACAGGTTTAATCAAGTTACCGGCACGTTTTATAATTATCAATATCAACCCGATAATCCCAACAGTTTAAGTCAGCGTACTGTTTCTGTTTTGTACGAAGATCAGCAAGGCAATTTATGGATCGGCACACACCGTGGTGGTATTAATTTATATACACCGGGTGCTGAAAAATTTAATCTCTATCGACAGAAGCCCTATAAGAACAGTTTAAGCTATAACGATGTAAAAACATTTTGCGAAGACAGGCAGGGAAATATTTGGGTGGGAACCGATGGCGGCGGATTGAATTTGTTCAACCGAAAGCTCAACAGCTTTACGCATTACAAACACGATCCGTTTAATCAATCCAGTTTGGGTTCAAATGAAGTGATCGATCTGAAAGAAGACAGCGATGGTAATTTATGGATCGCTACATGGGGCGGCGGATTATGTTTGTTTAACAGATCTGCAAATAATTTTACCCGTTATAAAAGTAATGCGGAAAGTAACGGCAGCATTACATCCGATTATATTCAATGCATTTTTGAAGATAAGAATGGGCAACTGTTCATTGGCACTTACTTTGGCGGTTTGCATTTATTCGACCGCACCAATAAAACATTCACGCCTGTAAGAAAAAGCAAAACAGGTAACACATCGATCATCGGCAATAACATTATCTCCATTACTCAGGATAAAGACGGCAATACATGGATCGGCACAGATGACGGCGGACTGAATAAACTGAATGCATCAACCGGCGAGTTTGAACATTATTTCCATCAGGACAATAAGAAACCTGACATACGTGTATTGTTTACCGACAGTAAAGGAAATTTGTGGGCAGGACAAACCGGCTTGTATCTATACGATAAAACTGCAAATCGTTTTTCCACTTTTACCAATGCGGCAGGGTTGGCGTCTTTATTTATCAAAGGCATTGTTGAAGATAACAATGGCAACTTATGGATCTCTACTTCCAATGGACTGAAACAGCTTGATCCAAAAACAAAATCAGTACGCACTTATAATACCGGTGATGGTTTGCAGGATATGGAGTTTGAAGCAAATGCTTATTTGAAAACAAGAGATGGACAGATCTACTTTGGTGGCGTAAATGGTTTTAATAGTTTTTATCCAAGTGATATTACTGTAAATACATTTGTACCGCCTGTGTTTGTTACCGATCTGCAAGTGCAGAACAAACAGGTGATTGGCGGCATCAACGAGTTGCTTGAATATGATATCAGCTTTACAAACAAACTAAATCTCAGTTACAAGCAAGCTACTTTTTCATTAGGATTCGCTGCATTAAATTATACTGCTTCCGAAAACAATCACTTTGTTTATAAATTGGAGAATTGGGATAACGATTGGATAACTGCCGGAAGTGAACAACGGGCATCCTATACCAATGTGAGTCCGGGTACCTATACCTTTACTGTGAAGGCATCCAACAACGATGGCGTGTGGAATGAAAAAGGCTATAGCATTCAGGTGATCATTACGCCACCCTTTTGGGCCACCTGGTGGTTCAGACTAATAGCAGTAGCTGCTTTGTTTGCTGCCGGTTTTTATATTTATCGTATACGCAGAAAAATTCAGTTGCAACGGTATGAAGAAGAAAAGAAAGAAGAGATACACCAGATGCAATTGCAGTTCTTCACCAACATCTCTCATGAATTCAGAACACCCCTGTCGTTGATAACGGGACCGGTAGAAAAATTATTAAAGGAAGATGTAGATTCAAAGAACAACCATGTATACCAGGTAATTCAACGTAATGCCAATCGATTGCTGCAACTGATCAATGAGTTGATGGATTTCAGAAAAGCAGAATCGGGCGTATTGAAATTACAGGTAATGCCCGGCAGTATTCCCTTGTTCATTGATGAAATTGCAGAAGAGTTCAGCGAACTGGCGATACAGAAAAATATATCCTTTACTGTTTCCGGCACAACCAATTTTACTGAAGTATGGTTCGACCGACAGGTATTGGAAAAGATCATCATCAATCTAATCAGTAATTCATTTAAGTACACACAGGATTATGGGAAAGTAGAATTGCAGGTGTTGGATTCGTTGGAAAAGTTTCAACCGCAGTTTGAAAATGAACTGTTGATCAAACACAACAATTTAACTGAGCCATTTATTTACTTCCGGATTGCAGATAATGGTACAGGCATTTCAAAAGAATCAATTCCGCATTTGTTTGAACGATATTACCGTGTATCCGACACACATCTTGGATCAGGTATTGGGTTAGCGTTTATTAAAACACTTACACAATTGCACAAAGGAAATATTTCTGTTTATAGTGAATATAACAAGGGCACTGAAATTATCATTGCCATTCCTGTAAGCAAAACAGCTTATGGCAAGAAAGAGCAATGGATGAAAAATACTGAATCGCCGGTGCGGCTGGAGAGTTTAGCAACGCAACCTATGCTGGCGTCTGCTACTGAAACAAATACAGCATCAACACCTGATACAGAGATCAATGGCACAAAACAATATCTCGTTCTTGTTGCGGATGATCATGCCGAATTACGGTCGTTCCTGAAAGAATCGCTGGAACAGCAATACAAGATAATTGAAGCTGCCGATGGAAAAGAAGCAATGGAAAAAACACTGGAACATTTTCCCGATCTCATTATCAGTGATATTATGATGCCGGTGATGGATGGCATTGAATATTGCCGACTTGTAAAAACAACTATTGAAACGGCGCATATTCCGTTCATTCTATTGACGGCCAAAGATGGTTTGGAATCACGCATTGAAGGAACAGAGACCGGTACTGATCATTATTTTTCCAAACCGCTCAGTATTGATCTGTTGCAACTAACCATTCGGAATATTCTTGCACAAAAAGAAAAACTACGAGAACACTATCGCAAAGATCAACATGCCGAAGTGAAAGAACTGGCACACTCCTCAAGAGATAAACAGTTCATGGAAGAACTACTGGCAATTATTGAAAACAACCTTTCAAAACCTGAAATGGATATTGATTTTGTGTGTACCGAAATTGGCATGAGCCGAACCAAGTTGTATAACAAAATCAAAAGTATAACAGGTCAACCTATCGGTGATTTTATCCGCACCATTCGTTTGCGTAAAGCCGCAGCCTTGATGACGCAAGGCGAACTTTCGCTCACAGATATTATGTACAGTGTGGGCATTCAAACACAATCATATTTTTCCAAAGCATTTAAACAGGAGTTTGGCAAAACACCAACGCAATATCTGAAAGAACTGGAAGGGAAAAGATAAGCTGTCAGCTCACGCAACCCATGTTCTGAAGTTTAGCGAATTAAGGAATCTGAAAAACCAGTTTGAATTAATAATTATGTCTGAACAAAGTGTTTCAGGCATGTTCATACAATTTACATAACGCATACTTGTCGCACCACTGACAAAAAAGAAAACCTGATAAAAGTTATATTTATAACATGAATATGCCGAAAGCTAAACTGTTAACATTCCTGCTTTTCTTTTTTGTAAAAACAGCATTTCCGCAAACAGATACAACGTATATCAGCGCATTAGAACATAAAAATTTTCTTCAATTGTACGCAGGCCGTTTCGCCAGGCAAATCAATTTCACTCCATCAAATAAGGAAGGTAAGCAGCATCAAATAACACTTTCACCCAACTCATCTGCATTTTGTGGCTTTATTCTAGGCTACAAAAAAATTACATTGTATGGAGATATTGCTTTACCGCAAACAGCAAAACTTAACCCGCAACAAACCAATGTGCGGGCATTTTCCTTTTTCGTATCTCATTTTAAGAATAAATGGGGGGCCACCGGTTTTTTTAGTTACAATAAAGGATTGTTGATGCTCGAAGAAAATACAGGGATGATGTATGGCAGCAGGGATGATATTCGGAAAATTACAGCCGGTGTCCACATCTACCGTATCAGTAACTCAACAAAATTCTCTTACATAGCTGCCAACAGCCAGCAAATGCAACAGCGTAAGAGTGCCGGTTCGTTTATTTTTGTATTAACCCCTTCGTACAGGATTATCCAGTCGCCTCGAAGTATTATACCAATAGAAAAAAGTAAATATCACCTAACCGGTGACATGACCATAAGCCGCAAACTGCAATTCTTTTCGCTACAATTAAAACCTGGTTATGCACATAACTTTGTGTGGAAAGATGGCGGTTATTTTTTTGCACCATCATTCTACACTGGTCCGGGAGTGGATGTTCACCGACTTTCGCAAACCAATGGTAACATAAATGGCCTAAACCTGAATTTCGGCTACCGGGCAAAACTCACAACCGGGATAAATAAAACACGTTTCTTTGGAACAGTTGAGTTGTTGTATGATCATACTCAATCTTCCGTTTACAAATCAGTTTACAAAAATACCTACAGCGAGTGTACAGTAAATATTGGCTGGCGGTTTTGATTACTTCAGCTTCATATCCTCAATAATAGCATCAATCCGATCCGTCAACTGCTGATGAACGGCATCAAAATTCTCTGCTTTATCCAATGTAGTGTTTACACTAAAATAAAATTTGATCTTTGGTTCTGTTCCGCTTGGTCGTGCAGAAATTTTACTTCCATCGGCCAATACAAACTGCAACACATTACTCTTTGGTAAGTTGATCGTCCACTCCTCACCTGTTTGCACATTCTTTCCTTTCTGTAATTGATAGTCGAGTAACTGCACAACGGCCGAACCGTTGATAGATGTTGGTGTGTTGGTACGGTAGCCTTCCATCATCGCTGCAATTTCAGCTTGTCCGTTCATTCCTTTTTTGGTGATCGAGATCAAATGCTCTTTATAAAAACCGTGCTGCACATACAAGTCGATCATCTTTTGATAGAGGCTGCGGCCTTTGTTCTTTTCATAAGCCGCCATTTCGCACAACAAGGCAACGGCACTGATGGCATCTTTATCACGCAGTTGACTGCCGATCATCAAACCATAACTTTCTTCACCACCAATAATATAATTTTCGTTGGCTTCCTTTTCTTTGATGAGTTCAGCGATCCATTTAAAACCGGTGAGTACATTGTAACAATTGATACCGCTTGCTTTTGCAATGGCATCGATCATTTCAGTAGTTACAATGGTTTTCACTACCATATCGTTTGGCTGGTTAATGCCTTTTGCTTTACGTGCTTCGATCATATAATTGAACGCAAGTACAGCTGTCTGGTTGCCATTCATCAACACCCACTTGCCGGTATGATCTTTAATGGCAATACCCACACGGTCGCTATCGGGATCGGTTCCTAATAAAATATCCGCATCCATTGCCTTGGCTTTCTGCAAACCAATATTCATGGCTTCTGCCTCTTCGGGATTGGGATATACAACCGTTGGAAAATTACCATTGGGTTCTTTCTGCTCATCCACAATGGTAACGTTGGTAAAACCAAAACGCTCTAATATTTGCGGCACCAATGTAATACCTGTACCATGGATAGATGTGTACACAATTTTAAGATCGTGTTGTGCTTTGCATACTTCCGGATAAACGCTGAGGCTTTGTACCATGTTGAGGTACACTTCGTCCATTTCTTTCCCAATGATGCTGATGTTTTGTTCGCCGCCACTCCATTTCACATCATCCACACCGGTAACTTTATCTACTTCCGTAATAACATTTTTATCATGCGGTGGCACCAACTGTCCGCCATCATCCCAATACGCTTTGTAGCCATTGTATTCTTTCGGATTATGTGATGCGGTGCAAACCACACCACCCTGGCAACCGAGATGACGGATAGCAAAACTGATTTCCGGCGTTGGACGCAATGCTTCAAATAAATATACCTTGATGCCGTTGGCAGCCATTACGCCAGCCACAATTTCTGCAAACAGGCGACTGTTATTTCTGCAATCGTGACCAATTACACATTTCACATTGCCCTCACCAAAACTTTTATTGAGATAGTTGGCATAGCCCTGTGTAGCCATCCCCACTGTATATTTGTTCATGCGGTTGGTACCAATGCCCATAATACCACGTAAGCCACCCGTACCAAATTCAAGATTGCGGTAAAATGAATCGGCCAGTTCGTCGGGATTGTTTTGCTGAAGTTGTGTGATCTCATCTTTCACCGACTGCTCGAAATTACCTGAGAGCCACTTTTCTACATTGGCCTGAATCGTTGCTTGCATACAGTTATTTTTTAGGAAATCAAATGTATGATTCTCCTGCTTTTGTTTCAACAGCAATTTCAGAAAGAATGGATATTTTCTGCAGCTTCCGTATTTTGCAGCAGCCTATGGCGTGTAAGCATTATATCAGCAAGATTATTTTATTGATTTTGATTGCATCTGTTTCTGCAAAGCAGACTGCTGCGCAGCAGTATTTTCTGCCGGCAAGTGATCAATTTCGTCCCGACCGTTTGAAGAAAGTTGTGTGGACCGAATCGGCTGTGTTTGTGCTAACCTCAGTTGGTTTGTATTTTCTCTGGTACAAAAAATTTCCCAAGAGTAAGTTTCATTTATTGAATGATAACAAAGAATGGCTACAGATGGATAAGCTGGGCCATGCCACTACTGCGTATAACGTATCGGTGATGCAGCACGATCTGTTGCGATGGAGCGGTGTAAAACCAAACCAGGCCATTCTTGGGGGTGCGTTAACTTCACTCGCCTTTTTAAGTATTGTAGAAGTAATGGATGGTTTTAGTCGAGACTGGGGGTTTTCGGGTGGCGATATGCTGGCAAATATTTCCGGAGCCGGTTTGTTTGCAATACAGCAGCGGGCATGGGGACAGCAGCGTATCGGATTAAAATTCTCTGCCAGCTTTTCAACTTACGCACAATACAATCCTAAATTACTGGGAAAAAAATGGGCCGAACGATTGATGAAAGATTATAATGGACAAACCTATTGGCTATCGGTTAACCTGCGTTCTTTCATGAAAACAGAAAGCAATTTCCCTGTATGGCTCAATGCGGCTGCCGGCATTGGTGCCGATGGTATGATTGGCGCACGGCAAAACCCAACCGAAATAAACGGTAAACCAATACCTTCGTTGAAGCGTAATCGCCAGTTTTATATTGCACCCGACGCAGATCTGCATCGAATACGTTCTGTACAGGCATTAAATGCGCCGTTATTTCTGTTACAGTATTTTAAAACACCTGCGCCCGCCATTGAATGGAAAACTGATGGTAAGCTGAAATTAAAACCCGTCCAATTCTGATTATATGATAACGCTTTTGCTGTATGCCGCTTTGTTGATTTTTGTGGTCGTTTTTATGCTGCGGGCCTTATTGATGGCAGGCTACGACAACATTAACCTGAAACATGAAAAAAGGAAAGGCTCTTCGATTTTTAAAGGTTGGCTAAACCAAATGCTTCGTTTAAAACCCATTACACAAGCTAAACTGAAACCAAGAAGTATCGATCATAAAGTACACCTGCGGTTTCAGCGAAAATCGATACTCTATTATTATATCTTGTGGATATGCCTCTTTGTAATTTTGTTTCTGTCATCCAAAATATATCTCGGCCTTTTCAGTTGAACTTACCAACTTAAAGTAACCTGCTTCGAAGGATAGTTCAGGCGATGACTTTTCCGCTCCAGTCCGTTTTTGAAATGAATGATATTGATCTGCTCCTCTTTGTAACTGTACAGTAAATCATTAAACACCGTGGCAGTTTTAAACGATGATGTATTTTTGGTTACCAGGTAGACCCAAACTGCTTCCCCCTCCTGTTCAAACCCGATCATTTGCAGGGGTACTGATTTCCCATCGAGTTGTAATTTCAAATGCTCCTGCAGGTAAGTATTCAGCAACTGTTCATTTTCTTTTTTAACGGCGGCGTTCAGTATATCTACTTTTCGTTTCAGCAATTGTTTCAGCGCCCCTTCGAGATCATCTGTGAAAATTTTACAGGCTATTTGTACTTCTTTTTCAGCAGGTTTGTATTCAAACTCCGTAACGCTCATGTAGTATGGGTGGAGGCTAAATGCTGTAAAGCATAGGATAAAAGCTGTAAGGAAAGAAAGTCGACGGACCACAGTCGACAGACCACTACCCACTAACCACTTACTAGTAACCATTATCGGCTTCCTACTATCCACTACCGGCTTGCCTTCCACAAGCCGCTTATGTAATTTTCCCGCCATTTTCATATTAAATTTCAAGGTTACAAACTTCTGGTTTATTTTCCATGCCTCAACTACCGCTGCCACAATAATGGGAGATTTTGGGTTTTATTTAAGGGAGGGTTTTTATCACATTACAGACTGGAAGGGGTACGATCATATTCTTTTCGTTTTAGCATTGTGTCTGCCCTACCCCGCAAAAAACTGGCGGCAGGTGTTGATCCTTATCACCGCATTTACCATTGGCCATAGCATTACCTTAGCCTTGAGTGTGTTTAACCGAATGCTCATCTCCAGTTCATGGATCGAGTTTTTGATACCGGTTACCATCCTCATTACTGCATTGGAAAATGTACGGCGCAACAATACCGATCAAACGCACAACCGCTGGCGGTATGGTTCGGCTTTGCTCTTTGGTTTGATTCATGGCATGGGCTTTAGCAACTACTTAAAAAGTATGCTGGGAAAAGATGAAAGCATCATCACACAATTGCTGGCTTTTAATGTGGGGTTAGAAATAGGTCAGCTGTTGATTGTGGTAGCTGTG
Source organism: uncultured Bacteroidota bacterium (assembly GCA_963830845.1). Classification (GTDB taxonomy): domain Bacteria; phylum Bacteroidota; class Bacteroidia; order Chitinophagales; family Chitinophagaceae; genus Lacibacter. The sequence goes on along the minus strand of CAWHOR010000022.1, from coordinate 85,499 downwards.
TTTTTAATTACGTTTGTGTTTGTACAATTGCTCAACATCAAACGCAGTAACTGGACCTTGTTTGTGAGCGGTGGTATTTTTGGTATTTCGTTGATCATGGCGCTGGAGCGTCTTCCTTTTTAAAAATTTGAACTATGCATATTCGTTTTTTATTGGGTTGTTTGTTACTCACGGTGGTGAGTGTGGCACAACCTCCTCAGAGCAATCCCGGCAGTAATCATGGCAACCGCTTTGAACAGTTGGGTTACCTGTTACAAAGTCCGAATGAATACCGTACCGCCAGTGGTGCCCCCGGTCCAAAGTATTGGCAACAAAAAGCTGATTACGACATCAGCGTTGAATTAGACGAAGCCAATCTTCGTTTAACCGGCACCGAAACCATTACCTATTTCAACAACTCTCCTGATCAACTCACGTATTTGTGGATGCAGTTGGATGAGAACATTCACAATCCTGATCATGATTACCTGCGCAACGGCCGCAACCGTATGGAAGCAACCATGAGCAATACACAATTGGTGAATCTGGAGAAATGGCGTACGGCACAAGAATCAGGTCTTGGTATAAAAATTACAAAACTCACAGATGCTGCAGGTAATCCTTTAAAGTATACCATCAATCAAACAATGATGCGTATTGATCTGCCGGTTGCGTTAAAGCCCGGACAGAAATTTATTTTCAAGATCGATTGGAATTATGCTATTCCTGATCGTGGTGTGTGGGGCAGTCGTGGTGGTTACGAATTGTTTCCGGAAGATGGAAATGCTGTGTTTACCATGAGCCAGTTCTATCCACGTTTAGCCGTATACAGCGATTTTCAAGGCTGGCAGAATACACAGTTCAGCGGCGGTGCTGAGTTTGCATTAACGTTCGGCAATTTCAAAGTAAAAATGACAGTACCCGGCGATTTTGTAGTAGCTGCAACCGGTGAATGTCAGAACTACAAGCAGCTTTTAACGGCTGCACAGTTTCAACGTTGGCAGCAGGCACAAACTGCAAAGGATGTAGTAGAAGTTGTGACGTTAGCTGAAGCAACAGCAAACGAAAAAGATAAATCAACTGATAAGAAAACATGGATCTACTCTGCTGAAAATGTACGTGATTTTGCATGGGGTGCCAGCCGCAAATTTATCTGGGATGCGATGCCTACCTATGTGGAAGGCAAAAAGATCATGAGCATGAGTTACTATCCAAAAGAAGCGTATAGCCTGTACCGTAAGTATTCAACTAAGGTAACAGCGCATACGTTGAAAGTATATTCAAAGCACACCATTCCTTATCCTTATCCCGTTGCCATTTCGGTAGAAGCATCACAGGGTATGGAATATCCAATGATCGCTTTCAACTATGGTCGCACTGAAAAAGATGGTACTTACAGTGAAGCAACCAAGTACGGAATGATTGGTGTGGTGATCCATGAAGTGGGTCATAACTTTTTCCCAATGATCGTTAACAGCGACGAACGTCAATACTGGTGGATGGATGAAGGGTTGAATACGTTCACTCAATTTTTAACGGAAGGTGAGTTTGATAATAACTATCCTTCACGTCGTGGCCCTGCACATTTGATCACGGATTATATGAAGTTGCCGAAAGATCAGCTGGAGCCGATCATGACGATGGGTGATAACGTGACACAGGTGGGTGCCAACGCCTATGCAAAAGCTGCAACCGGTTTAAACATCCTGCGTGAAACAGTGATGGGTCGTGAATTGTTTGATTTCTCTTTCCGTGAATATGCACGTCGTTGGGCATTCAAACATCCCACACCATCTGATCTGTTCCGTACCATGGAAGATGCAAGCGGTGTTGATCTCGATTGGTTTTGGAGAGGTTGGTACTACGGTACTGAAGCTGTTGACATTTCACTCGATGAAGTGTACGTTGGTTCAAGCTGAACGATGCATCCAATGCAGCTGCATTTGAGCAAAAAGAATTTGATGCGGTACATAAACTCCGTAATAAAGATGATAAGAGTATTACCTATGCAACAGATGCCGACACCAGCCTCCGTGATTATTATTACTTCAATCCCGGTGCAGATGCAAAGTTTGTACAGGAGCGTCGTGAAGCAGCGATCACTGTTGATACAGAAAACAAAAGCAAATGGGCGAATAAGAATTTTTATGAATTAAGTTTCACCAACAAAGGCGGTATGGTAATGCCGGTTATTGTTGAGTGGACGTTTAAAGACGGCAGTAAAGAAGTGGATCGTGTACCGGTGAGCGTGTGGAAACTCAATGAAAATAAATTCACAAAAGTATTTATCAAGGATAAAGAAGTAGCAGCTATCCGCATTGATCCAATGCGTGAAACGGCTGACATTGATGAAAGCAATAACTTATGGCCGGTGAAAGAAATGCCATCGAAGTTTACCTTGTTCCGCCAGGGCGGTGGTCCTGCAAGGGGTGCGAGTACAGGTGGCAATTCAATGCAACGGGCAGAGAAGAAGAATTAATGTTGATATAGACCCTGAGCGCCAGTCGAAGGGTCTTTATTCGAAGTTCGAGCGCAGTCAGAACGAGATACAACAAGGGCACGGAGAATACTCTGTGCCCTTTGTGCTGTCATCCCGAGCCACGAGGGATCTGTTCATCATTTGTACTATTGCCAGACAGGTCCCTCGTACCTCGGGATGACAGCTTTTTCAACAGCAGAAATATTTATCTTCAACACATGAAACAATTGACCACTCTCCTCTTTTTCCTTTTTCTCTCGTCTCATCTCTCAGCAGCAAAAGTTGATACCGTTACTGTGTTCAGCAACAGCATGCAGAAAGAAATTAAATGTGTGGTGATCACCCCAAAGAATTATAAGAAAAGTAAAGAACGTTTTCCTGTCGTGTATCTACTACATGGATATAGCGGCAATTACCGTGGATGGTTGAAAGATGCGCCACAGCTTACACAACGGGCAGATGAATTGCAACTGATGATTGTTTGTGTAGATGGTGGTTTTTACAGTTGGTATTACGACAGCCCCATTGATCCGAAGATGAAGTATGAAACTTTTGTAAGCAAAGAGCTGGTGAGTTATATCGACACACATTACAAAACCATTGCTGATAAAAAAGGAAGAGCCATTACCGGTTTGAGCATGGGTGGACATGGTGCACTTTATCTTGCAATTCGAAACAAAGAAGTGTTTTCGCAGGCCGGTTCAATGGCTGGCGGCGTGTGATATCCGTCCTTTCCCCAACAACTGGCAGATCAAACAAGTACTGGGCGATATTACTACGCACAAAGAAAACTGGGATACATATACCGTGATCAATCAAATTGAAACATTGAAGAATGGCGAACTGCAGCTCATCATTGATTGTGGCTTGGGTGATTTCTTTTTAGAAGTAAACCGCAATCTGCATCAAAAATTAATGACGTTGAAAATAGATCATGATTATACCGAACGCCCCGGCGCACACAACGGTGCTTATTGGGGAAGTGCGGTTGATTATCATTTGTTGTTTTTTAAGAAGGGGTTTGGGAGGAAATAGTTTGTACTGATTTTTGTATTCAAAAAATCAAACAGAACTGCATGAACATAGAAGATGATTTTTTCGAAAAACTTTCATTCGTTGAGGAATCACAAAATGATTCATCTCATTTCTTTGGTGTAAAATTATTTACGACCTGTCAAACTACTAAAATTTAATACCAAATCTTTAACGCCAGTGTAACTATTTCTGACATCAACGAAAATTTGCGATCGAAGTAGAAACTTAATATCAGAATTAAAAGATGAAATTGAAAACTTCATCAACTTAGAAATCAAAAAAATAGATGCTAAGGGAAAAATATACAATATAGAAAAAGATTTAGAACTTCGACTTGTAACAATCCAAAAAGTATCACTTCAACAATAGAATGGTCAGTAGAGTATGCAGTAAAAAAGGACTTCAGCTTCTTTTTAATTGAATTTCAAAATTGGAAACCATTTTGGTTTCTATATCAGCTTGAAAACCACATAATGGTGCTTATTGCGGAGGTGCGGTTGATTATCATTTGGTATTTTTTAAGAAGGTGTTTGGGAGGAAGTGATATTTTTTAAATATTTGATTGAACACATGAGTTTTACTTCAATATTTCTAATCGGTTTTGGTACGCTTTCATTTGTAAAGGGATTATTAAACAAAGGAGGTGCATTTTGGATGTCTGTTCATGCAACACCAAAATATAACCGCAACTAACAGTATACTTGGTATCATAGCATCTTAAATACTTGCGAATTGACAACTGAATTATTAAGAATATTCAATCAGTATTAACAAAAGATGAAAATCCCTAAGTTAGAAATAGTAGGGACTACCCCGAATGATTGACAGTTCTATTTGGTGCAAGCGAATGCACGTTTGGCGCAAGCGTCTCGCTTGTGCCTGTTGATAATTTACTTCGAAGCATTATTGAAAGCGCAAGCACCTCGCTTAGCCTGATATCTTTCTATCTCAAACAGTTGACCACTTGAATCATCTTCCTGCAAGATTCACTTCTCCTGTTACACAAATGTGTAATTGACCGCTTACTCAATGCCCGGTATTTTTATACCGAAAATCCTAAGACTTATTTCTGATTTCAGTCGATTACATCACCTGTCAATTCGCAATGTTATGCTAACGAAAAAAAACTTCATCACTCTCTTGCTGGTACTGTTTACTTTGGCAGCATGTAAAAAACAAGCTGTACCTGTAGACTTATCAGACACTACTTTTAAAGGCACTGCAATAATCGGCAGCCGTACCTATGATCCATTTAGTGTTACCTTTCATCCGGACGGGTCTGCTACCTTTCGCTTCCATACTGATTCATTTGCCGGCAACTGGAGCAAAACACCGAACTCCTCAATTGTGTATGTCATTTTTGATGAGCCCTTCAATGCTACTACTACCTTAAAATGGAAAGGACAGGCTACACTTAATGCAAGTAATAATAAACTTGAAGGCGGAATCATGAACCGTATACCTTATCCAGCTACAGGAACCTTCACTGCAGTTAAACAATAAGTTTAGTAAAGCAGCATACAGTTTCTTTGTGCAAACAAGTTTCCTGCGATACGTTCAATCTTGCTTTTATATCTGTCAGACGTGGGCGTCTGACTTGCCATATTACTGCAACACACCCGCCGCCCAGTTCAACGAAGCAAATGCCTGATAGAATTTTGTTTTCAGCTCCAGTAGTTTTTGCTGTGCTTCCAGCACTTTTGTTTCACGTGAGTTGAGTAAGAACAATGTTGTTTCGCCCAATGAAAATTTCAATTGCTCTGCGGTGAATAAACGCACATAGTTATTGTAAGCACGCTCGTAGATATCAATCTGTTTTTGAAGGTTCAACACTTCGTTGTAGTGAAAACGAACTTTGTTTTCCAGGTTCAGTTCGGTAAAGCTTCGGTCAAGTTCCGTTGTTTTGATCTTGATTCGTGCCGCACGGTAATCACCAATGCCGCTGCGGTTCGGGAATCGGAATAATGGCATTCACACCAAACTTGTAATTGTTTTCAAAAAAATTGGCATTAATAGAATTGGCCACATTATAACCCCGCTGTAAAAAATTATACTTCAGATCAAGCTTTGGGTAACAGGTTCTGAAACTTTAACCGTCGCTCTACTTCCAGCGATTGTAATTTAAAATCGATCTGTTGCAGTTTCGGATGATTGGTAACGGCCTGTGTGATCCAATCGGCCAATTGATCCACTTTAAAATTGGTAAAGGATTGTGCGGTCCATACTGTATCGGGTATTACACGTTCGCTCAAATACACGGGCTTGTTTCCTTCCAACCATAAAAACGTGGAAAGTTCCAACGTTGACTTTCTGAATTTCAACCACGCTTCTTCACGCTGCTGTTGAAAGTTCTGCAATTGTGCCAGTGCCTCAGTGGTATCAACTGCTGCACGGTCGCCTTGTTGAAAAGAGATACGCACCAGTTCATAACGTGCTTCGTTCAAAAAGATCGTGGTATCAAGTACCATCAGCAGTTGATAATCTCTTGCCCAGCTCCAATACGCTTTGTAGGCATCAAACAACAGATCGTTGATAACCGTTCGTCGTTCAAATGCTGATTGTTGGGTAAACAATTTCCCCTGTTGCAATGCAGCACGGCGTTTATCTAATATCAAATCTTTTAACAAGGGGAAACTGATACCTGCATAACTGGATCGGCTGGCCGATACTTCAGGATTTATAAAATCCCCAAAATTATTTTCAAGCCCTGCATACAGCTCCACACCAAACCATGTAGGAATACCCAGTTCTGCATTGGTATAATTGTAATAATTTTTACCGTCAAATGTTTTTTGATCGTTATTCAAAAACACAACCGGATCAAAATTTCCACGAATGGAAAGCAATTGTGCCCGTGCAGCATCCACCAGCAAACCGGCTTGCTTTGCAACAGGGTGATGTTGTTTTACAATTTCAATAAATTCATTTTCAGCCAATACACGCAATGTGTCCTGGGCATGCAAGTGGTTGCAGGCGGTTACACACAGTATCAATAAAGGCATCATTGCTTTTTTCATCATGATCATCTATGCGGGCCGTTTCTGATTATTTATTCTTTTTGCTATCTGTTTTTTCATTTGTAAAAGGCCGGTAATAATCAGGCGGGAAACCATTGATCTGCCGCCATAGTTCATACCATACCGATACATCTTTCAGCAAGGTGAAGTTAACAGCACCTGTACCCAGTTTCATATTTCTTGGCCATGGACGATCGTTCTTATCTTCTGCCACCAGCACTCGAAACAAACCATTGCTGCTGAGATTAGATTCGATGGCTACAATTTCGCCACCAAATGTTCCATACGATGCCTGCGGCCATCCACTGAAAATAATTGCCGGGAAACCATCGAACATAAAACGTGTTTTTTGTCCAACAGTCAACAACTGCAGATCCATTGGCTTTACCCATACTTCCACTGCCAGTTGATATTCTTTCGGAACAATTTCAACGATCATATCACCTTCTTTCAGCATTTCATTGATACCGGCTTTCATGGCTTTGATCACCTGGCCATCCTGTGGTGCCAGCACAAAATATTGTCCGTTTCGTATCCTGTAATTATCATATTGATTTTGCAGCTTTGCTACTTTACCCTGGCCTGTTGCAATTTGTGATTGCGATTGAAAACGATCGCCTGATGCTTTTGCAACTTTCTCTGCGTATTCCTGGATGGCTGCACTACGTTCCAATTGCAGAATCAATAAATCCTGTTTACTATTGTTGAAATCATTTTGTGCGCCGATCATTTTTGCATTCACATTCTGATGCATCACTTTCCGGCGTTCAAATTCAGTTAACGGAATCACACCTTGTTCATACATTTTTACAGCGCCTTCGAGTTGTCGATCTGCTACATTCATTTCATTTGCAGCTGCACTCACTTTCATGCTGTCACTCTGCACTTTCCTTTTTGTTTGTATAAGTTTATTATCGATTGAACTCAACTTTAATTCCCGTTCGTTTTCCAATGCTGTAATTTGTTGGCCTGTTGCAATAACTTTCCCTTCATAATAGTCGATGGTCATTTGCTCGGCGCTCAATTGTTGGTCAGTACGTTGCAACAGATTCGGATCGAGGTAATCATCTTTGATCTCAGCTAACTGCACAATGGTATCGCCCTTCTTTACAAAATCACCTTCTTTCACCCACCATTTTACAATACGGCCACCAATAATATTATTGATCTGTTGCGGACGTTGCTCCTGTCGAAGAGTGGTAACAGTTCCGTTACTGCGGATGTTTTGTGTCCATGGCAAAAACAAAATCACAATCACAATGCCGATAATAAAATAGAAGTACTTACGAATACGACTGCTCTTGTTCTGCCGGTAAATTTCGTTGAACGAGTTCAAGGGCTTACCTGCTTTTTCCTGTATATCGGGTGTTAGAATCTGATACGACATGGGCTGTTACTTACTGTTTTGAAATGGGTTGTTCTTCTCTTACAACTTTTCCATCGTGCATGTAAAAGATACGGTTGCACCTGTTTGCAAAGGAATCGTCGTTTGTGATCACTACCACCGTAGTTGCCGGAATTTCCTGCAGCAGGTATTGTTCAATTCGCCAACGGCAGTCAGGATCAAGGCCAAGCCACGGTTCTTCCAGCAATAATAATTTCGGACTTGATACCAGCGCTCTTAACAATAACACTTTGCGAATAACGGCACTGGATAAGCGATTTCCTACTGCATCAATTTCGGTATCAAATCCTTTTTTGAGCGATGCAATGAATTCGCTGATACCAAGCTTTGCCGCCAATGCATTGATCTGTGAGGTGCTGATATTTGTATCGCCCAACGTAATATTTTCATACAGGGTTCCCTGAAAAATTTCCAGTCGGTTAAACAGAATACCAGTTTCGGAACGCAATAGTACCGGTTTGTAATTTCCAAGCGGCACATCATTCATCAGAATATTCCCGTCAAAATCAGAATAGGCACCCGTTAGTAATTTCAAAAAAGTTGATTTGCCCGAACCCTCACCACCTCTGATACATACCTTTTCACCTGCTGCTATTTTTAACGACAGATTATTGAGTATGGGACGCTGGTCGTTATAACTGAAGCTTACATTGTTCACCTGAACGGACACGCCTTGCAAAGCAGCATCAAGACCCAATGTACCTTCCGGCTCCAAGTGGCTTATCAATTACCTTCCCTAATTTTTCCACTGCGGTCAAAATATCATAGATCTTATCTAAACTGCGGATGAGTTTTTCTACTGATGCCAACACAAGCAATATCACAATTTCAGCTGCAGCAAACTGCCCAACGTTGATCTCATTCCTAACGAGCAATACTGCACCAACAATTAACATCCCTGCTGTGATGAGAATTTTAAACCCGATCAACGACCAGTATTGCATCAGCAGAATACGAAAATGACTGGTGCGTGCATGCAGATATTTTGTAACGAGAAGATCGGTTTTATCAACCGGCAATGAAGATCCCCGTGAAAACTGGAACGACTTTAATACACGTGCAATTTCTTCAAGCCATCCGGCCACTTCATATTTGTATTCACTTTCATCAAGGCTGGTGGAAAGCCCTCTGGCATAGGTGATGCGAATAATTAAAACCAAAATAAGTATTACCAGTAAACTGAAAATGATAAACACGTTTGCGTAAAGCGATAACAGTATTAATCCAAATAATACCTGTATGAGTGCAGCAGGAACATCCAGCAATAAACGGCTTAAACTTTTTTCAAGATTAATGGTATCAAAAAAACGATTGACGAATTCGGGAAGATAGTACTGGTCAATCTTTTTAAGATCAAGGCGTGGAATACGCCATGCAAATTCAAATGAATAACGGGTGAAGATCCGTTGCTGAATTTTCTCAATGATCTTCATTTGGTTTACCTGCAGTAAACCGGTAAAGAAAACACTGATCACCACCAACACTATGAGTACAATAATTGAGGTAGATAAACGGCCGGCCAATACAAAATTGATAATGGCTTGTATACCCAACGGCATAGCCAGTTGCAATACACCCGCAAGGATTGCATAAAAATAAATTGCACCTATCTCCTTTCGCTCCAGGTTCAATACCTGTAATAAGCGTTGCAGCGGACGTTTTAAGTCCTTCGCTGCCTGGTTGTTTGCCATTAGTTTGACCGTTATGTTAAAGAAAGTTGCTAAATAAAACCGGCTCTTTTGAACAAGTTTTTAATTCGTTTGCAAAAGAACAGCATTTCGCCAAAATTGTTTACTGATTTTGTTTTTTTTAACAACTAACGGTCATCAACACTCTGGAAGTGCAATGGGGATATTGATCGCTAAACCGCCTTCTGCAGTTTCTTTATACTTATAATTCATATCCTTGGCGGTATCCCACATGGTTTTTACTACGCCATCTAATGAAACCTTCGCATAATCGGGTGTGCTTTGCAAGGCAAGCTGGGAAGCAGTGATGGCTTTAATGGCACCCATTGTATTTCGTTCAATACAGGGCACCTGCACAAGTCCTGCAATGGGATCGCAGGTTAAACCAAGATGATGCTCCATGGCAATTTCAGCAGCCATCAACACCTGTCGCTGTGTTCCACCCATACATTCCGTAAGTGCTGCTGCTGCCATGGCACTTGAAACGCCGATCTCGGCCTGACAACCACCCATGGCGGCAGAAATAGTAGAGCCTTTTTTGAAGATGCTGCCCACTTCAGAAGCCGTTAATAAAAACCGGATGATCTTTTCTTCGTCGAGGCCATTGCAAAAACAAACATAATACATGAGTACAGCAGGTATAACACCGGCAGCACCGTTGGTTGGTGCAGTTACTACTCTTCCGAACGATGCGTTCTCTTCATTCACGGCTAATGCAAAACAACTCACCCAATCGAGTGTGTATTTAAAATCGTTACCGCCACTACGTATCGCTTCTACCCACTCCTGAAAATTTGTATAGGATTTTTGCTGGAGTAATTTTTTATTCAACCCTGCGCCACGTCGTTTCACATTGAGGCCTCCGGGCAAATAACCTTCTGTATGGCTACCCTTGAACATACACTCATGCATCACCCGCCAGATGTTCAATACGCCTTGTTTTGTCTCCTCTTCATTACGCCATGCATGTTCATTCTCCATCACCACTTCACTAATGCTCATACCGGTTTTCATACACCAGTGTAAAAGGTCTTGCGCCGTATCAACCGGAAAAGGCAACTGCACCTGTGCCTGGCCGGTAGTTTCCTCATTTTCTTTTACCACAAAACCACCGCCAATAGAATACCAGGTTTCAGCAACAGAAATTCCATCCTTGAACGAAGCAAGAAACGTAACGGCATTGGGGTGAAACGGAAGACTCTCCGTCATCAGGAATTCAATATCCTCCCGTGGATCGAATTGTATTTCATGTTTACCTCCTAATACGATCTCTTTCATGGCAGCAATATCATGCACCTTGGCATCAATGGAATGTACATCAAATGTTACCGGATCATCGCCACACAAACCCAATTGAATAGCAACATCTGTTCCGTGACCTTTGCCTGTTTTTGCCAACGAACCATAGAGTAACACACGCACAGTTGTCACTTGTTCCAATGGTTGTATTGTTTGAATGGATTCTACAAAACGCTGAGCGGCACGCCATGGACCCAGGGTATGACTGCTGGAAGGACCAACACCAATCTTAAACATATCGAAAACGGAAATAGGTTCGTACAACAAGCGATTGAGTTTTTACAAAAGTATGGAAACAAAAAAGCTCCTGCGTTTATTTACAGGAGCTTTCTAATCTAGTAAAGCAATTTAACCGACTACAGTTACCAGTTCAATATCAAATACTAAAACTGAATTTGGTGGAATGGTATATTGACCTGTATTGGAATTAAATGATCCTGTTGCGCCATATCCCAATGCTGGGGGAACAATTAATTTAATCTTTCCACCTTCGCCCAACAACGGAATGGTACGCTGCCATGACTCAATTAAATTTGCTAACGAAAAAACAGCGGTATTGGTTCCTGTTGTTTGATCGAAAATGTTTCCGTTTGTTAAACGCCCAACATATTTCACTGCAACCGTAGTACAAAGCCCCGGTTTCGTACTGTTTCCCGGCGTTTCAATTACATAATACAAGCCTGAACTACCTAACTCAACTGCGCCTGTAATATTATTTACTGCAATATATTCTGTAACCATTGCTTCTTCCTGCGCAGAGGCTGATGTATTGCCGGGCGTGGCGTCGCAGCCTCCGTTTTTCTTTTTGCATGCACTCAACAACACAACAACCGATAAAAACGATAACAAATACTTCATGATCACTTAGTTTGTTTGGATTTGTAATACTAATTTTCTTTATTTACTGCAGCTACCCTTATTGACAATCAGCCTTTCTGCAACGTTGCGTCAGTTTTTTCTTTTTGTTTTAATTCGGTATACCGTTGCTCGTTCATTTCCCATTTGAACCGCATTTTAAAAATGGCGTAAAATACAATGATCAATAATACAGCAATTAGAATAAGTGTGAACTGCGAACCTGATACATAGGGCATCCGTTTGAACCATCCCCTGAACAAAAAACTCAGCAGCATTGGAAATCCAAACGCCAAACCAAGGGGCAAACCCACCATCAACTGATTCATCAGTTTCTTTTCGCTATTGCGGTTTTTCTCCCACCATGCAATAAATTTACTTTCCTCTGCTGATAGCATGTCCCTTTTTTGCAAATGTAGGCAAGAGCTGGCAGCAGTAACGCTTATTTGGCGAAGAATTGCTGAAAGCGCCGAAATCACTGTGTTTGTGTAAATAAAAAACGGTATCAGGCAGGCTCGTCTGGCATTTTGTATGAGAAAAGCTGGTTTTTAAGTATGTTTGAAAAAAATTATCCGTGAAAATCCAGGACATTTTATCACAATACTTGTACAAAGAGAAATCACTCACCCTTCCGGGGCTGGGTCGTTTTGATCTCGATCCTTCTGTAAATGTGTATGAACTAAAAGAAGAAGGATGGCCGACTAATACCATTTCGTTTACAGCCGACCGTAATGCACCGCTTACTGACGAACTGCTGCAGTTCCTTGTACAGCAAACCGGTAAAATGAAACCGCTCGCCATGAGTGACCTTGAATCGTACATCAGCAGCGGATTGCAATTATTGAATATCGGCAAACCTTTTCCGATCAAAGGAATTGGATCGCTCAACAAAACAAGGGATGATCATTTTCAGTTTGAACAGGGAAGTCCTGCATTAGAGAAAATTGACTCCATTAATACCGATCATGTACGGGACCGTACCGTAGCAGCCGATGGCGAAGCAGTAATTGACTTTTCGCACGAAGAACGCAAGAGTTCAAAAAAACCAATCCTCATTTTCGGAAGTCTTTTAGCATTGGTGGTGGTTGGCTGGGGCGTTTATCTTGCTATACAAAAATTTAAAACCACTGAACAGGAACCGGTCGTGAGCGAACAACAGGCAGCGATGGATAGCATTGTGCCAGCACCTGCCATTGATACAGTGAGCATGGCTACAGATACTGCACAACTTGCAACTGTTGATACAACTCCGGTTGTTACTCCCCCACCCGCTCCTGTACAGAATACTGTAAGCAGCGGATCATTCCAATTGATCGTTGATCAGTACAAAGCAAAAGCAGCAGCCGACCGGCGTGTAGAAGCATTGAAGATTCGTGGATTTGACGTACGTGTAAATCAAAAAGACAGCTTTATTTACCGTGTAGTATTACAGGTGAACCGTCCATTAGCCGACAGTGCTGTTGTAATGGATTCACTTCGCAAATACTATCTCTGGAGACCCAAACTCATGAACTGATTATTGATCGATGAAGCAACCTGCAACCATTGTATTCCGCATCTATGCATTGGTAGTTTTGTGCGAACTGTTGCTCATTTATTTTCAACAGCCTGAATGGCGATGGTTTACCAAACCTTTGCTGATGCCTCTGCTGCTATTCGGCTTTTATTTAAATTCATCGAGGCGAAACAATACTGAATTTTATTTTATCGCAGCAGCATTGGTTCTGTCATGGGCAGGTGATGTGTTGCTGCAAATGAAAGGAATGTTTATTCCCGGATTGATTTCGTTTTTGCTGGCACATATTTTTTACATTGTTTATTTTATTCGCAGTAACAGCAGTAAAAAAGGATTGCTGCAATTGCAACCGCTGATTGGCATTCCGGTATTGCTCTATATTCTGCTTTTTCTTTGGCTGCTCTCCCCGTATCTGAATGCATTAAAAATTCCCGTTGCGATTTATGGTATTACCATTGGAACCATGTTATTAATGAGCATCAACATGCGGCGAAAAACCTCGAATACAGCAGCCACTTATTTCATTGTGGGCGCATTGCTGTTTGTTGTATCCGATTCATTACTGGCTGTAAATCTTTTTGCTTACAGCAGCATGCTGTTGGGTTTGTGTGTGATGCTTACCTATGCTTCCGCACAGTATTTGATTGTGAAGGGAGCACTGCTGCATACAGAAAAATAAGTTTGCTTCACAGCTATTCAATAATACAAACCCGAACTTACCTGTTCCTGATAATGCTTACATGAAATTCAGTAGTTTCGCCTGATTCAGTCATTTGTTTACGTTCTGCAACGTTTACCAATTATTAATCATGCTCACCGCAAAAATGAAAGCGAATGAATCCAACTAAACTGTTTAAAGATTTCTTCGAGAGTGAAAAAGCAGGCGGATTAACACTCATTGCCTGCACTGTTGTTTCGCTGTTGATTGCCAACTCAGGTTGGGGCGATGGGTATCATGCATTCTGGCAATCGAAATTTGCAGGTCTTTCTGTGGAGCATTGGGTGAATGATGCATTGATGGCTGTTTTCTTTTTGCTGATTGGCCTTGAACTGGAACGTGAAATTTACAAAGGAGAATTGTCAAATATAAAAGATGCGCTGCTGCCAATGTTTGGCGCATTAGGCGGCTTAGTAATACCAGCGGGACTTTATCTGTTCTTCAACTTTGGCACCCAAACACAATCCGGTGCCGGTATCCCCATGGCAACGGATATTGCATTTGCGTTGGGCATCCTGTCGCTGCTCGGCAACAAAGTGCCTACCTCACTAAAAGTTTTTCTCACGGCTCTTGCTGTGATCGATGACCTGTGTGCAATTCTTGTAATTGCCATCTTCTATACAAAAACACTGTTGTGGACCAATCTGTTTATTGCACTGGGAATATTTGTTTCGTTGTTGGTGATGAATCGACTGAAGGTTCGCAATCTGATTCCCTATTTACTTGGCGGCGTTGCTATGTGGTATTTCATGTTACACTCAGGTGTACATGCAACCATTACCGGCGTATTACTGGCCTTTGCCATTCCGTTTGGTAATGGCGATGAAAAATCAACATCCTACATCCTTCAACACTTCCTGCACAAACCTGTTGCCTTTCTGATACTGCCCATATTTGCATTGGCAAATACGGCAATTGTTATCAGTGGCAACATCACGCAAACTCTTACTGAGAATTACAGCATCGGTATCGCACTTGGATTAATTGTTGGCAAACCGCTTGGCATTTTTCTTCTAACATTTATGGCCGTTTCACTCAAGTTTTGCAAACTACCCGTTGAGTTGAACTGGAAACATATTTTTGGTGTTGGATCTGTTAGGTGGTATTGGATTTACAATGTCGATCTTTATTACACTTCTTGCATTTGATAATGAAACGATCATCAACAATGCGAAACTGGTGATTCTACTTTCATCATTGATCGCCGGACTGCTTGGGTTTTTGATCTTGAAAGTAACGCTGAAGAAACAGGCAGCATAACAAAAAGAAAAACGTTGCGCAAAAAGAAAAAACAAAAACTGAAGGAGCAACAATTCTGGGGAACGTTTGCTTATTTCAGTAAACCGCAACTGCCAGACAGCATTCCTACACACCTGGAGCGTGTCAATTTCCGCATATGGGATCATGTAGACGATGAACAGATCGACATGATGATAACACATGTGCAATCCATCAACATGCTTGATCTGGATGAAACAGCGATTACTAATTACAGCATTCAACTGCTCACAAAACTCAGCTTCATTAAAGAACTGCGGCTGAAAGGTTGCAGTGAAATTGATGATGAAGCCATTCCTCACATCAATAATATCAAAGGACTGGAGTTGTTGCATATTGACGGCACATCCATCAGCATCAAAGGCGTATTGCAGTTACGTAGAGATCATCCGTTACGAATGTTGCTGATAGGCGTTGATGATCCGGAACAACATCTCGATGAGCTAACAACGATTGCACAACGTTTTCCCGATTGCGAATTGATCGTCAATCATAAAAGCTTCACGATAAAGAAAGATGATGATTGGTCGGTATAAAAATCATTAATAATAAAAATGTCCCGCTGCAAACGGGACATTTTTATTCGAATCAATAAATGATATAAGGGTTATCAAACGAATCATCATCTCTTCTTCTGATCCGTTGTACTAACTGATTGAATTTACTTTTCAATTTCTGCATGAACGGTAAAAGCATGTTCATTTTTTTCATTTCTCATGTTTTTTATCGTGATGAATCATTGAAATGCAAAGTCCCCTGTTTTACCAGAGGACTTTGTTTGTATGTTCAAGCTGTTACTATTTATTTGAGTGTTTAAATTGAAAACATTTTCGACTTTCAACTTTTCACTTCCAACTTTCTTAGTAACCACCCATGCCACCCATATCAGGAGCGCCATGTGCATGTGCTTCTTCTTTCTTTGGTTTGTCAGCAATTACACATTCTGTAGTTAACAACATACCTGCAATTGATGCTGCATTTTCCAAGGCAACACGGCTAACTTTAGTAGGATCAATTACACCTGCTTTAAACAGGTTCTCATACACTTCTGTACGTGCATTGAAACCAAAATCGCCTTTACCTTCTTTGATTTTCTGTACAACGATTGAACCATCGATACCTGCATTTGCAGTTAATGTACGCATTGGTTCTTCCAGTGCACGACGAACGATCTGCATACCGGTTTGTTCATCTTCAATTTGTCCACTAACTTTTGCTTCCAATGCATCAATTGCACGGATATAAGCAACACCACCACCTGGAACAATTCCTTCTTCAACCGCAGCTCTTGTTGCATGTAATGCATCATCTACACGGTCTTTCTTTTCTTTCATTTCCATTTCAGTAGCAGCACCAATATACAATACAGCAACACCACCAGCTAATTTAGCAAGACGCTCTTGTAATTTTTCTTTATCGTAATCAGAAGTTGTGTTTTCAACCTGTGCTTTGATCTGGTTTACACGTGCAGTGATATCTCTTTTTAGCACCTTTACCACCAACAATAGTTGTATTGTCTTTATCAATTGTTACAGAAGAAGCCTGACCTAAATAAGTCAAATCAGCATTCTTCCAATTTGTAACCTTGTTCTTCGCTGATAACTGTACCTGCTGTAAGGATCGCAATATCAGTCAGCATTTCTTTTCGTCGGTCACCAAAGCCCGGAGCTTTTACAGCAGCCACTTTCAATGTACCACGAAGTTTGTTTACAACCAATGTTGCCAATGCTTCACCTTCCAGATCTTCAGCAGATGATCAACAACGGACGACCGCTTTGCGCAACTTTCTCCAGGATATGAAGAATATCTTTCATTGCAGAGATCTTCTTATCATAGATAAGAATGTATGGGTTCTGCAATTCAACTTCCATTTTTTCGCTGTTTGTAACGAAGTAAGGAGAAATATAACCACGATCGAACTGCATACCTTCTACTACATCAACAGTAGTATCAGTACCTTTTGCTTCTTCAACAGTGATCACACCTTCTTTACCAACTTTTGCAAATGCTTCAGCAATCAGCTTACCAATTGTTTCATCGTTGTTTGCAGAAATAGTTGCTACCTGCTGAATTTTTTTACTGTCGTTGCCAACAGTTTGTGATTGTGCTTTTAAATTAGCCACAACCAGACTTACAGCTTTATCAATACCACGTTTCAGATCCATTGGATTTGCACCGGCAGCTACCATTTTCAAACCTTCGCTGATAATTGATTGCGCCAACACAGTTGCAGTAGTAGTACCATCACCTGCAATGTCTGCAGTTTTAGAAGCTACTTCTTTCACCATTTGT
Source organism: uncultured Bacteroidota bacterium (assembly GCA_963830845.1). Classification (GTDB taxonomy): domain Bacteria; phylum Bacteroidota; class Bacteroidia; order Chitinophagales; family Chitinophagaceae; genus Lacibacter. The sequence continues at coordinate 67,938 of CAWHOR010000022.1, read as the reverse complement.
GCACCCATGTTTTCAATAGGATCTTCCAGTTCAATTTCTTTTGCAACAGTAACACCATCTTTGGTTACTTGTGGTGCACCGAATTTCTTTTCGATAACTACATTACGTCCTTTTGGACCGAGTGTAACTTTCACAGCGTTGGCCAGAATGTCAACACCTCTTTTCATTTTATTTCTTCCTTCAATATCGAAGAATATTTGCTTTGCCATAATAAATCAATTTGATAATTTGAATTAATTTAGATAATTTGCTAATTGAAGTTTTAAGCAGCTATGTTTCACATTAGCACATCAGCATATTAGCCAATTAAACAATTGCCAAAATGTCGCTTTCACGCATGATCAACAGATCATTGCCATCAATAGCGATTTCTGTACCGGCATATTTACCATACAAAACCGTATCGCCAACTTTTACGGTTACAGGTTCGTCTTTTTTACCAGGACCGGCAGCCACTACAGTACCACGCTGTGGTTTTTCTTTTGCGGTATCGGGGATGATGATACCACCAGCTGTTTTTTCTTCAGCAGGAGCAGGCTTTACAATTACCCTGTCATGTAAAGGGGTAACACTTACCTTCTTAGCCATAATTATTCGTTTTTTGGTTTTGAAATGAAATTGATTAAGCCCTTTTCAGGGGGCAACGAAGGTAAGCGAATACAGTGCCACCCCGCCAGAATGCGAAAAAATTTCAGAATTGGCGGAAATCGTTGAAAATAGCAGAAAAAATCTGGCAGGGAGAAAGACAAATTTGCATGTTTCCCCTTCTTTAATAAGTAGGTAAGGTTTCCAGCTCTTTTACCGGACCCGCTTTCCATACAATTCTTTTACCTTTGTAAGTTCCCCGAAACATTATATCCTGTAACTTAAGATTTGATGGGGCGATATAGTTTTTGGTTTCAACCGGTTCAAGTGTAAGACGAATGATCTTGTTTGCAGAATCAGTTTTGCTGATGATGACTTTTTCGCCGCTGTTTTTCAACACTCCGAGTTCCAACGATTGCTCAGTAAATGTATAAGGTGATATACTGAATTGCTGGGTGCTGCTCCAGGCACTGTCCCACACAATATCCTTACTTGCACTCTCCACATAAATAGCCGTTATAATATCAATTTTTGCAGGCATTTCATTTCCATTCTCATCTTTCATGGCAATACCAGGCACATGAATACAGGAATATGCATACACTTGTTTGATCACAGTTTTTTTACCGGCACAGGAATCCAACAGGAACAATGAAAAAAAGCAAATCACAGGAACAAAAAAACGCATGGAATGAAAGTTGAATGAATGAAAGGATAAAACAGGAAGTCGGCCGTGGCAGACTTCCTGTTTTAATTTATTGCTTGACTACTTTGATGCTTTGTGTTTTTGTTCCTGCATCGATCCGGAGAATGTACACACCGGCAGGTAATGCTTTTCCGTTTAATGGTAACTGTCGGTTTCCCTCTACACGACCAAGGCTCCAACGTTTCAGCAATTGTCCGTTGTTGGTAAAAAGAGTTGCTTCAATATTTACCCGGCTCTGATTACCGATGCTAAGCGGAATGGTTGTAGTTATTGGGTTTTGCAGCAGTTTTACAAAATTCTCCTGTTGACTTGGGTTGCGGATGGAGGTAACATTTCCTTCTGCAAGGAAAAATTTACCTGCACCTGTAACTGTTGCTGTAAACACATACCCTGTTGCTCCAAATGTAACAAAGCTGGTAGCGTAAACAGTTGAGTTGATAATATCAGCACCGGCCAGCGTTACGGCCGTTGTTCCGGCAATTTTCAGTGCACCCGGAGTTTTTCCATTTAATTCTGCAACTGTAAAATATAACGACAATGTATATGTTGCAGATGGATTGGTTGACACTGCAACATCTACCACTTTCTGTGAACGGGGTCCTGCAAAAAACGATTGCCAGGTTGTGCCCGATGCCGACAGGTTAGACGTAACACAGCCCAGGCTTGCAGAAACACCAGAAATTCGACTGATCACTTTATTTGTAATGGGACTATAGAAATTATAAGTTCCACTACCAGCCACATTTTCTAATTTTCCTGAATTGACCGCTGTTTCAATTGGGTTTCCAATAATTGAAGGCAGTATTATGTTGGGTCGTACGAAGGTGCCGGCAACACTTCCGAAAAGACCACCTGTGATCTCACACCCAACACCTGTTGCTGTCCTTCCCCATATACCTTTTTGATCAACAGTAATATTTGTAGAAAGATTATCGTCACCTGTTACTGCATTATCAATATTGTTATAACAAATCTCAACCAATAAATTGCTGACACCATCCCAAGCAAAAGATGCAACATTAAAATTTAGCGTATTTACGCCCAGGAATGTTGAATAGTTACCGGTATAACAAACTGTTGCTCCGGCTTCAAAACTTCCTGATAAAATATTTGATGAAGTATTTTTTAATGAAACTGTCAATCCTGTGAAAGGCGTGGTGCTTCCTTTTGAAGTAACATTAAATCCAAGCGATGTAATGTCGCCGGGCTGAACACCAGCCGCTAAAAGTTCTGCTGCTGTATAGATGTATTGACTTCTTGCTTTTGCAAAACTTCCACGTAACGGCTGTATATAACTTCCATAATTACCTGAACCTACCGTCACTTCCCCCAAACTTGGAACTACAGGGGCAGCATCGTCGCTGCTGATATTGAATGTGAACGACTGACTACTTGGTGCGGCCAACACATTTGTTGTTCCACTTACTACATAAGAAAGTGTAAACGATTCGTCTGTTTCAACTTCAGCATCATTATACACCCGGATAGTAATTGGTTGCTCGGCTGTGGAACCATTTGCAAATGTCAAGATGTTGCTGGGTGTTGCAAAATTTCCGTTGGTTGTAAAATCAAAATCAACTCCTTGTACGGCTGTACCACCGGCAACACTTAAAGTTATTGCGGCTGCTCCAACAGGAGCCTGATCAACACGCATGTTCACCACATAATCTTTATAGTTCTTGCAGCCGTCAATTGTTCCTGTTGTTGCCTCCACAGCATTGTTGTAGTTATAAGTAGATGCAAATCGTACAAACGGAACGGACGTAGGAAGAGAGGCCGTCCACAAACCACGGCCATGTGTAGCCGCCAGCAATGTTCCATCTCTTTTTCTGTATTGAAACATATTTGTGCGAACTACCGGGAATGTGGTATTCTGAATCCAAACAGTAGAACTTCCATTAATATCATCTGTTTCAAAAATTCCCATGTCTGTTGCGATAATAGCTTTGTCATCGTCTTCAGGATAAAACATTGCCCATCGAACAGGTATATCTGGCAAGTTTCCCGTAATATTTGTCCAACCCGCCGCACCTCCACCTGTATTCGTTACAAATACATGGTTTACTAGGTTGTAATTCGAAAAGGTAGCGATCAGGTTGTTATCACTTGTGCCCGTTTCTACACATGATACTGTGTTATTAACCGGCATATTAGATCCCGTAATATTCGTAACAACAGGCGTCATTAAATGTGCATTGTCGACTTTCACAACTTTACCTTCCTGAGAACCGAAAAAGACCCTGTTATTTGTGTAGCTTGATACTTTTACATTCGTAATAGCTCCTGAAGTTCCTGCTGTAATTGACACTGAATTAAACGTGGAACCATTCTGTGGATCCTCCCATCGGATATAAGATCCACCGGCATTTAAACCTCCACTGGTATACATTTTATTGTTGATATCATCATAATCAGTTGGATTGATAAACAAACCAAACTGGTCAGAATAACTAATTCCAGTCCAGGATGCACCACCATTAATACTTCTCAGATAATTACTGTACACGGTGGAGCCGAATTGAAATTGAGGTTCGTTTTCATCGATATGTACAAAACCACCATCTCCTCCCCTTACTTCAACACTCGCCCCAAGACCGGCAGTTGTTAATTGATGGGTGCCATTATCTTGTGTACCAGCCAAAAAGTAATTTGTTGTAAGAGGGTGTATTGCGCAAGAATAAAATTGCTTTGTCCGTAACCCAACGTTCCGGTCTGCGAAACTGGTTCCACTGTTAATGGAATAAAATATACCTCCATCAGTTGCTAACAAAACCTGGGAACCAGTCCAAACAACTGAATGATGATCTGCATGTACATAGTTGATAGAATTACCAACCCACCTGGTAATTTGTGACCAGGTTTCACCACCATTTAATGTGCGATAAAAATTCAACCCACCTGCAATTACCACATTCGGATCAGTCGGGTCAATACCAATTGCCAGATCAAACCACCCTTGACCTGCATTAATTGTTGGCTCTGAGGCTCCTCCCGGAGGTGAAGTTGTTGTTTGCGCCCAATTAGCTCCTCCATCAATCGACTTATAAATCGTTGGCGTTCGATAACTTGAGTTCGCTGGCAGTACGTACAATATATTGCCAGAAACAGCCAGTTCAGAATTAAACGCTGTAGGAAAAGTAGTAACAGGCTCGGTCCAGCTACTTGCAGTTACTGTTGAAGGATTATCAGTATAACGATAACCTGAAGTTCCAACATTCCGATATCCGCAAACGATGTGCATACGACCGGTGTTGCTGATCCGCATTTCTGTAACTCTGGTTGTCAATCCGGTAGGTGTAATGCTTGTCCATGATGCACCGCCATTTGTTGATCGCTGAATACCAAAATTACCTATGGTTGCTACATATACATTTCCTGCTGCATCACACAACACTCTTGACACGTTCCAAAATCCTGTTGTATTTGGCAATAAATTCCATGTAACTCCATGGTCTGTACTTTTCCAGATACCACCTCCCCGAACGGCATCTGCATTAACTGTTTTCTCGCCCGTACCAAAATACATAATGTTTGTGTTGGTAGGATCCTGACAAATACTTGTAACAGCGAGGTTCCCTAAAAAATCATTCACCAATACCCAGTTTGCGGGGTTGATGGATATATTGTTGGTTTTCCATAAGCCACCGCTTACACTTCCTATCCAAACTGTTTGATTTGTTGGATCTGCAAGGTCGACCCATATTGCACGCATACGACCGCTTGTTACAGCATCATTTGAAGGCCCTCTGATATTACCATTACTTGGACCTACAGAGTTATTATTTGGACCTCGTTCAACCCAGTTTAAAGCAGAAATCCTGCCAACAACACCCGATCTTCTGGCTACCAATGCGTTGTTAACGGCTCTCACCAAACGATCACTTGGCACATATCCAAGTTTTACATCTTTGGTCATTTCAAACTCCATCTTCATTGCTTCTTCAGCCCCACTTGTCTTGTTAACCGTTCTATCTTTAATTGGGTTGGCATTTAGAACTGGCACCTTTTCTGCTAAATCAGCCTTGCTTTTATTTCCATTACACGAACTGATCAGCTGTAAAAAAGAAATTACAGCAAGGCCAAAAAAAAATTTCTTCATGCTTTAGGTAGGTTTTAACTAATTTGATATTGCAGTGCATGTGATAACAGTACTGCGGCAAAAATCAAAAAAATTCTAAATATCAAATATAAGGGAAACCAATGCTTATCTTTGCCGTTTGTTAAACAAGTTCTTTCATAAATGATCAGCAGAAGAAACATACGGGTAAAGGTGATGCAGACATTGTACACCTGTTCAACCAGAGAAGGTGATATCACCAAACAGGAAGCAGTTCGCACATTAGATAAGCATGTGGACCAAAGCAGACAATTATTTGTCGTTCTCATTTACACATTAACGGAAGTGGCACGGTTTGCAGAAACAGATGCACGTCAAAAAGCATCGAAACATTTGCCGACGGCCAAGGATTTGAGCTATTAACACAAAAATTGCAGGCAACCGCTTGCTGTGGCAAATACTGGAGCATCCTTCCTATGCTGCGGTGGTAAAAGAGATCAAACCGGAACTGATGGGCATGGAAGAATGGGTGCGTAAATTGTACAATGAATTGGTGTTGTCGGATGTTTATCATCAATACATCAGCCGGGAAAATCGTGAGAAAAAAGACGAAAAAGATATCCTCGAATTTATTTTCACGGATCTGATGCTGCCGAATGAAGATTTCGTTTCGTTTATTGAAGAACGCTTTCTCCACTGGGAAGATGATGCTGAAATGATCAACCTTTTGATGCTGAATTTATTGCAAAAACCTCATACCGGAGATTTCCAGCAATTCGTCAGCAACGAAAAACTGAAGTTTGCCAGAGATCTGTTGGTAAGTGTGATTGAAAAAGAAGAAGTTTGTAACGAATACATCAAAGACAAACTACAGAACTGGGACCCTGAGCGTACGGCTGCTTTGGATATGATACTGATGCGGATGGGCATTTGTGAATTCCTTTTCTTTGAGACTATTCCTCCAAAAGTGACGATCAACGAATACATTGACCTTGCAAAGGATTACAGCACGCCGCAAAGTGGTCACTTTGTGAACGGTATTTTGGACAGTATCCACAAAGAACTGGCAGCTCAAAACAAACTGCACAAAGTGTCTTTTAAGAAATCATAATCACCGCTTTCCTTTACATTTGCAATCCGATAAACAGATATATATGAAACATTTGATTCTATTATCCACATTCATTGCATTGCTCACAGCTTGTGAAAATGCAGATAAGCAAACAACTGATGCAGCAGCTCCTGTAACAACAGAACAAACTGTAACAGACCTGCCTGAAGTTACAACTGTACAATGGCTCGACTCTGTACAAAATTTCGGCAAAATAACCGATGGTGAAAAAGTGATCATCACCTTTCATTTTAAGAATACAGGCAACAAACCTCTCATCATTTCCAATGTACAGGCCAGTTGCGGTTGCACCGTTCCTTCAAAACCGGAAGAGCCCATTGCTCCGGGTGCTGAAGGAAAAATTACAGCTGAGTTTAACAGCGAAGGCCGTGTAGGCAAGGCAACAAAAAATATTACCGTTTCAGCAAACACAAAAGAAGGAATCACGAGTCTTTTGTTTGAAGGCGAAGTACTTCCTAAAAAATAAAAAACAAACACATGTACGAACTACTCTTATTTGCAGGCGATCCCAAAGGCGGCGGCGGAAGCATCCAGTTAGTATTTCTTGGATTAATGATCCTGGTATTCTGGTTATTCATGATCCGTCCGCAGGCTAAAAAAGCAAAACAACAAAAGACATTTATTGAGAACCTGCAAAAGGGCGACAAAGTGGTAACCATTGCCGGTATTCATGGTGTGGTAAACAAAGTTAATGAAGACGGCACGCTTTCATTAGAGATCAACCCGGGCAGCTATATCAAAATTGAACGCAGCTCTATCAGCATGGATTGGACAGCACAGCTGAACAAGGTTGCGACAGATAAAAAATAATTATTTCAGATTTACGATTTGCGATTTCAGATTTAAAACGATTGGAGTATTGAACAAATCCGCAATCGTACATCTGAAATCGCAAATTCATTTTAGGCATGTTAAAAATCGGACTCACAGGAGGCATCGGCAGCGGTAAAACCACTGTTGCCAAAGTACTGGAAGTGCTGGGTGTTCCTGTTTATTATGCCGATGAAGCTGCCAAAGAATTGATGTATAAAAATGAGCTGTTAAAACAACAGCTCATTTTTCATTTTGGAACTGCCACTTATCTGGAAAACGGGCAACTGAACCGCAAACATCTTTCAGCAATTGTATTTGCAGATAAAGAAAAACTGGAATTGCTGAATAGCCTTGTTCATCCTGTTACCATTGCTGATGCAAAAGAGTGGTTCAGTCAGCAAACGGCTCCTTATGTAATTAAAGAAGCCGCCTTATTGTTTGAAAGTGGAACAGCCGATGGTTTGGATTATATTATTGGTGTTACAGCTCCCGCCACACTTCGCATCAAACGTGTAATGGATCGGGATAATGTAACAGCAGACGATGTGAAACGAAGAATGAGCAATCAACTGGACGACAGCATTAAAATGAAACTCTGCGATTTTGTAGTACAGAATAACGAACAGCTATTGCTATTACCGCAAGTGGTGCAATTGCATGAAGAGCTGATCAGGCGATCAATGGAGGAGCCAAACAAATGAGTTTACTGTTTATGATCATTATAGCGGCCGGTCTTCCGTTTATTACAGCGTTGAGTTATAAAAATATCCGCAAGATGGAAGCGGAAATGGAAGGCGCACAAATTGCAAAAGTTCCGGTGTACCTGCAAAGTATGCTGATGCAGATCATCCTTTGTGTGCTTGCATTTTTTGCGGCTCGCAGTGAAAAGATCAGCATTTCATTTACCAGCCAGTTTACCATTGTGTCGGTTGCGGCAGCAATTGGGTTGATTGGCGTTGCATTATTGCTTGCCTACTTGTCGCAAAAATTTTCAACCGAAAAAGACGATAGCACACTGCATCATATTTTACCTGATACGGGCTTGGAACGTGTGTTATGGATATTGGCTTGTGTGGTAGCGGGTTTTTGCGAAGAATATATTTATCGTGGCGTGTTGTTTCAAATGATCATGGGTTACATGGATCAGGTGTGGATACTTGCAGCTTTATTAAGTGCAATTGTATTTGCATTTGGGCATGGTACGCAAGGAGAAAAAGCGATCATCCAGATTATCCCATTTGCGATCGGTTTTCAGTTTCTTGCATGGATCAGCGGTGGATTGCTGTTACCGATGATCGCTCATTTTATTTATAATATTCTGGTTGAAATTTTATTTGGAGCAAAGATCAAACGAGATGCAGTTTGATCAATGGGCAAATGGTTCCGAAAGTTATAATCAAGCTTCAATATTAGTTTTTTGCTAATTGTCTATTAACTATTGCATATTAAATTCACCATCCAACTTTCTCACCCCAGCTACCCAATCCGAACGATTGATTGAGGGGCATCGTTAATCCAATTTGATTGTAGGCTACATTGTTTTGAAAATGTGTTCTTGCATAACGCAACTGTAGTTTAGAAAACAAAACACCGGCGCCTAACGAGAAACCTGTAAGACCATTTCCGCCATTGGTAATTTTCAATTCTTTTCCACGTAAGACATTATACGCTGCCGTTAGTTCAACCCGTTCACCGATGAGTATTTGTGTAGAAAAAACAAAATGCTGAAATAGCTTATCGAACGTAAACTTTTTAGTAGATGCATTTTCAAATCCATTATCGTTGTTGAACAAGGTATCGTTATACAAAATATCAAACCGATTCAGGTGATGGGCTGTCAACGAAAAACGGATAGGCGCTTTGGCCAGTCGTTTGGAAATCCCGGCCTGCAGATCGAATGGCAACTCTTCCGATTCAGCTGAATTGTATCGTTTCAATTGTACACCCATGTTTATCGCCACAATGCTTGCCTGCAAAAAGTTGGCGGTATCTCTGTATAAAACCCCTACATCGGCGGCCATTGCAGATGAACGATAAATCCCATAATTACTGGCAATAAATTTCAACGTCATTCCATATTTCCAGCGGTTCAGATATTCCCTGCTTGCCATTAACTGCAGCACATAATCACGTGGACGGTAAACACCTTCCACATTTCCTGCCGCATCAGTTTGTTGCGTGCTGCCATAATCGAAATACAAAACACCAATGGCAAAATTTGTTTGCAGTTTTGGATGACGATAAGCCAACATCCAATGTACATTGTTGATACCTGCGGCCAGTGAATTAAAATTCGCCACCATTTGTGTGTGCATGGCTGAATCAAGCTGCGCCGGATTACTGAAGGCAAGCGACAGATCATTTGATTGATTGGTCAAATTAATTCCACCCAAAGCTGACAACTGCGGCGAAGCAGGAAATCGCAGAAAATTATACGCACTGCTGCCACCAAGTGTTTGTGCAAACAGGCTGCTGTTGATGAAGAACAAACTCACAAAACATACCAATCGGATCATACAGGAATTCTAAGCCTGTAATTTAGGCAAAAACGAGAAAGGCTATTCAGGAACAGGACATATAAAAAAATATCCCCCATGGAAATGGGGGAATCTCTTTAACCCTTAAAACAACCAACATGAAATAAATTCATATTTGTTAGTATCTAGAACAAGGGTGCGATTATTTAGTTCAGCCAAAGGCCAATTTTTTTTCAAAAAAATTAAAGTAATGCAAGATCCAGAACCTGCTGCATGCTTTTTACATAATGAAACTTCATTCCTTTAATGTATAAAGAATTGATTTCCTGTACATCTTTTTCATTCTGCCAACAAAGGATCACTTCTTTGATGCCTGCACGCTTTGCTGCCAATATTTTTTCTTTTATTCCTCCAACTGGTAATACCTGTCCACGCAACGTGATCTCCCCCGTCATTGCAAGAAAAGGTTTTACTCTTCTGCCGGTGAATGCACTGCTGATAGCCGTTAGCATGGTGATACCTGCACTCGGACCATCTTTTGGCACGGCACCTTCGGGAACATGAATATGAATATTCTTCTTTTGAAAATCATCTGAATCCACCCCGATCTTTTTGGCGTTGGCTTGCAAATAACTGAGAGCAGTAGTCGCACTTTCCTTCATTACATTACCAAGGTTACCGGTTAATCGCAACTCTCCTTTTCCTTCAGCCAAGACTGCTTTCAATAAAAAGAATTTCACCACCTACTGCTGTCCATGCAAGACCAACTGCTACACCCGGCATATTCGCCGTTTTGTAAATCTCATTGCTGTAACGAGGTTTACCTAAAATGCGTTCAATATCATTGACTGTTAACGTAGGTTTCAGCTTTCCTTTAATAGCTACTTCTTTTGCCTGTGAACGCATGAGCGATGCAAGTTGGCGATCGAGTTCACGAACGCCACTTTCACGTGTATAATCTTCTATTACTTTTCGTAAAACAGTATCGCTGATCTTAAATGGAATTTTTACAAGTCCGTGTGCCTCGATCTGTTTTGGAACAAGATAATTTTTAGCGATCTCAATTTTTTCCTCTACTGCATAACCGCTCAGATCAATAATTTCCAAACGATCTCGTAATGCAGGTTGAATAGATGCCAAACTGTTTGCAGTTGCAACAAACAATACTTTGCTGAGATCATATTCCAGTTCAAGATAGTTATCGTAGAATGTATGATTCTGTTCAGGATCTAGTAACTCCAGTAATGCACTGGAAGGATCGCCACGAAAATCATTCCCCAGCTTATCAATTTCATCGAGGATCATTACGGGGTTCGATGTTTTTACTTTCCTTAGTGATTGGAGGATACGGCCGGGCATTGCACCAATATATGTTTTGCGATGTCCTCTGATCTCACTTTCATCATGCAACCCACCAAGACTGATGCGTACATACTTGCGGCCAAGTGCAGACGCTACACTTTTTCCCAATGATGTTTTTCCAATACCCGGAGGGCCGAGTAAACATAAGATGGGGCTCTTCATATCACCCTTCAACTTGAGTACTGCCAAATATTCAAGAATACGTTCTTTTACTTTCTGGATTCCGTAGTGATCATGATCCAACACTTTTTTTGCTTTCTTCAAGTCGTATTGATCAATTGTATATTCATTCCACGGCAGATCAAGCATCAGATCAAGATGATTGTACACAACCGAATAGTCAGGTGTTGAAGGATGCATCCGTTCCAGCTTCTCAATGCCTTTGCGGAACATTTCTTTTGCAGCATCACTCCACTTTTTTGTCTCCCCTTTCTTCTTCATCTCCTGGATCTCAAGGTCGTTTGCATCGCCACCCAATTCTTCTTTGATGCTTTTCATTTGCTGTTGCAGAAAATAATCACGCTGCTGTTTATCCAGCTCGGTTCTTGTTTTATTGGTGACTTTATTTTTCAGCTCAGTGTATTGCAGTTCTTTCTGCAATAATGTAAGTAACATTTCAGCACGCAGCTTAATGGTTTTTGTTTCCAGCAACCGTTGCTTATCGGATATATCACTGTTGAGATTGTTACTTACAAAATGAACCAGGAAAGCCGGGTTCTCAATATTTTTTAAAATGATCGATGCTTCACTCGGAATATTTGGCGACAGTTGAATGATCTGCGCCGCCATATCTTTGATCGATCCTGCTACTGCTTTAAAATTTTCATCTTCCGGTGTTGGCTCTTCCTGCAATACTTCAATACTTGCTTTAAAGAACGGATCGTCGGAGGTAAGCATGTTAATGCGGAAACGTTTTTTTCCCTGAATGATCACGGTTGTTCCACCATCCGGCATTTTGATCAGCTTCACCACTTTTGCAATGGTGCCTGTATATTCAAGATCGATTACAGTGGGATCTTCAACGTTGCTGTCTTTTTGTGCAACAACACCTACCAGTTTGTTTGTTTTGTATGCTTCATTTACGGCCTGTATACTTTTATCTCTTCCCACAGTAATGGGCAATACAACACCCGGAAACAACACTGTATTTCGTAATGGAAGAATCGGCTAACTCATCGGGTATATCAACCAATTCATCATTGTCTGATTCTGCTTCGTTTAATGGAATGATGGGTAAAAAATCAACATCTTCATCAGACGGACGTAAGAATAAATTCTTTTCATTCATGGTTTTCGCTTTAGTCATTTTGACAGATAAGCCCCTCGAAAAGGGGCTTTCTGCAATTTTATTCTATAGTGCCAACATTAATGCCAGAGGCAGGCCAACTGCTAAATCTTCATATCCGGATTCTTATTGCTGGAGTACCGGAAGTATAGGTTTTCCAACGCAACCACTCGGCATCTGTATTTTCAATAATGCTGCAAGAGTTGCTGCAATATCTGTCATGTAAACTTCCTGATTGCTTTTGCCTGGCTTGATTCCCCAGCCATACCAAAGCAATGGAATATGACTATCATAGGGGTTCCATAAACCATGCGTGGTTCCGGTAGGGCCACCATCGATCCAACCCGGTGCAAATATAATTTGGATATCGCCGCTGCGTTTCGGATGCCAGCCATTGCCAATCCTTTCTTTTACCAAAGCGGCCATTGGCTGCAGCATCAACTTATTTATTTCAAATACTCGATCAACACCCTTGATGGCACGTGCATAATTCATTACAGTTTGTACAATTGCCGAACGATCGAACTTCGCTGAATCAATTACATGCTGATTGATGGTGATTTGATAATTGTAAGCACTCAATACTAAATTATCAGCACCATATGCAGCTTTCAATTGTTTGTTCAAATCACTCACCATTTTATTATCATCTACAGCACCACCCGGCAATTTATGTTCGGTTGAAAAACCGGGCACATGCGCCACTCCATGATCCGCTGTAAGAAAACTTACATACTGTCCTTTACCTACCGTTCTGTCAAGATAATCAAACAGCTCACCAAGATCTTTATCCAGCCGTAAAAAACCATCTTCAGCCTCAATTGAGTTAGGACCAAATGCATGACCAATATAATCAGGTGATGAAAAGCTTACTGCAAGAAAATCTGTAACAGCATCTTTGCCCAATTCTTCATTTGCAATTGCTTCTTTCGCAAGCATCATCGTTAATGTATTTCCATGCGGCGTGGAAGAAACTGTTCCGTAATTTTTTCCAACAAACCGTTTCAGATCATAAGGGAACCCTTTCTGCTCAGCGCCAAATGGTTTGGCTTCATAATCATTTTCATCTTTTGTACTTTGCACATAACTGTTGATGGGATACATCGTATTCCAGCCTTTCGCATAAAATGCATCCACATGTTTTTTATCGTTGAATGATTTTACCCATTGTGGTAAATCATTCATGTAATAAGTTGATGTGATCCAGTTACCGCTTCGGCTCTCGTACCAATAAGCCGCATCAGCGCTGTGGCCTGCGGGTAAAATCCCTCCCCGATCTTTAATCGCAATCCCAATTACTTTGCTGCGAAAGTTAGTTGCCAGTTTTAATTCATCACAAATAGTAGTCGCAAGCATATTACGTGGACTCATTTCACCTGCATTGGAAGTACTTCCCACTGTCTTTACAGTTTTGTCTTCGCTGCAATACACAATTCGCTTCAGTTCATTATCGTACCATGCATTACCGGTAATGCCATGCACGGCAGGTACGCTACCTGTGTAAACAGTTGTGTGCCCACAAGCAGTTACGGTAGGCGCATAGTTAATAAATGCATTTTCACAACTCATACCCTGGTTGAGCATACGTTTAAATCCTCCATTGGCGGCATACCGGTCGTAAAAGCGATAGAGATAATCCCAACGCATTTGATCAACCATTATACCTACTACCAGTTTCGGACGCTGAACATTGCTTCCCGGCTGATTTCCTGTTGAAGTTTTCTGTGCCGTAAGCTGCAAAGAGCTAAGGATTAAAAGAAAAGAAAATACAAAACGCATACATTTGATTTAGAAGGGTAAAGATACCGTTGATTGCCTGTTTACAAAGTGATTTTTGTGCAAACGAATCTCTTCGTTTTCATCCTTTTCTGATCGGGGCCAAAACCTTACCTTTGCCGCAAATTTTTCACCCTTAACAATTTCATCATATGGCAGATATTTTTGAGAAGATGCTTAAGAATTCCGGACCAATTGGTCAGCACAGAGAAAGAGCACACGGTTATTTCGCTTTCCCAAAACTGGAAGGCCCTATCAGCAGCCGTATGATGTTTCGTGGCAAAGAGAAAATTGTGTGGAGTCTTAACAACTATCTCGGTTTAGCCAATCACCCGGAAATACGGAAAGTGGATGCCGATGCAGCAAAAGAATGGGGACTTGCCTATCCAATGGGTGCCCGTATGATGAGTGGTAACTCAACGCTGCACGAACAACTGGAAAGAGAACTGGCCGAATTTGAAGTGAAGGAAGATGCGATTCTGTTGAACTTCGGATACCAAGGTATCATGAGTACGATTGATGCAATATGTGGCCGTCATGATGTGATTGTATATGATGCAGAAAGTCATGCATGTATCATTGATGGCTTGCGTTTACATCCCGGTCATCGGTATGTGTTTAAACACAATGATCTTGAAGATTGCGAAAAGCAATTACAACGTGCAACAGCCCTTATTGAAAAGCAAGGTGCTGGCGGTATTCTCCTGATTACTGAGGGCGTGTTTGGAATGGCAGGTGATCAAGGCAAACTGAAAGAAATTTGTGACTTGAAGAAACAATATGATTTCCGTTTGTTGGTAGATGATGCGCACGGTTTTGGCACACTTGGTAAAACAGGGGCTGGTGCAGGTGAAGAGCAAGGTTGCCAGGAAGAAATTGATCTGTACTTCAGCACATTTGCAAAATCAATGGCATCGATCGGTGCATTTTTAGCTGGGCCAAAAGCCATTATTGATTTTATCCGTTACAATATCCGTTCGCAGATATTTGCCAAGAGCTTACCAATGCCAATTGTAGTTGGAAACCTGAAGCGTCTGGAAATGCTGAAGACCATGCCTGAATTGAAAGAAAAATTATGGAGTAATGCCCGTAAACTGCAAACAGGTTTGAAAGAAAGAGGATTTGACATTGGTAAAACCGATAGCCCTGTTACTCCTGTTTACATGAGTGGCGGTGTGGAAGAAGCAACAGCCATGGTGATGGACCTGCGTGAGAATTACAACATTTTTGCATCTATTGTTGTGTACCCTGTTATTCCAAAGGGACATATCATTTACCGATTGATCCCATCTGCTGCACATACCGATACAGATATTGAGGAAACATTAACCGCCTTTTCTGAAACAAAAGCAAAACTGGATGCGGGTGCATATAAAGCAGAAGCCATCCCGGATATGGCAAATGCGTAATTTGAGATAAAAATTATCGAAGCCACGATCTTGCAGATCGTGGCTTTTTTATTTAGTGCTACTTTGGACGAACCTTGTTTTTATTCATTTTGCATGATGAAAATACGGTATTTGATATGGGTTTCCCTAATATCTGCTAATTGTTCCCTATTACTTCATACGATTGACTTGTATTTTCCGTTTCTCTTCATTAATTTCGACCAATCACAACTCAAGAATCCGACGTTGATTTGTGATACCAATATTCTATTCGTTTTAAAAACCATTACATGAATTGGAAAACCAAGGCGTTTCTGCTATGCAGCTTTCTGTTTGCATTTACCTATTCTTCATTTGCTCAAATTGATACAGAGTTCTGGTTTGCTGCACCTGATGTTTCTTCCAGCAATGATTTTGACAAACCCATTGTATTAAGAATTGCTTCATTTAAACAGGCAGGAACTGTAACCATCTCACAACCCGCCGGAGGAGGTTTACCCACGCAGGTAATTAACCTGCCTGCTAACTCAAGTACATCAATTGACCTTACAGCATGGTTAAATTCTGTTGAATGCGCTCCCGGAAACGCAGTACAGAATAAAGGGCTCAGGATTGTTTCAACAGCACCAGTATCTGCTTACTATGAAGTAAATCACACCAGCCGAAATCCTGAACTATTCGTGTTAAAGGGCAAAAATGCTTTAGGAAATAATTTCTTCATTTCGTCGCAAAATGCAGGATCAAACAGCGGCACACATACTCCGTTACCTTATTCATCTTTTACAATTGTTGCAACTGAAAACAATACGAACGTTACAATCAACCCCTCAAGAAATATTATAGGGCATGCCGCAGGTACAGCTTTTACAATTACTTTAAACAGGGGACAAACTTATGCTGCCATTGCAACGTCGCAGGCAGCTGCTGAACATTTAGGAGGCTCTCAGGTTAGTTCCGACAAGCCGATTGCTATAACGATAGCGGATGATTTAGCAACATCGCCTGGTTATGCCTGTGCTGATCTCGTAGGCGATCAAACCATTCCCACAACAATTTTAGGTACTGAATATGTAGCAACAAAAGGTTATTTGCTTGATACGCAAGAGAAAATGTATATCACAGCAATAGCAAATGGAACAACTGTTTCGCAGGATGGGAATATTGTTGCTACGCTAAATGCCGGACAAACCTATCAGGCAAACCTCACCAATTCATCGACCTACATACAATCATCAAATCCGGTCTATGTGTATCAGATTTCCGGAATTGGATGTGAGTTGGGCGGTGCAATTTTACCTCCCGTTAAATGTACCGGCAGTTTATCAACTACTTACACAAGAAGCAGCAGCAGGAGTAATTACCTGAATGTACTCGTACGAGCAGGAGGAGAATCCTTCTTTAGGGTCAATAATAACAGCAACGTAATATCGGCTACTAATTTTACACCTGTACCGGGCACATCAAATCAATGGCTATCAGCAAGTATCTTATTGTCGAATTCCATTTCAGCATTAGATTCCCCAGTTACGATAACAAACTCACGCACATTCTTTCATTTAGGTGTATTAATAGGAAATGACAGAGAAGGAACCGGTTTTGGTTTCTTCAGCAGTTTTAATAATAACTATGCAAATGCAAGCACCACAACTCCGCTGATTTGTGATGGCGGTATTATTAAATTATTTGCTGACACATTACTTTCCGCCACCTATCAATGGACAGGACCCGTTGATTTTACAAGCGATCAGCAAAACCCTGTTATTAATAATGCTTCTGTTCTTAATGCAGGTAAATATTATGTTACTGTTACACTACCGGGTTGTGGCAGTCAAATTGATTCCATAACTATCGGCATTGGAGGAAGCAAAACGTCCACTGTCAATCAAACAATTTGCGAGGGTGACACTGTCGACGGTTACACAACCTCAGGCACCTACATCGATACGCTTAGAACATCACTTGGTTGCGACAGCATCCGTACACTTAATCTAACTGTTTTACCAAAATCTGTTATATCAATTTCACAAACAATTTGTGAAGGCAGTGTGTTTCTTGGTTACCGGCAAACCGGCACCTACATTGATACATTAGTAGCAGCAAATGGTTGCGACAGTATCCGAACATTGAGCCTGACTGTTTTGCCAAGATCAAGATCAACAATTACACAAACAATCTGTCAGGGACAAGTATTTCTCGGCCGCTCAACCGCTGGCATTTACAATGACACATTGATGGCAGCAAATGGGTGTGATAGCATTAGAACATTAATATTAAATGTAGATACGCAACCACGCCCAAATCTTGGTCCCAACAAAGAATTATGTACAGGAGATACACTGCAGTTGTATCCGGGTTTATATACTTCTTATTTATGGCAGGACAATTCAACCAATCCGGGATTTGTTGTGAACCGAACCGGCACCTACTCTGTAACCGTAACAAATGCCTGTGGTTCTGCATCAGACGAAGTGATGATACGAAGTGTAGATTGCGTAGTTCTGTTTCCCAACGCCTTTACACCTAATGGTGATGGAAGAAATGAACAGTTTAAAATTTTGAATGCATTTAATCTGCAAGACTACTCACTTTCGATTTATAACCGTTGGGGACAACTCGTTTATTCAACAACAGATTTCCGTCAAGGATGGAATGGAGAAGTAAAAGGTAAGCCACAAGATCCCGGTACATTTGTATACTTCGCCAAATACAAAAAAGATGATATTCCTGTTACAACAAAAGGCAGCTTTATCCTGATCAGATAACGAAGCACTTCTGAAAAATAAAAATAGCCGCAACAATAGTTGCGGCTATTTAATTTATAAAATCTTGTTTGTTTTATCGAAGATCAACTACTTCAACACCGGGATATTTTGCTTTGTCAAACGCAAATTGTGCATCAGCTATTGCAGCTTTTCCATTTAGTGAAGAAACAGTGTACGTGTATTTATTACCGCTTTTCTCAAGCACCTTCATACTGTAAATTGTTTTTGCAGCTTTATCAACCCAAACAATTACTTTAAAGAACGACTTTGATTTATCGAAAGGTGTTAACTCAATTTCCTGCAATGTTTTCCCTGCCTCTTTTTTATCACCATTCAACTTATAAAGAAAATCTTTGTCGTAAAAATTGGTAAATATCTTTTGAGGGGTGATCGAACTTTGTGACGGATCGTACTTTGAGATCGTTACTTCATTTACTGATTTATCATATGTCCAGATATTGACACCATCACAAAATATATCCTGAGCACCTGTAATGGATACCCGGTACTTGGTTCCCTTTGTGTAAACGGTACCTTTTTTAATGCCCAATACTTTTCCTTTTGCATCTTCATTTTTAAACGAGAATAATGCTTGTACAGCTTTAAACGTTTTAAATTTCGTACTTACAGCATCCAATACTTTTTTTGCTTCGGGATCGCTTTTGCCCATATTGGAAGTTTGGCCCATTCCAGAAATGCTGGCAAGAACTATGGCAACAATTAATAAAACTGGTTTCATTCGATCGGTTTTCGTTTGACTTATTAATATTTTTCCGTGATTTTTCTGCATCACCGGCTTTCTGATACTTGAGATAGCAAATGAAGATGATAGGTTGCAACGTAAAAACTTAAGATTTTGATCTGCAGTACAGTAACTCAAATTAAGGCCGCAAAGATAGGCATCTGTCTCGTAAAAGAGAGAGCGGCAAGCATTCGCCAGACTTTAACGACTTATCCCATCATTTCCAGATGCTGGTCAAGCTCTGCCTCGGTTTTAATCAATACATCCCTGGCTTTACTGCCCTGGCTTCCTCCTACAATTCCAGCTGCTTCCAACTGATCCATTAAACGTCCGGCTCTGTTGTAACCCAATTTCATACGGCGTTGCAACAGTGAAGTGGAGCCAACCTGGTTCTGAACAATGAGTCGTGCAGCATCTTCAAACAACGGATCACGGTCGCTCAGGTCAAAATCTTTGCTTTCCAACTCTTTCTCATCAATATACTCCGGCAGCAGGAAAGCCTGTGGATAACCACGCTGTTTACTGATAAAGGAAACAATATCATCTACCTCTGGAGTGTCAACAAACGCACATTGCAACCGGGTAAGTTCTCCGTTATAACTGATAAGCATATCACCTTTACCAATTAACTGCTCTGCTCCGCCCGTATCAAGAATGGTGCGACTGTCGACTTTGGACGATACCTTAAATGCAATCCTTGCAGGGAAGTTGGCCTTGATTGTTCCGGTGATGATATTTACAGACGGCCGTTGTGTGGCAATGATCAAATGAATCCCAACTGCACGGGCCAATTGAGCTAAACGGGCAATCGGCATTTCAACTTCCTTACCGGCCGTCATGATCAAGTCGGCAAATTCATCAACCACTAATACAATGAACGGCAGGTATTGATGACCTTTCTGCGGATTGAGTTTACGTGCAACAAATTTTTCATTGTACTCACGCAGGTTACGGCAACCTGCTTCTTTCAACAGGTCGTATCGATTATCCATTTCAATACACAACGCATTCAGTGTATTGATCACTTTCTTGGTATCGGTAATAATCGCTTCTTCTTCACCGGGGAGCTTTGCTAAAAAGTGCTTTTCGATATGACGATACAAACTCAATTCCACTTTCTTTGGATCTACCAACACCAGTTTCAATTGTGATGGATGCTTTTTGTACAACAACGAAACAAGAATCGCATTTAACCCAACTGATTTACCCTGACCCGTTGCACCCGCCATTAACAAGTGCGGCATAGTGGTTAAATCAACAATGAAGTTTTCGTTATCGATCTTCTTACCAATGGCAATGGGTAATCCAAAATTGTTATGCTGAAATTTTTCAGACGCTAACAATGTTTTCATACTCACTACTGTCTTCTTTACATTCGGCACTTCAATACCAATGGTTCCTTTACCGGGGATCGGGGCAATGATACGTATGCCCAATGCAGCAAGACTTAATGCAATATCATCTTCCAGATTTTTAATACGGGATATCCGCACACCTGCAGCCGGTACAATTTCATACAATGTAACAGTAGGACCAACGGTTGCAAATATTTTTTGGATTTCAATATCGTAGTTGCGAAGTGTGTTAATGATCTGATTCTTATAATTCTCCAACTCATGTGGATCCTGCACGATCTTTTCACTACCGTGATTCTCCAATAAATTCAACGACGGGAATTTATAATCTTTCAGATCAAGAAACGGATCATAGGGTGGCAGGTTTTCCACTACCTTTTTTTCTGAAGTCGTTTCATCGCCCTCTTCTTCTTCCAGTTCAGCATTTTTTATCTCCAGCGCCAAATCACTTTCTGCCAACTCATCTTTAGCAGATTTTCTCGGCTTCTCAACAACCGGAATTTCCATTTCTACTTTTGGCTCATCTGCAACCGGAGGCGCATACGCATTTGTTTGCTCCTTTGCCAACTCTTCTTTTTCAATCACAGAAAATTCATGCAAGGGATTTGCTTCATCTTCAGGAAAAGTTGATGCCGTAAAAGCTGATTCTTTTTTCAGTTGATTATTCGCCTGCTTATCTTCAACCAAGTCTATTACAACAGGCTGAGTAATTTCTTCAGGAAGGGGATCAACGATTGGTTGCTTTTGCTTTTTAGCTGGCAGATTGAATACCGGATTGAAGCGCCAGATGAAATAAGACACAGCCGCTAATGAAAGTATGAGCCCGGTCCCGGTGGTACCGACAAATCCGCTTAACCAACCGGAAGCATAATTACCAAAAGCACCACCCCACGGGAAAGCAAAGCCTTGCATAAAGAATGAAAAGAAGACCGGAAGCACCAGCAATCCAACCAACACATATTTGAGATTACGGACCATTGAAAACAACTTCTTTCCAAACAGGAAATTAGCTCCTACAATAAAAAAGAACGTGCAAATAAGATAAGAGGCTACGCCAAAGCCCTTATAAAAAAACAGGTGCGATACCCATGCGCCAAAACGGCCAAGTAAATTATTTACCTGCATTTCCTCATTGAATAAAACGCCGGTTGCATAACGCAACACTTTATCCTGATCTTCTTTCCAGGTAAACAGGTAGGAAGTAAATGCAATAAACAACACAAGCGAAGTAATCAGGAAAGCAATACCGGTGATTTTGTGGGTACGTTCATCTTTCACCAGTTCTTTCATCGTTACCTGCTCCTCTTTTTCCTGCTTCAGTTGTTCAGAGGCTCCCTTTTTCTTCTTTTCCTTCGAGCGGTTTCCAGCCATACAAACAAAGATAAAGAATGGAAACATCCCAACAACCGCTAAAAGAAAAGCAGTTTCCTCGAAAAAATTTTTATCTTGATGCGGAACATCTGCTTCATGAAAAAATACTGCCCCCTCATTTTTCTGTTTCTGTTACTGTTTTCTACAGTGAGAGCGCATGAGGATACCAGCTTGTCGGTGATTTATACATCGACGGTAAAGAATCTGCATTTTTTACCTAAAAACATGCATGTATTTATCGATACAAATAACAATACCGATATCCAAACATTGAGGGGAATCAGATTTCTTCATCTCAATGAAAAGCCCAGACGAACGGTAGCCAAACACCTGATGATCGATTCGAAAGTATACCTGCTTTTCTGGATCAACAATGATGAAGATAAACCCCGTGATTTTTTTATTACACCCGGCATTTACGCAAAAGAATGTGTGTTGTTCTCCAGGCTAAACAATGATTTTCCCTGGAAGGAAATACCTGGACAAATCGTGCCTGATAAAAATGAAGATGCCTACCGCTACTTTACAATACAACCCGGAGAAGAAATACAGGTACTCGTACGAAGCCGCTATGCAAGAACCAACATCATTACCCTGAACCCCTACCTCATCAATCCTATTTTTTTTGATGATCATATCAATAATATCCATACAAACTGGTTTGGAGTAAACACATTTACCTATGTACTATGTGGTCTTTTGTTGATGATGCTACTGTACTCCCTTGCAAATTATCTGCAGAACTATAAGCGGGCTTTTCTGTATTACTCCATCTATGCATTGTGTATCGGCACGCTTTTATTTTTGAAAGCAGCATTATACAAACGCTCTACAGAGTTTAACTTTTTTAATGAAGAGTACCTTGACTACTTTTTACAAATGCTGGGGTATATTTTTTACATAGGGTTTACCCGCATGTTTCTCGATACACCCAAGAAGTTTCCCACACTCAATAAAATGTTCATTATTGCCGAAGTAGTGTTGGGCGTTTTCCTGATAACATTTTCGATTCTCTATTTCACAAATGCACCTTACAACAACCTTGCTTTGGTTGAAAACACAAGTAAGTTTTTTCTCATTTTCCTTGGCATCATGTATATCATTCTGGGGATTGTGAAACGAAATCGGTTAATGAATTATCTGTTAGCCGGTAATGTATCGAACCTGTTGATGGGAGCTTTTTCACAATACCTTATCCTTGTACCTGCAACAAAGCTTGTACCTAACACAGGTTTGTTCCGTCAGTCGCTTGTATACTTTGAAGTAGGAATATTTCTTGAACTCATTTTCTTTCTGCTAGGTCTTGTTTATAAAAACAAAATTGAACTGATTGAAAAAGTAAAAATGGATGAAGCTATTAAACAAGAAGCTGAAAAACAGGAATACGAAAAACAAATTGCGATCTTGAGTGCACAACAGGATGAGCGAAGCAGAATTTCGGCTGATATGCACGATGAATTAGGAAGTGGTGTTACTGCTATTCGTTTGCTGAGCGAGATCGCACGGCAGAAAACCAAAGAAAAGCCCATTGATGAAATTACCCGCATATCATACAATGCAAATGAACTTATGACCAAGATGAATGCCATCATCTGGAGTATGAACCCGGGCAATGATACATTAAACAGTCTTGTGGCCTATATCCGTTCGTATGCATCTGAATACTTAGATAATTTCGACATGGAGTATCACATCAATGTTCCTTCCGAAGTGCCGAATACAATGATCTCCGGGGTAAAACGAAGAAATATTTTTCTTGTGCTAAAAGAATCGATCAACAATGTAATGAAACACGCTTCGGCAACAGAAGTAACTGTCAGCATTCAGTTCAATCATCAAATGATCATCGAAATCAGCGATAACGGCAAAGGATTAAATACGGAACAACTCAACCAATTTGGCAATGGATTAAAAAATATGCAACGCCGCATGGAAAGTATAGGAGGAAATTTTTCCATTTACAATAAACAGGGAACAACGGTAAAAATGGAAATTCCGCTTTAAGATTTCGGCCCTGTTTTTATACCCATCAGCAGACATAGCCAACCAATTATAAAACAAAGTCCGCCAATTGGAGTAATAGCACCTAACCAATTAACGCCTTCAACCGAAGCTGCTTTTAAAAAAGTCATGGTATATAATGATCCGCTGAAAATAATAATACCGGTTATAAACAAATACCCTGCACGCTTGTACCAAACATTCGCTCCACTTCTTAACAACAAACCGGCAATTGCCAATGCAATTACATGATAGAAATGATACTGCACACTTGTTTGATAGGTTTCCATTGCACGTTCATCTACCATTTCTTTTAATGCATGTGCACCAAACGCACCCAATGCAACAGCCAATGCTCCCAGCAAAAAACTGATCGATAAAAAACGCTTATCCATTCCGTCGTATAATTTTATAAAAGTTATCCAAACTCATAAACTCAGCCGGCAAATGATACATGGCCTGGTTGTAACAACTTTGCCGCTCAGACAGTTTTGCTTCAATGAACTGAGCTAATACTTCATCATTCATACCTGCGATCAACGGACGGGTTTCTTTTTCAACATGCAATCGCTCAACCAATTGCTGTACGGTACTTTTAATGTAGATCGTAATACCGTTTTCATTCATCCGCTTCATGTTATTATGAAAACAAGGCGCTCCTCCCCCGCAGCTTAAAATAAAATTATCAAGCTTCATATAAGTACACAGCGTTTCTTTTTCCATTTGTCTGAACGCCTCCTCTCCTTTCTCTTCAAAAATGGCTGTTACCGATTTCCCTTCCCGCTTTTCAATTTCTTCATCAAGGTCGTAAAATTTCAACCCATATTTTTCGCTCCATTGCTTACCCCAGTAAGTTTTGCCGCTGCCCATAAAACCGGTAATGAAATAACGCATGAAGGAGTTGGTTGTTTGCTACGAAGGTAATGAGTGATGAGTGATGAATAATGAGTTGGTTTACTTTATTTCCGATCTCTGCACTTACTCATCATTTATTATTCATTACTGATCATAAAAAAAGCCCATCGTTTTTCAACGATGGGCCTGTATTGAAATTTCAGTTAAGATTAACCTTCTTTTTCTTCGCTCTTAGCTTCATCAGCTGCACCGCTGTCTAACTTTTTCTTTAAGTCAGCCAGTACACCTAAATCACCTAGCGTGGTTTTTTCCACTTTGCTTTGTACGTCTTTCACCGCTTTCTTGGTGCGTACAGCATCAGCTTGCTTTTCTTTAAACTCTGCATTCTTTTCGTCTGCAATAGCTTTCTCCCAGATGCGTGCATGACTGATCACTACACGTTTTTCGTTACGATCGAATTCGATCACAACAAACTGTGCAGTTTCATCGGCCATTACCTGCTTACCATCTTCCTTGTTGAGGTGACGGTTTGGAGCGAACCCTTCGATTCCATAAGGCAATTGTACAATTGCACCTTTGTCATCTTTCTTCGTTACATGTCCTTCATGAACAGTTCCGATAGCGAAGGTTTCTTCCAATGCATTCCAGGGATCTTCTTCCAGTTGTTTGTGGCCCAACTGCAATTTGCGATTTTCCTTATCAATGCTGAGAATCATTACATCAATATCCTGTCCAACCTTTGTGTATTCACTTGGGTGGTTGAAACGCTTGGTCCAGCTAAGATCACTGATGTGGATCATACCGCCAATACCAGCTTTCAGTTCAACAAACACACCATAAGGAGTAATGTTTTTCACTAAACCTTTGTGCTTGCTTTCTACAGGGAATGTATCTTCAATTGTGCTCCAAGGATCCTGGCTCATTTGCTTAATGCTCAAGCTCATCTTACGGGAATCTTTATCAAGCGTTACAATTTTCGCTTCATGTTCGTCGCCCATTTTGAAGAATTCTTTTGCATTTACCGGCGTGTTAGCCCAGCTGATTTCACTTACGTGAACCAAACCTTCAACACCTGGCATGATCTCTAAGAATGCACCGTAGTCTTCGATATTCACTACTTTACCTTTTACGGTATTACCTTCAGCAATGTCTTCGCTGAGTGTATCCCAAGGATGTGGAGTCAATTGTTTCAGACCAAGGCTGATACGTTTTTTATCATCGTCGAAATCAAGAACTACAACGTTCAATTTCTGATCCATCTTCAACACTTCTGTTGGATGGTTGATACGGCCCCAGCTGATATCAGTGATATACAACAAGCCATCAACACCACCAAGGTCAAGGAACGCACCGAAATCAGTGATATTCTTGATCGTACCTTCCAGTACCTGACCTTTTTCCAGCTTGCCCATGATCACCGCACGTTGTGCTTCGATATCGCTTTCAATCAGTGCTTTGTGACTTACTACAGCGTTCTTAATGGTTTCGTTGATCTTCACCACTTTAAACTCCATTGTTTTGCCAACAAACTGATCGTAATCTGTTACAGGCTTCACATCAATTTGTGAACCCGGTAAGAATGTTTCCATTCCAAATACATCAACGATCAAACCACCTTTTGTTTTGCTGGTAACAGTACCGGTAACAATTTCACCAGTTTTGTGTACTTCCATAATACGCTCCCAGGCACGTGTAATACGGGCAAGCTTGCGGCTGAGGTGTAAGTGACCTTCTCTGTCTTCTTTTTCAACAACCATTACTTCAACAGTGTCGCCGATTTTTAAACCTGGCAAATCACGGAACTCGTTCAAAGAAACAAGACCATCACTTTTAAAACCAATGTTTACAACAACATCTGTTTTTGTTAATGCCACAACCTGGCCATCAACAATTTCAGCATCGTTTACTTGCTTGAACGTACCATCATAAACTGAATCGTACTTTTCACGTTCTTCTTTGCTGTAGATTGCCACGTTGCGCTTGTCAACGCTCCAATCAAAATCATCATGAGCAGTTTGCTCCACTACAGGTGCCTTTGTTGTCGCTGTAGATGTTTCGGCAACTGGTGTTGCTTCCACGTTCTCCTGTGCATCAGCGTTTGAGTTAACAATTTCGTTTTCTGACATAAAATAGCCCCGATTTGTTTAGTTGATTCGGGGGTGCAAATGTAGGCTAAAAAGCCGGTGAGGCAAGGGGTTTGAGGTTGTTTTTTTGAAGAAGGAAAAGCATTTTTTGGTGCCGGCCAAGGTATTTCATGGAATCGCCTGTTGCCATGCTCGTTTCAGGGTTCCGAATTCTGATTTTCAGCGTGTTACGAGTCAGGCAACTCCAAAGCGGCCAGACTACAAAAAAGGCTCAAGACCGGTTCAATGCACTATAAAAACAAGCTGGCTTCACAATTATATGTGAGGTGATGGTCTCTTAACAGTTGCCCTACGCAGCAATCCAATCACAATCATAACCAAACAAAGGCTTATTCCTCCATATGCAATCGTTACAATTTCACTATACTCTTTTTGTGAAACAGAAATGCCATACAAGGCCCATGCTACAACCAACGTGTAAAAAAAATCTCTGCGAAAGATCGAAAAGTAAGCACCTAACAGTGCGGCGATGCTGATCATGATACAACTCCATATCACCGCATCAATACCAAAGCCATTCCAATTGTAATGCACTAACAAAGCCGTTGTATTGGCAATCGTTGCTACACTGATCCAACCGAGGTACACAACAAACGGAACATAAAGGAACAAATTTTTTATACCGTTTATTTTGGTTCGATGTGGTTGCAGATTTTTATAGATCACAATGAGCGTTACTAAAAAACCCAACATCAACAGCAATGATAATTCAATCAATAACATATGCCACATCATGATCCACACGCCGTTCAATGCACAGGTCAATATAAAATAATTGGCAGTTGTAATCACAATTCCCAACAATGGATTTGATGTATCCCGTCTCCACAATACAGATGTACTGTAAACAACATAACCCAACAGCAGTAAATAAATAACTCCCCAAATACTGAATGTAAAACCAGCCGGCACAAACAGGTTGGGATACATATCACTGATCTCCCCCGTGTTATAACCATTCAACGGTAAGCCATTGGCCAGCCCGTTCATGGTGATCATGAAAACAAAAAACAAAAGTTGAAGAATGGCAAGTTGCCTTTTATTTGTGATCATCGCTTGTTCGTATTATAGTATTATAACAAGCAAAGTAGCTTGCGGTTCATTATTTCCAAAGTACATAACTTTTTGCAAGCAGTGGCATTATTGCAACTGCACCCAAAGCCCACCATCCTCCAACGAATGAGCAAACGATCAATCCAATAATGAGTAAATAGAACGGATACAAAAATGCCAATAAACTAAACAAGATACTATCGTAGTACTGCTCGGCCTGTAATTTCCAGGCAAGCCGTTCCAATGGCAGGTAAAAAATAATATGTGTAAGTACTCCAAGCATAGCAGGTATAAACAGCAATACCTTCGGAATTTTGAAACTCTGACCGTTGACCTTTTCTGATAAATGCTGCAGTTCTGTTTCTGCTTTTTTATTAATGGCTACCATTGCTGCGCCCGTTTCCATCCTACCATTCAATACTTCCTTGCCAAATGTAGTGCCGTAGTTAATATCG
This sequence comes from uncultured Bacteroidota bacterium, assembly GCA_963830845.1. Taxonomy (GTDB): domain Bacteria; phylum Bacteroidota; class Bacteroidia; order Chitinophagales; family Chitinophagaceae; genus Lacibacter. The sequence goes on along the minus strand of CAWHOR010000022.1, from coordinate 39,619 downwards.
ATTTCTTTTGGAAAATCTACAAACGAACTGTAACGCAGCCATACCGGCAGAAAGGTTACATCTAAACCATCCTCCCAAGCCTGCAGCAACATACGTGGTGCCCCTTTTTTTAATGGCGTTTGCAACGTAGTTTGATGTATGCACAAACCCTCCACAAAAATGAGTACATGCTCTCCACGTTGTAAAATTTTTCGAACTTCTTCAAAGCTTGCATCGTTATTGCTAAGTTGCCCTTTCCCATCGCTTTTACGATAGATTGGAATCATGTTTACGGAACGAAGTATTTTACGAACCAGCGGATGTTTAAACACGCCGCTGCGTGTAATAAAATGAACACGGTGGCTCATATTCGAACCAACCAAAAAGGCATCCAAAAAAGAGTTGGGATGGTTAACACCTACAATTAAAGGCCTTGTAATTTTCGCAGCTTCACGGTTATATATCCCAAAACGTTTCACGTAGACCCATAAACTGAATCGTACTAAGTATTTAAAAAAAATATACATTGGTTTTACAGCAATTAAGTGCGGCAAAGTACGGGAAAATATGAAAGATCTGCTAATACCTGCATCGTCAGCGATACTCTTGTATCAGCTTTTGGCAATTTCCCGAACAGCAGTCACTAATCGATCCAGATCCTTCAATGAAGTGTACACATGCGGCGTAACTCTTACACCATGAATATTTTCCCAATCAATCGATACTGTATGAATTTTGAATTTATCATGTAGCTTTTTTGCAACATCGCCCGGCTTTATTCCTTCAACTGCAATATTAGAAATGGCACAATAGAACTGCTTGTTTTTTGGCTGAAGAAATGATACCCGTTTCATATCCTGCACTTTACTGATCCAGTAATCCGTTAAATAACGCAACCGCTCTTCTTTACGTTGCGAACCAATCACGTTATGAAAATCAACTGCATTTCCAATAGCCATTTCACTTGCAAAGGAGCGTGTACCCAGTGATTCAAATTTCCGGATATCCGTTCCATCCGGCTCAGTATTACTTAACAATGCCCAGATGTTTTTGATCTTTTCTTTTTTGATCCATAACAAACCGCTGCCGAATGGTGCACATAACCATTTGTGTAATGATGTAGCAAAATAATCGCAACCGAGATCAGGAATTTTAAAATTTGTATGCCCAAATGTATGCGCACCATCTCCAATTACTTCAATACCACGTTTGTGTGCTTCATCTGCAATTTTGCGGATCGGAAGTATTTGTCCGGTCCAGTTGATCAGATGCGTTACATGTACAATCTTTGTTTTGGATGTAAACGCATTCGCATATTGACGAAAGATCTGATCTTCATTTTCAATTGGCAATTCAAGATTCAACCAAACTAATTTAATACCATCTCTTTTTTCCCGTTGCTTCCATGCGTTGATCATGTTGGGATAATCCTGTTTGGTCAACACAACTTCATCGCCGGCTTTTAAATTCAATCCAAAGATGACGGTATTTAATCCTTCCGTTGCGTTACGATTAATTGCAAGTTCTTCCGCATCACATCCTGCCAGCTCTGCAAGTTTGCCTCGCAATCCTTCTCTTCCTTCATCTAGTGTACGCCACATGTAATAAGATGGCGCTTCGTTGCTGAATTGATAAAACCGTATATGCGCATCCTGCACCACTTTTGGTTGCGGACTCACACCGCCATTGTTGAGATTTACTAAATTGGGCGATACGGTGTACTGTTCTTTTACCCATCCCCAAAAATCTTCATCAGAGATCGCTTCGTCGGAAGTAATTGATTGAAACTGCAGATATTTTTGCTCTGCTTCTTTTGCAAACAACGAATTGGTGAACTGCAGGAAGCTAAACACGCCTGCAGTGGCCGTTAGATTTTGTATAAATTTTCTACGGGACGACATGTAGTTGGGTTTAGCTAAAGATAGTTTTTTTTGATGAATAGATTTATTGATAAGAATTTTTACTGCCGGTTTTTAAAGTGTAAATGAAACCTCAGAATCTATTGCCAATTAAGAATTAAAGCACAGAACTGTATAATAAATTTCCACTGTGTTCAATCGCTTTTATCTGTATTACTCACCGAGTAAAGCGATTGATTTGGCGGCAATAAAACCACTCGTCCAGGCATGTTGAAAATTGAAACCGCCGGTAATACCATCCACATCAAGTATCTCCCCCGCAAAAAATAAATTTGCTTGAAGTTTACTCTGCATTGTATTGGGATCAACCTGTTTGAGATCAACACCACCCGCAGTTACAAACTCTTCTTTAAACGTTGTTTTGCCCTTCACATGAAACTCGTGGTTGCATAAAAGTTGAATCAGCTTGTTCTGTTCCTTTGAAGGAAGATCGGCCCAGCGCCATTCATCTTTTACACCTGCATGCTGCAACAGGAATTGCCATAATCGGTTGGGCAGTTGAAATAAATTATTGTTGATGATTTTTTGGGAGCCTTTCGTGTTGCGTATCAACTGAAGCGCATCTTTTATTTCCTGCTCCTTTGCATCGTTGAGCCAATTTACATTAATGGTGAAATCATAATTACGCTCCTGTAATTCTCTTGCACCCCACGCTGATAATTTCAATACACAAGGTCCGCTCATTCCCCAATGCGTAATGAGTAGTGGTCCGGTATTCTTTAATTTGGTTGATTGAATTTTTATTGTTGCTTCAGGCACTACCACTCCCATCAATTCGGTGATGGGATGCTTCGGCATATTGAAAGTGAATAAAGATGGTACGGGTGAAATGATTGTATGGCCTGTTTCTTTCAACCAATCGAATTGCTGCAGCTTGGGAAAGCCGCCACTGGCTACACATAAAAAATCTGCTTGCATTTTTTCATCGTTACTTAATTCCACTTTCCACTTTCCACTTTCCACTTCCAGCTTTTTCACTTCTCTGTTCATCAAAATTTCCACAGCATAACGATTCACTTCTTCCAGCAGACAATCAATAATAGTTTGCGAAGTGTTGGTAAAAGGAAACATCCGTCCATCGGCTTCCGTTTTTAACTTCACTCCCCTTTCTTCAAACCATTCAATGGTATTGGTTGTAAAAAATTGATGAAAAGCTTTGCGTACAAAATGTTCGCCCCTTGGGTATCGCTTGCTTAATTCCTGTACATCAAAACATGCATGTGTTACATTACATCTTCCACCACCGCTCACTTTTACTTTGGATAAAAGCTTGTTTGATTTTTCCAGAAGAGTTACCTGCAATGCCGGATTAAGCCGTGCTGCATTTACTGCACAGAAAAAACCTGCAGCACCGCCGCCAATAACTATTAAACGTTTTTGATTTTTATCTCCTTTCATTCCTTTATTTCATCATCATCACCGCAGCCATTGTTTCAATTCCATTCCAGAAATTCAAAAGTCTGATATTTTCATTTTCTGCATGTTGATTATTATCATGATTGGCGATGGGAACCGAAATTGTTTTTGCATTGAGATACTGTTCAAATAAAAACAACGGGAGACTCCCACCTGCAGTTGGCATCAGTACAATGGATTCAGTAGTGGTTGATTGTACTGCTGCAATGATCTTTTTTGCAATTGGCAAATCCATTGATGTTTTCTGTGCATTGTAACCGCTGCTCAATGTAACCTTTGCAATTTTATCGTACTTACTTCTTTCTTCATCTGTTGGTTCTGTTGTTGTAATATGATAACCCTGGCTCTTGATATGCTCAACTACACGCTGCTGCTGTTTCTTCCAGTCGTTGCCTGCCACCAGTCGTAAATCAAGAACGGTTGTTGCCGTTGTTGGTATTACATTACTTGCATTTTTCCCAACGTTAGCACTGTTTATTCCGTTGATGTTGAGCGATGGCAAACTAGTCGATTGTGCCAGATTGAAATCGCTCATTTCCCGTTTACTAAACCCTAATTCCATTTTCATCTGTTCATCTACAGGTGGAATTGCTTCCAATGCTTTCTTTTCCATTTCACTTAAGGGAATTACATCTGCATAAAAATCCTTGATCGTAATATAGCCATCTTTATCTTTCATTGATGCCAATAATTGCACCAACATCATGGCAGGATTTGGAGCCCAGTTTCCGTAATGGCCACTATGCAACGGACGTTTAGAACCATACACTGTTATATCCACATGTGCATCGCCTCGTACACCAAACACCACCTGTTTTCTGCCCGACTGATGAACCGGTCCATCACAAAAAAGCCAGAGATCGCTTTGTAGTAAAGTTTTGTATTGCTGTAAAATTTCGTGCAGAAAATCAGAACCTTTCTCTTCTTCACCTTCAAAAAAGAATTTGATGTTCACGGTTGGTTTCATACCGCTCTTTACAATTGCATCGTATGCATTTAAGATCGCCATTACACCTGCTTTATCATCACTTGCACTTCGTCCATAAATTCTCCATTGCGGATCAAATGCTTTACCGGCTGTTGGAAATTCAATGATATTTCCTTTTTGTTCCAGCGAGTTGGTGAGCAACTTTGGTTCAAAGGGAGAAAGTCCTTTTGCCCACTGTGCTGCGTTCACGGGTTGCCCATCGTAATGCGCATAAAAGATGATTGTTTGCGCTGCACCCGGCGTTATTACTTCACCATAAACAGCTGGCACCGCTTTATTTGTTGCAGGTGTAAGTAACTGCACATTGGCGATTCCACGTTTATTCATTGCATCCATAATGAATGATGCGTTCTTATAAATGCCAATTGAATCGCCAACAATATTGGGTAATTTCAGAAAGGAAACAAATTCAGAAATGATGGCGTGCTCATTTGCCTGACGATACTGCCTGACCTTTATTACAGCAGGGCTTTGTGCCAATAAAAAATGAGTGCAGCAGAATGCAACACTCATGAATATTATTTTTCGTATCATACACTTTTATTATACCATTAATTATAAAAAATCAATTGCTGAGTTGGTATAATGCCGACCTGCATTCTTCCTACTGCTATAAGAAAAGCAATCAAAAGCAGCGTCGGTATTAGAAGTGTAATTTACTGAATTGTATGATCAGTAGTAAGAAGCGTCCAGATTTGTATTGGCTTTCTCAGCTGCTTCAATACTTGTGAACGAAGAAAGAATATCAGCTTTACCTTTTTTCACACACACATCATGTTCGTAGTGTGCCGATGGTAACCCATCTATTGTACGAATCGTCCAGCCATCTGCATCATGGTACACTTCTTTCTTTCCAAGATTGATCATTGGTTCAATGGCAATCACCGTTCCTTCTTTCAATTTAGTACCCGTACCACGTTTGCCAAAATTAGGCACCTGTGGATCTTCGTGCAGGTTACGGCCCAAACCATGTCCCACCAATTCACGCACTACACCATAACCATGTTGCTTCTCTGTATAATCCTGAATAGCAAATGCAATATCACCCACACGACTGCCATGCACGGCTTTTTCTATGCCTTTGTACAAGGATTCTTTTGTAACACGCAGCAACTTCTTCACTTCATCTGTTGTGCTTTCGATGATAAATGTATAAGCGCTATCGCCGTGATAGCCATTCATAAATACACCCACATCTACCGATACAATATCACCATCTTTCAAAACATTTTTGGTTGGAAAGCCATGCACCACCGCATCATTCACCGAAATGCAGGTTGCAAATGGATAAGTACCCTGGTAATTTTTAAACGATGGCACAGCTCCGTTATCACGAATAAACTGTTCCATACGAGTATCTACCTGCATGGTAGTAACGCCCGCTTTCAGCATTTTTGCAGCTTCGGCTAAGGCATCGCCAACCAACAAAGCACTCTTGCGGATCAATTCTATTTCTAACGGAGAGCGGTAATGAATCATAATTCGTTTATTAAAAAACCCCGGCTGTTATGCCAGGGCTTCTCGTATGTTTATCTGATAATTAGATCGCTGATGAAGATACTGTCTGGCGTCCCTGAATCTTACCTCCTTTCATCAAACCGTCATACTGTCTCATCAGGAGATGTGTTTCGATTTGTTGTAAGGTATCCAGAATTACACCTACCATAATCAATAAGGATGTACCTCCAAAGAAAGTAGAGAATCCACTTGTTACACCTACGTTCTTCGCAATACCCGGAAGGATACCAACTATTGCAAGGAAGATAGCGCCCGGCAATGTTACACGATCCATGATCTGACCAATATAATCGGCAGTTGGTTGACCTGGTTTCACACCAGGGATAAACCCATTGTTCTGCTTCAGATTGTCTGCAATTTGTTTTGGATTAAAGATCAATGCTGTATAAAGGAACGTAAAGCCGATTACTAATACTGAATAGATCACCATGTACCAAATGTTACCATGATCGCTCAATGTTGCTGCAATACCTTTTGTTGCATTGAAGCCGGTAAGCAATGTAGGCAAGAACATGATCGCCTGTGCAAAAATGATTGGCATTACACCAGAACTGTTTACCTTAATTGGTAAGAACTGACGTGCACCACCAAACTGACGGTTGCCTACGATTTGCTTTGCATAATTGATCGCAATCTTCCGTACACCTTGTACAAGAATGATCAAACCCATGATGATAGCAATCAATGCTGCAATCTCGATCATGAACATTAACAAACCACCACCTGCATTACCACTCTTTGCATCAAATTCCGCAGCAATAGAAGCAGGGAAACGTGCAAGGATACCGATCATGATAATGAGTGAAGTACCGTTACCTAAACCTTTATCAGTAATACGCTCACCCAACCACATCACAAACAATGTACCTGCAGTTAAGATAACCGTAGTTGATAACCAGAAAAACGGAGTGAAAGAAGTAAGGATTGCACCACCTGCAATTTCAGGGCTCTTCAGATAAGTTACATAAGCACTTGCCTGGAAGATGGTAACAATCACTGTAAGATACCTTGTCCACTGATTGATTTTTTTACGTCCGCTTTCTCCTTCTTTCTGCATTTTCTGCAACTGAGGCACCATGATGCTCATCAACTGCATAAAGATCGAAGCGGAGATATAGGGCATAATACCCAATGCAAAAATGGATGCACTCGAAAACGCACCACCTGCAAATGAATCAAAAATACCAAGAATACCTTCTTTTGCCTTAGAGTTCAATTGTTCCAATCCGTTTGGATCAACACCCGGCAAAACGATATGTGAACCCACACGATATACCAGCAAAAGCAAGAGAGTATAAATGATCTTACTCCTCAACTCTTCAATGCTCCAGATATTCTTTAGGGTCTGTATGAGTTTTTTCACTGGAAAAATTCGTTTTTAAAAATTTGCTGAAAAGAAAAAAGACGCATTTACATGCGTCGGGCAAATATCGGGAAAAATCACTTCACTACTTCAACAGTTCCTCCAGCTGCTTCAATAGCTCCTTTCGCTGTTTCACTGATCGCATTTACTTTGAAAGTAAGTTTTGATTTGATTTCGCCATTCGCCAGAATTTTCACTCTGTCTGTACGGCTGATCAACCCGTTTACATATAAATTCTCAACAGAGAATTCAGTAATGCCATATTTCTCAGCGAGCTGTTCTACCTGACCCAAGTTGAATACACGATACTCAACACGATCCGGGTTTTTGAAACCACGCTTAGGTACACGACGCTGAATAGGCATCTGTCCACCTTCGTGCGCCATTTTGCTTTTATAACCGGCACGACTTTGTCCGCCTTTATTACCTTTTGTAGATGTACCACCCTTACCGGATGCTTCACCACGACCAATACGTTTTTCTTTGTGAGTAGAACCTTCAGCAGGTTTTAAATTGTGCAGTTTCATCTTAAATTGATTTTGAACTTACGGGGTATCACCCCTCGCATTAATAATTTGAAAATTTGTGAATTTGAAGATTTGAAAATGAACGAATCAAAATTTTTCAAATTGGTGCATTTTCAAATTATGCTAACTCTTCCACTTTCAGCAAATGACTCACTTTGTGAATCATACCTAAAACCTGTGGAGTGCCTTCTACTTCTTTGGTAGAGTTCGTCTTATTTAAACCAAGTGCCTTCAGTGTTTGCTTCTGGCGTTCTGGTCTGTCAATTGGACTCTTTACTAAAGTGATTTTTATCTTTTTCATATCCTAAAAGGTTTAAGGTGTATGGTGTAAGGAGTAAGGTTGCTTGCTTCAGCCATTTACCTTATGCCTTCAACCCTCTACCATTTTATCCGTTAAATACTTTCTTTAATGAGAGGTGACGTACTCTTGACACAGCAATTGGCTCACGCAACATTGCTAATGCTTTGAAGGTTGCTTTTACCACGTTGTGTGGATTAGCAGAACCTAAAGATTTTGCCAATACGTCGGTAACACCAGCGCTTTCCAGAACAGCACGCATACTGCCTCCGGCAATTACACCAGTACCATGTGCAGCAGGCTTGATCAATACTTTTGCAGCACCTTCTTTCGCCAGCTGATCGTGAGGAATAGTTCCTTTCATAACCGGAACCTTGATCAGATTTTTCTTCGCATCTTCAATTCCTTTTGAAATAGCTTCCTGTACTTCTTTGGCTTTACCTAAACCATGACCAACCACACCATTGTCATTTCCTACAACAACCAATGCTGAGAAACTGAATGCACGACCACCCTTTGTTGTTTTAACAACACGGTTGATAGAAACTACTTTTTCTTTCAGTTCCAGGTCACCTGCTTTTACTTTGTTTACAATTACTTTCGACATTTATGCTTTATTAAATGTTTACAATTGATTAGAAAATTAAACCTGCTTCACGTGCGCCTTCAGCTACCGCTTTTACACGGCCATGGTATAGGTTACCGCCACGATCAAATACAACAGCTGACAATCCCAGCTCAGTTGCTTTGCGTGCAATAGCAGCACCTACCAGTTTACTTTTCTCAATTTTGGTTACTTTCTGTGCCAGAATCTCTTTGTCTTTTGATGACGCTGCTGCAATTGTTACACCAGTTACATCATCAATCAACTGAACATAAATATCAGAGTTGCTGCGAAACACATTTAAACGTGGTTTTTCAGTTGTACCTGCTACTTTCTTACGAATTGAGTAGCGGATCTTTTGCCTTCTGACTAATTTGTTATCTGTTTTCATCTTTCTGTATTTAACTCTTCCGATTCTGCCGGAAGATGAATTTTTATTTTATGCTATTCCCTTTCTCCCCTTTAGGGGTTGGGGGCTTATTTACCAGCTGCTTTACCTGCCTTACGACGGATAAATTCACCAACATACTTCACACCCTTTCCTTTGTATGGTTCAGGCTTACGTAAGCTGCGGATCTTTGCAGCAACAGCACCTAACAATTGCTTATCAATACCAGTGATGGTAATAGTTGGATTCTGTCCTTTTTCCTGCGCAGTTGCAATTTTCAATTCGCTTGGCACTTCAAAAATGATGTTGTGTGAATAACCCAATGCCAGATCAAGAATATTTCCCTGACTTGCTGCTTTATAACCAACACCCACCAATTCAAGTTTCTTTTCAAAACCATCAGTTACACCTTTCACCATGTTGGAAACAAGTGAGCGGTATAAACCATGCATTGCACGATGACGGCTCTGATCAGTTGGACGGTTGAATGTTACTTCACCATCTTTCACCTCAACAATGATATCACGATCAACTGTTTCTTTCAATTCACCTTTTGGTCCTTTTACAGTAACCACGTTATCTTTTCCAACTGTGATTGTTACTCCCTGAGGAACTACAACCGGCTGTTTACCTATACGAGACATAATTACTTAATTTGAAAATTTGAAAATTTGAAAATGTAGCTTACCGTTTTCAGTTACCGTATAGAGAACTTAATATTATCGTTCAGCTTACTGTTTTGAGACAATTTGAATCCATTTTCAAATTTTCAAATTGTCTTATTTATTTCTTAGTAGATATAACACAATACCTCACCACCTACATTGCTGGCTTTCGCTTGCTTATCAGTCATAACACCTTTAGAGGTGCTGATGATGGCAATACCTAAACCATTCTTTACACGACGGAAATCTTCCGGCTTCGAGTACTGGCGTAAACCCGGACGGCTTACACGCTCCAGTGCCTGAATAGCAGGAACACGTGTTTGAGGATCGTACTTCAAGGCAATTTTAATTACACCTTGTTTGTTATCATCTTCAAACTTATATTTTAAGATATACCCCTGATCGTATAAAATTTCTGTCATACGCTTTTTGAGGTTAGAAGCAGGAATTTCCACAATTCTGTGGCCTGCCATCTGCGCATTACGTACACGAGTGAGAAAATCTGCAATAGGATCTGTTACCATTTTATTCTTTAATTGAATGATTTAAAAATTGTTTGCTTTGTGCATCATATTCAATACCTGCACAAACTTCCCTTTCGGGGTTGGCTGTATTACCAGCTGGCTTTTTTAACACCTGGTATTTTACCATTCAGCGCCATGTCACGGAACATCACACGTGAAATTCCAAAGTAACGCATGTAACCTCTTGGACGGCCGGTCAATTGACAACGGTTCTTTAAACGTACCGGTGATGCATTCTTTGGAAGTTCATCCAAACCAGCATAATCACCAGCAGCTTTCAGAGCAGCACGCTTCTCAGCATACTGAGCTACCATTTTCTCTCTTTTGTTTTGACGGGCTGTTATTGATTTTTTAGCCATAACTTATTGTTGATCTTTTTTAGCATTTTTGAATGGCATTCCCATTTCTTTCAGCAACTCATACGCTTCTTCGTTTGTAGAAGCAGTGGTTACAAATGTGATATCCAAACCGGTGATCTTATTCACTTTGTCGATATCAATCTCAGGGAAGATGATCTGCTCCGTAACACCCATTGTGTAGTTACCACGACCATCGAATGATTTTTCATTCACACCTTTAAAGTCACGTACACGTGGCAATGAAGCAGAGATCAGGCGATCGAGGAATTCATACATATTCACACCACGCAATGTTACACGGGCGCCAATCGGCATGTTCTTACGAAGCTTAAAGTTTGAAATGTCTTTTTTAGACATTGTTGCTACTGCTTTCTGACCAGAGATCGTAGTTAACTCTTCGATTGCAATATCAACAAGTTTCTTATCGTTCACCGCTCCGTTTACGCCACGGTTCAAACAGATTTTTTCAATCTTCGGAACCTGCATGATGCTTTTATAACCAAAACGTTTCATTAAGGCAGGTACAACTTCTGCTTTGTACTTGCTTGCCAAACGGGGTGTATATTTTGTAGTGCTCATCTTCTTCTTGTTTTAACCTTGGTTAAATTATTTTACGGGTTGTCCTGATTTTTTAGAAACCCTTACCAGCTTTCCGTTCTCACGGCTGCGCTGTACTTTGGTTGCTTGTTTACCATCCCACAACATCACATTAGAGATATGGATCGGAGCTTCCATTTTAACGATACCACCTTTTGTGTTTTGAGCCGATGGTTTGCTGTGTTTGGTTACGATGTTTACACCTTCAACCAATACACGGGCAGCGTCTGGAAATACTTCCAATACCGTACGTGGCTTCAATACATCTTTATCATCACCGGCAATAACAACTACTGAATCGCCTTTCTTGATGCTAAACTTGGGTTTAAATCTTTTGCTCATTTTTTTCGCTTTATGCTTAATGCTAATGCTTGTTGCTTTAGCTGATACTTTGTTTTGTTTTGCTACGCTTACAACACCTCAGGTGCCAATGAAATAATTTTCATGTAACCCTTATCACGCAACTCTCTTGCTACCGGCCCGAAGATACGTGTACCACGAGGCTCATCAGAAGCATTCAGAATTACCACTGCGTTATCATCGAAACGGATATAAGAACCATCCTTACGACGTAATTTATTTTTTGTACGAACAATAACTGCTTTTGCTACAGTACCTTTTTTAATACCACCACCTGGTAATGCATCCTTTACTGTTACAACGATCTTATCGCCAATCTTTGCATAATCCTGACCGCTGTTTCCCAGTACTTTGATACAAAGCACTTCTTTGGCACCACTGTTATCGGCTACGTTTAATCTACTTTCTTGCTGAATCATTTCTTTAAACTTTAAACTCTTGGTTTGTGAACGTTGAGTATTTAAAAATGTTTATCCATTACAGAGGCTTACGGATTACACCGGAAGCTTGCAGCGTTTGTTTTACTTCGCTTTTTCAACAACCTCAACCAGTCTCCAGCGCTTTGTTTTGCTCAGGGGACGGCTCTCCATGATCTTCACTGTATCACCAATACCGCACTCATTCTTTTCATCATGAGCATGGAACTTGGTCGTTTTCTTTACGAACTTTCCATAGATAGGGTGCTTTACTTTACGTTCAACCGCTACAGTAATGGTTTTATCCATTTTGCTGCTGGTTACTACACCTGTCTTTGTTTTACGCAAATTTCTTTCTAACATTTTTTGCTTTTTTTCTGTTCATGGAGCCAACGGCACCATTGTTTATTCAATGGATTAAACACCCATTTGTTTTCTTCGTAATTCTGTTTTTAAACGGGCAATATCACGGCGAAGGCCACGGATACTCACAGGATTCTCCAATGGAGAAATAGCGTGTGCAAATTCCAGCTTCTTCAAACGCATCTCATCTTCTTTGATGCGTGCTGTGAGGTCTGTAAGGTTCAGCTCTTTTATGCTCTTTAAAAAATCAGTTGTCTTTGCCATGTTAATCAGTTTAAATCAGTTCAACGTTTGAGTTACGCCATTAAATCCCTGCGGACAATGAATTTTGTTTTGATGGGAAGCTTTTGTGCTGCCAATGCCATTGCTTCTTTTGCAACAGTTTCAGGTACACCATCTGCTTCAAACAAAATACGACCTGGTTCAATAATGGCCGCCCATCCTTCCGGGTTACCTTTACCTTTACCCATACGTACTTCAGCAGGTTTGCGGGTAACAATTTTATCGGGGAACACACGGATCCACACATTTCCTTCACGCTTCATTGCACGTGTCATTGCCTGACGGGCACTTTCAATCTGGCGGTTGGTTAACCAAACCGGCTCCAATGCTTTTAAAGCATATGAACCAAATGAAATACTACTACCACGCTTGGCCACAGCACGTATGCGTCCTTTCTGCGATTTTCTGTGTTTTGTTCTTTTCGGCTGTAACATTGTTTAAATATGTTTCGTGTTACTGTTTGTTATTTGCTTCGTACTGCTCATTTCGCACCTCAGTACTTGCTTGTTTATCCTTTGCGGCTGTCTCTGCGTTGGCCACCACCACCGCCACCACGACGATCATCTCTTCTGTCACCACCACCTCTGTTATCATCACGACGATCTTTGCGGTCGCTCACATCACTCTTACCACCAATAAAGTTGGGATTCAAATCACGCTTGGTCAATACTTCACCTTTACAGATCCATACTTTGATACCGATTTTACCATACACTGTTAATGCAAACACGTTAGCATAATCAATATCCATACGGAATGTATGCAATGGCGTACGGCCTTGCTTGATCTCTTCAGTACGTGCAATTTCAGCACCACCTAAACGACCTGCCACTTTCACTTTAATTCCTTCAGCACCCATGCGCATTGCAGAAGCAATTGCCATTTTAATAGCTCGCTTGTAATTGATACGATTTTCGATCTGACGTGCAATTGTATCAGCAACGATTGTTGCATCTACTTCCGGACGACGGATCTCAAGAATGTTGATCTGCACATCATCTTTACCAGTCAATTTCTTCAACTCTTCTTTGATACGATCAACTTCACCACCACCTTTACCGATGATGATACCTGGCTTTGATGTATGAATGGTTACAATCAATTTGTTGAGTGTACGCTCAATCACAATCTTAGCGATACCACCTTTATTGATACGGGCATTCAGATAGGTTCTGATCTTGTTGTCTTCGATCAGTTTACCAGCATAGTCTTTTTTGCTACCATACCAGTTACTTTCCCATCCGCGGATGATCCCTAACCTGTTACCAATTGGATTTGCTTTCTGACCCATAGAATGGTTTATAAAATTTTAATCAATTAATTTTTTTATCTACGATAATAGTTACGTGGTTGCTGCGCTTTCTTACTCTGTAAGCACGACCCTGTGGAGCAGGACGTAAACGCTTTACCATACGTGCACCGTCAACAAAAATTGTTTTCACAATCAATGATGCATCTGCTGCACTTTCACCGCTGTTCTTCTGTTCCCAGTTGTTGATGGCACTTTTTAATAATTTACCAAGCGGTGTGGCCGAGTGTTGTGGATGAAACTCCAACATAGCCAGCGCTTTTTCAACATCCATACCACGGATCTCATCAGCCAACAGACGCATTCTGCGGGGTGACGTGGGATAATTTCTGAGTTTTGCTACTGCTTCCATTTCTTTTATTTTAAGGTTGAGGGTTGAAGGTGTAAGCTGTAAGGTTGAATCCTTTTGCCTTTTTACCTTTCGCCTTTTACCATTACGCTATTTTCTTACTTGAGTGTCCTTTAAAGTTTCTTGTTGGTGCAAATTCGCCCAGCTTATGACCTACCATGAATTCAGTTACATAAACAGGAATGAATTTGTTTCCGTTGTGCACCGCAAAAGTGTGACCAACAAAATCGGGAGTAATTGTAGAGCGGCGGCTCCATGTCTTAATTACACCTTTCTTTGATTTACCCTCGTTGATAGCGAGCACCTTTGTTTCGAGGTGAGCTGCTACATAAGGACCTTTTTTAATCGAACGAGCCATGTTTTATTTTTTACTGTTCTTCCTTTGAATCCTGAGCGGAACCGAAGGATCGATTTAAGATTTCAAATTACTTCGCCAGTTTTTTACCATCCTTACGTTGGATGATGAGTTTGTTAGAACCCTTATGTTTCGAACGAGTCTTCTCGCCTTTTGCATATTTACCGGTTCTGCTACGTGGGTGACCACCACTGCTGCGGCCTTCACCACCACCCATCGGATGATCTACAGGGTTCATCGCAACACCACGGTTACGTGGGCGAATACCTTTCCAACGGTTCACACCTGCTTTACCAGCTGTTTCAAGGCTATGATCGCTGTTACTTACCACACCTACTGTTGCATAACAGTTGATCAGTAACTTACGCAATTCACCACTTGGCATTTTCAGTACCGCATATTTTCCTTCCTTGTTGGTTAACTGTGCGCTTGTACCTGCACTGCGTACCAACTTACCACCTTGACCAGGTTGCATTTCAATGTTGTGAACGTTTGTACCCAACGGCATGTTCTTCATTTGAAGTGCATTACCTAACTCAGGTGCTACTGCATCACCAGCTAAAACGGTTGTACCAACAGTTAAGCCATTGGGAGCAAGAATGTAACGCTTCTCACCATCAGCATAATGCAACAAAGCAATAAATGCTGTACGGTTTGGATCGTATTCAATGGATGCAACTTTTGCAGGAACATCTTTCTTACTACGTTTAAAATCAATTACACGGTATTTCTTTTTGTTACCACCGCCGATGTAACGCATCGAACGACGGCCCTGAGCGTTACGGCCACCTGTTGACTTTACACTTTCAAGCAACGACTTTTCAGGTGTGTCGGTTGTAATCTCCGCATACGCATTCCCGATTCTCCATCTGGTACCTGCGGTTACCGGTTTATATTTCTTTAATGCCATTTTTAAAAACTTTTATTGTTCAACTTTTGCGGTAGTTGATCTACCATTCGTTATTCTTAATTATACTGTTCCGTACAGGTCAATTGTTTCGCCTTCTGCAACAGTTACATAAGCTTTTTTGTAAGCTGGTTTGCTACCCTGGATATAACCGGCTTTGGTCATACGGTTCTTGCTCTTGCGGGGAGCTACCATGGTGTTCACATCAGCCACTTTTACATTGTAGAATTCTTCTACTGCTTTTTTGATCTCGAGCTTGTTAGCCTTACGACCTACACGAAAAGCGTATGTATTTTTTTTCTCCGTTAAACGATTGCTTTTTTCAGAAACAATCGGCTTTATTAAAATTTCACTCTGTCTCATCTGGACGTTGTTTATTCAGTTCAATGATCAATTATGCTGCAGCTTCTTCTTCAGAAAAAATCTTTGCAGCACTTTCAGTTAATACGAGTACATCACTGTTGATGAGATCGTATGTATTTACATCAGCGAGTAATGAACCAACAACAGAAGGAACATTACGTAAGCTGAGGTAGAGATTATCGTTATAATCAGGGATCACGACCAATGTTTTCTTATCTGCAATGTTCAGATTGGTCAACACACTCATGAATTCTTTTGTTTTCGGAGTATCCATGTTGATATCTTCAACTACAACAATCGCATTTTCTTTTGCTTTGTAAGCAAGTGCAGCCATTTTCGCAAGGTCCTTTACTTTACGGTTCAATTTGAAATCGTAACCGTGTGGTTTTGGTCCGAAGATGGTACCACCACCCTTATATAAAGGGTTACGGATATTACCCTTACGAGAACCACCGGTACCTTTCTGGCGGTGAAGTTTGCGGCTTGCACCTTGTACTTCTGCACGGGTCTTCACTTTGTGTGTACCCTGACGCTGTGCTGCACGGTATTGCTTTACAGCGAGGTAAATCACATGGTCATTTGGTTCGATACCAAAAATTTCTTCCGGTAATTCGATCGTTCGACCTGTTGCTTTTCCTGATTTATTTAAAACGTCTACTTGCATGACTTCTTGAATTAGTTTGTTTACTTCTGGATTAATACGATTGAACCGTTATGAGCCTGGTACAGAACCGCTCACAAGGATATAATTCTTTTCAGGGAAAATTTTCAACACTTTCAATCCTTTTACTTTCACACGGTCTGCACCCATACGGCCAGCCATATGCATACCTTTCATTACACGTGAAGCATCAGAAGAGTTACCCAATGAACCCGGAGCTCTCTGACGATCATGCTGACCGTGAGATTGCCGCCCACACCATGGAAACCATGACGTTTTACAACACCCTGGAAACCTTTTCCTTTTGTGGTACCTACTACTTCAACTTTATCGCCTTCAGCGAAAATGTCAAGTGTAATAGTTTCACCAATATTTTTTTCGAGAGAATAGTTGCGGAATTCTTTTACGATCTTCTTGGGAGAAGTGTTTGCTTTAGCGAAGTGATTCTTTTCGGCTGCAGTAGTGTTCTTTTCTTTCTTTTCGCCAAATGATAATTGTAATGCGCTGTATCCGTCAGAGTCTTGTGTTTTTACCTGGGTAACAACACAGGGGCCAGCTTCAATGATGGTACAGGTCTGTCTGTTTACCATCGGGACTGAAGATGCTGGTCATCCCAATCTTTTTACCAATAATACCTTTCATTTGTTTACAGTTTATGCCCTGTAAGGTTATTGAGACATGACGCTGGCTGGCGTCATTCAATCCCCGTTTGCCATCGACCTTTTCCTTGTTTCCACTTTGGACGGAAGTACCGATGGTAAACAAACCCGAATGGCTTGTTTTATGTTCCTCAGCTTTTAGTTGAGAATGTTTTTTGAAATTCAGAGCTCTTTTTTACAGACCGAAGTCGTATTGAGAGATGAACAATTAATTATTTATAAGAACTAATGAACAACTCCCCTTTAGGGGATGGGCTCATCATGCTTTAATTTCTACTTCTACACCACTTGGCAAATCCAGCTTACTCAACGCATCAACCGTACGGCTGCTGCTGACGTGTAGATATCCAGCAAACGCTTATGCGTGCAAAGCTGGAACTGCTCACGGCTCTTCTTGTTAACGTGTGGTGAACGCAATACAGTAAAAATTCTTTTACGTGTAGGTAAAGGAATAGGTCCTGTTACTACTGCACCTGTACTGCGAACCGTTTTCACGATTTTTTCAGCTGATTTATCGACCAGATTGTGGTCGTAAGACTGTAATTTTATTCTGATTCGTTGCGACATAAGATCTATCCCAAATTTTCAATTGGGAGTGCAAAGGTAGGGTTTGTACCTTTTCCTGCAAAAAAGTTTTGCATCTTTTTTGGCAATTCTTGTTGAAAATCAGAAAAAAGTTGCTTTTCAAGGCTCTCAACCTGTAAAATCTACGCCTGCCCATCACGTATTGTCCATTACAAATCTGTAAAACAATCTTTTGCAGGTATTTAACTCCTCCTGCATGGGCGATTTTCTTACTTTTGACCACATGAGACTGAATTTCAAAGGACTGCTCACCTTTTTGCTGGCATCTGCCAGCCTGCATGGCTGTACAAATGCTGACGATCAGCAAACAACGAACCCTGATTTTTCAACGGCCATCCCCGCTCCGGCCCAACTTTCCTTTTCGCTGGTGAATGCCTACCCCCATGATACGTCTTCGTTTACACAAGGATTGATACACTATAAAGGAGTGTTGTATGAAAGTACCGGCAACCCGGATAATGCACTCAACAATGGTTCATGGATCGGACCGGTAGAATTAATCACCGGACAACAAACAAAAAAGGTAACACTCAACTCTCCTTTGTTTGGAGAAGGCATTACAATTCTGAATGACAAAGTGTACCAGATCACCTGGCAGAACAAGAAGGGTTTTGTATATGACCTCAACACATTCAAACAATTACAGGAGTTCAGCTACAACCACGAAGGCTGGGGCATTACCCATAACGGAACTGAATTAATTGTAAGCGATGGCAGCAGTAATATCTATTTCTGGGACCCCGCTACATTAAAAGAACTCCGACGCATCAGCATACAGGACCACAATGGCCTTCGAAATAATATCAATGAACTGGAATTTATCAATGGATTTATTTATGCCAATGTTTGGCAAAGCAACGATATTCTGAAAATTGATCCGGCTACCGGAAATGTGGTGGGCTTACTTGATCTCAGTTCGCTCAAACAAACCTATCCCGAACTCAACGCTGCCAACAGCAGCGATAAAGTATTGAACGGCATTGCCTGGGACAGCAGTGCTAACCGGTTATTTGTTACCGGGAAAAACTGGAGCAAATTATTTGAACTGAAATTAAATTAAACCAGGTAAGCACCGGTAATTTCATCGTCCTGCAATTCCACGAAAATATGTTCTTCTAAAGTAGTGGCTACCGACAGCCCTACATAATCAGGTTGCACCGGAAATGTTTTGTGGGTACGTTCCACCAACACCAATGTTTGAATTTTGCGTGGTTGAAAGTTTAAGAAAGGTTTCAATGCGTACAGCAAAGTCTTTCCGCTGTTCGCTACATCATCAATCAATATCACCGATTGATTATTGAATCCGATTTCACGATTCAAAAAAACTTCCACCGGATATTTTTTATCCAACGTTACCTCCACCAGCTCTACATGAATATTGCTGATGTGCCATTACCTCTGCAGCCAACAGTGTTGCCACCGTTAATCCGCTTTGCCGGATGGCTGCAAAAAACAATTGGTGCTCATCGTGATTGCGTTCAACTATTTCAAACGCCAATCGCTTGAGCTTGCGGGCTGTGGTTGCTTTATCTAAAATGTATTTCTTTTCCATGATTCAGATGCTAAAGATGCAAATTAATCGGCAATGCGCCAACGCAGCCAATGGATAAAATCAGGAAATCAGAAAAAGTAGTACATATTGCATCAGATGTCTTTCAATCAACTCTTTTTCAGTCACTCAATATCTACCCTTACCTTAGCAATACAAATAACGTTTGTATGCAAATTGTTCAACAGGTTTTGTTTGTGCTTTGTTTTGGAGGAGCCGTTTGGTTCTTCAGTAAGAAGGTACAGGAAATAAGAAGAAATATTTTTCTGGGATTGAAAGAAGACCTTACTGATAATCCTTCGCAACGCTGGAAAAATATGTTCTTACTTGCGCTGGGGCAAAAAAAGATGTTCAAAAATCCGCTGGTGGCGGTACTGCATTTGATCGTGTATCTCGGTTTTGTGATCATCAACATTGAAGTGCTTGAAATTGTGTTGGATGGCGTGTTGGGAACACATCGTTTATTTCTGCCCTTGCTTGGTTCGTTGTATTCATTGCTCATCAATTCATTTGAAATTCTTGCATTTGGCGTATTACTGGCCTGTGTTATTTTTCTTGTACGCAGAAATAGTTTACAACTCAAACGTTTTCTCAGCAACGATCTCAAAGGCTGGCCCCGCAGCGATGCCAACAATATCCTCATTACAGAAATTGTATTGATGAGTTTATTTCTGCTGATGAATGCCACCGATCGTGCTTTACAATTGAATGGTTCGGCGCACTATCATGATACCGGCAATTTTGTTATTTCCGGTTTGCTGGCTCCTTCATTAACAGGATTGTCCGAAACAAGTTTGATTGCCATTGAACGCAGTGCCTGGTGGTTACATATACTTGGCATCCTTGCATTCCTCAACTATTTACCGTGGAGCAAACACTTGCATATTCTGTTGGCGTTCCCGAACGCATGGTATGGCCGTTTAACGAACACCGGCACCATGGAAAATATGACGTCGGTACAAAATGAAGTGAAGTACATGATGCAGCCGGAACTTGCTCCAACGGATGCAACTCCCCCATCGAAATTTGGTGCAAAAGATGTGTTTGATCTGAGTTGGAAAAGTTTACTGGATGCTTACAGTTGTACCGAGTGTGGGCGGTGCAGTGCCGCATGCCCCGCCAATACAACAGGTAAATTATTAAGTCCTCGTAAGATCATGATGAGCACTCGTGACCGTTTGGAAGAAGTGGGGCGAAACATCAATGCCAATAAAGAATTTAAGGATGATGGAAAGACATTACTGAATGATCATATTACCGTTGAAGAATTGCGTGCATGTACTACCTGCAATGCCTGTGTGGAAGAATGTCCGGTGAGTATTAATCCTTTGAGCATTATTCTTGAACTGCGTCGTTCATTGATCATGGAAGACAGTAATGCACCCGGTGAATGGAATGCCATGTTCAGCAATGTGGAGAATAATTTTGCGCCGTGGAAATTCAGTCCTGATGAACGTGATAAATGGGCGGAGGAAGTCAGAAGTTTGTAGTTGTTAGTATATTACCAGCCATGGATTTTTATGGCATCCACATTGGCGACGCTCCGTTCAACAAATGTAACCAGAGCAGCAATGTGTACGTTCATTATACATCCTACATCAGCCATCATACATCCAACATCTTAATGAATCTTCTTCTCCAGCCCCGATGTAATTTCTTCCGGATGTTCTAGTTGATGTGCCGCATCTTTTTTACTGTAAATACGGATCAGCTGTATGATGGCTGTTATTAAAAACACTGAACCAATAATATAATTCATGATCGTATTGGTTGCTTTCAACTGGTTAGCCAGCAATCGCCCGCCAAAAATAAATGCACAATTACCAGCCAGCGTTCCGATTCCAATACCTAAAATGTATGTGTTGTAATTCCAGAAACCCGGCTTCAAAATATGTTTGGTAAACAAAACCGTACTCCATCCAAACCAGAAAGGGATTTGTACCGGATTCAACGCACTCATGGTAAATCCTAAAGCACCCCGGTGCATGGTATTTGAGAGGATCACATTTTTTTCTCCTTCAGGATGTATGGCTGCCCAAAAACTGGATGCTGCCAGTGCCACTACAATTATAACCGTTACCCACTCCAGTGCTTTCAATAATTTTTCCTGTTTCCGTACCCAGTCCATCGCAACCAATGAAAGCCGTACATAAATAATTTCTGCAGTGAGCGAACCTGCTGCAAACCAGAGAGCCGGTTTAATACCATCTGTAATTCCAATCTGCATGGCCGCAACGTTGAGAGTGCCCAACGGAAGCGATCCTAAAAAACTGATGATAAAGCCCCACATTAAAATTTTAACTACCTGTGGCATTAAACAAATATAAAGGCTTGGGGCAAAAAAATGATTATAATTTCAAGGCGATCTCATCCAGTGCTTTTACCTGCACACTGTTGCTGCGAAACATCACAGCGCCTTCTTTCAGTGTCATATACCGATGACCTTTTTTATGATTGGTCTTGCTGATGCGCCATAAGATCATCCAATGCCGGATGATCTCGCTCCATGCAAAAAAGATAGAATGCCTGGGATCGTACATATGGGTGGGATCACTCCCGGCGCCGTTGAGTTCAATAATATGAAAGTTTTTTCCGTTGCGCAGATCTTCCCAATCAGTATACATCACATCTAACCTGCCATAATAAAATCCATTGATCTGTTTACAAACGGCATCGATATTTTTTTGCATCACATCATCTGCCCTGTCAGTCCAGTCAACAAACTTCGAACCTCTTGCATGATTACCGTATGGTGCCAGGATCAATTCTTCACCTTTCGGTAAAATGTGCTGCATGCGTTGCCCGTAGATCTGTGTTAACGCATCAATTTGTAAAATATAACGTGACACTTCCATGATGAGTTGATACAACGATGAGATACCGTCACCAACAACAGTCATCGGTTCTTTTGCTACAATACCGGTAATATGTCCGTTCACTTCATTGGGCATCCGGTAATAAAAAATACCGACCTCATGTTTATAGGGCGACAATTCCTGTATCATATAATCAACCGTACAAATGGATGCATAATGTTGCAACTGATCAATTGATTCCAATTTCTTCACCGCTTTTCCCTGCATACCAATCACGGGTTTTGCAATCAATGGAAACTGGAATTGATGTGTATGAATTTGCTGTTGAATATCAGCAACGGAAGTACCTGCCTTTACAAAAAAATAGGCGGGATAAAATGCCGTGGGAAGTAATGGATAGATATCCTGTTTCTGCTCCATTAAAAAACCACCATTTGCAATGGTAGGGTTTGCGGCTGTAAAAAAATACTTACCGCCGGCACGTATACAAAGCCATGCAAAAATGGGGTAGATGAGCCCATATACCGCAGAAAAATTCCAATACTCCCAATGCAGCAAACGAATAAAGAACGGGTGATGCGTAAACAGTTTAGACAATCGCATGTACAGTTGAAATGGAATGATTGTATTCCTGTGAAAAAAGCTGATCTGTTACAAGATCATGATAATGCATGTAAGACAGATCCTGTTGCCGGTGAAGCTGTGTAATACTTACCGTAAAAAGTTCGTTATGGCGGTTCATCATCACATCGTTTTCATCATCTCCATCACCTGCAAACCGGTGAAAGTGAAGAATTTCTTTTCCGTTGATCGATTCATACGATTTTAAAAAAGAAGTAAACCACTCTTCCCGCTTTTGAATAATTTCCTTACTGTAAAGTGTAGCCGACGACCAGATATAGGATGCAGCTGCATCTAATTCCTTGATTAATTTTTCCTGCCCGTCCCATCTTGCTTCAAACAATTGATGAGCCTGTCGGATCACTAGGGTGAACGGTTCAATTTTATGCAGATGAATTTGTTCAAATGCTGCTACTGGTTGTGGATGATCGAATATGTCCAGAAAAATTAATCCTCTGCTCTTACGGTAAGGCGGGGCGTATGGATGATTGACGAATCCACCGTTGAGCAATACCATGGCATTACCATTTTCGTGCAAGGCCATCCAGGTGCCACCGGCATTTCCATCTTTCGGGAATAACAACTGCCCACTGGCAAACTTGTACCATTGTGGCTGCTCAGCTTTCAGCCGCACTTTTTTTTCATCCCTGTTTGATGTAAGAAAAAAAGAATTTTGAACGGGTATATAAGTTACTGTGCACATTGTTCACGGTGACGGATAGTTGACGATGCAATTCCAAAATGTTCTGTTACGGGTTCCGCATTCAATTCTTTTAACCCAACACGGATCAATGCCATGTGGTGTACGGTATGCTCCAGATTGTATACTAATTCACGATAATAGTTGGAAGCAACTTCCATTTGTTCAGTAGCAACCTCATCATACACACCCACCAGTTTTACTTCCTTATTCGCATGATCTAAACTTGTTCCGATTTCTTTCAACAACGATTGTGCAAACAACTGATCTGTTTCAATACGTTCGTCACGTTTGCGATCATCATAGCAAACACGACCGGCATCATAGCCAGCCTGCAGGCATTGAAACAATTCAATGATATGACGTGTATGTTGACCAATAGACGAACCGGATAAATTAGTGGAAGGCGCTTGGTATTGCTCAGCTGTTAGCTGATCAAGCACATTGGTAAGCTGTTGAAAAGATGCCCTGATGGCACTGTATAGCTGCATATTGAATTGTACGTTAAAATTAAAAATACTTATTTTTTGGTGAGTACGTTCAGTTTCACTTTTAAATCATTGGAAATTGTATTTTTCCCACCTATCCCAAAATCACGACGTTTAATGTTGAATTCCCCTTTAAAGCGGAAAGCCCCTCCTTCTGCGTTAGCTGTAAAAGGGAAACTGATGTCCTTACTTGTGCCTTTAATGATAAGCTTGCCAAAAAATACGTAATACCCGGGTGTTACAGATTTCGCAATTTTTACTGATGTAATGCGTATCACCGGATAAGTCTGTACTGCAAAGTAATCCGGACCTCGCAAATGCTTATCTCTTGTGCTGTTTTTTGTGTCAACTGTAGATGCATCAACTGTAACATCAAATGAAGCCATCCCAAGATTTTTTACATCAAATGTGATGTTACCATTGAGTCCCGCAAAACTTCCATTCACATCAAAACCAATATTTTCAATCGTAAATTTTACCGCCTCAGCTTCGTTTGCAGGCTTGTAATTTTGGCCTTTTGCTGAGCTTACAAATACAAGAAAAACTAAAATTATAGTCCGCATGGTTATTTTTTTATATTTTATTTTAATTCGGCCGACCCAAACAAAACGCTGAATTGTTGACACCAGATAAGTGCAAATTTATATTGGGAAAAATCGGGCATACCGCTTATGTCATATACTTGCTGCCCGTTTGTTGATTTCAAGTTCCCCAGATTAATAAAAGCAGTTGCCTGTTTTGTTGTGGCGATGTATACTTTCAGATCCGGTCCGCTATTGGTTGAAAAACCTTTTAACACCAGTTTTCTTTTACCGTTATCATTCACAAATTCTGCTGTACCAGAAACTGAATAACTCATATTACCCGAAAAACTTCCAGATGCGAGTAGCACAGCATTGGGATTCAATGAATCACTTAACGGTGTATCATCCGTTGTAGATTTTTTACAACCTAACATTGCAACTATAGTGCAAAGAATAATCAGTATCTGTTTCATAGCAAAAGTTTTAAGTTTATGTGTTGATAAATAATCAAACAGTTTATTGCAATTGATAACGTACACCAAAAACTACAGCACTTACCTTATTTCTAAAACGGTCATTTGGCTCGGGTAACTGCTGAACATCCGTTGCGGCTTTGTATTCAGTAAACAAAAACTGGTACCCAAGCTTTGCACTCCATTTTTTATTAAATGCATAAGTGGCAAATAATTCCGAATTCAATGTTCCAAGATCATTATCGCTTATTAACAGTGCATTAAATGCTGCAGGTTTAACAGTTGTATTACTGCTGGTGGCACCATTAATATACCTGGCATCTCTTTGGCCGCCAAACGAAAAACCAATAGCATCAATATTAAATCCGGCGGTTAATTTAGGCGTAATTCGATAGCCGAGATTGATAGTTAGGTTGAGCGCATTCATTGAAGTTGATGCTACCAGTAATGAATCCAAATTAGCCTGAATGTTTTCCCTGAATAATACACCAGGTCCCGTTGAGCCACTTGTAAGTTTAGCAGGTGCAGTAATGAAATATTGATTACTGCCAAAATAAGAAGTGAATCTCACTCCTGTACCAATAGAAAATTTTTGCTTTTTTCCCAAGTGCCAATTATAAATATAAGCAGCTGCTACAGAACCCTGACTACTACCGATAGAACCTGATAAATCAAATAACTGGAGTTTATTATTGCTTTTAGTCTGTGCAAATGATGTTAGAATTGAGAAAAGGAAACATAGAACTACAAAAGTTTTTTTCATTTTTGAATTTAAGTTTTTAAATAAGCAGATGTTGTTAATTTTTATTTTTTCGAAAATTTAGCAACAAGATCAGTTACTTGTTTTCGATGTAAAGAAAGCAGAATTAATGAACTGATAAGAACAACCAACGCATAAATAAACAACAACCCGCCATCCCCTTTTACTTCAATACCAAGCATAGTAAAATGAAAGAACAAAGCGCCACCCATCAGTCCTGTTGCAAGTAATGCGCCAATAGCAGTTGTTCGGGGGATCAATAATAATATTGCTGCAATTAATTCCATTACACCTGTACCAATGCGGCCCCAGGGTTCCATTCCGATTGTTGAAAAAATATAAACTGATTCTTCGCTGGCAGTAAATTTAAAGAACAGCGTTTGCAACAAAATGATCGCTGCAACCAGCCGAAGTATCCAGAAAAAAATGTGCAGTGGTTGAATGATTGACATGTGAATATTTGATGAGATGATGATTAAAAAAACTTAGCCCAATTAATATCAGCATTCGTTTTTAAAACAGCCTCGCTTTTATTCCAGCTTTTGAGCGTGTTATTAAATCCCTTATTATAAAAGAGATAAAGTTTTCCATTAACGATCTTAAATGTTTCGGGATCGATCTCTACTTTTTTTCCATAATCTCCCATAGCAAAGGCACACCAGCCGCCATACTGCGGCTCATACTTTGAAGGATTTTTTTTGAATTCATCTTTATTAGCAACTGAAGAGAACCTGTATTTTATACCTTGGTGTAACACTGTATATGTCGGAATCCCTTTTACCGCCTTGGCTTCTGAAAAATAGGATACCACATCATAACCCTGTACAGCCAATCCATGTTCAAGATTAAAGGTTTGAATACGTTTTTGTTCCTGCGCAGTTGCAAGGAAAGCAGAAGAAAAGAAAATGAAGAAGAACAATTGTTTCATTGTTATAATTTATATGAAACAAATGTAGAGCGACTGCCTGCCAGTCATTGTCGCTTAACCGACAGCCAAACTCTTTTGCAGATTTTTAACGGAAGGAATATTGATCAACTGCCGGGTAACAGTAATATAGCCGGCTGTTTCCAATTCATTCAACATGGTTGTAACGGTTTGCCGGCTGCTGCCAATCAGCTGGGCAATATCTTCATGTGTAAGAAAATTATGGATCTCAACCTTTTCCCCTTCTGCGCTTTCACCTTCTTCCCGTGCAAGCATTACCAGAAAGTTAACCAGTCTTGTTTTTACATCTTTATTCAGGAGGTTCAATAACCTGCTTTCAAACTTGCGCAGCTTCTGCCCTACCTGTTTGGTAAAATGAAACCCAATATTGGGTTTTGATTTCAACAACTTTTCGAAATCTTCAATATTGAATGCGCAAAGTGATACATCGCCTTTGTAAGCCTGTGCAAACTCACCATTCAGGTTATCCCGTTCGAGTGTAAATTGCCCAAACACTTCCCCTTCACGAATAATTTCTTTTACCACTTCTTTCCCCTCCTCATCAATATAACCGATCTTGATCGTACCGCCTTTCAGAAAATAGAGTTTATTGTGAAACTGCGAATCAAAATAAATGTATTCACCTCTTGGGGCTTCAATGAAATGATGATCCAGGTGCAATTCCTCATACTCTTCGTCGGTAATATGCGAAAACAGATCGTAATTGCGGATAAGTAGAAACTTCTGATTGGTGCTCATAATTGAATTGATCTGTGAAATTAATCATATTTCTGCAACAGCTTAAAGTGTTGCTGTGATTGTTTGATGAATTGATAACCTTTCTGAAAGCTCCAATACGGGAATCCATTCCGGTGGTTGTAACTGCTGATCTCATACAATGCTTTCCAGTGTTTCAGAATTTCCCTGTATGCAGCAATCAAACTCATATTACAATCGTAAATGTGATTCGGTTCGGCACCACACCCATTATATTCAAGAATGAGAAAGTTTTTGCCTTCTTTCAAATCTTCAAGGCTTGTGGTTTTGATGTCGTAGCGTCCGTAATAAAAGTGTTTTGAATAATGGCTTAACTCATCAAACACTTTGTGCATGCGTTCGTCGATCTCAGTATGAAGATTGGTGAAATGTGCACCCCTGTTGTGGTTACCGGCATACGACAAATAGAAAATATGGTCTTTGTCTATAACACGGCCAAACCGATGCATATGCCGGTGTTCCATTTCCAACATACGGTGTTTGGCACGTGGGTGGTTTTCAATCAATTCCTTCAAAGTATGTACTCCATCACCCACTACATGCAACAGTTCCTTGTGAATAAAACCACTTACAGTCCCCTTGGCTGATGCGGGATGCCTGTAATAAAATACACTTACTTCAACGGGCAGTTCAATCAGATCCTGTACAATATATTCAACAGGTATGCGCTCATGATATTTCTGCAACTGTTCTTCTGAATCAATTTTACGAAAGAGAATCCCCTTCATCCCCACATCCGGCTTAACAATAAACGGATAGGTAAACCCTGCATCCGTTAATATCTGTTTCACTGTTTCAAATGAAAGATCGTGCATGATGTAGATGGTACGTGGCACTGTATGCGGGGGTAACTGATCATACATTTCTTTTTTTCCTTCACCTTCAAAGCCACCAAACGCAATAGTGGGATTGGATGGAGTAAAAAACCAAAACGCCCTGCTCCGGATCATGTACCAGATCCACACAAAACTGATCGGAAAATAAATGACAGCAAATGGCCACAGCTCCCAGTTCGTCCATCGCTCAAAAAATTTCTTCAACATGAAATTCAAAGATAGCCGCCTCATTGAACATATGAGCAAACAGCTGCCTGTAATTTCGCCTGTTTCACTTAGTTTTGAAACAAAATCGATTGATATGCAGATACGATCAATGGCTGAAATGATGGCAGCGAATGAAACACCCGAAGTACTTTTTTGGGTTGGTTGTGCCGGTAGTTTTGATCAACGTGCACAAAAGATCACCAAAGCATTTGCTACGATTTTAGATAAAGCCGGAATTAAATTTGCCATACTTGGTAAAGAAGAAATGTGCACCGGCGATCCTGCACGCCGCTCAGGTAATGAGTTTCTTTTTCAGATGATGGCCTATAATAATATACAGGTGCTAAACGGATATGGAATTAAAAAGATCGTTACCACTTGTCCGCATTGTTTTAATACATTGAAAAATGAATATCCTGCGTTGGGCGGTAATTATGAAGTGATCCATCACACCACTTTATTACAACAATTGATCGATGAAGGGAAAGTGAAGTTGAAAGAAGGAGGATCGTTCAAAGGAAAAAAGATCACTTACCACGACAGTTGTTATTTGGGTCGCACGAATAATATCTATGAAGCTCCTCGAAAAGTATTGGAAGCATTGGATGCAGAACTGGTAGAAATGAAACGTTGCCGCAGTAATGGTTTATGTTGTGGGGCTGGTGGCGCACAAATGTTTAAAGAAGAAGAAAAAGGAACTACCCGTGTTAACTGGGAACGTACAAACGAAGCCGTTGAAACCGGTGCATCAATTATTGCAGCAGCCTGTCCGTTTTGCAATACCATGATGACGGATGGAGTAAAAGTGGCCGAAAAAGAAGAAACCGTTCAGGTAATGGATGTGGCTGAGCTGGTAGCCGCCAGCCTCTGATACTGCCTGCCGACAAATGAATACTGAATGAGAAACCTACTACACAGCTTTAACTGGAAGAATTTTTTACAACGAACTGTTTTGTTCTTTCTCGTATTTCTCATCATTCGCTTTCTGGTCGATTGGATCGAAGATGACCTGTCACTCAACAGGGTACTTCAACAAAGTGTGATCCGCTATCTCATTTTCGGAATGATCCTCGGTTTGCTCGATTCCGATACCTGGTACAGAAAGGAAGCTGATGCAAAAACGGAAGAACTGCAGCAGTTCAAATCCACAAGAGCTGCATTTTTTCATTACGTTGGTGTGGCATTCTTTATTGCTTTATTGTGTGGAGTTATTCTTGTTTTGATTAACCTCATCCGCTGGTTGATTGGAAAAATCAGTGGCGCAGCAAACAATGAGCTCTTCCCCGACTGGAATAAGTACCTGTTAGTAATTGCTGTGATCGGTATTTGTTTTGCCGCTTATGATGCCATCCGCAACTATCTGAAGCAGAAACGAAAAAAGGAGCAGGTCTGATTTGCCGATGTAAACAACAACTCTTGTTACCTTTGCAGCATGAACGTAGACTATAAACATTTACTGCCAGCCGATTTTGCAGCCGATTCACGTGTGTGGGTGTACCAGAGCAGCCGTTTATTCAGTTTGGGAGAAGCATTGCAGATCGAGGATCTGCTGAACTATTTTGTTGAGAATTGGAAAAGCCATGGAACGCCTGTAAAAGGATTCGGCACGTTGTTCTTTGGTCAGTTCATCATATTAATGGCCGATGAGCAGGCTACCGGGGTTAGCGGATGCAGCACCGACAGCAGCGTTCGCCTCATCAAAGAAATTGAACAACTATATAAGGTATCAATGTTCGACAGGCAGAATCTTGCCTTTGTATTAAAGGAAAAAATCGAGATCCTCCCTCTTGGTCAGTTACAATACGCCTTTGATAACGGCTTTGTAAAAGCCGACACCGTTTATATCAACAACCTTGTACAAACAAAAGAGGAATTGGAAAACAACTGGCTCATTCCTGTTAAAGAAAGCTGGCTTGCAAAACGAATCCGAACAGAAAAACAGGAAAAAGCAGAAGGCTAACACCGTTCGTCCCACATCACATATTCAGGGGATACCACTTAGAGCAGTGTTTTCATCCATTCATCAGCATTTTACACACTTCATAAAGCTGTGATTTTGCTTAACATTTCATTGATGCCATCCATCCTTAATTAGCTCCATTTCACCAGAAAAAGAAAAGAATTTTGTGCTTCAGATGTAACAAAAACAAACGTTTACCGTCACATCTATACAAGTTCTTTGATCAGCGACTATATGGAAAACACTAAACTGTCAGTAAATATACTATTTTCAAAAATTTTTGAAAATTTAGTTGGAAGATAGTTTAGCACGATGTAACTTTGCATCGTCAAACGTGAAAAATAGGTACCCAAAGCTCCGGTTAATACAGAAACACCGCCTTTGACAGTTTACTTCGAAACACCTTCCCTGTTAAACTGCCCGACACGAGTACCAGACCAAAAAAGTAACGATTAAACCAGAACAAATTGCCTTGATGGCCGGTCATCATAAAAAATTGACCACTCATCAGCTTAATAAGCCAAACAAGGTATTATGTATTGCAAAGTACCAGCTTTTAATAGTATCTTTGTTATACAATCGGAAGAAAAGAAACCCCGAAAGGGAAAAAATAAATAGAACCTTAAACATCAAAAAAGAAGATGACAACAAAATTAACAGTGAACTCCGACCAGAACGGAACACTCAAACAGAACAAAAGCTTAGTAAGAAGAATGATGCGTATGACCGCTTCAGTACTCTTCGCAGTTATTGCCTTGACTTCAATGTCTTTTACTCAGGATGACACCACTAAGAAAGCAGAAGAAAAGACAGTTAACCAGTTTAACCAGGCTGTTGCTGACAGTTGCTGCACAGTAACTTTCGCAACCGGCAACCAACAAATTGTGATCACCAATGCCAATGCATTTACTGCTGAAGTACGGATCAACAATATGGATATTGCTACTTGGGTAAACAGTTTGAAAGCCTATACTTATAAGAGGATCAATTTAAATTCAATTGGCTTGGCCGACAATAAAATGGATGTATCCTTTACTGTTGCTGAGAAAATGAATCAGAAAATGGCAGTTGCTTACAGCAAAAACCTGCAAACTTCAAGCGCCGTTGCTGACAATGAAATAAACAACAAGTTTACAGAAGCTGTAGCTGCCCCCCTCTTCGGTAAAGTGATGCAGTCTGCCTTAACAGATGCTGATGTGTTAATCGATATGATGATCGCTGATGATGCTGAAAACAAGGCAAAAGCGTCTCAGTTCAGAAAGCTGATCACTGCTAACAATGCAGCAGCTGATGAAAATGTTGATCTGATGGTTTATGCAGCTTCAATTGAGCAAGGCAAACCAGTAAGTACAACAGATGCTGACAACAAAATTGATGCATTGATCAATAAAACTACTATCAGTCCAATTCGTCCGGCTGCGGCTGCAAGTGCCGACAAAAGCATGGATGCATTGCTGAACCAGATAAATAATTAAGATTTTCTACATGCAGTTGGTTTAGGTTTCGGGGTTGATTTCTATCAACCCTTCTTTTTTTGTTAACCTTTCCGCAATTACACAGCCGGTTGTACAATTTTACGAACTACCTCGTAAATTCGCTTTCTAAATTCTTAACGATGAAACCGATTGTGATTGCCATAGCCGCTTTTTTCATGTACGGCACAAGTGTGGCCCAGCAAGTTGTAAACGAAGCTGTCATTCAAATGAAAACAGAAAGTAGCAACCCCAATGCTGATGGCGGACCTCCCGTATCGGGTGATGGCGAAGGTAGAATGACGGTGAGAATTGGCGATGGCGAGATCAAATCAAAAATGTATTTCAAGAATGGCATGACCAAGATCGAGAGTGATATGGGCATGGGCACCAACCAGGTGATCATTGACAGTAAAGAGAAGAAAACCACTACCCTGTTTGAAGCAATGGGTCGTAAAATGGGTTTTTATACAACCGATGACGATATGCAACGGATGATGGCAGGTGCCGATTCCGGACGTCAGCAACGAATTCAACAATTCAACCCCGAAGTATTTATTGAATATCTCAGCGAAACGAAGAAGATCGCCGGTATGGTTTGTAACAAAGCATTGCTGCGTTACAAAGACCGCAGAAATCAGGAAGTACAACAGGTTGTTTGGTACAGTCCTGAATTTATCATGGGCGAAGGTTTCAAGATCAGAGATGTGATGCGCATGGCAAATATTCCGGGTATTCAGAAACTGAAAGGTTTTCCAATGGAATTTGAACTTGTTCGGCCAAATGGAGCAAAAGTTCATTACCAGGTAACGAAGGTAGATCTCACTGCAAAAGTTGATGACAAAGTATTTATCATTCCGAAAGATTATGATATTAAACCAATGAGTGAAATGGGCAGAGGTGGTAATGGCGGTTTCCAGTTCAGAGTTAACGGCGGCGGTCAATAACGTATTCTTTTTTATAATGAAAAGCACGTGCAATTAATTGTACGTGCTTTTTTAATTTTGAAGATAATCAAGCGGGTACTACAAAAAAAAAATCGGTTATCCGTGCCAATGGGTAGCTTGTTGTTAAAAAAGAATGAAAGAGAAAAATGCACATCAACTTCATGCATCTTTTTGTTGTCATCAATCACAACAAATTTTTTGCTATGAAACAAATTCATCTACTCACATTTCTGGTTCTTACAATTGTATTCAGCAGTTCCTGCTCCGTGGTAAGGCAGGGAGAAGTTGGTGTAAAACGAAAACTTGGCAAGTTGCAACCCACCATTTATCAACCCGGCCCGGTTGGATTCAATCCATTTACTTCAAAAGTGATCAAGGTTTCTACACAAACCGATAATATTGAAGTGAATCTCGATCTTCCTTCAAAAGAAGGACTCACCATCAAAAGCCAGATCTCAATCCTGTATCATGTAAATCCGCAAATGGTGCCCGGCATTTTACAAAACATTGGGCTCGATTACGAACGCACCGTTATTCTTTCTGTTTTCCGGTCAGCAGCATCCGATATATCGGCACGCTTTATGGCAAAAGAAATGCACACAAGTCAACGCAGCCAGATCGAAGCTGAAATTAAAGAACACATGCAAAAGCAACTGCAACACCGTGGCTTTGAAGTAGAAGCTGTTCTGCTGAAAAGCATCGTATTACCAGCCGGATTGAGCAACGCTATCCAGCTTCGGATGGAAGCTGAACAACAGGCGCAGCAAATGGAATTTGTTTTGTTACGTGAACGACAGGAAGCAGAACGAAAAACAATTGAAGCGGAAGGTTTGCGGAATGCACAAAAAATCATTTCGGAAGGTTTGAATGAGTTCTTCATCAAATGGAAAAGCCTGGAGGTGTTTAAAGAACTGGCGAAATCGCCCAATACAAAAATTATTGTAACAGATGGTAAAACACCGCTGTTGATCGATCCCTCCACAGGACAAACGAACAAATAATACCATATTCCAAATAATCCCGTCCGAAACGACGGGATTATTTTTTAAACAGATCAACTTTTTCAATTGTAGCGTTTCAGTTGCGAAACAGTATTTTTGCATTCAATTTTTTTCAATGGCAATTCAGCAACAGATACAACAGGCGGCGATCAAAAGTTTAGAACAGCTTTATGGCAAAACATTTACTGCAAAAGATTTTCAGATCAATAAAACCAAACCTGAATTTGAAGGCGATTATACCGTTGTATTGTTTTCGTTGCTGAAACCATTATCCAAAAGTCCGGATGCACTTGGGAACGAACTGGGGAAACATATGGTTGAAAGTGATCCAACACTTTTTACTTCTTACAATATCATTAAAGGCTTTTTGAATCTTACGGTTGCAGATACTTACTGGCTGAATATACTTCTCAGTAATTATAACAATGCATCGTTTGGGAAAGGTAACCCGAAGCACCAAAAGGTAATGGTGGAATATTCATCGCCCAATACCAACAAGCCACTGCACCTCGGTCATTTGCGGAATAATTTTTTAGGCTGGAGTACTGCTGCCATCATCAATGCAAACGGATACGACACGGTGAAGACCTGTATTGTGAACGATCGTGGAATTCATATTTGTAAAAGTATGATCGCATGGCAATTGTTTGGGAACGGAGCCACACCACAATCAACCAATACAAAAGGCGACCACTTTGTTGGAGATTACTATGTGAAGTTTAATGATGAGTATAAATCGCAGGTTGAACAGTTGATTAGTGAAGGAGTTGACAAAGCAACTGCAGAGAAAGAAGCACCGATCATGAAAGCAACACAACAAATGTTACTCGACTGGGAAGCAGGTAAGCCGGAGGTAATGCAATTGTGGAAAGAAATGAATAGCTGGGTATATGCCGGTTTCGACACTACTTACAAACGCATTGGAAGTGATTTTGATAAGATCTATTATGAAAGCAATACCTATTTGCTTGGAAAGAAAACAGTGCAGGAAGGATTGGAGAAAAATGTATTTGTACAAAAAGAAGATGGAAGTGTGTGGATCGATTTAACCGCCGATGGGTTGGATGAAAAAATTGTACAGCGGAAAGATGGCACTTCTGTTTACATCACACAAGACATTGGTTTGGCGCAACAGAAATATGATGAGTATAAAATTGATCAAAGTATTTATGTAATTGGCGATGAGCAGAACTACCATATGAAGGTGCTGCAGCTCATTTGTAAAAAGCTGGGACTTCCTTATGCAGACAGTATTCATCATTTGAGTTATGGCATGGTTGAATTGCCAACCGGCAAAATGAAAAGTCGTGAAGGAACAGTGGTTGATGCTGATGATCTGCTTGATGAAATGGAACGGGTAGCACAGCAAAA
Organism: uncultured Bacteroidota bacterium; assembly: GCA_963830845.1. GTDB lineage: Bacteria > Bacteroidota > Bacteroidia > Chitinophagales > Chitinophagaceae > Lacibacter. The sequence goes on along the minus strand of CAWHOR010000022.1, from coordinate 4,438 downwards.
AACAGAAGAGCTGGGAAAAGTGAAAGACTTTACTGCTGACGAATTAAAAGATTTATACAAAACAATTGGCCTTGGTGCGTTGAAGTTTTACCTGTTACGTGTTGATCCAAAAAAGAAAATGATCTTCAATCCGGAAGAGTCGATTGATTTCCATGGCTATACCGGACCGTTTATTCAATACACCTATGCAAGAATCAGGAGCATTCTGAGAAAAGGATTGTCGGATGCACCGAATAATCTTTCTGATACAAATTCACCACTCACCATTCACCATTCACTGCTTCTAAAGCTTGAGAAAGAATTATTGATTGACTTGGAAAATTTTCCAACTGTAATTGAGCAATCCGGCAATGAACATGATCCATCGCACCTTGCAAACTATGTATACAATATTGCAAAAACCTTCAATTCCTTTTATACCGAACATTCGGTGATGAATGCAGAAACAGAAGAGAAAAAACAATTACGTTTACTCATTTGTGAATTAACGGCGAATGTAATTGCAAGTGGCATGCTGTTGTTGGGAATTAATGTGCCGGAGCGGATGTAAGATGTACTTATTTCCTTTCAATATTCAATCGCACCCCTATCATCAACCTTCTGCCCATTAACGGTGCATAGTTGTAAGATGGATCGAATGTATAACCATTTGGATTATTCACCTGATCGTTTATATTTTTATCAAATGGATCTTCGGCACGAAGGATCGGATGCTTCGGCATAAAATTCAACAGATTTTTGACACCTGCATACAATTCAACTTTCTTACCAACACGTTGTGTTAACTGTAAATTGGCTAATGTAAACCATGGTGAATATTCCGGACGGAAATCGTTGGGCACAACCGGTAATCGTTGCGGACCGAATACCTTACCAGTTAGATCAATGGCGAGTTTCCATTGCGGAATTGTATAACTGATGGCATAGTTACCGGAAAATATCGGCGCAAATAATTGTTGCTGCTTTTCGCTGATACCAAACTGATTTTCTTCTTTGGTAAACACATCCATCAACGTAATCCCTGCAATGATCTTCAAACGGTTCTTAAACGAGAAATCTGTATTCACCGTTAAGCCCCTTGATACAGCATAACCATCAATATTCTCATAGATGATCTTTTGCGGATCTGTATCGTAGTCAGGAATGATCTTGTTCGTAAAATAAGTATAGAACAATGTTGCATCCAATGTGAAGAACCCAAACTTCGGCGTAAACGTAGCCGTGTAATTCAGGTTACCATTCCAACTCCGCTCAGGATTCAATGATTCAGCAATTACCACTTCTCTTGCTCCACTCAATGCTGCATGATCTTCTGTAAACAAATTCACCACACGGAAACCATTACCGGCACTCAAACGAATGATCTGATTATCGGCACTCTCCCACTTCATTGCTAACCTTGGAGACAGAATACCACCGTGCTGATTCGTTAATTCATATCGCACACCACCCAGTATTGTAAATCGATTGCTGATTTTCATTTCATCCTGTACAAAAAATCCTTGCAGTTTATTAACAGCAGGTTGGTTTGTAACGCCATCCGGTTTTGATGTAACAGCTGTATTATCATCGTACCAGATATAACGGTAAGGCAAGCCTGCAACAATGGTATGTTTTCCAATTTCTTTGTTCCATCTTAACTGCACAAATGCACTATGCTGTTTGGCGAAATATGGAATGGTACCGTAATAAGAATCCTGGTGATGAAAGTTATACGAATACTCCAGCATTAATTTTTCGCTACCGGCATTGATACCATAGTTACCAATTGCTTCCAATCGCTTTGTATAAATACTTTCGCCATACACACTATCGCTTCCTCTCCAGCTTTCATTCCATTGCATTTCACCACCCCAACGATCTTCTGCCAGCAATCGAATACCCAATTGAAAAGGAAGTTGGCTGTTGCGTTTAAAATCCCATTTATTAAATAACGAAACACGTTTTTGCAACGTAACATCCGTAAAATTATCGCCATTCACATCGTATCGTTTCCCAAAATTGAACAGGTTTACTCCGAGCAATGAAGTTGTTTTTCCGAATTTGTATTTCGCACTCACGTCGGCATTGATCTCATCATATGATGTACCATACACATCTGCATGAAACAATGCAGCAGACGACGGATCCTTTGTAATGATATTGATCAAACCCGCAACAGCTTCACTTCCGTACAATGTTGAAGAAGGACCTTTTACAATTTCAACACGTTTAATAAGACTTGCAGGGATACCGGAAAAACCATACACTGTTGCCAAATTACTCACCACCGGCATCCCATCAATCAACACCATTGTGTAGGGTCCTTCCATTCCATTGATATGAATATCACCAGTATTGCACACGTTACAATTTAACTGTGGCTGTACTCCATTTACGATCGATAAGGATTCAAACACTGACGCACTTACATTCTTTTTGAAAAATTTTGCGGAGTATGACTCAACGGCAATCGGGCTGGTTGATTTCCGGATCTCCCGCATAGTTCCACTGATCACCACTTCTTCCAATGATTTTGTAAGTGGTTTCAGTTGTACAGAAACAAACTTATTTGAAGAAGAAACAACAACTGTATCGGTAAGATAACCAACTGCTGAAACAGTGATACTGTCGCTTTCATTTGCCGCTAAAACAAACTCACCCTGATGATCGGTTAATACAGATTGTTTGCTTTGAAGATTTACTACAGTTGCATGCTTTAGCCGTTCTTCCGAACGAAGATCAATTACCTCCCCACGAATGGTATTGGATTGACCGGCAGCAGCCAAACCCAGTAACATCATCCACACAAAAATTACAGTCCTCATAACTATTTTTTAGACTTGTCTAAATTTATATTTAGACAAATATAGAAATTAGTTACATATAGTCAAATTTCTTTCGGAGAATACTAACGTTCTGTAAGTAAAAAAGCCTGTTCAAAAAGAACAGGCTTTGTTTATCGGCAACAATCTTTCTTTCGAAAAAAAGAAAGAAGAAATAAGAATACAGATTTGATCACTCTCATTTCAACGCATTTAAAAAGTAATGCTCAAGGCTAATGAAGACCGATCGCTCAGCCATACGGTGTGCATTACCGGCCAGTTGATAACGAGCACCCAGGTTGAACCGTGTGCTGCTGTTAAAGATCAATTGAATAGCCGGAGCAATATCAATATAACTGGCTTTCATATCTGTACTCTGCTGACCAAGAAACTCACAGTACAAGTTGACATTTGTCTGTTTGTAATTATCATAGTTTCTCGGGAACAGCAAATAGCCCATTGAGAGATTATACAGAATTGCTTCATTCGAAAAAGGAATTCCAAAATCAACCTTATTATCTTTTTCTAATTGACGGATATACGATGCACCTGCTGAAGCAGCAAACTTGCCAACCAATTGTGTGGCAACAGCACCCAACTGCAAACCGCTGTTATCGCCATCCAAACTCAACTCCTGATACACCAAAGGATTATTACTCCATGCAGCCGAACCATACAGCGCTGCACGAAAATGCTTGTGCAGTTCATCATTACTGTAAAACCGATACTTGGTATAAAGTCGGGCACTTTCAAATTGTTGCTTTGATTGAAAATACATATTGGAGAAACTGACGTTCCCCGTAAGCATCCAGTTTTTGGTTAAGCCCAACTGGAGTTCAGGCATGAACCGGTACTCCCGTTCGTTGTTGTGGTATGCACGCATGGTTTTCGTGGATGCTTTAGCAACAAGAGCTTTTGCAGGAATATTCGAAGCAGGATTGGAAAAAATATATAACTCCTGCCCGCTTGCCATTGAACCTGTCAACAGCAACAAACTGAATAGTAAGAATCGAAACATAATTGAAAAAAGGGAAGCAGTTGTTGCTTCCCGTTAGTTTAAATCGTTACATGATAAACACGCACTCCTTTTGCTTCACCTGTTTTAAAGCTTTCAGCTTTGGTGAGTCCGGCGTATTTTTTATATTCTTTTGCTGACAGAAAATTCTTATCAACGATAGTAATTGTTTTTTCACCATTCAACTGTTGACTCTTCACATTGAGGAAATGCAAAACCTTTCCATCAACAGTAAGCGGTTGATCGTTCTGCACAGTTACATTCTTAAAGTCTGCAACGATCTGTAATTTGGCCACAGAAGACCCAGCATCTTCCACTTTCTTACGGAGTTGATCGAAATTAATATCAGCACCTTCTTTAAAGTTAATGACGAAAGAAGATGTTTTAATATCAGCTTCAACACCCGCAACAAACGAAAGTGTTTTTAATGATTTGTTGATCGCATTACTGCACATGGCACAGGTTAAGCCACTGGCTTGCAACGTTGCCGATTTGAATTGTGCAGATGCTGTTACACCAACAAACAGACATATGAATATAAAAAAAGCTTTTCATATCAATATATTTGGTGATTGAGAAAAAAGCTGCTGATGCAGTATTGTCATCAGCAGCCATTGGA
>CAWHOR010000021.1:0-35700 GCA_963830845.1 uncultured Bacteroidota bacterium | reverse complement strand
AGCGCTTTTTTAAATAGACTATAGATCCAAAAGGTAGCCAAAATGATTTGTACAATTTATTCTCATAACCCGGGTTTTGATAGAATAAAAGTCATAATTCAAAAAAAATACCCGAAGGGAATTATAACTCTCAGTAAGCAAGATGAATTTGAAATTCTTGAATTGGAAATCAAAGGAGGAATATTCGGCTCACCAGCTAAACTTAAAATTGCCTATAGGGAAAGAACCAAACATTCTTATCAATTGCCTGAAATTGATGATAGCCCTTTAACAACTAACTTGAAAGGGCTTTATGGTTATGTCTACTCATTGCCTACTGTAAACGAAAAAATAAAAGGGTTATTTCTGCAGAAAATTCAAACTCTGAATTGCGAATTTTCAATACTTCAGGAACATGGAAATACGAAAGATTTGAAATCCCTTATTAGGAATTTAGCAAATGAGTTTGACGCAATATTATTTGTTCAACCCCAAACTGTTATCAGCAAAGCTGATGGTCAACATTTTCTAAACAGAGACTTTGAATTGATCATCGATGGCACTGGTAATTGCGAAATTGAAAATTTGGAAGTTAAAATAGATTCTGTCTATTTTGATACGGAGCAAAGTCAATTAACCGAAGAACAAACAAAGCGAAAACTGACAAGTGAAAATATCCTCAAATCAAGGGGAATAAAAATTAATGTAAATCTACCCTGTATTGAGAGCGAAAGTGAAATATTATTAAGACAGCCAGAGGAGATAGCTCAACGTATAACTATTCTCGCTATTACTAATTTGGTAGCCTTTGATCACTTTTCAGGTGAAGAAGCAATTCAGTATTTAAAGCGATATGAACTTTGGGACTTTGTTACTCCCGATGAAAAAGATTTTTTAGCGAATCCGACTGATGAGAAAAAAAGTCTCGAAACATGGAAATGTGAAGGAATATGGACTTTAATGTGGGCATTGAATAAAGTTGAGAGTCTTGGATTCCCGGATACGCTTTGTAACCTCGGGAATATTTCCCCAGAAAATTATCCCATTGGTAAAGACAAGAATCCTAATGAATTTATTGATTCTGTTAAGAATTCAAGGCCTAAGCAAGAAATTTTAGATGTAAATGACTTGTATTATCGATTTGAATGGGCATGTGTAGATGCCAGAATAAATGGAAGGGAGATAAATGAAATTAACCCTAGCGTTGTTTACGAAAGACATTATGCGTTGAATTGGCTGATAAACTATATGGGCCAAGATTGGGATGATATTAGTTGCGATACATAAGCTTCAGCCCTCAAGCCCCAATTTAAGGTCCGGAAAATCGCTCTAAAAAGATAGTCCCGCTGTATTAGCGGGACTTTTTTATTTTCGGTCTATGATAGCTGTACATTTAAAAGAATTGAAATTCCATGCACATCATGGTCTGTATCCCGGAGAAGAGAAAACAGGCGGACTATTTGAAGTGAACCTGTCTGTTTGGTATCAGCCAGGCGGTCGCATTACTTCTATCAATCAAACAATTAACTATGTGTTGTTGTTTGAAATTGTAAAGCAACGAATGATGCAGAAAAGCAGTCTCATAGAAACGGTTGCGGAAGATATTTGTGATACGATTAGGAGCCGGTTTTCAGTTATTACAGAAATAAAGATCGATATTGATAAGTGTTCGCCACCCATTGAAAATTTTACGGGTAAAACCGGCATAACCTTGCATAAAACATTTTAACCCGATCGCATGAAGAAATTCCTGTTTATTGTTCTCTTCGGATTCATTTATTCTGGTGCCTTAGTTGCACAATCAGTTGACGCATTGATAAAGCAGGCTGAACTGCTGGAGAGTCAACTGAAAGAAGAAGAAGCCTATCAGAAATACAAAGAAGTGATCAAGCTGCAACCGCAGCATGTAGATGCACTGGTGCATTGCAGTGAACTGGCCAGTCGTATCGGGCGAAGACAATCCACCAAAGAAAAGCAAATGGATTTTTACAAAGCAGCCAAGATCTATGCAGAGCGTGCGTTGCGTGTAAATCCAAAACACAGTGATGCAAACGTAGTGATGTCGTTAGCCTATGCACGTATGTCGTTATTGAAAAGCGGAAAGGAAAAAGTGGAATATGTACGTGAGATCAAGACCTATGCTGATCGTGCTGTGATCTACAATCCCGCCAATTTTAAAGCACTCTTTGTAATTGCCCGCTGGCATTATGAAGTGAGTAATTTAAACGCAGTGGAGAAAGCTGCAGTGAAAGTATTTTTTGGTGGCTTGCAAAAAAATTCACTTGATTCAGCCATCCATTATTACGAAAAAGTAAAATTGCTGAGCCCTGATTTTGTATTGAATTATCTGGAACTGGCAAAGGCGTATCATCGAAATAATAAACGCCCGAAAGCCATTGAAACGTTGAACTATATGTTGCGTTTGCCCAACACGGCTGCCGATGATCCTACGATCAAAGCAGAAGCCAAACAATTACTGGCCACTTGGAAATCGTAAGCTTCAGAAGCTGTTTGAAGTAATTGTTTGATATACCTTATGGTATTTTTCAGGCTGCAACGGCGTTGAATTTTTCGCCTTAGGCGTTTAGACTATGGCTGCAAAATTCGCCTTGTTTCGCTCTGCAAAATTCCCATAATCTATTCGAAACAACTACCTCAAACAGCTTCTCAATATTTATAGATAGTTTTGCAGTTCAATCAACCCATTTGAGCGCAACCGTTTTTTTATTTACTCCACCATTCACACAGTTAAATACGCCGTACCCTGCAACGGCTTATCTGAAAGGATTCCTGAATACAAAAGGCATTACTTCGTTTCAAAGTGATTTGGGGATTGAAGTGATCCTGCAGTTGTTTTCCAAAGCAGGATTAACGGAATTGTTTTCCCGTATTCCAAACGATGCGTCGCATTCTGATAACGCAAGACGAATGCTCGCATTAAAGAACGAATACATCAACAGTATTGATGAGGTAGTGCTTTTTCTGCAGGGAAAAAATCCAACCATTGCGCATCTTATTGCTTCACGCAATTTTTTACCGGAAGCAGATCGCTTCAATGAGCTGAGCGATTTTTATTGGGCATTCGGAAGCATGGGCTTGCAGGATAAAGCCAAGCATATTGCCACGCTATACCTCGAAGACATCGCTGATCTCATTAAAGAATGCATCGATGAACATTTTGGTTTCAGTCGCTATGCAGAACGACTGGGCCGCAGTGCCAACAGCTTCGATGAGTTGTATGAAGAACTGCAGAAGCCATTGACGTTGGTGGATGAATTATTGATTGAGCGTTTGCAACAACATATTGAACATGTTCAACCAACATTCGTTGCGGTATCGGTTCCATTTCCCGGCAATCTCTACGCAGCATTCAGAACTGCACAATGGATCAAAGCAAATCACCCCCACATCAACGTAACGATGGGTGGCGGTTTTCCCAATACAGAATTGCGTTCTTTAAAGGATGCACGTGTATTTGAGTTTTTTGATTTCATTACACTCGATGATGGGGAGGCGCCCATTGAGCAATTGTTGAAATACATCAACAGTGAAATTGAGGTGTCGCAAATCAAACGGACTTTTCTGTTGCAGGAAGGAGAAGTTACTTACATCAACAACAGTTCCTGTAAAGATTATAAGCAAACCGATATTGGCACGCCCGACTATTCGGATCTGTTACTGCACGATTATATCTCTGTGATTGAAGTAGTGAATCCCATGCATAGCCTGTGGAGCGATGGACGCTGGAACAAACTAACGATGGCGCATGGTTGCTATTGGGGAAAATGTACCTTCTGCGATATTTCACTCGACTATATCAAACTGTACGAACCCATTGCTGCAAAGTTGTTGGTAGATCGTATGGAAACCATCATTGCACAAACAGGCAACAACGGTTTCCATTTTGTAGATGAAGCGGCACCACCTGCGTTGATGCGGGCATTGGCACTGGAGATCATCAAACGGAAATTAACAGTAAGCTGGTGGACGAATGTGCGGTTTGAAAAAAGTTTCACCCGTGATCTTTGTTTGTTGCTTCGTGCAAGCGGCTGTATTGCCGTAAGTGGTGGATTGGAAGTTGCCAGTGATCGTTTGCTCGAACTGATTCAAAAAGGTGTAACGGTAGCGCAGGTAGCCATGGTAAACAAACATTTTACAGAAGCCGGTATTATGGTGCATGCCTACCTCATGTATGGCTTTCCAACACAAACGGCACAGGAAACCATCGATTCGTTGGAGATGGTGCGGCAGTTGTTTAAAACAGGTGTGCTGCAATCGGCGTTCTGGCATCAGTTTGCAATGACTGCACATAGTCCTGTTGGAATGAACCCCGAAAAATTTAAGGTAAAGCGTGCAAAGGAAACAGCCATCTTATTTGCTGATAATGATGTGGAGCATATCGATGAAACAGGTGCTGATCATGAAACATTCAGTTTTGGATTAAAGAAATCGTTGTTCAACTACATGCAGGGTTTGTGTCTCGATGATCCCTTGCACAAATGGTTTGAAACCAAAGTGCCGAAAACAATCATTGCACCCGATTATATTCTGAATATCATACGGGATGAAGAATTGCCTTTGTTTAAACCGTCTGCTAAAATTGTATTTCTTGGTCATGTGTTGAAAGCAGAGCTGATCACGAAATCAAAAAAAGGAAGCAGCTGGGAACTTATGCAGATCAGTTTTGCAACGAAGAAAGAAACGATCACCATCAATACCGATAAAGAAAAAGGGGAGTGGTTCGTTCAACTCTTACCAAGGCTTCGTGTTGAAAACGAAAAGCTGATGACACTTCAGGAAATCAAAGACGAATATGAGCAGCAAGGCCATGAAGATTTTGAATTATTCTGGGATAACAAACCCATTAGCACATTGTATAAAGTTGGATTGCTGCGGTTATAAACCACCGATCATTGAAGTGTAACGCAGTTTGTTCGTTGAATGCTTTACCTTCATTCAAATGGATGAATTGATCGTTCCTACTTTGTTTGATTATGCGTTATCTGATCTCACTCATCCGGATCAATCGGTTACACTCGCAGAAGCCGAAAAATTATTTTCCTTTTTTTATCACTGTCCGTTGTTTAAGTGGCACGATGTACACAATAACTGTGAAGCAAGGGCCGATGCAGTTTGTTTGTTGTTAGATGCATGGGGCATACCGAATTACAAAGGCTGGGTGTTCAGCGGTGCATTTCTTCGCAATCATATTGGCGGGTTAAAACAATTCTGGAATTATCATGTGGCAGCCTTGCTGCAGGTGAAAGAAGGAAACGGACTTAACTACTATGTGATCGACCCGGCTACGGCGCCACAGTTGCAACCCATTTACAGTTGGGCAGAAAGCATTACCGACTATCCGCACAGTTATCACCTCATCAAGGAAGCCAATCAATATATTTTTCCCGGTGGTATTATTCAAAAAGACAACTGGCACAAGCGTGATAAACAAAACCGCAAATGGGTGATCCAGGGTTTGTCGGGCATCAACGGTGTTTCTTCCACCGGTAAAGCACAGTTGTGTTTTAATAAAAACCGGATCAAAGCAACCGCAGTAAAGTTTGCAGCGTTACAAAAAAATAACCCGTTGAAGTAAATAATCGGGCTGCTTCCTTGCGCACCCCGTTATAAAGTATGCCTGTTTAAAACAGTGCCATCCTTTACTGTTTTGAGATACGTAACAATGGCCTTTCCATCTGCTGCAACTTCGCAAACACGGTACGAAGGGAAGGGGTTCCCCCAGGTTCCTCCAAAATGACCCGACCAAAGAAATGGTTTTTTCTTGTAAAGCATGATGCCATCCACATCATGATCGTGCCCGTGAAACGTTGCTTTTACATTGGGGTAAGCAGCAATTGTGTCAAGTAATTCAGAACAGGAAACACCATGCTGCGTCCAGCTGTTTTGAGAAATATGAACAAAGAGAAATACCTGTGGCAAGTTCTTAAACTCTTCCAGTTTTGATGTAGCGTACGCAACATTTGAGCAGAGATAGTTACCTGCTTCGTTTGAACAGTTGAGCAGAATGATCCCGTGTTTTTCTTTTGAAATGAAGGCAAAATCTTCCGGCTGCTTCCATAGCTGGAGCCAGGTTTCCGGCGACACCCTGTCGTGGTTACCCCTTGCCACATAGTACGGCACGTTTAATGTATCATACACTTTTTTTACATCCGGCATCAGCTCGGGCTTATCATGTATCAGGTCGCCATTGAACACCACAAAGTCAACATGTTCTTCTTTGCCGATCGCTTCGATGAGGTTGCGATGTGACGTTTCAAAATCAGTATTCGGCTGGCCCCAATGTCCATCGGATGCGGTAATAAACTTAAGCCCCGGAGTTGAAGATTGTTTTGTTTCTCCAAAGCTGAGATAGGGTGCAGCCATGAGCGATGAACTCAATAAACTGATCTTCTGTAAAAAGAGTCTTCGTTGCATGAAATGAAATTATGTATTCAGCATGAAAAAAATAACTGGTAACAATTTATTCTTATTCTGCAGTTGTGGAAGCTTCTGTTACAGGTGCGGACTTCTTTAACAGGAAACTTATTACTGCATACACTACCCAGATGGCAGAAAAATAAAGTAACCCCTGCAGATTGGCTGCTACATCTTCCGGATCAAAACGGCCGTGAATGCGGCTGCGGAAAAATTTATTGGAGTATTCCTGCGCCCGTTCAATGGCATAACCAAACGCATACAGAAAACCAAAGATGAATGCGTGAATAAGCAGATTGCGTTTTGCAAACAAAATATTTAAGAAAGCTGCTGCTACGAAATAAAACGCCGCATGCATTTCTTTATCCATTCCCCGGAACATCGATGGCAGCTTCCACATAAAACCAACAATGGCAATGCCGAAACAGAACGCAGTAATGAATAATTTTTGCCAGATGCTAAGGTTTCGGTTCATACAAACGGAAGCTGATTGGGCTGAAAGATAAATCTTTTTGAAGAAGTGAAGTTTTCAACTTTCTGTAAAGTTCAGCAGCTGAAAAACCAACAAAGGCTAAAACTTTATTAATTGTTTGCGGTTAGCTAAATTCCTACTCTTCAATTTCAATATCCATTTTTCGTAACAAGTCATCTTCTACTGTGTAGATGTGTTTTACTTCTCCATCAAAGATTAGATTTCCTTGTAAGTCTTTTACAATTTGGTGAACGGTTACTTCAAATGTCCCGTTTGGTCTCCGATTAAATGCGATTGGTTCAACGGTTGGATTTATTTCCTTCCATTGTCTTGTCCAATACGCTCTTATTTCGTCGTGTCCATTTACATATCCTCCTTCAAAGGCTTTTGGCCATTGAACTCCTGAATGAAAGGTCATAAGTGCAGTATCAATGTCTCGTGAATTAAACGCTGGATATGCCGTATTAATTAAATGCTCAAAATGAGTTGTCATAAATATTTTTTTTTCCTGCCGCCGTTGGTATTGTTGTTAAATAAATGTAACATAGCCGTTGTTGCGTGTACTGAGCCTGCCGAAGTATCACCAACAACGAGATCAAGGAAATGAAGTTAAAATATTTTTTTGCTTGCTCCTTCTTTTTAGAAATCCCTTGCTGGTGAAAACACACAGCAAGGGTGGCGTAATTTTTTCTTTAGCATACCAACAAGTGCAAGGGTGCTTTAGTGAACTCCTTGATCATAGAGCTTACAAAGATGTTCTATTAAGTTAACTGTCCAAGGTACAGTATCGTCAGTAGGTTCTGGGAAATCAAATCCTCGAAAATTTGTCTTGCTGTTTATTATCATCCACCATGAGCCAGTGTCCCTCGAAATTAGCCATTCGCCTTTCTTATATTCCCATTCGTTTGATGTTTCTACCCATTGATTCTTTTGAAGTGCTTCTAAAAAGGTCTTGTTCATCTTAAATTAATTCAAGTAGTTTGTAATATCTCGTGCTGCTGTTGGTATTGATGTTCAATAAATGCACTCAAGCCGTTGTTGCGTGTTTTTCACCAACAACGAGATTAGGGAAATGAAGTCGAAAAGTTTTTTTCGGTTTCTCATTCTTCTTTGAAATCCCTTGCTGGTGAAAACACACAGCAAGGGCTGCGTGATTTTTTTCTTTAGCATACCAACAAGTACAAGAGAAATTTCTATTCATTTGTTGGTATATTATAAACTTGGACAGCAAGTAGGACTTCTCTGTTTCTGTCGCCATTAATGTGGAAACGATAGTTAAACCAATTTTCATCAGTCTTACTTACTGTGCTTAAATAATTAGAGTGTTTTACTGTTTCTACTTCAACTTTGCTAAGTATGGAAGTGAAATCTTTCTGTTTTACAAAAACAATTACTGATGCTTTGTTGTCTCTCCAAGTCAAATACCCCAAAAGTTGGTCAATGGTCGAAAGATAGTTTTTGGGGCCACTCCAAAATTTACATTCTGCTATAAATACAACAGAGCTGTCATAGCGTAATTGTATATCCGTCTTTCCGGTTTTGTTAAAGGTTTCCCCACTAGCAGTACCAAATTCAAAATTCGGGTCAAGGGTCATTAAAATGTGGTCCCGTAAATCCTCTTCTCCTTTGTCTTTATAAACGCTGGGCATTCTCTCAAAGTTTTTCCCAATGTCGTTAATGATTTTTAATATTTTTTGATATTTTTCGTTGTCTAATGTTGGTTCTGGTTTAAAACCTTTTTCATGTACCACGGGCTTAACAACAATTTTTTCTCTTAGTTGCGGTTTGGGAATTGAAAAAGTAGACGGTACATTTTCCTTTTTCCTTAAAGGCACTCCAAGAGAAGAAAGTAAATTGTTTTTACTAAGTAGCTTTACTTTTCGCTGACTGAATACTGATTGAATATGGCCTTTTAAAGAGTTGTTAAATGCTATAATGTCATTTCTAAGATGGTTGTAGTTTGAATGAACACCATTCACCTCATTTTGGTAACTTCTATTTATTTCCTCGGCATTGTTCGAGAAGTTTATAAATTCTGCCACAATGGAATCCCCTTTGATTTCAAAATGTCCCCCACCACCTAAAGAAATAATATTAGCTGGACTATAAGCAAGTAAGCCGATATTACCTGAGCACGGGATAAAAAATTGAATTATTTCTTTTTTATATTTCTTGCCTTCATAAACGTTGAAGGTTCTCGGAAAATATTCTGCTGGAATTTCAGCCTCATAGCTATCAGCATTTACTTGGTCAAAATGCAATTCGGGAACATCTAATCTATATTTACTTTCTAAATGCTCTACATACTCAGTTTCATTTGCATTAAGTATATAGTTTTCCGTTTCATTTTCAATAGTCGATTCTATTGCGTCCACCGCTATCTGGAAAATTCCTGAAATTCTCCCCTTTGAAAATATCATATTGTTATTGCGTCTGTACATACTGTCTTTTTTTAGTTGCAGCTAACACGGTAATATACGCAACTCCTTCAAAAAAATGAATTTCTGATGAGTTGGTTTTCATCACTTGTTGGATTGCACAATTACAACTACACTAAATCACTTTCCCTTTCCACTTTCCACTTCTGATATAAAAGAAGGCCATCAGCAAAATACTGTTCCAGTAAATGAGTTCGGATGCCCAGGCCCACATCAAGTTGAGTTGATATACTTCCAGCACTACATAAATATAAATGAGGTAGAGTACAATGGTAACGGCTTCGATGATGAGATTCATTTTGGTATTGCCCGTGCCGGTTACTGCATTGAGCCATACAACCGATACCGACATAAACAACATACCCGTTGTAACGATCCGCAATACGGGCACCGCCGCATCAACAAACTCTTTCGATAAACGAAACACCGATAACAATTCAACCGCAAATACATTGAACAGCAGAAACATGAATACGGCTGAGAAAAAACTGAGCGACATGATGCGGTAGATCAATTTCATTACATCGTTATTGCGTCCTTGCCCGATGATATTACTCACCATGGTATTGGTGGTGGCAGCAAAGGCCCAGATGAACACACCGGCCAGTGAAAAAATATTCCGCATTACATTCGATATGGCCAATGCACGTTCGCCATGATGTTCAATTAAAATATAAAACACAAACCAACTCATGATGCTGATCGAAAACTGTCCGATGAGTGGCGCCGAAATATTCAAAATTAGATTGCTCAGTTGTTTGTTATACCGCAGGTAACGGAACAGGTGAAACTGAATGTGCATCCGTTTTACAAATATCACCAGGAACACAACGAGCATACCGGTTACTTCTGCAATGATAGATGCATACGCCGCCCCGTTGAAACCTAATTCGGGTAAACCAAAATGTCCGTAGATCAATCCGTAATCGAAAAAGATATTTGCCAATGCTTCAAACAGAGTTCCGATCATCAGGTACTTGCTGTTGTTGGTGCCTACCAAAAAGGCATTCCCCATTTGAAAGAGATAGAGAAAGGGGAGGCCCCAAACACGGATCTTTAAAAATTCAATGGCTGATGTTTCAACGGATTGCGTTCGCAAAAACGAATGAAAGATAAACGGTGCAAACAAATAGGTGAGTGCAATACCAATGGCTGCAAAAATGAAGGCGATGCGGATGCCTTGTGAAAACAGTTTGCCGATCTCTTCCAACCGGTTTTCACCGGCACGTCGGGCAATCAGTGATTGCAATGCATTGTTCAATCCATTACCAATTACCGCCACCACCAGAAAGTACACGCCTGTAATACCGGCCGTACCCAACGCACTTTCGCCCAATCCACTCAGGAAATAATTGTTGGCGGTGAAGTTGAGAAAGGGTACCAGCAACGACAGACTGATGGGTATAGAAATCGTAAGAATTTGTCGGTTGGTGATTTCCAGTCGCAGATCATTCTTCGGTAAGGCCGTTTCCAAGCAATTGTAGTTTGGGCGAAAATAAGGAATAAGCTGCGAAGAAAGCTGTGAGCTTGTAGCTGTGAGCTGCGAGCGAAAACAAAAAAAGGAGAAAAGTTTGTGCAGGTATTTTTCGTTTTGCTTCGTCTGGCCGCCTTGGAGCGGCCTGACTCCGGCGTGAACTGTATTGGCTCTCAGCTCGCAGCTCACGGCTCTCAGCTTTTTTCTTCATCCTTCCCCGTATTATTGGTATTATTGCAGCACTTGAAACTTACAGAAATTGTTACATCCTACTATACAGATCGTATCAAACGAAATTGAATCACTCAACACCGCCAACGCTTATTTGCTGGTGCAGGCGGGTACAGATTTTATCGGCTTTGCTTCTTTTTCTCCCGTTGACAAAAAAGTGAATGGCTGGGTGGTTTATTCATTGGAAGCTGCATCAACCAATACACAATTAGATGATAAGCTGAGTGCTGTTGCAGCTGCCAATTCCTGGGTACATTCCAATTATCAGAAAGTGCTGTTGGTGCAATATGCACCGGGTAATGTGTTGTTGCCTGCTATTTTAAACAGAGATGAGGGGAAAGAAAATCTGCTGGCAATGGCACATGGTCCACAGCAACATCAGTTATATGTAAAAGATATTGTGGTACAACAAAGGCTGGTGAATCATTATGTGGTTGACGGAACGTTGGGTGCTTTACTGAACAGGCGTTTTCCGAAAGGGGAGTGGTGGCATGTACAATCGTTACTGCTTACACAAAATGCTGCCGGAGGAATATGTGTTACGGCCACTATCCGTTTCCAGGAAGTGCAAATTACTGTTGAGAAAAATGGACAATGGTTACTGTTACAATCGTACCACTATCATACACCCGAAGATGTGTTGTATTATATTTTAAATGCAATGCAGCAGTTGGAATTGTCGCAGGAAGAAACCACTGTTTGGCTGCAGGGAATGATCGATCAGCGTTCGGCATTGTATGATGTGTTGTACAATTATATTTTGAATTTGCAATTGAAAGAAGAACTCAGCTTATCAATTCCCAACTGCAACGGATGAACACCCTGTTCATTTATCTGCTTCACTCGATCAAGTTTTGGCATGCGTATCATAAGTGGAAAATTTGGAGGCCGAACATTTCAGCCACCGGCGAAAATGCCGTACACCCGACCAACAACTGATTTGGCAAAAGGTGGTTTATTCAATGTGATTGAAAACAATCTCGACATTGAAAGTTTAAAAACACTCGATCTGTTTGGTGGTACGGGCAGCATCAGTTACGAACTGGCGAGCCGTGGTGCAACTGATCAAACCATTGTAGAAAAAGATAATAATATGGCTGCCTTCATTCAGCAAACGGGTGAAAAGCTAGGTGTGAAAATGAATATTGTGAAAATGGATGTGTTCAAATACATCGACCATTGCACAGAGAAGTTTGATTTTATTTTTGCCGGTCCGCCGTATGCATTGGGTACCATTGATGATTTACCGAAACTGATTTTTGAAAAACAATTATTAACTGAAGGTGGGTGGTTTGTATTGGAACACACGCCCCGTAACAGCTATACCAAATTTCCTTTTTACCGTGCCGAACGTAACTACGGCACCACCATCTTTTCTATCTTCGTAAACAAACCAAAAGACGAATGACGAAAAAGGAGGCACGAAAGATCTACAAAGAAAAGCGTTCAAGCCTCACCGTTGGAGAGCGCAACCGTTTTGATGATCTCATCCTCATTCATTTCCAGCAACTGCCGTTACCCGATCTGTTTTATGTGCATACCTATCTTGCCATCAAAGCACAGATTGAAATAGAAACCGATCATCTGCTGCATTTTCTCGAGTTCAGAAATCCGGAGTTGAAAATGGTGATCCCACGCATGAATTCTACAACCAATGAACTGGAGCATGTGGAATATAATGAAATGGTGGATGTTGTTCCAAACGAGTGGGGTATTCCTGAACCGGTGAACGGAACACTGATCAGCGAAACAGAAATTGATCTGGTGTTTGTGCCTTTACTTGCATTTGATGAAGCAGGTTATCGTGTAGGTTACGGCAAAGGATTTTACGATAAATTTTTGGCCAAATGCCGCCCCGATGTGTTAAAGATCGGCTTGAGCTACTTTGATGCCATTGCTTCCATCAGCGATCGTGAACAATTTGATATACCTTTAAACTATTGCATTACGCCACAGCGCATTTATGAATTTGGCTAATCTCACATTTCAATCCATCCGCTTTTTATTATTGCCGTTTGCTTTGTTGTACGGTGCGGTTATATGGCTGCGTAATCGTTTGTTCGATCGTAACATGCTGAAATCAGATACCGTGAACATGCCCATCATCTGTGTAGGAAATTTAAGTGTGGGTGGAACGGGTAAATCGCCGATGGTGGAATATCTGCTTCGTTTGTTGAAAGATCAATTTGTAACCGCCACCTTGAGCCGTGGATATAAACGAAAAACAAAAGGCTATGCATTGGCGAATGAAAGCAGTACGGCACTGGAAATTGGTGATGAGCCGATGCAGTTTCATGTAAAATTTCCGGACGTAACGGTTGCAGTTGGTGAAGAACGGCTGGAAGCAATTCCGCAGTTGCTGCACGATCGTCCGAAAACAGAAGTGATCATTCTGGATGATGGATTTCAACACCGCTCCATCAAAGCAGGATTGAATATTTTACTAACGGACTACAATAACCTCTTTACCCGTGATTTCTTTTTACCCACCGGTGATCTGCGTGATGAGCGAAGCAGTTACAAACGTGCAGAGATCATCATTGTTACCAAATGTCCGGCCACATTGCAGGAAGAAGAACGGCAGGAAATTGTCGCTGAAATAAAACCATTGCCGCATCAGCAGGTTTTTTTTGCAACCATTGCGTACGGTACACCGTATCATATACTTCATCCGCAACAGGAATATCTGCTGCATAAAAACCTGGAGATATTATTGGTAACAGGCATTGCCAATATTGAACCGTTAAAAAAGCATATTGTTGAACATTCGTACAGTTATGAAAATCTGAGCTTCAGCGATCATCATATTTTTACGTATTGATGATCTGAAAGAGATTCGGAAACGATTCAGTAAATTGGATCATGAACAGAAAGTTATTATTACCACAGAGAAAGATGCGGTACGGTTGGTAAAGTTCAGAGAAGAGCTGGAGCAAGTTCCACTCTTTGTATTACCTATCCGGCATCGTATTTTGTTTAACCAGGAAGCACAGTTGAATACGATCATTGTTGATTTTATTCAACGCTTCTCCAAAAAATAATCATATGAAAAAGAAGAAAATTAATAAAGACACGAATCGCAAAGGAGAACCGAAAAGCGATTCGAGAAATAAAGCAAGTGGCGGAAAACGTAAATCCGCATCGGGCACACATCGTGGGCAGATCGAGATCACACGCAGCGGTATGGGTTATGTAACCGTAACCGATATGGAAAAAGATATCATCGTTCGTCCGCAACATTTCAATACGGCATTGCATGGCGATAAAGTAGAAGTGGAAGTAACAAAGAGCGGCAGTGCCGGACGATTGGAAGGAATGATCACCAAAATTGTTTCCCGGAAACAAACAGAATTCATCGGCCACATCAGTGTGCAAAAGAATCACACATTTTTTATTCCTGAAACAGACCGGCCAATGCCCGATCTGTATATTCCGGCTGATAAAATAAACGGTGCAGAAAATGGGGACAAAGCTGTAGTGCGTTTAACGGCTTGGGAAAAAACAAAACGTGTTCCGGAAGGTGAAGTGGTGGAAGTAGTGAAGCAGGAAGCGATGAATGATCTGGCAATGAAGCAGATCTTATTACAAGCCGGTTTCTCGTTGAGTTTCCAGGATGAAGTAATGGAACAGGCCGAACGTTTTCCGGATGGTGTTACTGAAAGCGAAGCAAAAAAGCGGAGAGATTTTCGTGATGTGTTAACCTTCACCATCGATCCGGTTGATGCAAAAGATTTTGATGATGCATTGTCGATCAAAAAAAATGCAAATGGTTTGTATGAAATAGGTGTACACATTGCTGATGTGAGTTATTATGTAGAACCATCAACTGCATTGGATGATGAAGCATACAGCAGAGCAACATCAGTTTATTTACCCGACCGTGTATTGCCGATGTTACCTGAACGCATTTCGAATGAATTGTGTTCGCTTCGTCCGAAAGAAGATAAATATACATTTTCAGCTGTGTTTGAAATGACAGATAAAGCAGAGATCAAAACAGTTTGGCTGGGACGAACAGTGATCCATTCTGATCATCGATTCAGTTATGAGGAAGTGCAGGAAGTGATTGAAGCAGGTGATGGTTTGTTTCGGGATGAGATATTACTGCTGAATAATCTTGCACAAAAAATGCGGAAGGATCGCTTTAAAAAAGGTGCCATCAACTTTTCATCACAGGAAGTACGATTTGTATTGGATGAAAACCGAAAGCCAATTGGCATTACCATCAAAGAAAGTAAAGAAGCCCATCAGTTGATCGAAGAATTTATGTTGCTGGCGAATAAACATGTTGCTGAATATATTGGTAAAGTAACGGTGAAAGAAAAACCGGTTCCGTTTCCGTACCGTGTGCACGATACGCCTGATGAAGCAAAGCTTGCTCCGTTTATGGTGTTCGCTAAAAAATACGGACATGTGTTTGATGTATCTACACCGGCAAAAATTGCTTCCTCATTTAACCAGATGTTGAAAGATGCACATGGTAAACCGGAGCAACACGTATTGGAAGCATTGGGTATCCGCACTATGGCGAAAGCAGTTTATACGGCTGAAAATATTGGTCACTATGGTTTGGGTTTTGAACACTACTGTCATTTTACATCGCCGATCCGTCGTTACCCCGATGTGTTGGTGCATCGTGTATTGCAGCAATGTTTAGACAAAGCGCCGCAGATCGATAAAAAAATGGAAGCCAAGTGTAAGCATTGCAGTGAACGGGAACGCTCCGCTATGGAAAGCGAACGTGCTGCCAACAAATACAAACAGGTTGAATACATGAGTCAATTCCTCGGTGAAGAATTTGATGGCGTAGTGAGCGGCGTAGCATCGTTTGGTTTTTGGGTAGAAACCATTGCGCATAAATGCGAAGGCCTGGTGAGTTTATTTTCATTGAGCGATTTTGATGATTTCCGTCACAACGAAGAAGATTATTGTCTGGTCGGAAAACGCAGCGGACGCACATTCCGGATGGGCGATAAAGTAACGATCAAAGTGGTGGCGGCTAATTTGGAAAAGCGTCAGTTGGATTATGAACTGGTGCTGGGGCATATTGATTCAACGGAGAAGAAAGTGTTGGGGAAGAGCACGTTTCAACCACCGAAGAGAAAGAAGGGTAAGAAGTAGGAGGTAGGATTTAAGAGGTAAGAGATATGAGGTAAGAAGATTCTTATTGTACTGTTATCAAAAAACACGCATATGCCTATTAAAAAATTCACCGACTTGGACGTGTACAACTTATCGCATGAGTTGGCAATGGAAATTTTTCACATGTCGAAAGGATTTCCGGGTGAAGAAAAATATAGTTTGATCGACCAGGTGCGACGTTCTTCACGATCTGTTGCTGTGAATATTGCAGAAGGTTATGGCAAACGGATTTATCCCGCAAATTTTAAACGTCATTTGGTTGATTCAAATGGTTCATTGGAAGAAACAAAATCGTGGCTGATGTTCTCCAGAGATTGTGATTACATCAGCAATGAGCAGTTTCAATCATTAATTATTAAATCAGAAACGGTAGGAGGGAAACTTTGGAAACTGCATGATAGCTGGACTTAACTATCTTGCAGCCGGGTTCATACCTCTTACTTCTTACATCATACCTCAAGTAAACTATGCAGTCGTTCAAACAATTATTAAAGCAATTTGAAGAATATTTCAACAAGCGTCATTTTCCGGATGAGCCGGCTTCGTTATACGATGCGTCACAACATATCTTAAGCATTGGCGGCAAGCGGGTGCGTCCGGTTTGTGTGTTAATGGGAAATGAATTGTTTGATGCCATCAAACCCGATGCATGGCAGGTGGCAACCGCCATTGAACTGTTTCATAATTTTTCATTGATCCATGATGATATTATGGACGAAGCGCCGCTGCGTAGAGGAAAACAAACCGTGCATGCCATTCATGGTGTTAACACCGCTATCCTTGCAGGTGATGTTACCTTAACGATGGCCTATGATTACTTGAACAAAGTACAGGGTGATGTAAAACCGATTCTGTCGCTATTTAATAAAACCGCATTGGAAGTGTCAGAAGGCCAACAGATGGATATGGATTTCGAAAAACGTGCAACTGTTCATCTCGATGAATATGTCCGCATGATCGAATTAAAAACATCGGTGTTGCTGGCAGCCAGTTTAAAACTCGGAGCGATGATCGGCGGAGCAAGTGTAGGTAATACAGATCATATTTATGAATTTGGCCGCAACCTCGGCATTGCCTTTCAGATACAGGATGATTATCTCGATTGCTTTGGTGATCCTTCAAAATTTGGAAAACAGGTGGGTGGTGATATCAAAGCCAATAAAAAAACATTCCTGATGATCCATGCACTTGAATCGGCCAATGCAACGCAGCAACAACAACTGGTGGAATTGATGCAAACAAATCCAGCGGATAAAGTGGAGCAGGTGCTTTCTATTTTTAAATCAGCCGGTGTAGATGCATGGGCAATGGAACTGAAAAATCAGTACATCGAAAAAGCCATGCAACATTTGGAAGATATTGCCGTGCTGAGCAGACGAAAAGAACCGTTGCAACAGTTGTCGCAGTTTTTGGTACAACGGGAATACTAATCTTTTTTACATTCCAGCGTGAGTGAGTTTTGTTGTGCTGCAACAATGCCCAGCTCGTAGCGGTATTTTCCGGGCTTTATTTTTTCTTCGCCCACATAATCAAACGGCTGCAATTTCACCATCTGGTTATTGAAGTGTACTTCAATGTAAGCATAGTTGTACAGGAAGTTGAAGGGTTTATATCCCGAATAGTTGAGTGGAGGAATATTGTAGTAGATCTGTTTGCCTCCGGGGCTGTTTACAATTACAGAATCAAAAGTAATACTACTGATGTTGTAAATACGAAGTTGCGTAACTGCGTCTCGCTCTTTGGTACAGGCAGAAAAAAGCATCAGCAAAATGAATATCGAAATGATCGGTCGCATACAATGTTGACCATGCAACAAATTGAAACGTTGCATGTATTTGTTTTTTCCCTATTTTGAACTTCGCAAAAACCAATCGTATATGGCCAATCAATTGTTCCGTAAAAAAAAGATCAACGCCGTACTCTCTACCGAAACGGATGAAGCACATGGAGGTACAGGGTTACAAAGGATTTTGAATGTAAGGGATCTTACTTTTTTAGGAATAGCGGCCGTAATAGGAGCCGGAATTTTTTCTACGATTGGCTCAGCTGCGTTTCATGGTGGGCCAGGTGTTTCCTTATTGTTTGTTATCACCGCTGTTACTTGTGGCTTCTCTGCCTTGTGTTATGCAGAGTTTGCAAGTCGTGTACCCGTAAGCGGTAGTGCTTACACCTATGCCTATGTAAGCTTTGGCGAATTGGTAGCATGGATCATTGGATGGGCGTTGATCCTTGAATATGCGATTGGAAATATTGTGGTAGCGATTAGCTGGAGCAGTTATTTCAATAATCTGCTGCAGGGATTAAATATTCAGTTACCGTTTTGGTTAACCACCAATCTTACAACCGCCAAAGAAGCGTTGGCTGCAGTGAACGAACAATTGGCAACCGGCGTTGCCGCCACTGCTGAAATGCAAACCATCATCAACGGGTTTAACAGTGCACCGGATTTATTTGGTACGAAACTATTTTTGAATCTGCCTGCATTTTTTATCGTGGCATTGATCACTTGTCTGGCCTACGTTGGAATGAAAGAAAGTAAGAAGAGCGCCAATGCAATGGTGATCTTTAAAATTGCTGTGATCATCTTTGTAATTATTGTAGGATTCTTTTATGTAGATACTGATAACTGGAATCCATTTATGCCCAATGGTTTTCCGGGTGTATTGCAGGGAGTGAGTGCCGTGTTCTATGCCTATATTGGTTTTGATGCCATCAGTACCACAGCTGAAGAATGTAAAGATCCGCAACGTGATTTACCAAGAGGAATGATGTATGCATTGCTGATTTGTACGGTACTGTATATCCTCATTGCATTGGTATTAACGGGTATGGTGAACTACAGTGAATTGAAAGTAGATGATCCGTTGGCATATGTGTTTGATAAGTTAGGATTGAAATGGATCGGTTATGTGATCAGCATCAGTGCAGTGGTTGCAACCACCAGTGTATTGCTGGTATTTCAATTAGGTCAGCCCCGCATCTGGATGACGATGAGCCGTGATGGTTTATTGCCCAAGCGTTTTTCAAACGTTCACAAGAAATACAAAACACCTGCGTTTGCTACGGTTGTAACAGGTTTTCTTGTGGGCATACCTGCCATGTTTTTACCATCGTCTATCATGACGGATCTAACGAGCATCGGTACCTTGTTTGCATTTGTATTAGTGTGTTTAGGTGTATTGCTATTGCCGAAACTGCGTGCAGAAGGTTCCGGTAAATTCAAACTGCCATATATCAATGCACAGTTTATTCTTCCATTGATTGTTGCCGGATTTATTTTCCTGTTTCGTGAACGTGTAGCAGCTTCCGTTACAAATCTGTTTCACGAAAATCACCAGGAAGTATTGTTTCTCATCTTTATTATCATCGCTGTTGTTTTGTCAATACTCACATTTCTCCGAAAGTATTCACTCATTCCGGTGTTGGGTGCATTGAGTTGTTTGTATCTGATGATTGAAATTCCGGTAAACAGTTGGTTCTGGTTTTTTGTGTGGATGGGAGTTGGATTGGTGATCTATTTTTTCTACGGATATCGTAAAAGCAAACTGGGTGCTGAGCAATAGTTGTTCACGAATTTTCTGAGGATAAAGCATATCTGTTATGGCCACAAGAAAAATGAAAGTAAATAAGCGGATCGCATTGGTAGCACACGATCATAAAAAAGATGATCTGATCGATTGGGCTTATTACAATCGAACTGCATTGGCGAATCATGAATTGTTTGCAACCGGAACAACAGGTAAATTATTAGAAGCAAAACTTGATCAGAAAGTAACCAAATTCCTCAGCGGTCCGTTAGGCGGCGATCAGCAGATCGGTGCACTAATAGCCGAAGGAAAAATTGATATCCTCATTTTCTTTTGGGATCCAATGGAAGCACAACCTCACGATCCTGATGTAAAAGCATTGTTGCGGTTGGCTGTAACCTGGAATATTCCAACAGCATGCGACAGAGCTACGGCCGATTTTATTTTTACCTCTCCGCTCATTCTGAGCGATTATCATGTGCAACTGGATGATTACAGTCAGTATCTGAAACGTAAACTCAAATAACGGTCGGCACGTTCTCAACGGTCGGGACGCTTACAGCGGCCTGATCGATAGATTTGCACTTTATTCCTGCTTTATTCCTGTGTACAATTCCACTTGCAAAAGCGGGAAAAGCGTTGTAACTTTTACAGACTTCTTTCACGCTAAAATTTGCCATTATGAATTTTGTACAACGCATGGAGCAATGGGGCGACACCCATCATCCCAAATGGATCGATTTTATCCGTATTGTTTTAGGGATCATCCTTACCTTAAAAGGCGTGCAGTTCATCAACAACATGCAGCCATTATCTGATTTGATCAGTAACAGTGGATTTTTGGGGTCTATCTCAGCAGGCATTCTGGCCCATTATGTTGTATTTGCGCATTTACTGGGCGGTATGTTGATCGCATTCGGGTTATTGACCCGTTTCGCCTGTTTGGTGCAGATCCCCGTTTTATTGGGAGCCATCATTTTTGTAAATATATCCGGCGGTATTTTTCAACCACATTCAGAATTATGGTTTTCTGTCCTTATTCTTATTCTGCTCGTGTTTTTTGTGGTAGAGGGGAGCGGTAAGTTGAGTATTGATGAATGGATGCGGAAAAATCCTGATGAGAAGCCTCGCAAACATAAGTGGGGCTGACGGGTTCCAGTGTGGTGTGAAACCCCGGCAATGAATTCTCTCAACGATTGTTTGCGCAGGATTTGTTGTCCGGGGTTACTTTTGCACTTTAGTCAGCGAACGCAACAAACAACAAAATGAAATTTCAGCCCGGCGATAAAGTGTTATTGGTTCATTCCAACGAGGAAGGTGAGGTAGTAGACATTATTAATAAGCAAATGGTAACAGTGGATGTAGGAGGTGTGCAGTTTCCGGTATATACTGATCAACTTGAGTTTCCGTATTTCAAACGCTTCACTGAAAAAAAACCGGAACCACTCCCACAAAAAAAATATATCGACAATGTAAAAAAGGAAAAGGGAGCTTCACTCAAACAATACAAAGTGGGCGAAGGCATCTGGATCTCTTTTCTGCCGGTATTTGATAAAGATATTTTTGATGATGATGTGGTGGAGTATTTCCGCATTTATCTGGTGAATAATACCGACACTTCTTTTTTGTTTGATTACCATTTACGTTATACGGGCGATAGTGAGTTTAATTTGAAAAATGAAATTCTTCCGTACAATGATTTTTACATTCACGATGTAGAATTTGAAAAACTGAATGATGCTCCACGGTTTGATTTTGAATTCAGCCTGGCACAACCGGATAAAAAGAAAGCTCCTCATTTTGAAGCATCGTTGAAACTGAAAGCCAAACAACTATTCCTGCGCATTGAAGAGATGTTGAACAAACAAGAAGCAAGCTTTGCTTATTTGCTGATGGAAACCTATCCCGATAAAGTCGAAACAGAAAAACTGGATAGGGATAAATTAACAGCTGCTGGCTATAAAGTGTATGATGCAGGCAAGGCCCGGCAACATTTACCACCTGCAAGAACGGTGGTTGATCTGCATATTGAAAAGATCAGCAACAACTGGAAACACCTCAGCAATTTTGAAATACTCACCGCTCAATTACATGAATTTGAAAAGTATTACGAATTGGCTGTGTTACATGTGCAGCCGACACTCATCGTCATTCATGGTGTAGGCGAAGGAAAACTGAGAGATGAGATACACGACATACTGCGGTTGAAACAGGAAGTGAAATCATTTGTGAATCAATACCATCCCTTGTATGGATATGGTGCTACGGAGATCTATTTTCAATACTGATGTTACGTAATAAAACGACGGCCGGGCATAATCCTAAAAAAAGCCGCATCGGCATCAATCCAATTTTTTTCAAGTATCATTGCAACTCAAATATTCAGCATGTATCCGAATCTGTATTATTTTTTTAAAGATGTATTTGGAGTGGAGTGGGAGTGGGCAAGGTTTCTCAATTCGTTTGGATTCTTTGTAGCATTGTCGTTTATTATTTCTGCAATCGTTTTAACCAAGGGCTTGCAACGAAAGGAAAAACAAGGATTTTTATTTCCGAAAGAAGAGAAGCGTGAGTTTGGCAAACCTGCAACGGCAGGCGAATTATTGTTGAATGCATTGTTGGGTTTCCTGATGGGGTACAAGATCATTGGTGCATTTATGAATGCAGGTGATGGTGTTGATCCGCAGACATATATCTTTTCAGCAGAAGGAAGTTGGGGGGCAGGTATAGTGCTGGCACTGTTGTTTGCCGGTTTAAAATGGTACGAAAAAAATAAAGAGAAAGCTGCCAAACCCGAAGTGCGTATGGTTCGTGTGTGGCCACACGAAAGGGTAGGCGATATCACTGTAATGGCAGCCATATTTGGTTTTGCAGGTGCAAAACTCTTTCACAATTTTGAAAACTGGGATGAGTTTGTTGCTGATCCCATCGGCTCTCTCGTTTCATTCAGCGGACTTACTTTTTATGGTGGTTTGATCTGTGCTGCGATTGCCATCATTATTTATGCAAAGCGGAAAGGTATCTCTATCCGTCATTTAGCAGATACAATGGGGCCAACGTTAATGCTGGCTTATGCACTTGGACGGATCGGTTGCCAGGTAGCCGGTGATGGCGATTGGGGTGTACCCAATGCAGCTTATGTTACCGATTCAACGGCGGCATGTTCGTTTAGCCAATCCCGGCGAGTTTGAACAAGCGGTCGAAAACAATGCAGCATATATACGCCAGGAGTTTGGGCGTGATCTTACATTTGAAGAAGTTCCGTATGCAACATTCAAAGCACCTTCTTTTCTGCCTACTTGGATGGTAGCTTATACTTATCCGCAGAATGTAAACAGTATGGGTGTGCGGTTACCGGGTTGCGACGGAACGGAGCATTGTAATTATTTGCCCTTGCCTGTTTTTCCTACACCTTTCTATGAAATTGTAGCCTGTTTACTGCTGTTTGGTATTTTACTGTTGGCCCGTCCAAAGATCAAATTGGCTGGCGGACTGTTTTGCCTCTACCTTGTTTTGAACGGGTTTGAACGCTTTTTCATTGAAAAAATCCGGGTGAACACAAAATATGAAGGCTTGCCGTTTCAGCCAACACAGGCCGAATTGATTTCATTAGGGTTGATCATTTTAGGCATTGTACTCTACTTTGTCGCCAAAAAGAAGGCAAAAACCGATAAATAATACTCGAAACTTAAGTTTTGTACAGGCTTTCCAACGGAAAGCCTGTTTTTTTTCCAGCTATCTCTGCAAATGTCCGCTTGTCCCTAAATGCATGATTTTCTGTAACATGTTTGTGCGTTGTCCGTCACATGTATGTCACTGTTTTGCCGATGGTCAATAATATTTACCATCCAGCACAAAACAATGTACTATGCAAAACATAGAACCTACTTTTGACATGTAATAGAAAAGAACAGGTACTGTGAACTGTTAAACCTTATCATCAAACTTATCATCAAATGAAAAAGATTTCAGCCATTCTAGCTGCGGCCTTGCTAACCTTCACCTTTTCCAGCTTCGCCCAAACCATTACACGTGTAAAGGGCGAAGTAAAGGACGAGAATCAAAAGCCTGTTTCGGGCATTACGGTTTCCTTATTAAAAAGTAAAGACAGCTCTTTAGTGAAAGCTGCTATAACCGATAACTCGGGTAGCTATGTTTTCGAAGGCATTAAAGAAGGAGCGTACCTGTTAGGTATTACTGCTGTTGGTTTTCAACAATCCTTCAGTCAGGCAATTGAAGTAAAAGAAGGAGCCGATGTAGCCATGCCTTCTTTTAGTTTGTTACCCCAGGCAAAGGGATTGAAAGAAGTAGTGGTTACTGCCAAGAAACCCATGTTTGAACAAAAGCCCGACAAGATGGTGGTGAACGTAGAAGCCAGTCCAACCAATGCCGGTGCTAATGCGTTGGAGATCCTGGAAAAATCACCGGGCGTATCGGTTGATCGTGATGGTAACATCAGCCTGAAAGGAAAAGCAGGTGTGCAGGTGTTTATTGACGGAAAGCCAGCCTACTTATCAGGTGCTGATCTTGCGAATTACCTGCGTAATATGCAGGGTACACAACTGGACCAGATCGAGATCATGACCAATCCGCCTGCAAAATATGATGCGGCTGGTAACAGTGGTATCATCAACATCCGTACAAAAAAGACCAAGCAAATGGGGTATAGTGTACTCGCAACTGCCGGTTTTTCACAAGGTATCTATACATCAAACAATCAGAACCTCACATTCAACTATCGTAAGAATAAAGTAAACCTGTTTGGTACGTTAAGCCGTAACGAGCGTAACTCTTTCCAGGTGCTTTCTATTCAGCGTAAGTTTATTGAAGAGAGTAGTAAAGAAGTGAAATCATTGTTTGATCAGGTATCGCATATGCGTCAACTGAATCAATCGAATAATGCAAAAGTTGGTGCCGATTTTTATCTTACAAACAAAACGACCATTGGTGCAACGGTTAACGGGTTTTATAACCCCGGCACATTTACCAATAACAGTGATATTGATATTGCTGATCCAAGCGGTATAATTGTGAGTAAAGCCAACGGGTTTTCAAACAGTAAAAGTTACTGGAGAAATGTTGGCTCAAACCTTAATTTCCGTCATCTGTTTGACAGTACCGGAAAAGAATTAACCGCTGATGTTGATTTCCTGAACTACAATGTATCAAGTTCACAAAACTTAAAGAATAAATATTTCACCGCATCCGGCGCACCAACAGGAGTTCCTGATAATTTATTAGGTAATCTTCCGCAACTGATCCGCATTTACAGTGGTAAAGCGGACTATGTTCAACCGTTGAAGAAAGGTGCAAAGTTTGAAGCAGGGTTCAAAACAAGTTTTGTGGAAACAGATAACAATGCTGTGTACGATACGTTGCGGAATGGTAATATGATTCTTGATTCTGCCCGCAGCAATCACTTTATCTACACAGAGAATATCAATGCAGCGTATGTAAACTACAGCAAGCAGTTCAATAAAAAATTCAGCGCTCAGTTTGGTCTGCGTTTGGAAAATACAACTGCAAAAGGGAATTCAAAAGGCTTGGCATATAGCGCAACAAGTGAAAAGTTTGAAGCATTTGATTCAACGTTCAACTTGAATTATACGCAACTGTTTCCAACTGTTTATTTGCAATACACAGCCAATGAAACAAACAGTTTTGTAGTGAACTATGGCCGTCGTTTACGTCGCCCTGATTATGAAAATCTCAATCCGTTTGTAGAGTTTCTGGATCGTTACACATTTGAGCAGGGAAATCCGAATCTGCGCCCGCAGTTCAGTCATAACATTGAATTGTCGCACACATTCAAAGGTTTCTTAACTACAACATTGAACTATACAAAAACAAATAACATCATTCAGCAGGTAATCGAACAAAATGAAGCAACGAATGAGTCGTTTATAAAACAGGCCAATATTGCCAACCAGCGTCAGTTTGGTGTTGCGGTAAGTGCATTTAAGCAGATCAAAAATTTCAGTGGAAATATTTATGCCAACGTTTTCAATAATGAAATGACCGGTGTTGTGAATAACACAATGGTTACGATGGGTGCAACAACGGCGATGTTCAATGGTTCGGTTTCGTACAAATTCAAAAAAGGGTTAACCACAGAGATCAGTGGTTTTTACAGAACAGCAGGTGTTGAAGGTGTGTTTCGTATTGGTGGATTTGGAATGATGAACCTCGGTGCCAGCTTACCTGTACTGAAGACAAAAGGTACCATCCGTTTGAATGTAAGAGATGTATTGTGGAGCCAGCGTATTAAAGGCGAAAGTAAGTTTGGTAACATTGATGCACAGTTTCAGAACTATCGTGATTCACGTGTAGTAACCATCACCTTTACGTATCGTTTGGCAAAAGGAAAGTTGAATGGCAACACCCGTCGTAAAGCAAGTGGGGCAGCTGATGAGCAAAGCCGTGTAAAATCAGGCGAATAAGTTTTTAATCTCTTTCTATATTTTCTCATGTTGATTGACGACCCCGGTTTCTACCGGGGTTTCCTTTTTTTAATTCACCGGTTAATTTTGCAACAATTATTTTTGTATCGAAACACTTCGTATTTTGTACTTCTCACTTCAAATTTTTTGTTATGCCATCGTTTGATATTGTAAGTAAAGTAGATGCTCAGGCATTGGACAATGCGGTAAATGTTACTACCAAGGAAATCACCAACCGGTTTGATTTTAAAGCAAGTCATGTAAAGATCGATCTGAACAAGAAAGATTTTAAACTCAATATTGAAGTAGAAGATGAAATGAAAATGGGGCAGTTGATGGATGTCCTCATCAGCCGTGCACACAAACAAGGAATTGCACCGGAGGCGTTCGATCAAAGCAAAGAATCGTTTCAGAGTGGTAAGTTGGTCAAAAAGGAAGTGTCGGTAAGGAATGGTCTTAAGCAGGAAGATGCCAAAAAGATCGTAAAGCTCATCAAGGATTCCGGATTAAAGGTGCAGGCATCCATCAACGATGATATTGTGCGGGTTACAGGTAAAAAAATCGATGATCTGCAGGAAGTGATCCAGGCATCGAAATCCTGGGACATGGGAATACCTTTACAATTCGAGAATATGCGTTCATAAACTGTTTACAACCGCTTGTAGTTCTAATAAACTGGTTCTATTGCCTTTATTTTCAACTTAATCAGAAAGAAATCAGCAAAAAAGCGAAGTTTATTTTTGATCATCCTTTTTACCTGAACTCATTCAAAAGTCTTTTTTCGGTTGTCGGGCAAAGAAAAAAATAGTAGCAGAAATTTGAAATTTCATTTGGCTTGATTCGGCAGAATCTTTACTTTTGCGCTTTCGTTTTAAAAAATATGCACGGCTGATCCGTGCTGAAAACTCCCAGGAATTATGAAAAAAGAGCTTCATCCGGCAAATTATCGTTTTGTAGTGTTTAAGGACATGAGTAATGGCTATTCATTTTTAACCCGTTCTACAGCTCCTTCAAAAGAAGTTGTAAAGTGGGAAGATGGTAACGAATACCCCCTCATTAAACTGGAGATTTCCAGCATGAGTCACCCTTTCTTTACCGGTCAGAACATCTTAGTTGATACTGCAGGTCGTATCGACAAATTCAAGAAAAAATACGCTAAGAAAGCATAAGCTGAAGAGTTTCTCTAAGAGCCATTCAGTAACTACATTATCCCTCGGTTTTCCGGGGGATTTTTTTATGCCCGTACGCCCCCATCCCCTAAAGGGGAGTTGTTATACTTTCTAACGAATTTTCTAACTCATGTAAAACGAAAAAACCACCCGATCGGGTGGTTACCAATTTATTTTAAACTTACAAACACCCCTTCAGGGGATGGGGGCTTCTGGCCTTTTACACATTAAACCGGAAGTGCATCACATCGCCATCTTTCACCAAATATTCTTTTCCTTCGATCCGTAATTTACCGGCTTCTCTGCAGGCAGCTTCTGTTTTATAAGTGATATAATCGTCGTAACCAATTACCTCTGCTTTAATAAAACCTTTTTCAAAATCAGTATGGATCACCGCTGCACATTGTGGTGCTTTCCAGCCTTTGTGGAAAGTCCATGCACGAACTTCCTGTACACCTGCAGTGAAATAGGTTTGGAGATTCAGCAAGTGATAAGTAGTGCGGATCAAACGATTCAGCGCCGGTTCCGTCATTTTGTATTCTTCCATAAACAATTGCTTATCATCCGGATCTTCCATTTCACTGATCTGCGCTTCAATTGTATTGTTCATTACAATTACTTCTGCGCCTTCATCTTTTACCGAAGCAATCAGTGCATCCGAAAATTTATTACCGGTATGCATGCTGGCTTCATCCACATTTGCCACATACAAAACTTTTTTCTGTGTAAGGAAAAAGGAATCCTGAATAAGATCCAATTCTGCATCACTCAGATCTAAACCACGAATACTTTTACCTTGTTCCAGATGTGCTTTGCATTTTACCAATACTTCCAGTTCAGACTTTGCTTTTGCATCACCTACACGTGCCTGCTTTTCAATCCGCTGAATTTTCTTCTCAACAGTATCCAGATCTTTCAATTGTAATTCGGTATCAATAATTTCTTTATCGCTAACCGGGTTAATAGCACCTTCTTCACGCAACACATTCTCATCTTCAAAACAACGGATCACATGAATAATGGCATCCACTTCACGGATATTAGCAAGAAATTTATTGCCCAAACCTTCACCTTTACTTGCACCTTTCACCAAACCGGCAATGTCAACGATCTCGATCTGCGTAGGAACAGTACGGTCGGGTACTACCAGTTCCGCCAGTTTATCGATCCGGAAATCCGGTACATCCACCAAACCAACATTGGGTTCAATAGTACAAAAACGATAATTACTCGCCTGTGCCTTGGCGCTGTTACTTACGGCGTTGAACAAGGTCGACTTCCCAACGTTTGGCAAACCCACAATACCTGCTTTTAATCCCATTGTTTAATCTCTGATTTATGATATAAGAACTAAGATGTATGATTTTGATTGACCATTGACCATTGACCATTGACCATTGACCATTGACCATTGACCATTGACCATTGACCATTGACCATTGACCATTGACTCATTGACCATCTGACCATTGCAAAATCGGGCGCAAAGATAAGCCTTCGCAACTTAGCAGCGAAACCTGTGAAAAGATGGTTTTGGCTGTTTCGTAAAAATCTGCAATCTTCAATCCGTAATCTAAAATTGAACTATGGCTTTAAGCAGAATCTGGACGGCATTTATTCTTCTGGCATTGCTGGCTGCATCGGCAAAGTTTTTATTCGAGCCGGGGCAGGAGCAGATCTTCAGTTCGCTTGTAACAGGAAAAAGCACCGATACAATTGCAGCACGCACTGTTGATGCAGCATTGGTGCCGGCATTCCATACGGGAGCAGTTAAAGCAACAAAAGATGGCTGTATGGGGGAAAGAAAAAGTAGTTGCCACCGCCGACAGTTCATCGTACCGTGCATTTAAAATGCAGACGGCCAACGGTGTATTCGATACAACAAAAGATGCGGTGAATCTATGTATTGGTCTTATCGGCATCATGGCACTTGTTTATGGGCTTTATGAGTATTGCTGAAAAGGCAGGCGGTATTCGTTTTCTGTCACGGATCATCGGGCCTTTTTTCTCCCGCATTTTTCCGGAAGTCCCCAAAAACCATCCATCCATGGGACATATGGTGATGAATTTTTCGGCAAACCTGTTGGGACTGGATAATGCAGCTACACCATTTGGTATTAAAGCAATGGAGAGTTTGCAGGAGTTGAATCTGGATAAAGAAAAAGCTTCCAATTCGCAGTTGATGTTTCTTTGTTTGCATGCATCCGGTTTAACCTTGGTACCAACCGTGATTATTGCAGACAGAGTGGCGTTGAAATCGGCACATCCAACCGATATTTTTATTCCCTGTATGATCGCAACATTTATGGCCACCATTGCTGCATTAAGCATTGTTGCATGGAAACAAAAGATCCGCATTTTTCAATCGGTTATTTTGTTGTGGGTGTTGGGTATTTCCACAGTTATTGCAGCGTTGATTCTTTATGTTAAAACGCTGGATGTGCAAGGCGTTCAATTTTTTTCAACGAACCTGAGCAATGGAATTATTCTGTTGATCTTTCTGTTGATATTGCTCGGAGCGATCTATAAAAAGATCGCCATTTTTGATGCGTTTGTTGATGGTGCGAAAGGTGGATTTGAAACTGCTATCCGCATCATTCCTTATCTAGTTGGATTGTTGGTTGCCATCAGTTTGTTGCGAAACAGCGGCGTATTTGAATTTGTAATGGATGGCATCAAGCAATTGTTTATCTGGGCAGGTGGTGATACACGCATTGTTGATGCGTTGCCCACTGCTATCTTAAAGCCTTTAAGCGGAAGTGGCGCAAGAGCGATGATGATCGATACACTCAACGCACATGGTTCTGATTCATTTGCAGGCAATCTTGCGTCGGTATTCAGAGGCTCTGCCGATACAACCTTTTATATCATCGCCGTTTATTTTGGAGCAGTAGGTATCAAAAATACACGCTATGCAGTGGGCACTATGTTGCTGGCCGATCTGGTGGGTATCATTACTTCGATCTTGCTGGCATACTTATTTTTTAGTGGATCTGTATAAATGCGCTGTTGAATTAGTATAGAAAATCAAAAAATACATCATCGGCAATCCGTTCGGGCTGCCAATAGTTATATTAGCACCTAATTTTATTTATGATCAGGCTAAAAGCATTCTTTATTTCCTTTCTTTTTGTATCGGCAACTGTTGCACAGCAAAAAGAGAATCCATCCGATTCTGTTTCTCAACTCATCGATGGTTTTCTGAAGAAAGCAAACTGGAACGCTGTGTATGATTTAACCGATTCCTCCTTTCAACGCATGGTTCCAAGGCAGGCGTTTGCACAACAGTTTTTATCACTGCAACAAACAGCCTGGGGAAATTATGATTCCTTGCAGTTTGCACGTGAGCAAAACAGAACTCAGGTGTACAAAATTTATTTCAATGAATTTAAAGGGATGTTGCTTATTACACGAAACCAACAACAAAAAATAGAAGGGTTTGCCATACGTCCCTATGCTGAGCCGGATAACGAACGTACAATTCAAACAGATAATCCGCTTCTTACTTTACCGGATAAAAAAACAGACTCTCTTGTAAGAGCCCATATCAAACGTTCATACACAGTTGGTATGAGTATTGGAATTTATGACGAAGGTGTTTTT
Source organism: uncultured Bacteroidota bacterium (assembly GCA_963830845.1). Lineage (GTDB taxonomy): Bacteria > Bacteroidota > Bacteroidia > Chitinophagales > Chitinophagaceae > Lacibacter. The sequence goes on along the minus strand of CAWHOR010000021.1, from coordinate 4,790 downwards.
ACATTTTACGGATACGGTGAAACAGTAAAAGGGAATCAGCAAATTCCCGGCAATAAACATCTTTTTGAAATCGGTTCTATTTCAAAAACGTTTACAGGATGGCTGCTTGCACAGGAAGTACTCAAAGGCACGATTCAGTTAGACAGTTCCATCAACCGGTATCTTCCGGATTCAATCGCCATGATGGCATTTAATGGTAAAGCGATTACCGTGAAATCGTTAAGTAATCATACCTCAGGTATACCATCGCTTCCAATAAATTTTGCAGTGGTGCCGGGTTATACGGCTGCAGATCCTTATGCGGGCTATTCAAGAGAAATGCTGTTTAGCTATCTTACAAAATTTCGTCCCTTTCAGGAACCGGACAAACAGTTGCGTTATTCAAATATGGCAGTGGGTATACTGGGGAATATTCTTGAATTGAAAACAGCTTCTTCCTACGAAGAACTGGTGCGGAAACGAATTGCGCAGCCGTTAAAAATGAACTACACGGGTCTCACGCAAAAAGAATACGATGGCATGCAAGCATTGCAAACAGCCTGCTATGATGGTGTTGGAAATAAGGCCGGCAGATGGCATTTTCAGGCAATGCGGGCTGCCGGTTCACTCTATTCCAATACAACTGACTTGCTCCTCTATGCAAAAGCCCTCACCGAAACAATGCAAACATCAGCCCTTTATCAGTCACTTGATTTATCATTGCAACCCACGTTTACCAGTAATGCAACTACAAAAATTGGTCTTGGTTGGTTTTTGAATACCCGAAAGGGGAATCAATATGTATCACATAGCGGTGGCACAGGTGGTTATCGTTCCGTATTGATCGTGGATCGAACAAACAAACGGGCAGTGGTTATACTGAACAACGTTGCGAACGATGTAACTGAACTGGGTTTTCAATTAATGGATCTGTTAAACGCAAAATAGCATGCAGAAAAAAATAGTTATCATATTGTTTCTTTTCTCATTGATTTCGACGCCATTTTTGGGAAAGGCGCAAACACCCGTTGCACTCAACAGTGCCGACATATTACTAGGGTTGAAAAAACTGAAGGTCATTGGCAGTGTTTTATACATTGCTGCACATCCCGATGATGAGAATACAAGATTGCTTGCATACTTCAGTAAAGAACGAATGTATCGCACCGGCTATTTAAGTATGACCAGAGGCGATGGCGGGCAAAATTTAATTGGTGATGAACAGGGAATTGAATTAGGGTTGATCCGCACACAGGAATTATTAGCTGCACGCAGAATAGATGGAGCCGAGCAGTTTTTTACCCGGGCGTATGATTTTGGATTTTCCAAATCAACCGACGAAGCATTGAAGATGTGGGACAAAGAAAAAATATTAAGTGATGTGGTATGGGTGATCCGGAAATTCCAACCCGATGTGATCATTACCCGTTTTCCTCCCGATAACAGAGCCGGGCATGGACATCATTCTGCTTCGGCTGTGCTTGCCCGTGAGGCATTTGATGCGGCTGCTGATCCCAATCGTTTCCCTGAACAATTCAAGTATGGTGTAAAGCCATGGGCTACCAGGCGCATATTCTGGAACACGTTTAATTTTGGCGGTAACAACACAACTTCAAATGATCAATTGAAATTAGATGCAGGTGCTTTCAATCCCTTGTTGGGAAAAAGCTATGGCGAAATTGCAAGCGAAAGCAGAAGTATGCACAAAAGCCAGGGTTTTGGTGTGCCAAGTCAGCGTGGCCCTGCAACAGAATTTTTTACACTCACCGCCGGTGATCCTGTGCAGCGAGATATTGCGGAAGGAATTGTAAACGACTGGAGCAGATTTGAGGGTGGTGCCGTGATCAATAAAATGATCGATGAAATAATTGCAGCCTATTCATTTCAAGCACCATCAACTTCTGTAAAAGCTTTGGTTGAATTATACAATGCCATTGAAAAAATAAATGACGGCGACTGGAAAATAAACAAACTGAATGAGGTGCAGGTATTGATTGTAGCCTGTACTGGTTTGTGGCTGGAAGCAAGTACGGGTCAGGAGTTTATAGTTACCGGAGATAGTTTGCGGGTAAACTTTAATATCATTAACCGTACTTCTATTCCTGTACGTTTGAACCGTGTGCAGCTCGACAGCAGTCATTATTTAACAGTACCGGATAGTGCAAAATCAAAATGGTATGATGGTTACCTGGAAAGAGAAATGCGTGAACAGGCTTATTTTGTTGATTCAGCGTTCAACAAAGAGCTTCAGCCAAATCAAAATCTGAATTTCAACCGGCGTATTCATGTTCGAAAAGCAGCAACCGAACCCTACTGGATCGTAAAGCCAATGAGTACGGGAAGCTTTACAGTTGAAGATCAACGCAAGATCGGATTGGCTGAAAATGCAGCTTCTTATACAGCCTTATTTAACGTTACAATTTTTGGCACAACATTCAAAATTCAGAAGCCGGTTGTATATAAACACACAGATCCTGTAAAAGGCGAATTGTTTGAAAAGCTGGTCGTTTATCCACCCGCTTTAATTAAAGCAAGTAACTCTTTGTTATTGTTTAAGGATACAGCATCTAAACAAATCAGTTTTTCATTTATTCCACAGGCTAGTATTAAAACAAAAGGAGCTGTTTCAATTAACAGTGGCAATGGTTGGAAAGTGCATCCTGACAACGGAAAATTCGATTTCATTCAGGGTAATGATTACCAGATGAACATCAAGGTGAAGCCTGAAAAATTTACAAATGGTTTGACCGGATTCATTCAGCCGAATTATACATCAGGTGTTTCATCGATCAATAAACAACGTGTTCGTACCATTCACCACGATCATATTCCGGTGATAACATATTTCCCGGATGCTGTTACAAAAGTGGTGACTGCTGATGTGAAAATCGTTGGAAAGAAGATTGGTTACATCAATGGGGCTGGAGATTTTCTGCCTTACAGTTTGCAACAATTAGGTTATACAGTGGAGCTGTTGACGGAAGATCAACTGACGTATGCGAATCTGAAACAATACGATGCAGTAGTTACAGGTATTCGTGCTTATAATGTGCATGCTTGGTTAAGTGCTGCGTACGATGAATTGATGCGCTATGTAAAAGAAGGAGGCGTGTTGTTGGTGCAATACAATACCAGTAATCAGTTGGGTCAGTTAAGGGCAAAAATAGCACCATATCCATTGACCATTTCACGCAACCGTGTAAGTGAAGAAGATGCAACAGTCAAATTTCTTGCACCAAATCATGTTGTAATGAATTATCCCAACAAGATCAGCGAAGCTGATTTTAATGGATGGGTGCAGGAGCGTAGTGTGTATGAAGCAGACAATATTGATCCGGCATTCACAGCGCTTTTTGAAATGACTGATGCCGGTGAACCAAAACATAACGGAAGTTTACTGGTGGCTGATTATGGCAAAGGAAGGTTTGTGTATTCAGCTCTTGCTTTTTTCCGCCAGTTACCTGCTGGTGTGCCGGGCGCTTACCGTTTAATGGCTAACTTGTTGGCGAAACCGGTGGTTAAGAAATGAGTGAGAGCAATTAGTTTTCGCCTTTGATAGTTGAGTTTACAATGATGATCGTATTATGAGTAATAAAAGACAGGCAAGTATTGAACGAACGTTACTGATTGGATTAGGTATTGGGTTGTTGATTGGCTTCATCAGCAAACGTGTTGCATACGGTTTGTTGCTGGGAATTGGAATTGCTGTATTCATGATGTGGTATTTACGTCCCCGTAATGAGGAGAAATAATAAATACTAAATGAACAATTTGCCAAATAACAATGAATCGAAATGGAATAGCTGGTACATCGCTGTAGCAGTGGTGTTGATTGTACTCATTATTTTCTTCTATTTATTTACCCAACAGTTTGCATGAATTTTCTACTTACCGATTGGATCGTATTAATTGTAACACTGCTTGCGGTAATTGCATATGGCGTTTACAAAAGCCGTACGTCGAAAAATCTTGAAGGTTATTTTTTAGGTAACCGGCAAATGCCTTGGTGGGTGATCCTGTTGAGTATTATGGGTACGCAGGCAAGTGCTGTTACCTTTTTAACGGCACCGGGACAAGCATATACCGACGGGATGCGTTTTGTGCAATACTACTTTGGGTTGCCACTCGCCATGATCGTGGTGTGTATTGCGTTTGTTCCCGTTTTTCATCGATTAAAATTATTTACCGCATACGAGTTTCTTGAAAAGCGGTTTGATTTAAAAACAAGAACATTTACATCGTTCCTGTTTTTATTATCAAGAGGATTAAGTACAGGTATCAGCATTTTTGCTCCGTCGCTTGTGTTAAGCAGTATGCTGGGTTGGGATATTTATGGAACCAATCTCGTAACAGGGGGATTGTTGATCGTGTACACCGTAACAGGTGGAGCAAAAGCAGTTGCTTATACGCAGCAATTGCAGTTTGTAATTATTTATGCTGCGATGTTTATAGCGGGTTACTATGCTATTACTTCTTTGCCGGAGGGAATTGGTTTTACAGATGCTCTCCATATCGCCGGCAAAAGCGGTAAGATGAATGTGATCACTAACGGTGTCACAGAAAACGGATTCGACTGGAAAGACAAGTACAATATCTGGAGCGGCGTGATTGGTGGTTTCTTTTTGGCCTTAAGTTATTTTGGAACCGATCAAAGTCAGGTAGGGCGTTATCTAACGGCAAAGGACACACGTGAAAGCAGATTGGGATTACTGATGAACGGGTTGGTAAAAGTACCGTTGCAGTTCATGATCCTGTTGATCGGTTGTTTACTGTTTGCGTATTATTCATTTTTTAAAGCACCGGCCTTCTTT
>CAWHOR010000020.1:0-61315 GCA_963830845.1 uncultured Bacteroidota bacterium | reverse complement strand
GGTGAGGATTTAGCCCGTTCCATGGATTGCTGCATCGGTGTGAAAACGTCTCCGCTTCTTATCAGAGCACAGGCGGGTGATCATGATCATGATGGATCAAGCTAGCGTTACTTGACGAATTCTAGCAATGGCTCGGTGCCGTCTTCGAGCACGTCCTTGGTCAAAACGAGCGTGTCGACATATTGGAACACCTCGACATCTTCGCCTGCCAGAACCTTGGTGACCCGCTCGACGGCCTGCTTGCCGACAAGGTAAGGCAGTTGGGCGACCGAGGCATTCAGCCGGCCGGATTTGATGGATTCGACGGCATCGACATTGCCATCGACGCCGACCATGATCACGTCGTCACCCTTGCCGGCAGCGTAGACCGTTTCGACCGCGCCGAGCGCCATTGTGTCATTGGCGCAAGATTGCTACCAGATCAAGGATTTCGGGTCAGGATATCATTGGTGAATGTCGGCCGCTTTCGCCCGGTCCCAGTCGCTGGGAAGCGAGGCCACGATCTCAAGACCGGGGCGCAAATTTCGGCAAGCCGGCGGGCAAAACCCTCGGCACGCTTTTGCCCGGTGATGTTGCCGGAAAGCCCCTTCTGATCACCAGAACGGGCCCGCTGGCATCGGCGCCACCGTACAGGTGGCCTTCTTTATTAATTAAGTTGAAGCTAATCTTCATTTTGTCCATATCAATTCCCATATGGCTTTCATCATACATATTTTCCGTCTTTGATCACCAGTATTTGCGGCGATTCATGTTCAACAGAAAAACGGTCGGCAACTGAATTCGACAAAGAACGATAGGAGAGCAGGTCCAGGCAGAAAATGTTTTCTCCGGAGCATTCGCTTTTTCCAGCCGGCTTTTGGCAACAGAACTAATGCTGCAACGGTAAAACCATGTTTGAAAATAACCTGTGGCTTTAATTGAGACAAATGAATAAACTGTTCCAGCTCTTCGGTGTGGGTCTCAACGGAATCGAATTCTCTCATGTAAGTTTAGTTTACTGGAATAGCTCTACGGGCACTCGGAAAGGTTTGTTACTTGAGCTGGTTGGATAAACCTGCTTCCTCTTTTCAGACTGCCTGCAAGAGGATGAAACGGTTGCAACAGCAACAACAACGAGGGCAATGAGTACTTTTTTCATAATAAAAACGGATTTAGGTCCTGCAAATCAACCAAAGTTTTTTAGAATTTCATCGAAATTACTCTCTCCTTAAACGTTCATTAGGTGTATTTCAGTATCTGATAGTGGCTTTGTTTTAGTTATTTTTGCGCATGAGCCAACAGATTTCGATGGGTTTTGACAGCAATAACTCAAACCGGGTACAATAGTATGAGTTTACAACTAAGCCTGCTCCGATGTAGCCGTAATTGATCTTGAAACCACCGGTATAAATATCAGCAGCGACAGGATTGTTGAAATCGCTATTGTGAAAATTATGCCCGATGGAAGCCGTCTGGTTAGTGGAAGCCGATTAGCAACCCAGAAATGCCGATTCCTCCGGGTTCAACAGACGTACACGGCATCAGCAATGAAATGGTGAAAGATGCGCCTACATTCAAACAAGCCGCTAACGAAATTAAATGTTTATGGCCAATTGTGATTGCAGGCTATAATTCCGTATTGGTTCGACATTCCGCTATTGGTCTAGATTTGCGTGCAGGTTTGGACATACAATTGAATCATTGCTCCCTGCTCTATGTGCATGGTTTTCCAACAAATCGATGGAGCAACGAACTCTCAGTGACAAGAAGCTTTATAAATTTTATTGTGATAAAATACTGGATGGTGCTCACAGTGCAGAAGTAGATGCATTGCAACTTGGGAAGTGTTGGAAGCGCAGGTGAAGCGTTATCCGCAAATGGGTGCAAGCGTTGATGCCATTGTGTAAAGTTTACAGGTGAGGACCAGATTGTTGATTTTGCACGCAGGTTTATAATGGACAACGGCGTCGGAAGTGTTCAACTTTGGAAAACACAAAGGCAAACCTGGAACGTTGGTATTGAAACAGGAACCACAGTACTATGACTGGATGATGAAAGGGGATTTTCCACTCCATACCAAACAAAAGCTCACCGAAATATTGAACGTATGTTAAGAACTAAACGTTTTTTATATCTATAAGAAAGTTCCGTCCAAGGTTTCTAAATCAATGAAATTGCAACGCAAACATTCAGATTGGAGAAACTCGTCATTATACCCACTTACAACGAGAAGGAAAATATTGAAGATATTATCCGTGCCGTTTTTACATTGCATCAAGGTTTTCATGTATTGGCTCATCATGATGGTTCTTCCTGATGGAACTGCACAAATTGTAAAGCAATTACAGCCTTCTTTCCTGAATCAAATTATTTATTGAAAGAACGTACCGGCAAACTTGGATTAGGTACAGCCGATATTCATGGCTTTAAATGGGCCATTGAAAAAGGATACCAGGTTTATTTGCGAAATGGATGCCGACTTCAGTCATAATCGTGATCTTGCACGTTTGGTTGATGCCTGTAAAACCGTGTTGGATCTTGCAATTTGTGTAGTCCATATGTTAACGGTGGTGCTTGTTGCCAACTGGCCGCAAAACCGTATCCTGCTTTCAAAAGGCGCATCTCTATATACAAGATTCATCACCTGGGTATGCTGGTGTAAATGGATTCCACAGCTGGTTTCGTTTGTTACAGAAAAGAACTGCTGGAAGCACTGAATCTTGATAAAATTCATTTTGTTGGTTACGCATTCCAGATCGAAATGAAGTTTGCCACATGGAAGTTAAAGTTCAAGATCAAGAGAATGCCGATCACGTTGTCTATCGAAACTTGGTGCCAGCAAAATGAACAAAGGCATTGTGAAGGAAGGTATTCTTGGTGTAATTGAAACTCCGCTGGCAAGCCTTTTCAAAGATCCATCATCAAAAGATCAAGAAACAGGCGAATCGCTTCCAAATATTCATCTGAAGAAGTGATTGCACAAAGCAATCATTGATCTCTCTAATGCATCCCACTACCAAAGTCTTTATACTCGCATGCTGCTGTTTTTTTAGCAGGATTTACAGGTGTGCTTGGCCGTTTCATTGAGTTGAATGAGGCTGGCTGGTGTGGTACAGGATGTTGCTTTCATCTTTCTTATTGCTGCTTATTTTTTTCATTCAAACAATCGATCCGCATTGAACGGACATTATACAATGTATTGGCATTGGAGTACTCATTGCTTTGCATTGGGTATTCTTTTATGGCAGTATAAAGTATGCAAACGTATCTATTGCACTCGGTTCGTTTTGCAGCCACCGGTTCGTTCACGGCGTTCCTTGAACCACTTTTCGATAAACCAAGATCTGATATTGTAGAGGTATTGTTGGGATTAATGGTATTGCTGGGTATCTATCTCATTTTTTATTTGATACCGACTATAAAAAAACAGGCATTTTGCTTGGCGTTGCTGCTGCTTTTTTATCGGCTTTATTTCCCATATTTAATAAACGACTGATTCAACATATTCCTGCTGCTAACTTAACCATGTACGAATTGGGTGGGGGATGGTTAATGCTGAGTTTATTGTTGCCGTTGTATCTGCAATTTTCTCCGGCTGCAAAATATATTCCGACTTTGAGTGATTGGTTCTGGTTGTTGATGCTTGCATTGTTCTTGTACAGCACCGGCTTTTCAATTATCTGTGAATGCATTGAAAAAAATATCACCGTTTACGGCTAACCTTACGTACAATCTTGAACCGGTGTACGGCATTCTGCTCGCATTCTTATTGTACAACGAAAACAACGATCTAGGTAAGGGAATCTACTGGGGTGTTCCGCTGATCGTTGCCAGCGTGTTGATACAAACGATTCGGGTATGGCAGGAGAAGAGAAGTGTGAGGCAAGAAGTAAGAGGTACGATTGGCGTACTTCAGTTGGATTTTTACTTCAATTGCTTTAGTATCCTGTACTTCTTACCTCTTACTTTGTATTTAAGTTTAGAACTCAATAATAAATCCAATCGTTGGCGTTACACTTGGATCGTTGTTCTGCAGAATAACAGGAATCGCATTACTTCCATCTGCCACACAGGTCGTCCGTTTGTTGTTGCAAAGCCACTGTTATTGGCTGTACGTTGAAACGTGTATTGCGGAAACACCGGATTTTTGCAACGTACCAATTACTCATCATCCAGAAATACATCCAGCGTTAAGCGTTTAAAATTCCACTTCTTATCAATACGCACATCACTTGAATAGAAAGCAGTCAACCGGTTTTGATTTAACCGTGCATAGTCAAGAATGCCTTCACCTGTGCTTAGATAATTTTGGCGACTTGCCGTTTCATCAAACGGTGTAAACGGAGCGCCACCCTGGTAACGGAATTTCAACCCAAGCTCCCAGTTACGTGGAAATTTATAACCCCATGTTACACTCAACAGGTGACGGTTATCCCATGCACTCGAAACATATTTTCCATCCACACCACTGAATTGACTAATAAATAATGTGTAACTGAATACGCCGTAGAAACGCTTCGTTAATTTCTGTTGTGCAAAAAACTCTACGCCATAGGTTCGTCCTTTTCCTGTGCTCACAATATCTTCATTACCTAAAATATTAAAATCGCCACCCTTGTTTGCAAGGTTAATTCCATCACGAACACTCACCGGCATATTGCCATATTGTTTGTAAAAACCTTCAATGGTAAAGCGTGTCGTGTTCTTCGGTAAATATTCAAATCCCACCACATAATGATCGCTGCGCAGATAGTTTGCATCACGATTTACGTAGTTGCTGTTATTATTCTGAAAACCGAGAATAGTATAAGGAGCCAAACGATAGTAACGGCCTACACTTGCATTCACTGTCCACTGATCGCTTAACACATAACTTAAGCCCACACGTGGACTGAATGTTTGAAACAGATTCATTCCTTCATCCGTAAATGTATTTCCATCCATTCGTACACCAACGTTCACGCCTAAACGATCATCAAAGAAACGTTTGCCTGCCTGTACAAATCCACCCAGCTTTAAAAAACTTTTCGATGTATTGAAGTTGGCTTTCACTTCAGGTTGAACAAGATTGCCTAATGTATCTCTCACTTCTGCACGGATACGTGCAAAACCTTCGTTACTGAATTGTGGATTTTGTACAACAGCACCATAACTCAACTTCCATCCATTCAAGGTTTGGTTTACATCAAATCGTAATTTATTTTCTGTTTCATTCGATGTAACATCTAATGATTGTTGCGCAGGAGTAGGGTTGAGGTTATCTTCAAATCTTGTAATGTTGTTGTTGAATGCATTTCGGCTGATGGCCAGATTCCAGAAGCCATTTTTAATAGTCCGTTTTAATGCGGCACCCACGGTATAATTCCATTGATTGATGTTGGGGTTGCTGTTGAGGATGTATAATTTTTCTGGTGTGGCTTCAGATGGTGCTGCAAAGCTGAATTCATCAATCGCACCAACGCCTAAAACAGTCAATGTCGTTTTCTTGTCAAACTGATGCGTCACTTTGTATTGAAAATCCCAGTAGTTGGGGCGAATTGGAAGATCCAGCGCTTGAAATAAAAACTGCAGATAACTTCGGCGTGCACTTGCAAGGAATGTTGTTTTCTTATTTTTGCTTAAAGGTCCTTCTAATGTGGCTGCAAGTTCCGTTGCACTTAAACGAACATTTCCCTGTACACGATTTGTGTTTCCTCTTTTTTGTTTGAATTCAAATACACTGCTGAGTGCGTTATCAAAACGGGCATCAAACGCAGAAGAACTGAGTTTCACATCTTCAATAAAACTCACATTCAAAATGCCTGTTGGTCCGCCACCTGCACCTTGGGTAGCAAAGTGATTGATCACCGGAATTTCAATTCCATCTAAATAAAATACATTTTCACCGGGTCCGCCACCACGAATAATAATATCATTACGAAAACCACCAACGCTACCGGCCGTTCCGCCAACACCGGGCAGAGTATTGATCACACGGCTGATATCGAAGTTGCCGCCAGGGTTGGCTTTAATTTCTTCTGTAGTTAAACGTTGTACACTCAAAGGAGTTTCGAGTGTGGCAACCTTTGCCGTTCTTTTCCCTGTAACGGTTATCTCTCCAATCGATTTAATTTCTTCTTCCAGTTCAACAGTAACGCTTGTTTCATTACCGGAGGTAAGAACAATATTGTAGATCGTATAAGCCTTGTAACCAACTTTACTAAAAACAATATTGTATGATTTGGGATCGATATTACTGATGCGGAAACGCCCCAGTGAATCAGTGACCGAACCAGATTCAGTGTTTTCAACTTTTACGGAAACAGCATCCAGCGGAAGTTGTGTTGATTTGTCAACGACAGTGCCAGCAATAATGCCTTTATTTTGTGCAATAGCCACAAATGGAAAAAGAGCGATCAGAATTGGAAGAAGTATTTTTTTCATATTTAGTAGTTCGAGCGGCAAATATATAAACTATTTAATTATTTAAATAAATTATTTAAACTTTATAATAAAATGTATATTTGATTTATGCAAACAGATATGTTACAACTCTGGAACCGATTTGTTCTGGAAAAGAATGAACAGAGTTATTCTGCTTTTGGAGTATGGCTGATCAAGAATGAAGAAAATTTACTTGCCGGACAAAAACCGTTAGTAAGCAATGAGCCTGCCGCCCCAACTACATTTTATTCTGATTCTGCTTTGGCAGGAATGCTGATAGGCCGTATGTACCGGTTTGTAAAAGTGAAGATGAAGCCACGTTTGAAAAAAACCGGTTTTTCAAATCTCGAAGAGTTTATCATCATGGGACATTTGTTCGGCAAAGAGCCTCAGCCCAAAGTAGAAGTGCTAAAGCAAACCATTTCTGAAATTGCTGCGGGTTCGCAAATGATCGACCGGTTGGTTGTAAAAGGACATATTAAAGAACAAAGCCATCCGGTTGATAAACGTGTAAAACTGATCACACTTACAGCAAAGGGTTCGAAACAATTGTTGCAGCTTTTTCGTGAGCTCGATCAGATCGAAGATGTGCTTGGCGATTTGAGTAAAGAGGAGCGGGAAACAATTGTAATGCTTTTGCAGAAACTGGATCTTTATCATTCTGACCTGAACGGCATCGAAACAATGACCAGCAAGTAATTCCATCCTTCAGGTTCACCACTTATAAAAACCGGACAGTTTTTTCTGAACTTTCCGTTACTTTCCCATTCCAAACAATACTGTTATGAAGAAAATGTTTTTTCTGTTGCTGGCAATTATCGCTGTGCAACAAATTTCAGCGCAAAAAAAGCCTCTCAATCATTCCGTGTACGATCGTTGGCAAAGTGTACAAGGCGCCCAGATCAGCGATGATGGCAAATGGGTGGTGTACATGGTGAACCCACAGGAGGGCGATGGCGACCTCATTATTCAATCCACTGACGGTAACTATAAAAAAACGGTGGCCCGGGGTTACAGTTCCATTATTACCAACGACAGTCGTTTTGTGATCTTCAAGATCCGTCCGCTTTTCAAAGACACACGTGATGCAAGAATCAAAAAGAAACGTCCCGATGATATGCCAAAAGATAGTTTGGCAATTTTTGAATTCGGAAAAGAGAATGTGTGGAAAGTGGCACGTGTAAAAACCTTTAAAACACCGGAGAAAGGAAACGGCTGGGTAGCTTATCATATGGATAAGGCTTTACCTGAACCACCAAAGCCAGCTGCGAAACCCGATTCGCTTACTCAGATCAACAAAATGGTTTCAATGGCCGATTCGTTGATGCGTGTAGCTGACAGCTTAAAGAACAAAGCGAATGAAGCAAAGACGAAAGGTTTGATGGTGTTACAACCGGCAAAGGGTGGAGCAAGACCTCCTGCAAGACCCGCTGGCGAACCTGTAGAAGAAGGAACCGAACTTAGTTGTTACGCAATACACAAACCGGCGAAGAAAAAAAGTTTAAGCTGGTAAATGAATATTATTTCAGTGAAAACGGGAATACATTGATCATTGAAACAAGCAAAAAGAATGGCGACACATTGGGTAAACCTGCTGTTCTTTGGATGAATACCGCTACTGGAAAAGTAGATACAGTTTTCCAAGGTTTTAATGATGCAAAGAATTATGCAATGGATGTTGCCGGTACTCAACTTGCATTTGTTGCAGAACGTGATAGTGTAAGCAAAGCATTGCGTAAGTTTTATAAACTCTGGTATTTTAAACCGGGAATGGATAGTGCACGGTTACGAGTTGACCGCAATACTGCTGGTGTACAATCAGGATTAACAGTTAGTCCCGATTATCAAAATAAATTCAGTAAGAAAGGAGACCGTTTATACGTTGGCTTAGCACCTATTCGTCAGCCGAAAGATACATCGTTGGTAGACTTTGAAACAGCACGTCTCGATATCTGGCATTACAATGATGATCAGCTTCAACCACAACAATTGGTTCAACTGAATATGGAATTACGCAGAAGTCACCTCGCTGTTTTATATGGTGATGCTTCTGCAGTTACCATGTTGAGTGATGCAACATTGGATCGTGTAACAACTACTGATGAAGATGATGCAGACGTTGCTGTAGGATTTTATAGCAAACCGTACCGCAAACAAAACCAGTGGGAGCAACACAACTACAGCGATGTGTACCTGGTGAATGTAAAAACAGGTGAGCGTAAACTCATCGCTAAGAAAATACGCAGTGGCAACATTTCGCCAAAAGGAAAATTTGTAGCCTGGTTCGATTGGAAAGCGCATCAATATGTAGCGTATGATGTTGCTACTGGTAAAACAGCTGTGCTTACGAAAGATATTAAAGTGCCATTGTATGATGAAGACGACGACCATCCGGATGATCCGCCGCCACATGGTGTTATGGGCTGGCATGAAAATGATGCAGCATTGTATGTGTATGATAAGTTCGACATTTGGAAAGTTGATCCAACAGGAAAAGAAAAGCCTGTTTGCATTACAAATGGCGTTGGTCGCAAAAAACAATTGACCTTCCGCTACAGCGAGCTTGATCGTGAAGAACGTTTTGTAAAAGACGGTCAAACATTGCTGCTCGGCGTTTTTGATAATAAAGAAAAAGGATACGGTTTAATGACTCATAAGCTGGGCAGCAGTTTTGCACTCAATGAGTCGATGGCTATAACCAATCCTGCTGTGATCAATAGTGGTAGTGTATTGAAAGGGAAAAATAGTGATGTGCTCGTATATACAGCCATGACACCGCAAATGAGTGGCAGTCTTTTTTCAACCACATTGAGTACTGCACAGAATCATAAAGCTTCTAAGCAATTGAGTTCAGCTAATGAACAACAGAAAGATTACAACTGGTATACCGTTGAATTACATAAATGGAAAATGTTTGATGGTAAAGAATCAGAAGGTTTGTTGTTCAAGCCGGAGAATTTCGATCCCAACAAAAAATATCCGGTGATCTTTTATTTCTATGAGCGAAATGCAGATACACGTTACAGTTATCGCACACCTGCACCAAGTGCATCAACCATCAACATTGCCTATTTCACCAGTAACGGTTACCTCGTTTTTGATCCGAACATTTATTACAAAGATGGTGAGCCGGGCGAAAGTGCATACAACTCTGTTGTGAGTGCGGGTAAGTATCTCAGCAAAATGAAATTTGTTGACAGCACAAAGATGGCCATTCAAGGGCAAAGCTGGGGTGGTTATCAGGTTGCCTATCTTGTTACACGTACCAAAATGTTCGCAGCAGCAGGTGCAGGTGCACCAGTGGCAAATATGTTCAGTGCGTATGGCGGTATCCGTTGGGGAGCAGGCATCAGCCGACAGTTCCAATACGAGCGTTCACAAACACGTTTAGGTGCAACGCCTTGGCAACGTCCTGATCTGTATACCAAAAATTCGCCGTTGTTCAAAACAGATAAAGTAACAACACCATTGTTGTTGATGCATAATGATAAAGATGGTGCTGTGCCCTGGTATCAAACCATTGAATTCTTTTCAGCGTTACGTCGCTTAGATAAGAAAGCATGGTTCCTGCAATACAACGATGAAGATCATAATCTGGTTGAACGCAGAAACAGAAAAGATCTTTCTGTTCGTTTGAGCCAGTTCTTTGATCACTACCTGAAAGGAGCTCCAATGCCTGTATGGATGAAAGAAGGAGTACCTGCAGTGAACAAAGGAATTGATTGGGGATTTGATATTGTGAAATAAGAAAAGTATAAATAGTAAAAGCGGCACAATTAAAAGGATTGTGCCGCTTTTGTTTTAAAACCAAACAGTCTTACGCTGCACTCAAGAATTTCACAAATCTCCGTTTAGCAATTGGCAGAAATGTTTCTTCAACGGGGTAGGAGAGATTTGTTTCAATACTGTACACAGCGGGGTTTGGTAATTCTGTTTTATTACGAATGAGTTCGCCTTTAATACTTTCGTAGGTGTTTACAATATTACTCATCCATGAATCAACAAAGCTGGTCTTAAGTGTGCGGTATTGTTCATCGTGTCGTTCAAAAAAGCTGAGACGATATTGATATACTTTTGTTTGTTTTTCAGTCGCACTTCGCAAGAACAAATAACCTTCTCTGGTATCGAGCGGGAGGAGACCGATCGGCGCAATGGAAATGCTTTGTTCCACCATTTCATAAATTTCGGTTCCGTTCGAAATGGTGGATTTCATTGTAGCAATGGAATAATGCATGATCGTTTCAAGCTCCTGCATCAGTTCATCGTCTTCGATCATCTGTTCATACAGCAACTGCAGTTTTTCAATTTGTATACCGGTGAGTTTTTTCGGAAACTGCTCCTGCAGGTATTTTTTATTTTCACGAAAGGCCACAAGATTATTATAATGAAAGATCACATCGGCCAATTGCGGATAGAGTTTGGTTTCATTGAAATGTTTATTCACTTCCTGTAAATAGGCGAGCAGGGTGTACTTCTTCAGCTCAAAATCAATGAAGCCATCGGCAAACCAGGTTTCGGATAAAGTCTTCATACTTGAGGGGTTTACTGGGTTTTTGTTCCTTAAATTTACAAAACACATTCAATAATTAAAAACCTTGTTTCATGTCAATTGCCGCAAAATCAAATGGTTTATCAATTTTAACGATTAGTTTATGCCTCATCCTGTTTACATCGTGCAGCCGGAATACCTATTACATTGTACGCCATGCAGAAAAAGCGGCAGCCAATGCAAACATGAGCAGCGATGTTCCATTGAGTGCAGAAGGCGAACAACGGGCACAAAACCTGAAAACATTATTGCAGGATAAATCATTCGCCGCTATTTTTTCAACGCCTTATATCCGTACAAAATCAACAGCCAAACCATTGAGTGATGCAAAAGGAATTCCTGTACAATTATATTCACCAAAAGATACCGTTGATCAATTTATTACCCGTGTAAAAACAATTCAAAAGGGAAATGTTCTGCTCGTGGGCCATTCAAATACAGTGGATGACCTGGTGAATAAAATGATGGGGCAATCACTCTTAACTGATCTTGCAGAGACAGAATACAACAACCTCTTCCTCATCAAACGAAAAGGAAAAAAGTATACGTTTGAACGTAGAACTTTTTAATTGAGCTACATAAAAAATCCCGATTCAACTGAACCGGGATTTTTGTTTATTGAATTAATGCGATTATAAATCTCTGTCAGGATTAAAATTCTGCAACTCATTTGCCACTGCAGTTAAGAATGTAGCACCGAGACTGCCATCAATAATCCGATGATCGTAACTCATACTTAAATACATCATGTGGCGAATGGCAATGCTGTCACCATGTGGTGTTTCAATCACCACCGGACGTTTCTTGATAGCACCAACGGCTAACACAGCAACCTGTGGTTGATTAATAATAGGAGTGCCCATCAAACTGCCGAATGTGCCAACATTGGTCATTGTAAAAGTACCACCCGTTGTATCATCTGCTTTTAATTTACCGTTGCGTGCACTATCAGCTAAGTTGTTCACTTGTTTGGTTAAGCCAACAAGATTCAATTGATCTGCATTCTTGATCACCGGTACAATTAAATTACCACTTGGTAAAGCCGTTGCCATACCAATATTGATATCTTTCTTTACAATAATGCGGTCGCCATCAACAGAACTGTTAATCAAGCGGATATTTTTTGATACACTTTACAATTGCTTCAATGAACAATGGAGTAAACGTGATCTTTGTTCCTTCACGTTTTTCAAACTCTTTCTTCATCTTATCACGCCATTGTACCAGGTTGGTTACATCTGCTTCTGTAAAACTTGTTACATGCGGACTTGTTTGTTTGCTTCGCACCATATGGTCGGCAATCAACTTCCGCATACGATCCATTTCAATGATCTCCACATTACCACTGTAAACAGTCGGTGCCATTGATGGGGTGGGAGTGGGTTGTTGCTGTTGAACCGATTGTTCAACTCTATTCATCGGTACAACCAATACTTCTTCTTTGCTTTCAGCTTCCACCTTAAACCCTCCACCTTTCCTTGTGCTTACATACTGGAGAATATCTTTTTTTGTAACACGGCCATCATTTCCTGTTCCGGGAATTTTTTCCAGTTCAGCCATACCAATACCTTCCTGTGCAGCTATATTCAATACAAGCGGTGAATAAAAACGAATGGTATTGGAAGGAGCACTCACTTTAGCACCTGCTGGTTGGTAAGGAATATCTTCGTCGATCACTTCTGCGTTCACTGATTCAACAACCTGCGCCGGAGCTGGGGCAGGAGTAGGTGCAGATGTTGTTGCTTCAGCGGCACCAGTTTTAATACGGGCAATTACAGCACCAATGGGCACCACATCATTTTCGCTGAATAATACTTCACTCAACACACCTTCAGCAGTACTGGGTACTTCACTGTCAACCTTATCGGTTGCAATATCCAGCACCGTTTCATCCATTTTAATACTGTCGCCCGGTTGCTTATGCCAACGTAAAATGGTTGCTTCCATAATACTTTCGCCGAGTTTGGGCATTACTAAATCAACTAAAGCCATAATAATTTGATGTTTTATTTTTTGTTGACCAGCAACAGTTATTCTGTTCTCCTGTGGTTGCATCGCATGCTGAAGCTTTGTTCGGTATCGAGACCAACAGCGTCTCGACACTTGTATGCTACTTTAATCCACAGCTAACCTGGACAAACAATCGTTAATAGGCGTCAAAGGTAAGGATTGGACACTTATTTATCTTCCTCTCCCTCAATAAACTGGAACAGCATCAACATGGCATTGGCAGCCGTTAATTCAATGTTCCGCAGCCGGTCGAATCGAAAGTATAATTTCTTCGCTGTCATTTTTTCCCTTGAACCAACCGCTACCCATACAGTGCCCACGGGTTTATCATCTGTTCCACCACCGGGTCCCATCACGCCACTGGTGGCTATCCCATAATCGGCCGTAGTTTGTCGTAACAAACCCAGCAGCATTTCAGTAACTGTTTCTTCGCTAACGGCACCTTTTTGTTCCAGTGTTGTGTGTTGCACGCCCAGTATATCTTCTTTTACATCGTACGCATAAGCAACCACCGTTCCTTTGAAATATTCTGATGACCCTGGTATGGCTGTAATCAAATGTGCAATGTATCCACCGCTGCAACTTTCAGCAGTTGCCATGGATTTTTTTCGTTTCAATAATAGTTGTCCCAATGCTTTTTCCAGCGGCATATCTTCATTTACCACCATATGCTCACGTACTTCTTCTTGTAACTGTGCGAATTGTTGATCAAGTTCTTCTTCCAATAGTTCTTTTTGTGTACCGGTAGCGGTTAAACGCAAACGCACCATACCATAATTTGGTAAGTACGCCAGTTTAATATGCGCCTGGCAATGCCATTTCCCACTGGTTAATTTTTTCTGCAATGAATGATTCGCCAACACCAGCCGTTAACAAGGTACGGTGCAGAATAAAAGGCAGTGTGTATTCCTGTTGAATTAATGGCAATACACTTCCGGTCATAATGCCTTTCATTTCATGTGGCACTCCCGGCATAGAGATATAAATACGATCACCTTTTCGAAACAGCATGCCCGGTGCGGTACCACGTTTGTTCATAAGTACTTCGCATACATCAGGAACTTCAGCTTGTTTCATATTCCGTTCAATGATTGGGCGGTCGAGCGTCCGAAAAATAGCTTTTACATGCTCCAACACCATTTCGTTCATGATCATTTTTCCGCCGAAGTAATCGCAGAGCAAAGGTTTTGTTATATCATCAGCTGTTGGCCCCAGTCCACCGGTAATCAAAATGATGTGAGAGGATGCTGCTTCTTCATCCAACGCCTGCCATATTTCCTCTCTTGTATCACCAACCGCCACACGACGCTTGACCCACACGCCGATCTTATTCAACTCCTGCGCCATCCAGGCACTGTTGGTATCAATCGTTTGACCAATTAATAATTCATCTCCAATGGTAATGATGGAGGCATAGATTTGTTGATTCTTCATAATAATTAAATGCCTGTTCCTTTGTAAATAGCTGAGAGTGGGAGGGAGAGTTGAATGGTTTCGATGAAAATACTTTCATCGCCTTCAACCGGTGTATTATAAACCCATTTCCCATCGCTTTGTTTCTGCACTATGTAAATGCGCTGTTTTATTGTGTCAATCATGGAATATTCCTTGAGTGTAGGGATTAGCTGATAGTATAAAAGTTTTCGGCCTTTATCAACGTTTTGAGTGGATGGTGAAAGTATTTCAAAAATAACGGAAGGATTTAACAGCGTATCAAACTTGTCATCTTCCAGCTCTTCTTTTCCACAAACAATGGTCACATCGGGATACATATATGCGCTTCTGTCTGAATTTGTGGTTCGCATGTTTTCTGTTAACACATTACAATCGCTGTCTTCAAGAAACTTGCCTATCTGGATTGTGAGATTTACTGAAATTTTAATGTGCTTCAGACTGGCTCCACTCATATTATAAACCTGTCCATCAAAATACTCATGCTTCTCATCAGAAGCACGTTCCATTTCCAGGTATTCCGTTGGTGAAATGACATTGTATTTCGGTGCCGGTTCCTTTACTGTATTTTCCATACTTTAAAGTTAACTGAAAGCGGCCACAAGTACAAGCTGCATCAGACCGTTGTAAAATAGGGTGTAAGATGCTTGGTTAATTCAACAGGCATTGTTGAACGTGCCATTGTTTTCGCATCTAAAAAATACAATACAATTCTGCCGATCGTTAACAGTTTACCTTCCTCATTCAATACTTCATGATGAAATTCGATCCTGTGATCGGTTGGCAATTCACGCAACTGCGTTTTGATCGTGAGCAAATCATCATACTTCGCCGGACGTAGAAATTTGGTATGCAGTTCTACAATGGGCATTACAATTCCTATCTCTTCCATTTCTTTGTACGTAAACCCCATTTCACGGATCGCTTCGGCCCTTGCCACTTCAAAATACTGAGCGTAGTTACCATGGTATACCACATTCATTTGATCTGTTTCTGAATAGCGTACACGTATCGTTGTTTCAGTTGTAAACATTGCAGGCTGCAACAGATAGGTTGCACTATTTTATTTGATCATTCCGTCCACACTTGCACGTCCGGGGCCACATAAAAGAATGGCAAAAAAGCCGGTTAAATACAATGCTGCTGTTTCGCCTTTGGCAAACAGACCACTGTTATGCGACACAAAAAATGCATAGCCCATTGCAATGATCAATGGAAGAACAGTAAAGCGTGTGAACAAACCAATAGCTACAAAGATGGAACAAAAGAATTCAGCAAATACAACCAATACAAGTGTTGCTGTACTGCCAATTCCAAACAGATTTACAAAGCTGTCTTTCTTGTCTGCAAAGTTTACCAGCTTATCGTAACCATAGTTTACGCACATGCTGATGCCAAAAATCACACGTAATAATAAGAACGAAATGTTAAAAGCAGTTGCTGAATAATTGATCGATAAGAGTTTCTTCATACGAACGTTGTAGTTTAGTTATAAGAATGAAACGACACTACAATGGAGCGTTTCTTTCAAGTGAATATTGATTTCTGGTTGCGAAATTAACGGAAGGCAGACTTTTATCCACAAAAATCTGGAATGGTGTTTGAAAGAGTATTGGACAAGTTACCTTTAGCCCGCTGAACGGACTTTAAGAGAATGGTTAAAATATTTACTAAAGATGAACGTTTACCCGCCAATGAACAGCCGCATAACTTACATTTTATTGTCTTTCTTTTCCTGTTTTACATTGCTGTCAACCGCACAGGTAACAGCTGTGAACAACGATCCCAATGCTAAATTCAAGCAAGCCCAGGAATATTTTTTGAACGATCAGTTTAGTCTGGCTATGCCACTCCTCCGGGAATTGAAGCAGGAAGTGCAGAGCTCAAACGTTCTAAACGAAGGTATTCAGGTACAGGAAATTGATTTTTATTTATTGGCATGCGGGTTACAACAAAACGATGAACGTGCTGTGTTGCCGAGCAGGGAATTTATTACGGTAGTGCATAACATGCCTCGTACCCAGCAATTGAGTTTTCATTTGGCCAATTATTATTTCCGGAAACAGGAGTTTGTAGAAGCGCTGGAATTTTATGAACGTGCTGAAATTGCCAGTTTAAATAATGAACAAATATCCGAGTCGAAGTTTCGCATGGGTTATGCTTATTTTCATTTAAAGCGTTACCAACAAGCGAAGCCTTTATTTAATACCATTCGGCAATTGCCAGACGATAAGCATTATCTCGATGCCAATTATTTCTATGGTTTTATTGCCTACAACGACAAACAATACAATGAAGCATTAAGCTCCTTTGAAAAAGTACAAAGCCATCCGGAGTATGGTAAGATCGTTCCGTTCTATATTGCTTCCATCTATTATTTCCGTGGTGAAAAAGACAAAGCCATCAAGATTGCCGAAGAGGCAGTAAAGCGTCCCAACATTTTGTATGATCTTGAAATGAAGCAACTGCTGGGCCATGCCTACTTTGAAAAGAAAGATTATGCACGTGCACTGCCATTATTGGAAGCATATGTAAGCAAAGCAGAAAAAGTTACAAGACAGGATCTATATGAGTTAAGTTATTCGTATTACCAAGCCAATCAACTTAATAAAGCAATTGATGGCTTTAAACAACTAAGTGGCGGCGAAGATTCATTGAGCCAGAGTGCCATGTATCTGTTAGGTGATGCTTATTTAAAAACCAATCAAAAAGAAAATGCACGGAATGCATTTGCTTTTTGTGCGGCTAACAGCAGTAATCAGCAACAGCGGGAAGTTTCGCTGTTTAACTATGCCAAGCTTTCGTATGAACTGGGCTATCAAGGCGTGGCCATCAGTGAATTCAAACGCTTTCTAAATGAATATCCACGCAGTACCTATAATAAGGAAGCAAAAGAATTACTGGTTGGATTACTTACCGGAACCAGCAATTATAAAGATGCCATCACACTAATGGAATCGTTGACCGATCCATCTGAATCAACCAAAAAATTATATCCCCGCATGTTGTACGGCAGGGCAGCGGAGTTGATCAATGATGGTCAATTGAACAGAGCCGATGAACTGCTGGATAAAATCCTGAAAGATCCATTCAATGCACCTGTGTTGCCATTAACAAATTATTGGAAAGGTGAAATTGCTTATCGCAACGATCGGTTAGATGATGCCATACGTTTCTACGATAAGTTTTTACAAAGCGGCAGTGCTGGAATGGGAGAGGCTACTGTGAAAGAAGCCAACTACAACATGGGTTATTGTTACCTGCGGAAAGAAAATTTTTTAGTGGCACAAGGATTTTTTCAAAAAGCGGTGGGTCGTATTGCGCTGAATTCAGCACCCATTGATCAGGATGCACATATCCGTTTGGCTGACTGCTATTTTATGCAGAAGAATTACACGCAGGCATCCAACATGTATCAAAAAGCATTGGATTATTCATGGCCGAATGCTGATTATGCATTGTATCAAAAAGCCATGCTGGCGGGTATCAACAACAGTAAAACAAAAGTTGACCAGCTTTCAACATTGCAACGCTTGTATCCTCGCAGCAACTTAGTGCCCGATGCCAATATGGAGATCGCCAAAACATATATGGCCGATGAAAAATTTCAGGCAGCAATTCCATATCTGAACAATGTGATCAGTGCGCCGCAGAACACCGGCTTTAAACAAACAGCATTATTGCAATTGGCGGTTTGTTACTATAACCTCAACAAAAATCAGGAAGCGCTGGATCAATACAAAAAACTATTACAACAATACCCGAACAGTGAAGAAGCCGGTTTTGCATTGGAAAATATCCGTGCGATTTATGTAGAAACAGGAAGGCCGCAGGAGTACGAAACGTTTATCCGTTCAACCGGAAAAAATGTGTCGGCAAGCGAAGCAGATTCGCTAGCATACGCTGCTGTTGAAATCAAAGTAAACAATAACGATTGTACAGGTGCAATCGAACAGATCAATAATTATCTCACCCGTTTCCCGAATGGTGCCAATGCCATCAATGCACATTACAACAGAAGTGAATGTTACATGTTGCGGAAAGACTGGAAGAATGCATTGCCGGGATACGAGTATGTGGCAAAGCAAGGCAACAGTCAGTTTGCAGAAAAAAGTGCATTTGTAGCAGCACGTTCTTATTATTTCGAATTGCAGGATTATGCAAAAGCACAACCCTATTATGAAATATTACGAACAGTTGCGACAACCGATGAAAGCCGATTAGAATCGTTACGTGGATTATTGCGTTGTCATTATCAACTAAAAGAATACAAACAGGCTGCAGATGCTGCAAAAGATCTGTTGATCGCTAAAGGTGCCGGTAATGATGACAAAGCATTATCAAATCTTGTAACGGGACGTAACCATCAGATCAATGGACAATTTGATTTGGCCATTCAATCGTATCGTGCTGTAGTTGCCCTTAACAAAGGAGAGTGGGCAGCCGAAGCACGCTATGAAATTGCAAAATGTTATTTCGATCTAAACAGCTTCACCAATGCAGAAAAAGCAGCGTTTGAAGTGATCAATAAAAGCGGTTCGTATGATTTCTGGGTAACCAAATCCTATATTATGCTGGGCGATATTTATTTCAAACAGAAAGATTACTTCAATGCAAAGGCCACGTTCCAGAGTATTGTGGAAAATGCAACCAACCCGCAATTGAAACAGGAAGCTGAATCGAAACTGCAACAGGTGATCGACGAAGAAAAACGCAATTCGAAAATAGAAGGATAGAAGAAAGTACGAAGTACAAAGTGTGAACTTGGAAGTAAGAAAAGAGCAGATGAATCAACAACGAACTACATGAACATGAACAAACGATTTATATTTTCATTGGCATTGTGTTTAGCAACCGGCGCAACCATTGCGCAGGATACAACCAGGAAACAATCGGTTGAAATTATTTCAGCATTTAAACCGGTGTTGAAAAATGCGGTGAAGCTCAATTTCAATGCAACACCGCCAGCACCTGAAACAGGTGCACCCAACCTTGCCTATAATATTCCGGTGCAGAATTTATTTTTCAACCTGCAACCGGTTGGACTAAAACCATTACCGTTGCAAATTGATTCTGCAGGACAGGCACACAACAGTAATTATATAAAAGTTGGCTACGGCAACTACAACACACCATTAGTAGACGCAGGTTTTACATTGGGTGATGGTAAGAAAACCAACTTCACCTTATTTGCCAATCATCTTTCGCAAAAAGGAAAGCTACGTGTACAACGTTTCAGCAATACTGCTTTTTCAGCCAACATCAATACATTACTGAATCAAGTGGAACTATATGGCAAGGCAGGTTATCAGAACCAGAATTTCTTTTTGTATGGTCCCGATCCAGTATTTGCAAGCAGTAAAGATGATTCATTGAAAAAGCCATTTCAAACCATCAATATACGTGCAGGTGTCCGCAATGCATTTGTAAACCGTTTCGGGATCAGTTATAATCCTGATATTAATATCAATGTATTCAGCGATACACGATCAACCGAAACAAACGGCATATTGGATGTTCCGATTGATGTTCGTTTCGGTACCAGCTTTGGAATGTTGATTCGTGGTAATGCTGATCTTACAACTTACACACCTACCGGCGGCACCACTTACAGCAACAATGTGTACTTTCTCAATGCCGCTGCGGTATTAAAAACCAACCGGCTTTTCATAAAAGGAGGCATTCGGCCTACCTGGGATCAGGGAAAATTGAATGTTTTACCCGATGTGTTGGTGGATGTGCATTTACAGGAAAAAAAGATAATCCTCACTGGTGGATGGACAGGACATGTTCGTAAGAATACGTATCAATTCCTCGCCTCACAAAACCCATGGATCAATCAACCTTTGTCGCAATACAATACCCGTATCACCGAGTTTTATGGAGGGTTCAAAGGAACCGTGGCCAACTCATTTAATTACCGGGTGCTCGGGGGATTTATTGAATATCTGAATCTTCCTTTATTCAGTAATCATACTCAACCCGGTTTGTTTGAAGTGATGCGTGAAGGAAAGCTTCAGGGGTTACACATACAATCGGAAGTTGGTTTTGTGCTGCAGGACCAATTCAACGCAACCGCTAAAATTGATATCTACAATTTTGTGCGACAACAGGACGAAGCAAGACCGTGGCATATTACTCCGATTGAGTTAACGGCTGCTTTACGTTGGCAACCAACAAAAAAAATCATGGTTAAAACCGATTTGTTTGGTTGGCAAGGCCCTGTTTATCGAAAAGATATTGCCGGAAACAGTGCCCGGCTACCGGCAGTATTTGATCTGAATGCAGGCATGGAATTCAAGGTGCATCCGCTTATCAGCGTATGGGGGCAGTTCAATAATATTTTCAACAATACCTATCAACGCTGGAATAATTACCAGGTAGTTGGATTTAATTTACTTGCTGGAATAAGGCTTACTTTTGACCAAAAGCAGAATTAGGATGGTTGATTTGATTGTTCGGTTTCTTTCTACTCACAAAAGGGTTTCCTTAAAAGGTATCGGAAGTTTTTCGGTTGAGCAATTGCCCGCACGGTTGGATTTTCCCAACAGGTTACTGCATGCACCTGAAGCAATTCTCCATTACACCTCAGACGCCGAAGAAGATACAACCTTCGATGAATGGTTGATACAGGAGTTACGGCTACCCTCGGACGAAATAAAAATACAGCGGCAAAACTTTACGGACGAGTTTAAACGTATATTGAACTATAAAAATGAAGTTGAATTGCAAGGGATTGGACGATTTGTGAAAGAAGAAAATCAATTGGTTCATTTTACATCAACATTCGAAACAATTATAGGGACGCCGGTTATTGCTGAAAAAATTATTCGTAAAAACACGAAGCATTCAATACGGGTAGGGGAAAAGGAGAAAACAAACATTGAGATGGAGGAATTACTGTTGCAAAGGCACAGGAAACCACTCAATATTTGGGGGCTGGTTGCTATTGCATTGTTCGTCTCGGCTTTCGTTGCTATTTTGTACTTCGCAACGAATTACTCAAAGCAGTGGAACAAGCAGGGAAACGAGCAGGAAATGACGCCGAAAGAGCCACCTCTACTGTATAAAATGCAATAACTATGACCCAAACACGAACTGCTCCATTTATGAACCTACAAGTGAACTACACATACTGCCCGGTATGTAAAAATGATCGTTTTTCACCGGTTTTTACTGCAACTGACCATACAGTAACCGGGGAGCAATTTGCTGTTGCAGAATGCGGTATGTGCGGGTTACGTTTTACATTAGATGCTCCGTCAGAGGTTGCGATACAGAAATATTATCAGTCATCAGCTTACATTTCACACAGTAATACAAAAAAGGGATTTGTTAATCTCTTATACCATATTGCCCGTTATTTTACAATGATGTCAAAAGAACGGTTGGTAAAAAAAGAGTCGAAGCGTAAAGTGGGCATGTTATTAGATATTGGAAGCGGTACGGGTGTATTCGTCAATACAATGGTAAAAGCGGGCTGGAGCGTTGTTGGTCTTGAGCCTGATCCCGAAGCAAGGACATTAGCCATCAAACGATACAATTGCGACATTTATCCTTCAGAAGATTTATTCCGCCTGCCACCTGAAACTTACAGCGTAATTACAATGTGGCATGTGTTAGAGCATGTACACCAACTGGACGCTTCCATTCAACGAATCAAAGAATTATTAGCGCCAAATGGAAAACTCATTGTAGCCGTACCGAATTATACAAGTAAAGATGCTGCTGTTTATGGCGCCGATTGGGCTTCGTATGATGTACCCCGTCATTTGTATCATTTTTCACCGAAGTCGATAAGAGTACTTATGAAGCGGCATGGCCTGCGGGTGATCAAGACAAGACGTATGTGGCTCGACAGTTTCTATATTTCATTACTTAGTGAAAAGTATAAGAAAGGTAATTTCCTGAAGGCTTTATGGAATGGTCTTTCTTCAAATTTAAACGCATATATGCGCAAAGAACAATGCAGCTCACTTGTTTATGTAATTGAGAAAGAAGTGTAAAAGCACTTGGAAAACAGTGTTACTCTAAATATGAAACAAATGTATCATTTAGATTGATTACCAATGCTATTCATCTCCAACGCCATCTGGCACATGAAGTAATATTTTATCGATCCGATGTCCGTCCATATCAATGATCTCGAATGTAAAACCTTTCCAATCGAACTTTTCGCCGGCATGAGGAATTCGCTCCAGTTCGTGGAGGATAAAGCCGGCCAACGTATCAAATTCACGCTCCCCTTCATTCATCCATTCGGTTTTTTCAAAGCGTGAAAGGAAGTCGTAAAAAGGAATTTGTGCATCGATCAGATAGCTGCCATCCTCTCTTTTTACAATCTCGTAGTCATCGTTATGTGGCTCTGGAATATCACCCACAATTGCTTCAAGGATATCGTTCAGCGTAATCATCCCTTGCACACTTCCATATTCATCTACAATAAATGCACTGTGGATTTTTCCTTGCTTAAACCGTTCCAGTATTTGATAGGCTGAATTGTTTTCAGGAACAAACAAGGCAGGTTTCATCAGATCCTTGAACAATGTAAAATCGTCCGATACATACATATCCTTGATCGATACAAATCCTTTGATATCGTCCAGATCGCCGTCACAAACAGGGTAAATAGAGTGTGTTTCTTTAACGATTTTTTCTTTAATCGACGATTCGGTATCGTTCAAATCAAACCATACAATATCGTTCCGGTGGGTCATAAGCGAGGTGATATTCCGGTCGCCTAAATGAAAAACACGTTCAATGATTTCCTGCTCTGCTTCTTCAATGGTTCCTTGTTCAGTTCCTTCGTTGATAATCGCCTTTATTTCTTCTTCCGTAACTTGATTATCGGAAACTGTTTTTACATTAAATAAACGGAAAATGAGATTGGTGCTACGGTTGAGAAACCAAACAATCGGATGAACTGCTTTAGCGAACACCTTCATTGGTTTTGCTACCGCCATGGCAATTTTTTCAGCATTCATCAATCCAATTCGCTTGGGTATCAATTCACCCAAAACAATCGATAGTATTGTAACGATTACAACTATTATCCCGGTAGCAATGCTTTCGGCATAAAGATTCAGTAAAGGAATTTTTTCAATTACCGGCATCAGGTCTTTGCCAAATTTTTCACCTGAATACACACCGGTTAAAATAGCAATCAACGTAATTCCGATTTGGGCGGCCGATAAAAAAACCTCCGGGTTTTCGGCGAGTTCAAGAGCAGTGCGGGCACTGCTGCTGCCCTTGGCAGCAAACATTTCAAGACGTGAACGGCGGGCAGAAACCAATGTGATTTCAGCAATCACAAACAAACTATTCAGAAAAATAAGAACGAATAATATAAAAATCTCCATTGTAGTATATGCGGCAAATGTACAAAGCTTTTGTCAATCGACTTTTTTGACCTTTATTCACAACAATCAGTTAACCTCTAAACCATCAAACTGGCGGTTAAAAATGCGGGAAGTTTGTTGTCCGATCAGTAAACCCAGTATACAGCCACCAATCACATCAAATGGAAAGTGAGCGCCCACATACAATTGCGCATAACTTACCAGAAACGCCCAAAGAAACACCAGCCAAATCCACCGCTTTGAAAATTGCTTCATTGTTCCAAACAAAAACATAGCAATTCCAAAGTGATTTGCGGCATGCGATGATACAAAGCCATAACTGTAGCTGCATGGAATCAGCATACGTACGCTTTGCGATGTAATGGCATCGGCACAGGGGCGTGGCCGTTCAAAAAAAGTTTTGAAAACCTGCGTACTGATCATATCAGTCAATGCAAAAGTTGCCAGAAAAAAAAGAATCCACCACCATGCTTTGGTCCGGAAATTTGTTACTACAAACACAAGCAGAAACAGATAAACAGGTACCCAGAAATATTGATTGCGAATAAAAGGCATTACCGCATCAAAAAAATCATTGCTCCATTTATTATTGATGTAGTAGAAGAGGGAGCGGTCGAACTGTATGACTGGCTTCAGCATGTTGCAGTCAAATATAGTAAACCGTTTATGGAATAAAACGAGCATCAAGGGAATTCTTTTTACTTTTGCCCTTTGCTTAAGGAAACTATGGGTCATCGCTTCCAGTTACCCCCAACCTCACGATGGGTATTACGTTTGTTTGTGTTTTTTATGCTGCTTTTCAGCATGATGCGTTTATTGACTTTTTTTTCATTCAGACCCGATGACGTTTCCATTGCCGACGCAATTCCTTCGTTCCTGATGGGGATCCGTTTCGATCTGCGTTGGGTTTGCATTTTGCTGGCACCCTTGCTGCTCGCAGGAAGTTTCCAACGTTTCTCCCCCTTTGAAACAGCCAAAACAAAACGTTTCTGGATTGTTTATCTCGTGGTCATGAGCAGCTTTTTGCTTTTCTTTTTCGGTGCCGATTTTGGTCATTTTGACTACGTGGAAACAAGATTGAATGCCAGCGCTCTCAACTTTATTGAAGACTTTACAATTTCCATGAGTATGCTCTGGCAGTCGTATCCGTTATTCTGGATATTTATTTTTTTATCGGTGATCATTTACCTTTTATACCGTTTTTTTCAACGAAGCCATCGTAAAGTTCATACAGTAAGTCACCCGTTTAAACCACTGCGGACATTTTGGATGATGTTACTGCTCCTGATTGGTGTTGCGGGCAGCAACCCGGCCAAACCGTTAACGTGGAAAGATGCGTTTCAGTTGGGCGATAATTTTAAAGCTTACCTGGCGCTGAACCCTCTGGAAAATTTCTTTACAACACTACGATTCCGAAAGCCATTTGCTGATGATGGCAGCGCAAAAATTCAGTTTGAAACAATGAAACAGTTGTTGCAGCTGCCGCAGGAATCAACCATGCTGAATTTTCAACGCAGAGAAACGTTTACACAACCGGCCAAACCGATGAATGTAGTGTTGGTGATCTGCGAATCGCTCAGCATGTATAAAACAGGATTAAGTGGCAATCCGCTTAATACAACACCTTATCTGCAACAGCTGGCAAATGAAGGATTGTTGTTTGAACGATGTTTTTCCCCGCATTTCGGAACAGCAAGAGGTGTATTTGCCATGTTGAGTGGAGTGCCCGATGTACAATTAAGTAAATTCTCAACGAGAAATATCGAAGCGCTCGATCAACATACGATACTGAATTCCTTTACCAATCATGAAAAATTCTATTTCATTGGTGGCAATAGTGAGTTTAATAACTTTAAAGGGCTGCTTGTAAACAATGTGAACGGACTTCACTTGTATGAGGAAGGGATGTACAAAAGTCCAAAGTTCAACGTGTGGGGCATCAGTGATAAAAATCTTTTCAACGAAGCCAATGAAGTTTTATCGCAACAAACCAATCCGTTTTTCAGTATTATACAAACAGCCGACAATCACCGTCCGTTTGTGATACCTGCAGAAGATACTGCTGCAGTTGCTGCAAAACAAGTTGATCCTATGTTGTTGAAAAAATATGGGTTTGATTCCCAAAAGGAGATGGAAGCATTGCTGTACACCGACTACAGCATCCAGCAATTTATGCAATCGGCAAAGCAACAGCCTTGGTTCAACAATACATTGTTTGTTTTTATTGGTGATCACGGTGTAAAAGGAAATGCTACAGCTTTGTATCCTGATGCATGGACAAATGAACGGCTGACGGATGAACATGTGCCGTTGTTGTTTTATGCGCCCGGTTTTATTAAACCTGAAAAAAGGAAAGAAGTAGTGAGTCAGGTGGATGTATTACCAACCATTGCCGGACTATTGAATCAGCCTTATACCAACAGCACAATTGGTCGTGATCTGTTACGTAAGCCTGCCGGAAAAGATTTTGCATTTATTATTCATCACGACGAGGCCAAAATTGGCATGCTGAGTAATGAGTTCTACTATATTCTCAATCTCAATCTGCAAAAAGATACATTGGTGCCTCTGCATTTTAATTCGCCGGTATTACCAAAAGACAAATATGAAGGTATAAAAAAGCAAATGGCAATTGAAACAATTGCATTGTACGAATCATCACGCTGGATGTTGCTGAATAATAAAAAGGGGAATGTGAAGCCGTAATTTATTTCACCTTTTTTGCGATAATAATCAATCGTGGCGAATCTGTTACATGGTAGGGGCCAAAATGATAATCGCCGTATACCTCCTGCACCTGCAAATCATAAAACGAAAACATATCATTAAAATCGCCCAATGAAAACTTGGCTACTTTCTCTGTAAACTCAAGTGGTTCTTCGAGGTTTGCCTCATCTTCAATCACGATCTTTTTATAAAAATGTGTTTCATCTAACCAACGGGTAATATAATAGGTAACATCATCTTTCTGAAACTCGCTTTTGTATTGCAAATGATTTTCGATATAATGCGCATTTAAATAATCAATTACAAAACCGCCGCCGGGTTTTAATGATTGTGCAATGGTGCGTATAGCATTATCATGCTCCCGACGGGTGCGGAAGAAACCGAAACTGGTAAAGAAGTTAAATGCCACATTATAATAATTCATGCGAAAAGGCAGACGCATATCATGTACAAAAAACTCGAGTTTTTCGGTTTCATGTTTTTTGGCTTCGAAAATACTGTCGTCGCTGATGTCGATCCCTGTTACCATATAACCTTTCGAGGCAAGATGAATACTGTGTCTTCCCCGGCCACATGCCACATCAAGCATCGAAGCATTGGACAGGGGATTGAGTTTTAACAACAGCCGGTCAATAAATGCAGCTGCTTCCTGCTCATCTCGTTGAAAATACAACTGATGATAATAAGGTGAATTGAACCAATTACGATACCATGTTTTCTGATCGGCAGAAAGCGTTTCCATTGTATATTACTTCTCTCTTAAAGTTACTATTTCTTACTTGTCCAAACATTGTTTAGTTCCTCAGGTGTAAGAACACCTTTGTGACGCCAAACTTCCTGTCCGTTTTTCAAAAGAATAAACGTTGGCAACCCCTCTGCGTTAAGTTGCTTCATCAAATCAGTGTGTATACCTCCGTCGATTTTAAAAAACGAAATTTCCTTTTGCTTCGCCAAAAAATCATTCACGATGGGCTCCATCTTTCTGCAAGGCGGGCACCATTCTGCTCCAAAATCTACCAACACATATTCCTTACCGGCAATTTGTTGTTGATAGTCGTTCATGGTCATCTGTTTTACATCAGCCATTCCTTCCACCGCTTTTCCGCTACGTTTCCAATTGCTAAAACCTCCGCTTAATTCCACTACCTGTTGAAAGCCGTTGGCCTTTAACCATTCTGCCGCAGCGCTGCTGCGAGGGCCACTCAGGCAATAGATGTACACCGGCTTTTGTTTGTCCAAGGCTGAGGTTCGGTCAGCAAATTCACTTTGATCGTTCCAATTGGCCTGAAGTGCAGATTTGATATGGCCGCTTCTGTACTCACCGGCCGTACGTACATCCAGCAGCTGGATATTGGGTAGTTGAATTTCCTTTTCAAACTGATCGGCCGTAACCTCTTTACCGGTTTGGGCGCCGCTATTACAGCTTAAGAGAAGAAAGAGTGCAGACACCATTAGTAAACGCATATACTTTTTTTGCAAAGCTACGGCTAAAACAGTGTTAGTGCATGCACAAAAAAGTGAAATACATCCATACTTAAACTACAACCCAAATCTTTTACCTTTGTTGCTTTTATGATCAACAGCCTCGTTACATTTATTCACAGTGTTATCAATTGGTTTTATCCGCCATTCAAAAAGCTGATGCCAATGCAAACATTCCGGTATGCTGCTTGTGGTGGCGGCAACACATTGCTGGATATTCTGTTGTTTTACATCAGTTATAATTTCATTCTTAATAAGGAAATGTTGCATACACCCTTCATGACGGTAAGTCCGCATATTGCAGCCTTCCTTATGTCCTTCGTAATTACTTTCCCGATTGGTTATTTTCTAAGCAGGTATGTTGTGTTTGATGGAAGTGCTGTTCGCAAACGTGAGCAATTGCCAAAGTATATGATCGTAGTGGCAGGTGCAATTCTGCTGAACTATTTTTTCCTTAAAATATTTGTTGAAACCTTTCACATGTATGCCACACTTGCGAAGATCTGCACTACTTTTTTTGTAGTGGCCTTCAGTTATTTTTCGCAGAAGTATTTTACGTTTAAAGCCGGTTGAGTGTTTTGTCGGAAAGCGGAAAGTTGTTGTCCGTTCACCTGCAAGGTGACTGTGCAACAATTACAATAAATGAAACAATGTTTATTTGGATGAACAAATAGGGCTATACACTCGTCAAAATATAATACAACATAAAAAAGCAGATCACCAGCTTCAGAAAACTCCCTGCCAAAAAACCAATAAACGAACCCAATGCTGCTTTAAATGCGATGTTTGAGTTTTGCTGGGCAAACATTTCGCCAATGAACGCACCGGCAAACGGCCCAACGATGATTCCCCATGGCCCCAGCCAAAATGCGGCGAGGAAGCCGAGTGTACATCCCCAAACGCCATACTTGGTGCCACCGAATTTCTTGGTGCCCCAAATAGGAATTACATAATCAAGAATGAGTGATAACACTACTATCCCAGCCCATAAAAAGAGGAAGTTGGTAGTAAATGGTTTATCGTCCCGGAGTTGTTGCAGCAGCAATCCCACATACGCAATGGGAGGGCCGGGTATAAGTGGCAAAATACTTCCTGCTATTCCTGCAATGGCGAGAATAACCCCAATGATGATCCATGTCCATTCCATGAATTAAAGATAGCAAAACCTGAATGATGCGTTTTGACAGATGCTATGAAAACTGAACTGTGAAACGAGCGTGGCAACAGGCGGTGCCATTTGCAGAACAGCCGGTTCAATCATCTGTTTTAATACCTTACTTTTGCTAACAACGAAACTGCTTAAAACAACCTTATGAGTATAGACAGAAGAATTCTTACACTGGATGAGTTTACCATTCAACAGTTACGCAATTTTCCAAAAGCTACGGGCGAATTGAGTAGTCTTTTGCGTGATCTTGGTCTTGCTGCCAAACGTGTAAACGTGGAAGTGAATAAAGCTGGACTGGTTGATATTTTAGGAGATGCAGGAAGTATTAATGTGCAGGGTGAAGATGTGAAGAAGCTGGATATTTATGCCAATACGCAGTTTATGAAAGTGCTGCAACATGGAATCAGCTGCGCAGGTATTGGCAGTGAAGAGATGGATGATATTGTAGTATTTGATGATGAGATCAGTAACAATGCAAAGTATGTAGTGATGTTTGATCCGCTGGATGGCAGTGGCAATATCGATGTAAACATATCAATTGGTACTATTTTCAGTGTATACAGAAGAGTTAGTGAAAGAGGAAAGCCTTGTACGAAGGCCGATTTTTTACAGAAAGGTCGCAACCAGGTAGCGGCAGGTTATATGGTGTACGGCAGCAGTACGATGATGGTCTATGCAACAAGAAGAGGAGTGAACGGTTTTACTTTAGACCCATCGATCGGCGAATTTTGTTTGAGTCATCCGGATATTCAATGTCCGCTTGAAGGAAATATTTACTCGGTAAATCATGGAAACTTTTTTCGGTATGAAAAAGGCGTACAGGAATACATCAATGTTTGCCAGAAAAAAGATAAAACCACAGGCGGCCCTTATACCCAACGTTATATTGGAAGCATGGTGGCCGATGTGCATCGCAGTTTGATCAAAGGCGGCATCTTCATGTATCCCGGCACAGTTGACCGTCCGAATGGAAAATTACGTTTGGCCTATGAATGCAATCCATTTGCATTCATCATGGAAATGGCAGGAGGCAGAGCAACCGATGGCAAAATTCCCATCCTTGATGTACAGCCAACGGAGCTTCACCAACGGGTGCCGATGTTTATTGGCAGTAAGAATATGATGAGTGAACTGGAAAGCTATTACAAAGGATGATTGAAATAATTGCCTATCACGATGCTTTGTATGAAGCATTCAGAAAACTTAATCTGTTTTCGAACCATCAACTGAAGAGTGCACTGAAGCTGTACGAGAAATATGGTTTCGGATATGTTGAAATGAAAAACTCACCCTTCGAAACGGCCGATATAAAAATGGAACTTATTTTAAAACACGCATAATACAATTCTATGGCAAAACTGAATGCAATTGGACTGGATGAAAAAAAGTCGCAACAATTAGCAAACAAACTCAATACACTATTAGCAACTTTTCAACTGTTTTACATGAACGCCCGTGGCTTTCACTGGAATATAAAAGGTGAAAAGTTTTTTGAGCTGCATGTAAAGTTTGAAGAACTCTACACAGATGCGTTACTGAAGATCGATGAAGTGGCAGAACGTGTGTTGACGCTCAATCATACACCCATGCATTCGTTTACCGATTATGTAAAGCACTCATCCATCAAAGAAGCAAAAAATGTAAGCGATGGAAAAAAAGCAGTGCAACTTGTGGTTGATGGTTTTCAAAAATTATTGATTCTCGAACGTGAACTGCTTGATTTATCGGATGATGCAGGTGATGAAGGTACTAACGCATTGATGAGTGATTATATCCGTGAGCAGGAAAAAACAGTGTGGATGTATTCCTCTTATTTAAGGAAATAGTATGGCAGAAAAAATAATTGAGGTAAAGAACCTGGTGAAGAATTATGGAAGCTTTCAGGCAGTGAAAGGCATCAGCTTTGATGTGTACCGCGGAGAAATTTTTGGTTTGCTGGGTCCGAACGGTGCAGGCAAATCAACCACACTGGAGATCATTGAAACGCTGCGTGAAAAAACCAGTGGTGAAATTATCGTAGATGGTTTAAACCTCGACACGCAGGCGAATGAAATCAAAAAGATCATTGGTGTACAGTTGCAATCATCAGGTTACTATCCCGGATTGAATCTGGTTGAACTGATTCAACTGTTCAGCGGTTTATACAACCGAAAGGTGGATGCAATGGCATTACTGAAAACAGTGAACCTGGAAGAAAAAGCCAACGCAAAATACAAAGAGATGAGTGGGGGGCAGAAACAACGGTTCTCTGTAGCTACAACACTCATCAACGAACCAAAGATTGTTTTTTTAGATGAGCCTACTACCGGACTTGATCCGCAGGCCAGAAGAAATTTGTGGGAATTGATACGAACTATTCAATCAAGAGGAACAACGGTGATCATTACCACACATTACATGGACGAAGCTGAATATCTTTGCGACCGTGTTGCCATTATCGACAGCGGTAACATTGTAGCAATGGATTCGCCATCCAAACTAATTGACTCATTGCTTGGAACGGGTTTTGAACGTCCTAAGCAAATGAAGGCGGCAAATTTAGAAGATGTATTTATTTCATTAACCGGTCATGCTCTGCGTGACGAATAATTTTTTAATCAATTAATCACATGCGTATTCTCTCTCTTACGGTTTTATCATTATCCTTTGCTGTTGCAACTGTTGCACAAAGCACAAAACCACCCGTTAAAAAAACAACTGCCACCACAAAACCCGCAGCAAAACCAACAACAAAACCGGCTGTCAAGCCTGCAGCACCAAAGCCATTACTCAGAAATGGTGTTGACAGTTTAAGCTATGCCATTGGTATAAATATCGGCGGCAATATGGCGGCTCAGGGAATTGACAATTTAAATTATGTGGCGTTGAATAAAGGCATCGCTGATGCGTTGAAAAAAAATCCCACACCATTAATGGATGAAAATACTGCAAACATGACCATACAACAAAAACTACAGGAATACATGTCAAAGAAGAATTCCGTAGTAAAAGAAGAAGGAAAAAAATTCTTAGCTGAAAACAAAAAGCAACCCGGCGTAGTTGAACTGCCAAGTGGTATTCAGTATAAGATCATCACACAGGGAACAGGTGTAAAGCCAACATTGGAAGACACCATTAAAGTGCATTACCAAGGTACAAGACTTGATGGTTTTGAATTTGACAATTCATACAAACGTGGAGAACCGATCGAGTTTCAATTGAATGGACTAATTGAAGGATGGAAGCAAACAGTGGTACTAATGCCCGCAGGCAGTAAATGGAAACTGTTTATTCCAAGTGATTATGCTTATGGCGATCGTGGTGCAGGTGCAGATATACCCGGCGGCGCTACCTTGATTTTTGAATTGGAACTGCTGGATGTAAAGCAGGTGAAGAAATAAAAAACGGATCATGGTTCATAGTTCATTGCAATGCGCTACATATTAACCATGATCTGTGACTATTAACCATCAACTACTATGGACCCACGTTATCCCATCGGTCATTACGAACCTGCTCCTTACAGCGACGCATTGAAAGAAGAACGTTTGGCTGCTGTTAAATTCCTGCCCGGATTATTAGAACAGTCGATTGAGAATTTAGATGAAGCACAGTTAAACACACCGTATCGTGAAGGCGGTTGGACTGTAAAGCAAGTGGTGCATCATGTAAGTGACAGTCATCTCAACGCATTGAGTCGACTGAAGTTTACAGTAACAGAAGACAACCCGACGGTAATGGGTTATGATGAAGCGAAGTGGGCGGAAACGGCTGAGTACAATTTGTTGCCGATCAATGTTTCATTGACGATGATCCATGTCATCCATGCAAAAATGCTTACACTTTTTTCCAGTCTTACTGATGACGATTGGAAGAGAACTTATATTCATTCGCAATCAAAAAAGCAATTTGATCTTTGGTACTTGCTGGGCATGTATGCATGGCATGGTAAACATCATGTGGCGCATATAACTTCGTTGAGAGAAAGGAAGGGATGGTGATTACCCTTCATGCTTCACGCCAAAGGTTCATGGCTTGAAGCATGTTTTACTATGATCAATGAACCATTAACAATAAACCACGCATGAATTGGAAAACGCTGTCTTCAAAATATCTTTTTACTGACAACTGGCTTACCTTACGGGTTGATAGATGCGAAAAGCCTGATGGAAAGATCGTTGATCCATATTATGTGTATGAGTTTCCCGATTGGGTGACTGCTGTTGCCTTAACAAAGGATAACAACGTAGTGATCGTAAAACAGTATCGTCAGGCATTAGGTCAAACGGTTCTTGAAATTCCAGGTGGTTGTGTAGATGCAACGGATGTTGATTATGAGGCCGCCTGTGCACGTGAGTTGCTGGAGGAAACCGGGTATGGTTTTGAAAAGATAGAGTTTCTCTGTAACACATCTGCCAACCCATCCACCAACAACAACCTGATGCATGTATACCTGGCAACCGGTTGTGAAAAAATAAAGGAACAACAGCTTGACGAATCAGAAGATATTGAAGTAATTCTTTATTCTATCGCTGAAGTAAAGCAACTGATTCGTGAAAACAAGTTTATTCAAAGTATGCATGTAACAGCGTTGATGTATGCACTGGAAAGATTAGGAGAACTTAAGTACTGATATAATGTCTGATCGCTGATGTAGGATTTATGATTTGCTAATTGTCTATTGCTTATTGCCAATTTCCTTCAAATCTACTTCTCCTACAAGAAATACACTTCCACAAACGAGTATCAAATCGTGTTTTGTTGCTTGCTGCATAGCTGCAGTAACAGCAGCATTTACATGTTCAAATGCTTCCCCATTGAGCTGAAATAACAACGCCTTTGCTTGCAGATCAACCTCCTGCAATGCTCTCGGAATATGGGCTTTGGTAAAATAGTAGTATGCTTCTTTTGGTAACAAAGCCAATACTTTTTCAATTTCTTTGTCTTTTACCATACCAATCACAATATGCAGTTTGTTGTAATTGCTTTCATTAATTTGAGCAACAATCTGTTTTACGCCATCTTCATTATGGCCTACATCCATTACTACAGTTGGATGTTCATGAATCACTTCCCATCGTCCGTGCAACCCATTGATCTTTTTGCTGGATGCCAATGCAGTTTGGATATGTTCTTCCGAAATGTTCCAGCCTTGCTGCTGGAGTTGACGAACAGATGAAAGAACGGTGAGAATATTTTTTAGTTGATACCCGCCGGGTAAATCAAGTGTGTATTGAAAATCAGTTTTTGTTTTCGGTTCCTCCACATCAACTACCAACTGATGATCGATTGTCTTTTTGCCTGTTACACGAAATTCATTGTATGCAAAATGCAAAGGAGCCTGCATCATACTTGCTTTTTCTTCAAATATGGGTTTTGTTTCGGACAATGATTCTCCCACTACAACAGGAACGGCTTGTTTGATGATACCTGCTTTTTCAAATGCAATTTCTTCTAACGAATCACCCAATAAATTCATATGATCCCAACCAATGTTGGTGATGATGGATAATGCAGGTGTAATAATATTTGTACTGTCTAATCGTCCGCCAAGTCCTACTTCAATTACCGCTACATCAACTTTCTCTT
The DNA here is from genome assembly GCA_963830845.1 of uncultured Bacteroidota bacterium. Classification (GTDB taxonomy): domain Bacteria; phylum Bacteroidota; class Bacteroidia; order Chitinophagales; family Chitinophagaceae; genus Lacibacter. Next base: position 26,598 of record CAWHOR010000020.1, on the reverse strand, counting down.
GTTTAAAATATTCAAACGCCATGGCCACGGTGATCTCAAAAAAGGAAGGTTCAATTTCTTCAATCAATGGTTGGATACCCTGCGTGAAATCGACCACAAACTCTTTGCTGATCATTTCACCATTCACTTTAATGCGTTCACGAAAATCATGCAGGTGAGGTGAGGTGTACAATCCTGTTTTATAACCAGCTGTTTGCAAAATAGCTGCCAGCATATGGCTCACCGAACCTTTGCCATTGGTACCAGCAACATGAATGCTTTTGAAATGCGTATATGGATTATCCAATGCTTCGCATAATGCAATGGTATTGTGCAGATCTTTTTTAATGGCGGCGGCACCAATTCTGCTAAACATTGGAAGCCGTGTAAAAAGATAATCAATCGTCGCCTCGTAAGTCATGCAGCAAAGATATAAGTTGAATGCACTGATTGGTGCATCAGGCACGTGGTAAAGTAAAAGCAAATGTGCTTCCTTTACCCAATTCACTTTCTACATAAATATGACCCCCGTTTTTCTTCAGAAATTCCTTACAGATCATCAACCCTAAACCTGTACCAGCTTCATTTGAAGTTCCTTTGGTGGTAAAGTGTTCGTCGCCAAATAATTTGTTCCGGCTTTCTTCACTCATACCTGTGCCCGTATCACTCACCAGTACCTCTACCATTTCTTCACCTTGCTTTACATCAACAATTACTTCGCCTTCTTTAGGAGTGAATTTAATAGCATTGCTGATGAGGTTACGCAGCACCACCTCAATCATTTCTTTGTCGGCATAAATATAAACCGGCTTTTCTGCTTTTGCTTTCAGATACACCTGTTTATTCTCCGCTTGTAGCCGAGCCACCTGTTGCACATCACTGATCAGTTTTTGTATATCGATTAGTTGAGGAGAAACGGATTCACCTTTCATTTGACTCTTTGCCCATTGGAGAAGGTTCTCCATCAGATCTGTGGTATATTGCAGATCTTTCACAACATCCGGAATCAACACTTTAATTTCTTCTGCCGGCAGATCATACTGTTCTACACTTTTGAACAGATTTCGTAAGCCATACAACGGCGTACGCATATCATGCGAGATAACCGAGAACAATTTTGATTTCAGGTTATTCAATTCAGCTAATTCTTCTTTTTGTTTTTCGACCTCCCGATTGTAATGATATAATTCGTTATTACTGTCGAGTATTTCCCGCTGGAAATCGTTGTTTTCTTTTTTAATTAGAAATAGACCGGTAAAAATCAATGCAACTGAAAGAATGTGATTAAATACATAAAAAGGATAGTTTATCTCCGACATTACGAAAGAATAATCACGCTGCACTACATATACCATGAAATAGCAGAGAACAGAAAAAACTGTTGCAACAAGGATGTACTTCAATTCCTGTAAAAAGAAAACAGAGAATACGCCATATAGAATAAAGAAGAGTTCAATTCCTACATCGATATTGCCAATGTAAACCAGTGAAGTAATAACCGGATAACTGATAAAGTACCAGATCATGGCAACATTGTACATCCTGTTGTGATTTAACAGTAACACCACAAAACTGATAAAAGCGGGAGCGGCAGCAACAATCCATGCAATAACCGGGAGATAGCCATTGTTCAAAACTGCCAGAAGCGTAATACTAATACCTGTGACAAACCCGATAAAATTTAAAAGATTGAAAATAGAAAGACGTCTTGCAGAATAGCTATCCATTTCTTCAGAATAGCCAATATACCTGATGCGGTGAATAAAAGCTGAAAATGCATTCAGTAATGAAACATGCAGAGCTGTTCTCATTTGTTTAGTTTAGATGGGTTACGAATTAGTTTTCAGCAGGACGGATCTAAGCGTATTTTTCAAGGGATATACCATTATTTACGTAGTATTTACACGCCTGGATTGCTGCAATTTTTATGGCGTAGGCAAAATAGAAGTTGGTATCAATAGAAGTTAGAACCTGATGAAAATGGGGAAATTGTCTGTTTTTTACAACCGATTGATTAATCGTTCACCTTGAATAAAAATTGAACCGTAACTGTAGATTCCTGCGTGGACTTATCAAACTGGATATTACGCAGATAATCTGAAATTGCGTTTGCATAAGCCTGACTTACGGAAGTGGATCCAGATCCAATTCGTAAAAATGTGCCACGACCTTCCGGTGAAACTTTAATAATTGCATTAATCGTTGCTTTTTCAAGATCACCGCCAAATGAATAGTATTTAATGATTTTACGATTGCCACTGGTAACTCTTGGGCCACTGGTTCCTGTTCCACCAGATCCATTGTAATTATCACTATTAGGATTACCCCCAGCTTTTCCCTGATCTCCTTTACCACCCGCAACACCTTGATTGCGGCTGTTGTTATAGGTGTCAGAATTATTGCCACCAGTTCCCGTACCACCACCATATACCGCTTTCGGTTTCGGAGGTGCCGGCTTCGGATTTACAACCGTTGTTGTTGCAGGTTTTGTTGTTGCTACCGGAGGGTTCTCTTTTGGAACCACTTTGGCCGGCTTCGTTACTTTCGCCGGTTTACTTACTTCCGGCGCATCTTCATCATCACGTTCACTCAGTTCTTTTTCTGTTTCATCAACAGCCGCTGCTATTTGTTGTTGCGGAGGAGTAGTAGATGTTTCAGGAATAGATTCAGGAGCCGGTTCGTCGGGTATCAATGGTTGTACATCTCCAAAACCAATATCGCTGTTACCAAGATTTACTTCAATGCCTTCTTCCAAAGGAGGAGGAGTGGGCACCGCCATTGCAATGGTAAGCACGAAAAACAAAAAAAGCAATACTGCATGCACCACAACGGTAACTGCTGCTGCTTTGTAATTTTTTTGTGTGTCGATTTGCTGCATGGTTGAAGTTTGATACATCGAATTTAGCTCTTTTATAAGTAACGATGGAAAACCATGCCACATTGCATAAGAGATGTAAAGCTTTTAAGAAAACGTTAGCAGATCGATCAGCCAAGCTTTTTATAGAAAGAATAAGGTAACCATTTAAACAACCAAGCAACAATTGCCCATCGTTTAGTGATCTGCACCCGTCGTTTTTTCTTTTCAATTGCCTCCACCATTTGGGTGGTTGCTTTGGCAAGTGGTGCCATCCAGAATAGTTTATTCCCCTTGGCCATATCGGTAAGTACAAAACCCGGTTGAATATCTGTTAGGTAAATCGGCAATTTCATACGATAAGCTTTTATACTCAATGCTTCCATATAATTACTCATGTACGCTTTACTGGCACCGTATGCTGGCGCCCAGCTGTTACCACGATATGCTGAAATGGAGGATATGGCTGCTATTTGTCCATGCCCCTGCTTTACAAAGTAGTTGAAGGCATAATTGGTTGTTTCTGCAAAACCATTGACGTTGATAAGTGTTGTTTTTTTATCCATCGCCCAATTCAATTCTTTGCTTGCCTCACCATATCCGCTGTTGTAAATAAACAGATCCATACCCTGCAACTGTTCAATTAATTGTTCAAGATGAAAAATGTTGTCATTACCTGTCACATCAAATGCTACCATAAAAACCTGTTGCGGAAATTGTTGCTGCAGTTCATCAAGCAAATGTTTTCTCCGGCCGGTAATGCCAACCATGTTGCCTGCTTTAAGATAACGCAGCGCTAATTCTTTTCCGATGCCGGATGTAGCACCAATGATGATGACCTTCCTCATACAGACATTTATTTTCGTTTCAGCAGTACACTGTTGTCAATCGCCAATCCGGCAACGATCAACAGAAAACTGATGATGTGAATATAACTGATTTTTTCACCAAGAATAATGACCGCTTCAATGCTGCTGAAAATAGGAATGAGGTTGCCGAACAATGCCGTTCGCCCTGCACCGAGTTCTTTAATAGAGCGATTCCAGAATAAAAATGCGATCACTGAAGTGCCTAATCCGAGATACAAAATTACAGCACCTGTTTGCGAGTTCCATTGTACAGGTTGTACATACGCAGCTTCAATAAAAAAGGCAGGAATCAATAACGCTGCACCAATACAGAATACAAAAAATAAAAAGCCAACAGCTGAAATATCTTTTGGCTTTTTACGAGCCAGAATATTGTAAACGGCAAAGCTTAATGCACCCAGCAGCACCCATCCATCGCCTTTTGTGAATTGCAAATGCAAGAGATTTTGAAAACTTCCTTTGCTCAACAGAAAAAAGATTCCTGCAATGCATAAAATAATTCCGATGATGCGCCGCCATTGAATATGTTCTTTTAAAAAATAATGCGCCAGAATAATAGACATGATGGGAGAAGAAGTGGTACCGATTAATGCCAGGTTAATAGCGGTTGAACTGTGTCCTGCGATATAAACAAATGTATTAAAGAGACTGATGCCTGTCAATCCTGTCCAGAAAAAATAAGCTTTGTTTTGCTGTACGATCTTCCACGATGGTTTTATATGTTTCCATGCAACCGGCAATAATAAGATACAAGCTGTAAGCCAACGAAAAAAAGCCAATGCAACCGGAGGAATGTCATTGATTACCGCACGTGCTACGATAAAATTGCCGCTCCAGATAATCGTGGCGGCCACGGCCAAAAGGATGCCGAGCACAATGTGGTTTTGGTTGGGCTTCATGTTTCAAATATAACTGCAAGAATACTCAAACAATGGTGCTGGAAAACTTATTTCGCTTTAAGCTGATGGGCCAATTGCTTAATTAAATGTCTTCTGTTTCAACAATGGTCGCAATTTCCACAATCCGAACAGAGGCCCTGGTGCAAGTATCAGCAATACATATGGCGATTGCATAAACTGCTCAAACAAACGGTTCAACACATAAATACTTGCTACCGTAATGGCAAAACCAATACAGGTGATGATCGTTAATGCTGAACCTTTATTTTCTGCAACGGCTGTTTGGGCTACAATGGAAGAAAATTGTGGCGAATCGGCCACAACAGCAAATCCCCATATCAACAAAAAGAAAAGAAACAATACAGGAGGAAATACAAAACTGAAAACAGATAATAAACAACAGCAAAACGAAATCAGTAACCCTGCATACGCCACTTTTGCACTTCCTTTTTTTAAGGTGATATAACCACCAGCCACACAACCAACAGCACCTGCTGCAATAATAATGAACGACCATAACGGCACATTCAGCAATGCTCCGTTTTGCTTACTGTATATATTTAAAATAATTGGAACAAAAGCCCAGAAGGCATACAGCTCCCACATATGACCAAAATATCCAAATGATGCAGCTCTGAAATTGGGAAAACGAAAACTGTATTTAAACGCATCGAATGAATAACTGTTTCCCTTTTTAAAAAAAGGTCCTCGTGGTACAAACAGAAAAATAATGAGTCCGCCTGTTGCAGCAACAGTTGACGTAACCATCAACACATGTTTCCAGTTATAATTCCAATCGGTTTGTTTTAATAAATGTGGAAACGCTGTACCCAATACCAACGCACCTACAAGATAGCCCAATGCTTTGCCCAATCCTTTTTCATACCACTCCGCAGCGATCTTCATTCCAACAGGATAAATACCTGCCAGAAAAAATCCAACAAAAAATCTCGATGCCACTAACAGAAAAAAATCCTGTTGCGGTAACAGGATCAGCAGATTGGCAGCAGCAGCCAACAACGATGAAATAAAAAACACAACGGATGGCTTGAATCGATCGGCAATGGCAGTGATGGCATACAAAAAAGTACCGGTGATAAAACCTATCAATACCGATGAAGTAACAATGGCTAAGCCGTCTTTTTCAAGTTGAAATGTTTTGCTGATCTCTGTAAGAATGGCATTGCCACTAAACCATAACGAAGTACCTGCAAATTGCGACAGTACAATGAGTGGCAAAATATGGTTGGGGCGTTGCATGAAATAGAAACCAACTTACTGAATCTATTTCAATATTACGTGAAGCTATTGATCTATCACAAATTTCATCTTGCTAAATGATTCGTTTCACGAAGTACACAGAGATTGTCACAGAGGACACAAAGAAAACGTTGCGGACTTTGTTCATCCTTTGTGCCACAACAATCATTTACCAATGCGCAAAATCAACCTCATAATTGCCTTTGATCCGTTCAATCGGTGGATTGAAATAACCAAACTTCAAATCAGGAAACTCTTCACGCAGCAAATCCATCAACTGACGAACGCCCATGATCTCACCTGTTTCAGTAACCCCAATTTTTCCAAGATACCAATCAGGATCAATATTGAAATTGCGCCACTGAATCATTTTTAATCCGGTTTCTTTGATCAGTTTTCGTAACGCTTCATATTCTTCCACACTATCCGTCATACCCGGGAATACAAAATAGTTGATGCTTGTCCAGCCTCCGTAACTCGTCATCACTTTCAAACTCTCCACAATATCTTCAAATGTATAATTGTTGGGACGATAGTAGGCTTCATAAATATGCTTCCGTGCACTGTTGGTACTCACACGAATACTGTTGAGCCCCGCTTCACACAGTGCTTTCACAGCTTTTGGATCAGAACCATTTGTATTTACATTGATACTGCCTTTTTGTGTATGCTTACGCATTTCAATAATTGATTCCCGCATGGTTTCCCACATCAGCAATGGCTCGCCTTCACAACCTTGTCCAAATGAAACGATAGGGAAGGGGGCTGTTTCCAGATGTGGCACTGTAAACTCTACTACTTCCTCAGCAGTTGGTTTAAATGTTAAGCGGTCTTGTGGACTTTGAATGGTTTCTTCCTGCGGTTGAAACGAAATGCATCCGATGCAGTTGGCATTGCAGGCAGGTGAAATTGGAATCGGGCATTCCCAACGACTCATGGCAAAGTTGCGTGCAGCCGGACAGTTATAGGTGTTACAACAATTCTCCATCAAATGTTTCACCAATCGGTTGTTGGGATAAGCCTTTACCAAACGCTCCGCACCGGTTTCAATCGTATCATCATCATACCCTTCACATTCCTGGCGGATATCCTGTTCAATGCGTAAAGCAGTTACATAAAATTTATCATCGTGCCAACCGGCAGTAGTATAACAAAACAGTGGCAATGTTTCCGCATCGGGTTCACTTTCAAAAGCAGCAAAATATAAACTGGTATGTGCAGGCGGAACAAAGGCTGCAACGGCCCAGCCTTTTTCGCACAACCGCATATCGCCTGTTTCCACATCAATGCCGATTGCCTTGCGGCCGGGTAATTCGTACAAATTGCCTCCATCGGGCAAAACGATCCAGTCTTCTTCGGGAACGGGGAACGCATCCCAGCCTTCACGACCTACAGCGTAAAGTGTTGTGTCTTCAAAAATATTTCCGTTCCCGTCGGAATAGAGTAAATAAGGAGAATGTTGTAAGGCCATTGCCAGTAGTTAATTGTTAATAGCGAGCAGAAGGAACAACACTCGCCATTCACCACTTACTACTCGCTTTTTAAATAATGTTGGCAAAATTCGTGAATTTGTTCCAGTTCGTCGAAAGCAATTGCTTTTTGGAATTCAAACCGATGCGTTTTATTACGAATTGTACGAATAGTAATACTGTGTGGGAGCGCTACCAACTCCCTGATTTGTTCCCAATCAATCTCCTTATCACTGGGGAAATTAGAGATGGTAACCCCTAAGTGATGCACAGCTACACGTTCGTTCCGAATGGTTTTACGTTCACAATGAAATACATAATAATACATGCCGGTCGCCAACGTGAGGGTGGCTGCGGCAACCCACGATTGGTCCAGGATTGCCAGAATGGTTAAACCCCCAAAAACCAGTACTTCAATTAACCGAAAACTGGCATTTAGCTGGGAGGATTGCTCGGCGACTCCCCGCATAAAAGCAAGAACAATCACATCAATACCGATCACAATTTCACAAAAGGCCGTGATTCTGTTATCCATCCTGAACTCATAAGCTCCGGCAGCAAGGAATACAAGTCCCGCCAGAAAATGAAGCACCGGGCTGATTTTTTTCAGATTACTGTAAGCAGGATGTACAATTGAGACTGAAAGTGGAGATGCCATAGCAGTAGGTTTAAGAAGGAGATGCCGTTCATAAAAAAATCCACACAAAAGGTGCGGATTTTTTCTGAAAAAGAGGTGCAAAAAAGCACCTCTTTAAAAAAATCATCTGTCAACTCCTTGTTTTGGTTTTCCTTAGCTGAAATACCCTCGACAGATTAAAACCAAATCGTAACTCTGCTTTACCCCATCTGTTGGTTGTTTCAGAAATAAAAGCACGTTCGTTCATTCCTGTTGCGTTGGAAAAATGAAGTTGAAAAACATGTCCGCCTGTTTCAATGTCTAAACCAACTGAAAGAGGGTGGTAGTTTACATCTTTTTCGATACCATTAAATAAATAAAAATAATCCCATGTAACAGCCATCCGTTTCGTAACTTTTAATCTTCCTCCCACACCTAATGCAAATACATCGCTTGGTTGAGTATGTACAGGAACAAGATTATTGTGTACTACTGTTGGTGTAAGTTGTAATGTAAACCCTTCTGTAAACTTGCGTCCAATAATCAGTTGATAATAATAAGCAAGACGGGAAGTGAAATAGTTTTGGATACTTGTATCGGCCCACGTCTGTGTGTTCATGGTTATTCCAGCAGTTAATGCAACTGTTACAGGCATAAATTTACTTCCTGTAGCTTGTATGATTGGGGCATATTTAAAAAAAGCATCAAGCTCTTTTTTGTACGTACTTCTGCCAACACCAATCATCAGGTTACGATAAAGCCCAAAATCGAACCCCATTCGCATACTGGCCTGATCCAAACCAAAAAAATTTTTATATCCTTGGTTCATTTCTCCAAATCGATGAAGAATACGGAAATCCATGGTACCGGGTGCAAGAAATTCCATGGAGTGGCCATTAATAACCCGGGACGATTTGAACGCATATTTTACAAATTCTTTCTTTGGTTTTTCTTTATCAACGAGGCTTAAGAGATCTTCTGTTTCCTGTGCCTTCACAGCAGTGCCGTAAAGCAACAACAGGATCAGTTTGAGAAAATAATTTTTCATTACATCAAAAGTTTAAGGGTTATTGCTTTAACGCATCGAGCATACAGTCAACTTTAATGGTAGCTGTTTTTGCTACCTTATCTGCAACAAGTTGCGGAACGCTGATCTTATAATCGGCCAATAAAACATTAAATTCTGCACTAGCATTTATTTTGCCATTTTTAATTGTTACAGTACCAATTGTTTCAATTGCCCTTGTTTCTCCATGCATTGATAACTTGCCGCTTACTTTAACAGGATATACACCGTCTTTTGAATAATTAACAGTGCTGTTATTTGTAATGACCCCTTTAAATTCCGATTTAGGAAACTTATTGCTTTCTACATAATTTTCATTAAAGTGTTCCTGCATTAATGCACGCTCAAATTCAAAGCCTTTCATTAAAACTGAAAATTGCAGGTTGCCTGTTTTTACGTCGAGCACACAAATCGCACTTTTATTCAAGCCGTCTACATTTTCCGGCGACTTTGGCGTTGTGGCATCAAAATGGATAATACCGGTTTTGGTATAAAATTTATCCTGTGCTGAGGCTGTTGCCACGGCAATTATGATGGCTAAAAAAAAGAGTATTGTTTTCATTGTAAATAATTGTGTCGTTAAGAATGAGAATTATGGTTTTATGATTATGCACTTGTTAAGTATAACGTCAGAACCAAGGCCTAACTCGTCAGCATTGTATCCTGTGCAAATACCCTTTACTGTTATTCTACTATTTGTCTGAAGTAATGTAGCTGTTTGTGCTTGTGTGCTGTCGATACTGCAGCGTATAGATGACAATAAACTACTGTCACCCAATACAACTGTATTGAAACCGTTATCATCCATTTCAACTGTTTTTACAGTGCCGCTTATTTCAAGCACTTTTCCGGTGTATTTCTGCGTAGCATTATTTTGATCGGAAGAAAATGCTACAAATAATTCTTCCTGCTTCAGACTGAAGTTTATTTTTTGTTCAGCTACACTTTTTGCTTTGCGGTTAAATTCTTTGTAACCATAAACCGCAGCTGCGGCGATACAAATCAAAGCGAAGATGATGCTGTATCTCAATATTGATTTCCTGTTCATTGCCTGTACTTTTAATTGTTTAGTGAGCCTGCATCAATCCATTTTTTAACACTTGTAATCTGGCAGATATTCATTTTTGTTGCGCCTTTTGGCATTGCAGAATACCCAGATGCATGTGTAACCGAACCATACAGTTTACCATTTGCTGCGATTGCCTTATCAGCAGTATAGGTACCCATTAAAATACCACCGCCGGTGGATGCGTTGTTATGGCAACTGTAACATTGCTGTTGAAAAAGCGGAACTATTATTTGATTGTAGGAAACATTCGTTGCTGTGTCACATTTACCGGCAGTTGGATACAGTAAGTCGGCTGCATCATAATAACACGCAGTAAGCCCTGTTGTAATCAATAATAAGAACAGTATAATTACTTTGTTCATAAATACAGATTTAATTATTCTGAGATCCTGCATCAATCCATTTTCTGATTTGTGTTATTTCGCAATCGGGCAGTTTTATGCCACCTTTCGGCATTGCAGAAATACCGGCAGACCAGATTACCGAACCATATAATTTTCCGGTTAATGCAGATGCTTTTACGCCATTATAAGTTGAAAGATCTACACCACCGCCGAGAGAAGCAGGGTTATGGCACCCTTGACATTTGTTCTGCATAATTGCTTTAATAGCAGTGCTGTATTTGAAATCAATCGTATCACATTTATCGCAGGAATTATTTTTTGCTCCCTGGTTGATCCATTTTTGCAACGCTGCTTTTTGTTCTGTAGTCCATGCCGGTGCAGGAGGTGGCGGCATTCGTTCATTATCTGTACGGATAATTACTTTGTATAATTTGCTGTTGCTGGCATTACCTGCGAGTACATACTTCATAACGTTATTGTAGCTTGTAAGCACAACCCCATCGGCATGTGATACAGCATCGTGGCAGCCAGTCATTGCACAAGTGGAACTGATTAAAGGAAAAATATTGTTTGCAAAATAGACAGAGTCTGTACTGCATGATCTGCCAACTGATCCAGGAATACCTGAAACGCCGCCAGGTAATCCTGAATCATTTGGTTGAGGTATTTCGTGTTTACAGGAATACAGGATTGCTGCTGCTATAATAACGGAAGTTATTACAGCAGAAAACTTGATTTTCATTTTATGTTGATTTAGTTTTTTACAAAGTCTAGAGAACAGCGTAAGTGATTACACTGGGTAAACTGTGCTAAAATTGAATGATATAAAGATTTATATCGCTAAATCGGGAGGTTGTAAAACAGATAAAATATAACCGGAAAGGGTAGAAGGGGAGTAGGGTAAAAGGATGTTTTCACAATCTGTAAACGAAGGAATGGATTTAAACGAAGTTAAGGGCTGTGCCATTAAAACATGGCTGTTTACAGGTTGATGTAGTTGTTTGAAGGGGAGACTATTGTCCTCTGTGTTATCGGCAAGTATCCCATCATCTCCAAAATAATGTTGCGAAAGAAATTCAACAAACCCAATCGAAGGATCTATATGGCTGTGCCAGCGATAATGCTCAAATATCTTAGGCAAATGGATCAATTGCCCAAACTCTGTATGGCCTAGAATATGAATAACCAACAAGGATATTGTAAGAATTCGCTTCATTATATGACAGTTTAATGACAATAATCATGCCGCACATTATGCGATCCTTAATCCTCTGCTTTATTTTTTAGGCCCATCAGCAACGTGTAAGCTCCTTTACCCACCAGTTCTTTTTGCTTTAGTGTTTCGCCATTCAAAATTTCGGTGAAGCCATTTTCGGTAATTCCGGTTTGCACTTCCAGCATTTCGAATTCTTTGGCGGCTGATTTTACAAACACATAGTTTTTATTTTCAAAACGTACAACAGCACCTTCGGGCAATACCCATGCTGCGTTGCTTTTTACTTCCACCTCTGCATTCATATAAGTGCCGGGGATAAGTGTTTTATCATAATCATTAAAATGACAATGCACTTCTGTGCTGCGATCATCACTCAGGTTTTTGCCAATAAGTAATATGTCGCAGGGGTGTTTGTTGGCGGGATCATTATTGGTATAAGCAACCAGCTTTTGACCAATGAAAAGTTTATTGACGTCTTTTTCAAATACGGTTAATGCCAAATGAATATCAGTTGGGTTAATGAGCTCAAACAACACATCTGTTGGAGCTACATATTTTCCAATATTTACATTCACTTTTGAAACATAGCCATTGATGGGAGAGTAGATGGGTACACTACGGGTTATCGTTGTTTCATCCAGTTTGGAAAGAGTGATCCCAGCCAATTTTAATTTTTCAGCCAATGCGCTGATCAATACTTTCTGACTTCTGAACTCAGCTTCTGCTTGTTGATACACCTTATCGCTTGTGGCTTTGCTTTCGTTGAGTTCTTTTTGTCGAAGGTATTCGGCTTCCAAAAAACCAATTCTCGCTTTTGCCGTTAAGTAATCCTGCTGCAATTGGATGTATTGTTGATCTTCTACCATACCGATCACTTCGCCTTTTCGCACATGCATACCGGGCAACAACTTAGTTGATTTGAGATAGCCACCCAATGGCACACTGATGGAAACAATATTTTGTGGCGGCACATCAATACGGCCATTCAGCTTTAATATTGATGAGATGGAGCGTTGCTGTATGGCCACCATTTCTAATGCGGCATTTTTCAATTGCGCATCAGTAAGTGTGATGCGGCTAGCAATTAGTTCAGTCGCTTCGGTTTCTTTTGCTGCATCATTATTTTTGCAGGAAAAAAGTGTGAGAAGGAGTACTGTTAGAACAAGTGATTGTTTCATTCCTTTTCGTTTATTTATTGTCATAGTAATAAAGTTGAATGATGCTTTCGTTAAGATTACTAACAGCATCGATGTAATCATTTTTTACAATTGTGGCCTGATTGATCAGCATGAACCATTCTAAATAATTGATAAGGCCACTGTTGAATTGCTTGTTGGCTGTTTCAATAATGGTGTTTGCATTTTTTACTGCCGTGTTTTCAAAATAATTGACAGCTTCCCGGTATTGGCCGTATTGCGTCAACGCCCGTTGGTAATTATTTTGCAATGATTGTAAACTGATGGCCAGCTGATTTTCCGCTACCTGTTTGCTGAACTTTGCGCTGCTGATCTTTGCTTTTTGTGCTCTTGCAAAAACAGGAATACCAACACCCACCTGTACCGATTGGAAACGCCTTGCACTGCTGTAATATTTGTCGTCGGCACCAGTACCGGTAATACTGCTGCTGAATATACCCAGCGACAATTCCGGCAACAACTTCGATTGCTCTGCACGAATCGTTGCATCAACAATTCGTTCCCGTTGTTTTGCCAGAATAATGTCAGGGTGTTGTGATAGTTCAGTAACAGTTGGTTGATAGCCGATGCGAAAAGGAGCGGAGGGTTGAAGATCATTGATTGTGTTTAGCAATACCTGAAACTGCAGTTGCAGCAATGCACGGTCGTGTAGTAATTGTTTACGTTGCAATACAATTTGCCCAAGTTGTGTTTCAGCTGTTGTTTTTTCGAGAATATTACTTTCGCCTTTTTGCAAACGCAATTCGGTGCGTTTATAAAAAGCAGTAAACAAACTATCGGCATACAGCAGCAATTGCTCTTTCTCCTGTAAATACAACAGCTGATAAAAGACTGACTGCACCTGCAGCTTCAGTTCTTTTTCTTTTACAGCTGTTGTCAATGAACTGCTTTTCCATTCTTCACGCAGCAACTCTTTTTGACTGCTGTACACTTTTGGAAAACTGAAACTTTGAGAGAGACCAAATCGTGTATCGGTATAAATGCTGTTGAATTGTCCGGCTTCCGCATGTACGGTTGTTTGCGGTACCACTACAGCCGACGGAATGAGCATCTGTTTATACTGCGTAACCAATTGTTCATTCTTCAGCAATAAATTATTCTTTATCGCTGTATCAATTGCTGCCTGTAAGCTGATGGGTGATTGTGCAGTTGCTGTTTCCTGCAACAGGAACATCAACAATAACAAACTGACCAATCCGGTTTTATTTTTCTTTTTCATCTTGATTCCTTTTTCAAAAACGATGTATAATACAGGTAAAACAAACAGTGTGAGAAATGTGGCAATGATCAAACCACCAATCACAACGGTTGCCAACGGGCGTTGCACTTCGGCACCGGCACCATTGCTCAATGCCATTGGTAAAAAACCCAATGATGCAACAGAAGCCGTCATTAACACGGGACGCAAGCGGATTTTGGTACCCATCAATACAATGCGTCGCACATCATCCAGTCCATCTTTTCGAAGCCTGTTAAATTCTGCGATCAACACAATGCCGTTTAACACTGCTACACCAAACAATGCAATAAAACCAATGCCTGCACTAATGCTGAAAGGCATACCACGCAACGCAAGAAATAAAATTCCTCCAATAGCAGATAACGGAATTGCTGAGTAGATCAATAAGCCTTGCCGAACCGAACCAAATGCGAAATAGAGTAAAACAAAAATTAACAACAACGAAACAGGAACAGCAATCATCAACCGTTGTTTGGCTTCATTTAAATTTTCAAACGCACCACCATAGGTAATAAAATAGCCGGTTGGTAATTTTAATTGTTGTTCTGTTTTTTGTTGCAGTTCATTTACGATGCTTTGTACATCACGACCACGAACATTAAAACCAACAACGATGCGTCGTTTTGCATCTTCACGTTGAATTTGATTTGGCCCTTCTTTGATCTCTACATTCGCTAATTGATACAACGGTATCTGCGAACCGGAAGGAGTGGGGATGAGCAGTTGCTGAATATCTTTTACATCTTTTTTCTGGTCACCTTTTAAACGCACTACAATATCAAACCGCTTTTCTCCTTCAAACAACATGCCTGCACTTTGCCCGGCAAGAGATGTATTAACAATCTTGTTTACATCGGCAATACTCAAATTGTACTGTGCAATGGCAGCACGGTTGTACTGAATGATGATCTGTGGCAATCCATTCACCGCTTCCACATACAAACTCTTTGCGCCCTCCACTGTATTGATGATCTTACCGAGTTTTTGTGCATACATAGCTAATGTATCAAGGTCTTCACCAAAAATTTTACACACTACATCCTGTCGTGCACCTGTCATCAATTCATTGAAACGCATTTGTACCGGATATTGAAATCCGGTGGTAATGCCTGGTACATCTTTCAACGCTTCACCCATTTTCTCCGCCAATTCATCGAAGGTTTTTGCGGAGGTCCATTCGTCCTTATCTTTTAAGATCACCATTAAATCACTTGCTTCCATCGGCATAGGATCGGTGGGCACTTCACCACTGCCGATCTTGGTTACAACTTTCTCAACTTCAGGAAATCTGGTTTTCAGAATATGTGCCGCCTTCTGCGTATAGTCAATGGTTGTTTGCAAATTACTGCCGGTCAACACACGTGTATCAACAGCAAAATCACCTTCTTCCAATGCAGGAATAAATTCGCCACCAAGTGACCGGAGGATCAAAACAGAAGAGGCAAACAATAAAAGTGCAGATACAAGAACCGTCTTTGGAAAATTAAGTACTTTATCTAATGCTGATTGATAAATGCGTTCCAGCCAAATCATGAACTTATCGGATAAGTTCTGTTTGTGATGGATCTTCTTGCTAAGGAATAATGCGCTCATCATTGGAATATAGGTGAGCGATAAAATAAATGCCCCCAGCAATGCAAAGGCAACCGTTTGTGCCATGGGTTTAAACATCTTTCCTTCAATTCCCTGTAACGTGAAGATGGGCAGATATACTACGAGAATAATGATCTGCCCAAACACAGCACTGTTCATCATTTTACTGGCACTGTGGTTTACTTCCGCATCCATTTGCTCACCGGTTAACCGATAGGTGCTGTTGAATTTTTTACTGTGACTTAATTGATGCATTACCGCTTCCACAATGATCACGGCACCATCTACAATCAATCCAAAATCCAATGCACCTAAACTCATAAGGTTTCCACTTACACCAAACATATTCATCATAATGATGGCAAACAGCATCGCCAATGGAATAACCGATGCCACTAAAATTCCGGCTCTGAAGTTTCCTAAAAACAACACCAATACAAACACAACAATCAATGCTCCTTCCAGCAAATTTGTTTTCACCGTTCCAATAGCATGATCTACCATCTTGGTACGATCAAGAAATGCTTCTATCACTACACCTTCCGGTAATGTTTTTTGTATTTGTGATATCCGGTCTTTTACGTTTTTGATCACTACACTGCTGTTGGCGCCTTTCAACATCATTACAACAGCGCCTGCCACTTCACCTTCATCATTAAACGTCATTGCACCGTAGCGTGTGGCATGCCCAATATTCACTTCTGCTACATCCCGAATAAATAATGGAGATCCGCTGCCTGTACGTTTAATGGCAATATTCGCAATATCTTCTTTGCTGCCTGCCAACCCTTCACTTCGGATGTATAGTACCGTTGCCTCTTTTTCAATATAAGCACCACCGGTATTCTGATTGTTTTTTTCGAGTGCAGTAAAAACATCGTTGATAGTAATCCCGTAGGAAAACAGTCGTGCCGGATCGATCTCAATACTGTACTGTTTCAGTTTACCACCGAAGCTGCTTACTTCAGCAACACCCTGCACACCCAACAACTGCCGGCGAACGATCCAATCCTGAATAGTACGTAGCTCCGTTGCATCGAATTTATTTTCGTATCCCTTTTTTGGACGAACAACGTATTGATAAATTTCACCCAGTCCGGTTGTAACAGGCGCTAACTCAGGTGTGCCGATCTCCGGAGGAATAACAGTTTGTACTTTTTGTAAACGTTCGGCTACCTGTTGCCTTGCCCAATACACATCGGTTTCATCATCAAACACAATTGTTACAAGCGATAAACCAAAACGTGAAAAACTTCTGATCTCGATCAAGCCCGGAATATTATTATTCACTTGCTCAATCGGGAAGGTGATGAGCCGTTCAATATCCGTTGCGCCGTACGATGGCGCAACTGTAATTACCTGTACCTGATTGTTGGTAATGTCGGGCACCGCATCAATCGGCAGTCTTGTAGCCTCATAACTACCAAAGCCAATGAGGCCAATAACGAGTAAGCCAATAATCAGTTTATTCTTTACAGAAAACTGTATGATTGCATTCAACATATCCTGCTATGTTTTAAACTGTCAGTAATACAGCACACTTATCTCCGGTGGAGAAAGTTTATTGCCATTCAAACATCATATTAACAGGAAAACTTTGGCGGTTGCCAGATCGAGGAGAGAAAAACCGTATTTGTAAAATCATCATTCGGTATGAAATGATGATTAGCTGTATAGAAAAATGTACGGGGGACAGGAATATACATCGGCGTTGGTTCAAACACGCTTAGCACGGCACCTGTATATCCATTCTGCGATTTAAATGGCAACTGCTGATCCTTGCTGTAATCCAGATCAATAATATCCTCATCGTTGTAATGCATGGCGAGGAATTGCAACAAGCCCAGCGATTTATTCTCCGCTTTGTGCTCAGCATAGTGCTGGATCAACAACGGAAATTTGAGCAACTGCCGCAACTCAGTAGAAGAGATGAGATAAACTCCTAAAAACAATATGCAGATCGCTTTTTTCAATGGAGCAAAGATATTTTAAAAATCGGGTTTATTTCACTGATTTGATAAATAGGCAGCCATGGCAATTGATCAAACGCTGTTTTAGGCAGCTTTTGTAAACCGCTCCCTGCAAAACGCATTCATTTCATCCATTTGCAATTCACTTAACACAGCGGCTGTTTCATATTGAATAAATTGATTCTGGATGGTATTGATGGACACAAAATCGTTTTTGATCACCATATGCTCAATATTCTTCCATTCGATCAAACGTTCTTTGAGATTATTGGGCGTATGAACCCCTTTTTCATCAATCTGCACATGACAAGGTTGATATATTTTACGTTCGGTGTAAAACAAGAGAAGCAACCCCGCACCACCAAAAAACTGAAGTAATGCCCTCAGCATATCGTTCTCACCAAAAAAATGCCAGGACGCAAATAATAATATAGCTGCTCCAATCAATCGGAACATTCCATTGCTCCAGCCTTGATTCAACACCATTCGCTTACCGGCAAAAGCGTATGCAATGATCATGATGGCGGCGGCTACCTGCACAACAATAAAAAACAAATGTGGTGTGGAATTATGAAAATCGCCCCATGCATTGGCGATCATTAAAAAACCTGCCAGCATATGCAACAGCCGTGCAGCTTTTTTTTGCTTCTCAAATGGCTCGAAGAAAATGGGAATGTGATAAGTATTCATAACAAAGTAAAGATACAATTAAACTGATTGGAAGCATATGACAGCTGTTGGCTAAAGAGATGAAATCAGGCCGGTTGTGGATCTATAATTTACAATTCCCATTTTACACAACATTGACTGATTCATTCATTCGTACATCCTTAACCAATACACTCAAGCTCCGCTTACAACAGTTCCATTACCTTTGCCTGCTACATGAAACAGGAAGTACAAACGATTTTTACAGAAGGACAGGTTTTACTGGTTGATAAACCATTGGAATGGACATCGCATGATGTGGTGGCAAAAGTGCGAAATACGATCAGAATAAAAAAAGTGGGACATGCAGGAACACTTGATCCATTGGCTACGGGTTTGCTGATTCTTTGCACCGGTAAGTTCACCAAAAAAATAAATGAATACCAGGCACGGGAAAAGGAATACACCGGCACGTTTACTATTGGAGCTGTTACACCCACTTACGATCTTGAAAGCCAGCCTGAGCAGCAGCGTGACTATTCATTTGTTAACGACGAACTCATCCATCAAACCACGAAACAATTTATTGGTGATATTATGCAGGTTCCTCCTACACATTCTGCAATTAAACGGGATGGGAAACCGGTTTACCTTTTAGCAAGAAAAGGAGTGGATGTGGTGCTGGATCCACGACCATTGCATATCAGCGAATTTGAGATCACGAAAATCGAGTTACCGGTTCTTCATTTTCGGGTAGTATGTTCAACCGGCACATATATTCGCAGCCTTGCACATGATTATGGGAAAGCGTTAGGTTGTGGAGCTTACCTCAGCGGCTTACGTCGAACAAGAATTGGTGAGTTTACAACCGAACAGGCGAGGAGTTTACCCGAAACATTGGAATGGATAAAAGAACAGAAACAACAGTACGAAAATTTGTAACCAACTGTTACCAGTTGAACGGGTAACCAATACCTAATGAGATATTTATATTTTCATAACGCCAGTTACGATTAGCATCTGAACGACCAAATAAATTGGCAACACTTACTTTCGGTACACGCCAACCCATATCCGTTTTATTATAAGGGAAAGCTGGATTTTTCAAACGATAACCCACATCAACCCGTATCATAAACAAGCCTACAAAATCCAAACGCAAACCGGTTCCTACACTCACACTTAAATCACGATACAGATTTTTGAAATTTAAAACAACGGTATCGTTTCCTGCATTTCCTTTGTTACGGAAGTTCCACACATTACCGATATCGGTAAACAATGCACCTTCCAGTATTAATGAGTTGGGCCAGATGCTTAAAATTTTATAACGGTACTCTGCATTGGTTTCAAAAATGATATCGCCTGAGCGACTGAAGAACTGATTACGACCTGTTCGAATATCAGCAGGACTTGCACCCGGACCAATACTCCGCAATGGCCATGCACGCATACTGTTGGGCCCGCCACCTGCAAATTGTTTGAAGAACGGCATACTGGATGTATCGTTATCATACAAATAACCTCCGCCTGCTGCTGCACGAAATACCCAGCGGGCCCATGTACTGGATGGTTTCAGTATCTGGTATTTCACTTCCGCATCCAGCTTTACATACTCAAACAATTCTTTATCAAACAACGGTACTGCTTTTTTCAAACGACCAAACAATGCACCTGATTCTTCAAAATTAATACGCATGCCTGCCACATGATTATCCCGGTTTTTGATTCTGATCTGCGGGCGTGAAAAATTTGCATTGAAATTTCCCAGCACAAATCCCTGGTTAAATGAATTACGTAAAAAAGGATTTGCATCCAGTTGGTCTTTGAATGTTTGCGACAGATCATACAACTTTACATATTCCACATTCAACGGACTAAGACGCCAGATTGCATCCCCTGACTGGAATTGCCAGCCAAACGTTGAACTTACTGATGTAATCGCAAACAAACCATTCTGGTTAATATTTCGATCTATCAGTGACAGGTTGGTAGTAAGAAACGTTTTTCGATTGAGCCATCGTCTGCTTTTGCGTGTAAACAACCAGCCGGGAATACGTGGTGCTGTCAATGAATTACTAAATGCTAATTCGGTTGCCTGCAGACCTGAATTAATAGGAGGTAATCCCAATTCAATGCCCGCACGAATATTATTGCTCATTTGAATTCCCTGCTTTGCGATGTTCCTGTCTTGCAAACCAAAGTTTACACCAAAGCCCACGAGGTTACCGGCCGTGCTCAATGCAGATTGCACCTGATTAAAAACACTTTCAATATTTGTGCTGAATGTGTAACGTTTATACGGAATCAAAAACAGATCGTAATCAATCTTTGCAGAATCATTCGCTGCTATTTTCGGTTGAATGCGTACCACCTGCCATACATTTAGTTTATTCAGTTCATCAGCTGTTTGATTCACTTTTAAAGCGCTGTATAAACTATCGGTACGTAAACGAAGATTGCGACGGATAAACGCAGGCTTGAATTTTCCCTCTTCAAAACGAATACTGATGTTGTTGCGAACGCTGTCAATATAATCGGTTGAATCAACATTTGTTCCGCCTTTGTATTCCGGGTACACTGTAATATTCTGATTGGTAAACTGCTGAAACACGTATGAATTGGTTGCCGGCTTGGTACGGATATACACATTAATGAGTGGATTTTTTCTCCGTTCTAATGCTTCGGCAAACACTTCAAACTGTCGGATGGGGTCAAGCGCAAGGTTTGGATCAAGTAATGCAAGAAACACCGTATCCACATCGGCATACAACGCATCTCTTGTTATATTATAATATCCATTGTTACGATAAAGTGTAATCAGCCGATTCATTTCCCGTGAAATCAGCTCTTCCGAAAATGGATCACCTTTTTTGAGATAACTTTCTGATTGGTATTGTTTGGTAAGCTCAACAATGGGTTCAATTTCTGTACGATTTGAATCATTGGGGATCAAGGCGATAGAATCGATGCGGAAAACCGGCCCCGTTGTTACCTTGAACGTAGTTGCAACCCGTATTTGCAATTTACCAGGATTGGCTTTGTTGACAGAATCCATTACATAATCGTACGTAGCAGTGCCATTATAATAACCTACTGTTTTTAAATAAACCTCCATATTCTTTGCACTTTGCAAAGCGTAAGTTGTATCAAAAGCAGGAGGGTTTTCAAGTCGTTTAAGAATAACGTAGGAATTTTTCACGACCGTACGCATACTGTCATCTAACTGGTTGTAGAGCCCATCGATCAAAAGACTGCTGTTGTCTTTGTTGAGTGTATTGTTTTCGAGCTTGATATCGTTGAAATAAACAAACGGCTTTCCTTTCGGAAAATTCTTTACTTTGGTATATTGCCGCCGGGTAGGCTTTTTGAACGCTCCACAGGAAAGAAGCACCTGCATTGCAGCCAAACTGAATAATATGGTGATGGTAACCCGGGTGAAGCTCATAAAATAATTAAATCGATGCTTAGTAAAAACGAAGCCAAATATATCCAAAGTTTAGGCCACAAAAAAAGAAGAGAGGAAGAACGGCTCTTTTTAATTGAAGGCAGCAAGATGGTCGCTGAGTTAATAAAGCAATATCCTCAACAAATTGTTCGTTTATACGCCACCGAAACCTTTTACAGCAACAACCCTGCTACAAATCATATTGCTCAGCATACTGTTGTTACGGATGCTGAATTAATGAGGATATCGCAACTGCAAACTCCCAACCAGGCTTTAGCGATTGTACATTATTTCAAGGAAAAGGAGTGGGAGCCAACAACCAATCGCTGGACACTGGCATTGGATGGCATTCGTGATCCCGGCAATATGGGCACTATCATACGCCTGGCCGATTGGTTTGGCATCAACAGCATTATTTGCTCGCCCGATTGTGCCGACATCTATAATCCCAAAGTGGTACAGGCAACCATGGGCAGCATTATTCGGATATCTGTAATTGAAAAAGAGCTGACTTCTTTTCTTTCGGAGCAAAAGTTACCGGTGGTTGGCGCTGTGTTGGGTGGCAATGAACTATCCTCATTTGAATTTCCAACAGCAGGCATCTTAGTAATTGGAAATGAAGCAAACGGGATACGTGAAGATGTTCAATCTTTACTTACCAAAAAACTGACGATTCCCCGTTTTGGTGAAGCTGAATCGCTGAATGCAGCTATTGCTACCAGTATTTTTTTGTGGGAGTTGAAAAGAGGAGGATAGAGTCACGGATGACGCTGATCAAACTGATGTTCGCAGATAGCATTAATCAGTGAATATCCGCTTCATCTGTTAAATCAGCGTTTCTATATCAAACAGCGGAAATACCAACCCTGCTTTTCACAAATTCATTTCGCTCCAGTTCATTCAACATAAACTGTGCAAGATCACCTGCATTGATGTGGTTTGCATTTGGTGGCGGATAATCTTTCCTTGTACTATAACTTCCGGTTGGTCCATCGTTCATGATATCCGGACTGCATACAAAGGTCCAATGTAGACCCGACGCCTGCAAATATTCATACGCCTTGCGATGTTCAATACCAACAGGTAAATATTCTTTGGGATAATCTTGCTCATCCATCAGCATTTTTTCATCGGTGCTGTTCAATACACCCATTCCGCCGAGTGCAACGATCCGTTTAACATTGGCTTTTTTCATTTGCTCCACAATGTTTTTCATACCAAGTGAACGTGCTTTATCGGTTCCGTCGAATGCTCCGCCAATAACACTTAACACTGCATCACAACCTTTCAAGGCACGCAGCACTTCACCGGCATCGAACAAAGCTCCTTTCACCAGTTCAAGCTTTTCATCCTCTATTTTCAAATCAAATACATTCCGGCCATATGCTTTTACCTCATAACCACGCCACAATGCCTGATTTACCAATTGAACACCCACTTGCCCTGTAGCACCAAATACGATCAGTTTCATATCAATTTGTTTAGCGAATACAATTTACAACTGCTGGGGGTAATTATGTTAAATTTTGCACCGCAGTCAACCTCTGGCATAGTTTTTCAATCTTTGCAGTAAATCACAATTTTTGAAACATTCCCTTCTTTTGCTTTCGTGTGTTTTCTCAATTGGTTTTTTGCATGCGCAAAAGATCGACAGCCTTTTTTTCAATCTTTATACCGATAGTTTAAAGAAAGGCTCCTGGAATTATATTAATGTAGATGCGAAAATGAGCGATGGGAGATATTTGCCGCTTACTACCGATCAATTGCAGTTTAAAGTGAGTAATGGAAAACTGCAAGGCAATAGTGTATGGATCGATTGGACATTCCCTGATGATTCCGTAGTTGTTGAGGTTGTATTGAAAAAAGATCTCTCTGTAAAACGAACGATCACGATCTGGATCAAGAGAAAAGATGAGCAGATGAATGCACCTTATAATGATTCACTGTTGAGGCAAATCAACGACAGGCCAAAAACACCAACAAAGAAAAACAAGAATTAACTACTTAAAAATATTTGATCCCTGAAAACGATTGGGCCGCTTTATGCGGCCTTTTTAGTTACCGCCTGTTTTCTTTTTAACAGGAGGTTTTGCTACTGGTTTCTTTACAGCAGGTGGCGGCGTTGTTGCCGGTTGCTCTAAACCCTCTCCAAACTTTAAGCGGTTATTAAAGTCGATCGCTTCCGGAATCGGAGCTTCTCCATCTTTCAACTTAAAGTCGAATACTTTATCGATGTGGAGCCATTGTCCGTTGGTCCATTGAAAGCCCTCATAATCGCCATCAGGAATTAATGTATAACGCTTGCCGGGTTCGTTAGTTTCGGAAACAAGATGATCGAAGATGATCATATCTAACTCTTCATCATACTGTACCCTTGCCCGTCCATCTTTTTTATACTCCAGTAAAAAACGATTCATCGCAGGTTTCGGAACAGAATCTTTTGCAAACGAAAAAGCTCCGGGCATTCCAAATACAGGTATACCATTCTCATCAAACGATAATACATCCAACCATTTCTTCGTGGTACGTGTATCATTTTCATCGTACCCGAATAAGGTGTAGTATTTTTTTCCGTTGTGTTCTTTCTCTAAGATTCTGTAATAGACTGCACCGATCCACCACATGTTGTTCGCAATAGTGTCGGTATCGTTTTCAATAAATTCATTTGCATCACGCAACGGAATAAATTTCTCTCTTCCTTTTGGTGTGCGTAATTGGATGAACCCTTTCTGGCGGCAATAATCATCATCCTTTACAACCTGCCAGGTAAAAATGCGGAAGGAACTATCGGGACTGTAAATTTTCGAAATTGTTTTCAACGAATCAAACGGAAAGAGATACGATTTGTCCTGGATCAACGCTCTTACAAGTATACGGGTAAAGTTGCTGTCGCTGCGAAAACGCACGGCTGCATCTTTTCCACGTACGATCTCATAACCAAAACGCTTGAGTGAATCTTCACGTAATTTGAATTGCTTCAATTCAGCAGGAGTGAGTTGCTGCGCTGAGGCAACAAGGGCAAAACAAAGACAGAAAAGGGTAAACAGTTTTTGCATGAAAGATATTAACTGATTTGGGGCAAAGTTATTGTGTTTGAGCCTTGCTCACGAGTGCTGTGGCAAATGCTAACAAATCTTTATACTGCGCATCTACCGTTGATGGATCAGGGTTTTCTTCCGGACGGGTAGGGAGATAAACGGTAAAAGCACCGATCTTTCGTCCGAACCACATATCGTTTGGCATGTTTCCCACCATGATCGATTTGCTGAAATCAACTGCCGGAAAATCTTCTTTTGCCTGGTAGGCCATGCCGGGGTTTGGTTTCCGGTTGATGTGTTTGTTATCCGTTTCAGGACAAAAATAAACTTTATCGATACGACCATTATTTGCAGAAATTTCCTGCAACATATTTGTATGAATTTCCTGCAGATCATCCAGCGTCATTAATTTCTTGCCAACACCTGCCTGATTCGTGACCACAAAAATTCGTGGAAATAAATCTGCCAACTGCTTGATGGCTTCCAATGTGCCGGGCATAAAATGAAACTCATTCCAGTTCTTGATATAATCGCCCACCACATCTTTGTTGATGACTCCATCACGATCGAGAAACAAGGTCCAGTCGTTATCGATTACTGGCAATTCTTTGTGAGGTAAGGGCATAAAGTAAGCTGTATTTGCAGGATGATTTGTAGGAAGTGTTGTATGAATCATGGATCAACCTTTTGCAGCGAAGTAACGCTCTTCTACTAATTGACAAATGATATGGCCAAGCATAATGTGACTTTCCTGTATGCGTGGCGTAGTAATGGAAGGTACATTGAACAGATAATCGCTGAAAGCTTTCAGGTTACCGCCCGTTTCGCCAGTAAAACCAATGGTGATCATTTCTTTTTCCTGCGCTGCTTTGAATGCTTCGACAATATTGGGTGAATTCCCGGAAGTTGATAAACCAACCAGCACATCACCTGCATGACCAATTCCTTTGATCAACCTTGCATAGGCTACTTCAAAACTGTAATCGTTTGCAATAGCCGTTAAGTAAGATGTGTTTACATGCAATGCCTCGGCGGGTAATGCTTCACGATCTAAATAAAAACGACCGCTGAATTCTGCAGCCAAATGTTGCGCATCGGCAGCGCTGCCACCATTTCCACAGAACAACACTTTCTTTCCCTTTTGAAAAGCAGTTACCAGCAAGTCGCTGATCATATCCAGCTTTGCAATCAGCGCTTCGTCTTGCAGCAATTGTTGCTTCAACGAAATGGAATCATGGATGATCTGTTTGATCTGTTCACTCATACCGTAAAGGTAAATGTTAATTGAACGCCAGTTTCAGGATAGCAGCCGTCATTTTATCCCAGCCGTATTTCTTTTTTTCTTCCCGAAGATGAGGGAGAAATCGTTCACTACCCGTTTGCGTGTATTGTTTCATTGCTGCTGCAATAGAATCAACTGTTGGCTCGCAAACCAAACCTGCTTTACCATGCGGCACAAATGCAGGTAAACCTCCGACGTTGGTAACGATCATCGGTATTTCGAAATGATAGGCGAGGGGAGTAACACCGCTTTGTGTTGCATTTCGATATGGTTGCACCACAGCGTCTGCTGAACAGAGATAAAACTTCACTTCACTATCAGCAATAAATTCTGTTTTTAAGATCAATTCATCTTTCAGTCGAAGTTGTTCAATCAAATCATCGTAGTGTTTGCGGTCTTCATAAAACTCACCGGCAATTAACAATTTACGATTGGCAATTGGCATTTTTTTCAATTGTGCGAATGCTTCCAACAACATATCAAGTCCTTTGTATTTGCGAATGAAGCCGAAGAACAGAAACACAAATGCATTCTGATCGATA
>CAWHOR010000019.1:0-136344 GCA_963830845.1 uncultured Bacteroidota bacterium | reverse complement strand
CATCCATAACCACAGCTTATGCGTAACATTCTATTTTTTCTACTGCTGGTTGCCAACTTTAGCAGCCATGCACAAACACTATTTACTTACGGCACCAACAAGGTTGATAAACAGGAATTCTGGCGTGCGTTTTCAAAAAACAACAACGGCGCAACCGATGAAAAATCGATCCGTGAGTATCTCGATCTGTTTATTCGTTTTAAACTGAAAGTACAGGCTGCAAAAGACGCAAAGCTGGACACGTTGCCAACCATAAAGAATGATATTGCTGCTTTTCGTGCACAAATGATTGAACAGTTTATGCGTAACCAGGGCAGCAGTAAAGAACTGGTAACGGAAGCGATTGAACGAAGTGCCACAGAAATTGAACTCGCACACGTCTTTATTGGCTACGATGCTGATAGCACGAAGGCCAAAGCTGCTATCGATAAAGCATACAGCCAATTACAAACAGGAGCTGTTTTTTCAGCTATAGCACGTACGCTTTCTACTAATGACTATGTGAAAGCAACTGATGGATATATTGGTTTTGTGTCGGCCTTCTCATTACCCTACGCAGCAGAGAATGTTGTGTTCAATACAAATGTCGGTGCTTATTCAAACCCGGTAGCTGGCAAAAACGGATATCATATTTTTAAGGTGATCAGCAAGCGGCCATCACCCGGCAAAATGAAAGCTGCCCAAATTCTGATTGCCGTACCAGCCAATGCAACAGTAGAAGAAATTGCAGCTGCACGTACCAAAGCAGAAATGGTACATGGCCTTGCAGTGAAAGGAGAAAAATTTGAAACGCTTGCCTCCACTTACAGCGACGATAAACTAACCTATATGAATGGAGGCCTGCTTCCTGAATTTACTTTTCCAAAGTATGATCCGGCGTTCAGCAAAGCTGCGTTTGGTTTGCAAAAAAATGGAGACATCAGTACACCGGTCCTAACAACTGCGGGCTTTCATATTATTAAGCGAATTGAGCTTATTCCACCAGTGTCTGATAAAAATGATCCGCAACTTGTACAGGAAATGACAGAAAAAGTAATGTCCGACACACGCATGAACGTTGCCGCTACCAAACAGAAAGAACAGATTCTGAAAAGCAACAACTATAAACCGCTACCGTATAATGAACAACAACTATGGGTTGTTACAGATACCATGTTCAAAGCAAAAAATTATGCAGCCATCTTTACAGCGAATGATAAAAAACCGCTGTTTCAGTTTGGCAGTAAAACAATATTTGCTGCAGATTGGTTGAAATATGTGAAGAGCCTTCAAACAAGCACGTTCACCCCACAGCAGCAGGAATATAAATTGTTGATGAAGCAATTTATTGACATAACTGCTGAACAATATTATAAAGACCGGCTTGAACTAACCAGTACAGAAATGAGCTCGCAGCTACAGGAGTTCCGTGAAGGAAGTTTACTGTTTGAAATTATGGAACGGAAGATATGGGGCATAGCGCCAACAGATAGCATTGGTCTTGCTAACTATTATAATAGCAATAAAACAAAGTATACATGGCAGCCGAGTGTAAATGCAGTTATTTTTAATTGTGCTGATACATCTGTTGCCAACGAAGCATTGAAGCTGATGAAAAAAGATCCGCTGAAATGGAAAGAGCACATGGACCTTCTTGGCGGAACTGCACTGGCCGACAGCAGTCGTTTTGAATTTAATCAACTGCCTGTTACAGATCAAACCAATTTTAAAGCCGGAACATTTACACCCATAACCACTAATCCGAATGATGGTTCTTCTTCGTTTTGTTATATCATCAATGTATTTAACACAACTGAGGCACGTAGTTTTGATGAATCAAAAGGTTTGGTGATCAACGATTATCAACTGCAGCTGGAAGAAAAATGGATTAGCCAGTTAAAAAAGAAATATCCGGTGAAGGTGAATGAAGCAGTGGTGAAAAGTATGGTGAAGTAAATTCAATACATAAAAACGTTTGCATAACAAAAATGCCCCCGAAATTCGGGGGCATTTTTAATTTCTTGTGTGAAACAAGATTAGTAACGGTTACCGTAGCTTTTGTTTCCAAACGAAGGACGGCGATCGCTGTTGCTACGCTCTTCACGTGGCTTTGCTTCTGTTACTTTGATGGCACGGCCTTCAACCATCCCACCATCCAGTTCACTGATGGCTGTTTTGGCAGCTGCATCATCGCTCATTTCAACAAATCCAAAACCACGGCTTTTACCGGTGAATTTGTCATTAATAACTTTTGCGCTGGTTACTTCACCATAGCTTTCAAAAAAACCTCTTAAGTCATCATCGTTTACGTTGAAGCTCAAGTTTGAAACATAAATGTTCATGTTGTTAATTAAACATTTGATTAATAATGATCTGAGAAAATACGAGGCGTAAAAAATGACTAACTATTAGCAGGGTTTGCGTAGCAGATAAGACGATTTCAATTACATATCACTGTATAACTCAAAAATAACGGTGCAAATATAGGTCACCTTGCCCTTACAACCTTTCTGATGTCAAAACTGCCTTCCAAAATCAACCTGTATTATGTTTTTTACGCTTTTTTGCTGCCCCAACGCAATGCCTTAACGCACTAAAATACAACTGCTTATTTGTGATTAATACGAAGTCTGTATCGTAAATTAACGATACTCTGTAAGAAAAATACTGAGAAAGATTAGGATTATCTAAAACTACTCTATATTTTTGCTAAGCATTTACCCCTAGAGAACGATACATACACATTTAAATAGCTATATCCGAGCTGTTTTTTTACCATCGCACAATAGGGGTTTATACGTGAAAACTAATTATACCCCGTACCATGATTAAATTTTACTCTTTTGTTCTTGTAGTATTTGCTACTTTTTCCCAAGTTTTTGCTCAACAATCATTAATTGCAGGTTCTTTTCCCGGTGCTTCTGAATCATTATTAGGTACCCGTTACAGAAATGTACGCACTTCCAATTCAGATCAGAATCAAGCAACCTTTACGGGTATTCCAGACTTGGGATCGAACCGCAGCGGATCAAGAGTTGATGGAAATTTAACTTACAGTAATGTCGGTTCGTTTACATTTACGCTTACATACGATGTTGCTTCAAATAATTATACTACAACAACAACAGCAAACGGTATTACACGATCGAATATTTTCCCAAATGTGTCCGCTCGTTTAACAGCAGATGGTAAAACAGCATTGGCAACCACCATCAATCTAATGTCACTTGCTGTTCGTACACAAAACAGTGCCTCTTCTATTTCGGTATCCAATCTCACAATTGATGGTATGCCGATCACTGGCTCATATGCCCGCAGTAATAACAGCGGCGAATCTCTTTGGCATATCTCCTCTTCTTCACTTGCAAACGGCTTTGTAATTACCGGAAAAGTAACACTTAGCGGCAATTTTGCTAACAGTACTGAAGGACAACGCATCGCTTTCACATTCGGTAACACAACTTCGGTTGCTGGTTCTCTTCCCG
This sequence comes from uncultured Bacteroidota bacterium, assembly GCA_963830845.1. GTDB lineage: Bacteria > Bacteroidota > Bacteroidia > Chitinophagales > Chitinophagaceae > Lacibacter. The sequence continues at coordinate 132,880 of CAWHOR010000019.1, read as the reverse complement.
TAGTTTGGGGTGGCTTTGCAGGTAAACGAGTAAATAATTCAACAGTTGCTTTACAGTGGAGAACAATGCAGGAGCAAAATGCATCACATTACAATGTACAACGTTCTGAAGATGGTATCCGTTTCCGCACCATTGCAATTGTTGCAGCGCAGGGAACAACATCATCTGTAAGTGATTATAATTTTAATGACAAAAGCGCAACTGCTGCAACTCATTTCTATCGCTTAGAGCAGGTTGACCTTGACGGCAGTATCAACTACTCTTCAATTATCAAACAGGGTAATGGCGGACAAAAAACATTAGTTGGCGGATTGGGCAGCAATAAGATCATGGTTCAATTCTTCAGCAACGATAACCGTCAGTTCCGCATCGTGAACAACAGCGGTATCATTGTAAAACAAATGAACAGCACTACACAACAACAGGTTTTAGATGTAAACAATCTTTCTACCGGTGTATATGCTTTACAAATCATCAACAGCGACGGTACTTCAGAAGTACACCGCTTTGTAAAATAATTCTGGTTCCCTTGGTACGGACACGGGCAATAGCTTAGGCTGTTGCCCTTTTTTATTGCATAAAAAAACCCGTGGATGATTCCACGGGTTTTGAAATTTATCGGAGAATAGGTTTACGCCATTACAGCAGCACCATACATTTCCTGTTGCAATTGCTTTACTCTTGGATCTTCGAGGTACTCATCGAATGTTGTTAAACGATCAATGATGCCGGAAGGAGTTAACTCAATGATACGATTGGCAGTTGTATGCATAAACGTATGATCATGTGAGGTCATCAACACAATTCCGTTGTATGCAATACACTGTTCGTTGAACGCCTGGATACTTTCCAGATCCAGATGATTGGTTGGTTGATCCAACACGATCACATTTGGATTCTGCATCATCATCTTACTCACCATACAACGTACTTTTTCGCCTCCGCTCAATACGTTGGTCTTCTTCATAATATCGTCACCACTGAACAACATCTTTCCTAAAAATCCACGGAGAAAAGGTTCATCGGCATCGGTTACATGACTGGGCACATATTGACGCAACCATTCCATCAAATTCAATCCATCCGTAAAAAAGCTGTTATGCTCTACCGGCAAATAGGCTTTTGTAATGGTGGTTCCCCACTCGTAGCTACCCTGATCGGGAATTTCTTCTGCATTGATAATGTCAAAGAAATGCGTAACCGCCAATGGATCTTTGCTGATAAAAGCGATCTTATCGTTTTTGTTAACCGTAAAGTTTACTTTATCAAATAACACACGGCCATCAATCGATTTCTTTAATTTTTCTACGTGCAGTATCTGGTTTCCCACTTCACGTAACGATTGAAAAATGATGCCGGGATATTTCCGGTTCGATGGTTCAATTTCGTCCAACGTCAATTTCTCCAATGCTTTCTTCCTTGAAGTAGCCTGTTTACTTTTTGATGCGTTGGCAGAGAAACGGGCAATGAAGTCCATCAACGCCTGGCGTTTTTCTTCCGTCTTCTTATTCTTATCGCCCATCTGCTTCGCCATCAACTGGCTGCTCTCGTACCAGAAGCTGTAGTTACCGGTAAATGTTTTGATCTTTTGGCGATCCACATCGGCCACATGCGTACAAACAGAATCTAAAAAGTGACGATCGTGACTCACCACCAATACAATATTCTCATAATCGGCTAAGAAATTCTCTAACCAGCCGATGGTTTCTATATCCAATCCGTTGGTCGGCTCATCCAACAACAGAATGTCGGGGTTGCCAAACAAGACCTGCGCCAACAACACCCGCACTTTCAGGTTACTGGGAATGTCTTTCATCAAACTCTGAAGATATTCTTCTTTAATGCCGAGTCCGCTCAGGAAAGTAGCGGCATCGCTTTCGGCGGTATAGCCGCCCATTTCACCAAACTCCGCTTCCAGTTCACCGGCTTTCATGTAATCATCTTCGGTAGCTTCCGGATCAGCATAAATAGCGTCTTTTTTATGCATCACATCCCACATTTTTTTGTGACCCATCAATACCGTATTCAACACCGTTTGGTCATCAAATTCAAAGTGGTTTTGTTTCAACACAGCCAATCGTTCGCCGGGGCTGATTTCCACGGTTCCTTTGTTGGGCTCAATTTCGCCGCTCAGGATTTTTAAGAAGGTACTCTTCCCCGCACCGTTGGCACCAATCACTCCATAACAGTTGCCCTTCACGAAATTGATATTCACTTCATCGAACAACACCCGCTTGCCGTAGGAGAGGGTAATATTTCTTGCACTAATCATAATTTCCGAAAATTTGAAGCCGCAAAGGTACGGGAAAACAGGCAGGGAAAGGGTTTGGAGGTACAAATCAAACAGCTTTGTAATGCGACATAAAACAAATAAATTTTGAAAATTTGATTTTTTTATTTACCCCCCCCCCTTTAATTTTGGCAGTCTCAAATTAAAACTAAACTCCAAGGACTTTCCGTTACCCATACCAAGGAATGCCTTGTTAAACACTCATTTCATGCGTAAAATTATTTTTCTTTCGTACTTGCTTCTCTGTGCGCTTTTTGGTCATGCTCAAGATGTAAAATCCAACGTTAAAAAAGGTAAACTCTATGTCAATGACACTGCTGTGTGTATCATTGAAAAAATGAAAAAGGGATTCTTGGCGAAAAACGAATTTTTTATCAAAACACTTACAGAAACAGAAATTGGCACTGTGTTTAATCGAGAGCTTACCGGGCCCGTCACAGGCCTTAAATCATGGTTTGTGTTCAGGTTTGGGACAGAAGATTCTGTGCAATTATCTATGAATGAAGTAAAACAGTTAAGTAGCGGACTGCTTGTTGATTATGCCGAATGCGTTGGTAAAATCATTGCAAAATATAAAATTATTGAAAACGGTACTGTAAATACTAGTTCTGTAAAAGCATTTAAACAGGATTACACTATTGACTATGGTGTAGAATATGCAGCGGTTGTTGAGAAAGAAAAAACATGCGCCACTCGAAAAAACGAACCGGCTTTAAGCATTGTGGGAGAACCTGTATCTGTTAGCTTACGTAATATTGATACCAGCGGGAAGCTAGCTACCATGTATTATGATGTAAAACAAAAAGAAACTTCTGTTGGTGTTATTGTTGTGCGTGGACATATAAAATCAGTGAGTGAAGAGGATGCCGAATATGATTACAGTTCTGGCATGATGAATTTAAACCTGAAAGGTGGTGGACCAATGTATTATGAGTTTAACAAGGCGGATGGATGTTTTATCGCAAATTATAATCCTGAAGAGAAAATATTGTTTACCTGGAAGGATGGTACAAATACCAAATCAACAGACCTGAAAAAATTCAACAAGGAAAAAATAAATAGCCGCCTGGCTTATCTGCAAGCAATCGCCAATTTTCTTATTCAAAAAAGATACTTATAACTTGATTTACCTCTTTATTAAAAACTAGCCAACATGATTAAAATTATCAGTCTACCTCTATTTTTATCTACATTTTCATTTGTTTCTGTTGCACAAGAAAAAGTAACCGTTAAAAAAGGGACAATCTATTCAAACAACATTGCGGTCGCTGAATTCGATGGGAAAGGAAGTGCTATGAGAAGGTCTAATTATAAAATTAAAGCTGTAAAAAGTGACTCTGTCTTAATTACCGTTGTCGAAAAAGAAATGGGGATGCTTTATAATCCGTTGCTCGTTGAACAGGAGCAACATCTATACGATTTGACGTTTGCATCACGCCCGGGAGAAACCTTTGTGTTGGACGTACATCCTTACATTGTAAAATCATTTGGAAAGATAGTTGTAAACTACAGAAGTAAATGGGGAACCGATTTAATGGAGGAGTTATTTAATGACAGCGTTCCTTTACTTATTGAAGACGGCAAATTAAAATCTCAAAATGTAGAAAAGTTTATCGCAGATGTATGTTACCCCTACGATAAAAAAATGGCCGAGATTAAACAGTTGGAAGATTCAATCGCCATTATTTCAAAGAATAACATAGCCCGAGATGTAAAAAAACCAGTTTCTCTTCAAAAGATCGCAAATCCCGAAGGAAATTTTGTAGAATGGTTTAATATTATTCAGGACAATGTAGTAATTGGTCAACTACGTCAATTGAAAGGGGCTGGTCAAATAAGAGCGGATTATGAGATTTGGAAAAAAGCTCCTGCCGGCTCCGCTTTACAATCAAAAGTAGTTGATTTTGTACCTGTTGTTATGGTGCCAATAAGGGGAGGTGATGCAAAACAGGAATACCAAGCTATTAAGGTTGCTGGCAAAGAGAAATTCATGTTCAAATCTGCAAATCCAATGGCTGCAGAACTTGACATTATAAATACTATGATTTCAATGGGACTTCTCTAATAAATAGGAATAAAAAAATATTTAGCTGATATTACAGATTTGAGAAAAAATTCATTCAAGCGTTCCTGCTGATTTTTGATTGTTCTAAGTTTCAAGGTCCATCATGCAAATGAAAAAATCCCGTTAAAGCAAAAGCTGTTACGCATTTGCATAACAGCTTTTACAGTTTGTTAACGGGTTCAAACAATCAGTTCAACCTACAATTTCTTGATCTTAATATTTTTAAACCACACATTATTGCCATGATCCTGCAAGCCGATGCGTCCTTTTTTATAGGTGCCAAAATCTTTCATGTCTTTAAACTTGCTTCCCGCAATCATCTTCTTCCACCCTTCATCCCACATGGTGGTTGTTACCACTTTGGCTCCATTGAGATAAAATTCCAATGTGCCGTTTTGTGATTTGATCTCAGCCGTGTTCCATTCCAATGCCGGCTTTACAGTTTCAGGAGCAGATGTGATCAAGTCATACAAATCACCTGCACGATGCTTTATAATTTTAGCATCGGGGTGACAGCTATTGTCCAATATCTGCATTTCAGGACCCGTCATCCAAGGCCATTGGTATTTGGCAGAATCCTCATGAATATTAAAAACAACGCCGCTGTTACCACATGTATCGATTTTCCAGTCCAGTTTAAAATGAAAGTTTTCAAACTCTTCATCGCTCACAATATCACCGCCATCTTTTATTTGCCAGTTTTCCTGTTGTGATGCATCGAGGTACAGCATTCCATCTGCAACTTTCCATGCACTGCCTACCGGTGCACCGCCATACTTATGCCAACCTTTTGTGGTTTTTCCATCAAACAATGATACCCAACCATCTTTTACTTCTTCCGGCGTTAATAACACTGATGCAGTGGGAATTTCTGCTGTTGAAGTGTCGCTTGTATCTACTGCTTCGCCTTCATTATTACAAGATGAAAAAATCCCAATTGCTGCGATCATTAAAATAGAACGGATCATGCTTAGTTATTTTTCAGTAAGAGAATATATTTTACCATTTGCTCTGCATCAGCTTGTGAAACGGTTGGATGCGGCGTCATGGCAACATCGCCCCATACACCAGCTCCGCCTTTGATCACTTTCTCTGCCAGCATTTTTACATTGGCTTCGGTGTTCTCATATTTATTGGCTACATCTCTGTACGTTGGCCCAATAATTTTTTCATCTACTTTATGACAGGTCAAACAATCACTTGCTGCAATTAATACCAACCCTTTTTCGTAATCAGGATTGTCTGATAAAACAGGCGCTGCTGCCGTTTCCTGCTTTGCTTCTTCTTTTGGTTGTTCTTTCGCTTCTGTACCACCGCCGCAAGCGATCATTGTAAGTGCAACTACTGATGTCAATAAAATCTTTTTCATGTGTATATTTTTTGTTGTTTTTTAGCCACATGTTATTCGCCATAAAAATTATCATTGTGCTAGTATAAATTACTTGATAATTTTTATGGCTCATTTCATGTTATTTGATTTTTTGGTTGTTGTATAATTAAAATTGAAACTGTTTTAATCAAGCCCTAATATTTTACGATTGGTGGCTGTATCAGTTGCTGCACCTGCAAAATCATCAAAGGCCTTTTCTGTTACACGAATGATATGGTTTTTAATAAACTCCGATCCTTCTCGTGCGCCATCTTCGGGATGCTTAATGCAACATTCCCATTCCATTACGGCCCAACCATCGTAACCATATTGCGTCAACTTACTGAAGATGGTTTTGAAATCAACCTGACCATCGCCTGGTGAACGATAACGACCGGCACGGTTCAACCAACTTTGATAACCACCAAACGTTCCTTGTCGACCGCTTGGATTGAATTCCGAATCTTTTACATGAAATGCTTTGATGCGTTCATGATACAGATCAATGTATTCAATATAATCAAGTTGCTGTAATACAAAGTGCGATGGATCGTACAACAAACAGGCACGTGGATGATTGTTTACTTTTTCCAAAAACATTTCGTAGGTAATCCCGTCAAACAGATCTTCACCCGGGTGAATTTCATAGCAAACATCCACACCACATTCGTCGAAATAATTCAGGATCGGTAGCCAACGCTTGGCTAATTCTTTAAAGCCTTCATCTACCAAACCATCTGGACGTTGCGGCCAAGGATGAAATGTATGCCACAACAACGAACCACTGAAAGTTGCGTGTGCTGTTATTCCTAAATTCTGCGATGCCTTTGCGCCATACATTACTTGTTGTACAGCCCACTCTTGCCTTGCTTTTGGATTTCCTTTTACTTCATCGGCTGCAAATGCATCGAACATAATATCATATGCAGGATGCACAGCAACAAGCTGACCTTGCAGATGTGTACTAAGTTCAGAAATTTCTAAACCATAGCTGTTGATCTTTCCTTTCAACTCATCGGCATAAGTTTTACTTTCTGCTGCCAGTTTCAGATCGATCAATCGTTTTTCCCATGTAGGAATTTGCACGGCTTTAAAACCAAGTGATGCAGCCCATTCACAAATTGTTTCCAAACTGTTGAAGGGAGCTTTATCGCCCATGAACTGAGCTAAAAATATGGCTGGTCCTTTAATTGTTTTCATTTCGCTTTCATTTGAGGTCCACGCAGAGAAGCAGAGGACGCAGAGTTATTTATTGTTCATCAATGTAGTTATTCGCAATCCGTTTGATACCGTCTTTCAGATATTCAGCATTAAAATTGATTACCAACCCTATTGAAATTTCTGTAAGTCGTAAATACGTTTTAAAAATTTTATATTCTGCTGGTGAAACTTTTTCTTTCGATTTTAAATCTACCAATACTTTGTTTTCAATCATCAAATCGAAACGTAAGTCTACATCCAGTTTCACTTCTTCATAAACCAATTCAATTTTCTGTTGCCGTTTTACATCAAGCCCTCGCTTTTTTAACCTATAAGCTAAAAGTTCCTCATATACTTTCTCCATCAACCCAGGTCCAATGTCTTTATGAATTCTTATAGACTCTTCAATAATAATTCCTGTGATTTCATTTATTTCCATAAGTGAGCTTTTAAGAAATGTACAGGCAGAAAAGCAGCGGACGCTGAGGCAATTCATTAAACCACCTTCCTACAAATACCTCTCTGCGCTCTCATCTCCTCTGCGTGAAATCCTCACACAACAAACTCTTTCCACTTCACATCGCTCTGTCCGCTCTCGATCACGTTATTTACAAATGCCATTCCACGTACTCCTTCATTTACACTTGGGAAATCGAGCCACTCTTCTTTTGGTTGTTCGCCATTCATTTTTGCACGAACCGTTAATATAAAATTGCGATACAAATTACCAAATGCCTCGAGATAACCTTCCGGATGACCTGCGGGTACACGTGTATTATGTGCAGCAAAGGAACTGTTATAACCACCACCTGTTCTGTAAATTTCGGTTGGTTTGTCAAGCCATTTTACCAATAAAGTATTTGCATCTTCCTGTTTCCATTCAATGCCTCCTTTCTCGCCATACACACGGATCTTTACATTGTTTTCTTCACCCGCTGCAATTTGTGTTGCCATGAGCACACCTGTTGCACCATTGTTGAATTTTAAAAATGCAGCACCATCATCATCCAGCAATCTTCCTTCCACCACAATATTTGTATTGGAACAAAGTTGTGTAACTTCTAAACCGGTCACATATTCGGCGAGATTAAATGCATGTGTGCCGATATCGCCCATTGCACCCGCTTTACCACTTTTCTTAGGATCAGTTCGCCAACTGGCTTGCGCATTTCCTGCAGCTTCAAGTAAAGTACTTAACCAACCTTGCGGATATTCCACATACACTTTTCTGATCTTGCCAAGTGCGCCACTTTTTACCAACTGTTTTGCCTGCTTTACCATTGGGTAGCCGGTATAGGTATGACACAACAATAAACTCAATCCTGTTTCGTCCACTTTAGCCTTTAGTTGCATTGCTTCTTCCAATGTAAACGTGATCGGCTTTTCAACCACTACATTAAATCCTTTTTCCAACGCCATCATTGCAGGATCGAAATGCACAAAGTTGGGTGTAACAATACTTACAAAATCAATGCGCTTATCGGCAGGCATTGCTGCTTCTTTTTCGAGTAATACTTTGTAATCGGTATAAATGCGGTCTTCGTCAAGAAACAATAGTTTACCTGATTCAACTGCAACGTCGGGGTTTACACTTAATGCGCCGGCAACAAGTTCAACCTGTCCGTCCATATTCATAGCAAGGCGATGTACTGCACCAATAAATGCATCTTTACCACCACCGATCATTGCCATTCTTAATTTTCTGTTCATAGTATCAAAAGTTCTAAAAGTTTTTGTAATCGTCGTTTTGTGATTTGTGCGTTGTATGTTGAACTGTTTATATTGCCTATTTATTATTACAATTCACTACTCACCATCTTACCATCCCGTTCTATATTCTCTTTTCACAAACTGATTCGCTTCATCAAAGTTGGTGATCTTCATATTGGCTGCATCCCACAATAATTTTTTACGACCAAGATATTTATCGCCCCATCCTGTAAGTTTTGGATTTTTGATCATCCATGAACGGATAGCAAGATTACCCATCAATATACTTTCAGTAAACGGACCTGCATATTCAAACGGCGAACTTGTTTCTCCATTACCATAACCAGCCATGCATGCATTTACCCATTGTACATAATGACCTTCAGGTACACGCTTCAATGTTTGTTTTGGCAAACGATCTTCTTTCATTCGTTTTGTTGGTAATAATGTTGGTTTCTCACCATAGCATCCACTCATCATCTTGCCTTTTGTTCCTTCAAAAATTACTCCGCCATCCCAGTTACCCATTTCTTCATCAGGTAATAATTCATCAGGACGTTTTGGTAACAAACCGCCATCCATCCAGGTAACTTTGATTTCACCTTTACCATCAATACGTGGATAGTTGAGATGGATCATGGATGCTGGCGGACAGCTATCAATATATCCTGCTTCTGTCCATGCTGCAGTAAATTGATTAGGCAAACTGCACTCTACTTCATTTGGATAAAGAATAGGCAAGATTCGATAAATCGGATCCATGATATGACAAGCCATATCACCCAACGCACCTGTACCAAACGACCACCAACCTCTCCAGTTAAATGGATGATAAGCGGGGTTATACTCTTCATATTTTGAAGGACCGATCCACAGATCCCATTTGAAATTTGCAGGTACTGTATGCACGCCCGTTGGTTTTGCCAAACCTTGTGGCCATACAGGTCGGTTGGTCCATGCATAGACATTGGTTACTTTACCAATCAGTTTTGCATCGTACCATTCTTTCATTAATCGTACACCATCGCCGCTTCCGCCCTGGTTACCCATTTGCGTAACCACTTTATATTTTTTTGCTGCTTCGGTAAGCATACGTGCTTCATAAATATCATGCGTTAACGGCTTTTGCACATACACATGTTTACCCATTTCCATTGCCGCTAATGTTGCAATAGCATGTGTATGATCGGGTGTTGATACCGATACTGCATCAATATTATTCTTTTCTTTCTCCAGCATTTCCCGGAAATCGTAATAGAATTTCGCTTTCGGAAAACGCTTGACAGAACCTGCTGCCTGTGCTTCATCCACATCGCAGAAGGATACAATATTTACTTTCGGACTTTTTGCAAATTCAGAAAGGTCGCTGGCACCTTTTCCTCCTGCACCAATACCGGCAATGTTCAACCGATCGCTTGGTGCAATATAACCGGGTCCTCCTAATACATGTCGTGGTACAATAAAAAAACCGGCCGTGGCAACTGCACCGGTGCGAATAAAATCTCTTCTGGATTTGTTATGGCTCATGTAACTAATTTATAGATCAGGCAAAATCGTTAAGCAGTTTTATCGAACGAAATACATTCTTTCAGTTCTTTTTCAGAGTAGGCTATTCCGTATTGCTTTAATACATCATCGGGCACGCCATTCCATTGATGTGGTGCATTGCCTATATATCCAATATCTTTTACGCCAATTTCTGAAGTGTAAAAGCCTGTTGCTGTCAAGTTGCGCATCAGATTGAAAAACGCAACACCTTGTTTCATTTCAGGCTTTGCTTTTTCGGGATAAGCAATATCGTCAACAATAGCGATCTGTTGTTTACTGTCGCACTCAACAAATGCTTTTTCAAAACGCTTACTGCTTTCCAGATCAAGCCAACGTAATCCACCTCGCATAGGAGTTTGATGTTGCGGCATATCTTTTACTATGAACTCAATAAAATCAGGCACACCTGCTTCGGTTGCACTACCACTCACTTCATCTTTCGGTATAATAATATCACTCAACACCGCAATGGTTGCCATTTCGTGTTTGGTAAAAAATGTTTCAGCCATCAGCTTTGCTTCCAGCGCTGCTTCTTCTTTTGTGCGATCGATGGTACTGGCAGGGGTTACTGCTGCTGTTGCTTTTTCATCAGCTGTTTTACATGCATCGACCAATACCGATGATGCAACAGTACCCACTAAAATGGCTTTGATGGAATCTCTTCTTTTCATAATGTAACCCCCATAAATCCCCCTGCAGGGGGACTTTTAGCTTTGTGCATTAATTTAATTTCAACTAAATACTCATCCTTTGTTTTTCAACTCATCCACTATTACCACTATTCTTCTTATTACCTTTTCTTCTTCTTTTAATATCTGTTCATTCGTAAACCGAACAACCACATAGCCCCATTCAGTTAAATTTTGTTCCCTTACTGCATCATACTCTTTTACTTTAGGTTTGTCATGTATTCCTCCATCGGCTTCTATTACTAATTTCAACTTATGGCAATAAAAATCAGCAATGTAACTTTTCAAAGGATGCTGACGTCGAAATTTAAACCCACTGATTCCTTGTTTTAAATGAAACCAGAGTTTTAGTTCTGCTTCGGTCATATTTCGCCGTAACTCTTTTGCAAGTTCGAATATTATTGGATTAGCCCCTTCGAACATCTCACCATACTTCTCGCCTAAGTTATCGTTTGGTTGTTTTTTCATGTGTTGAAATCTTGCTTTGTTGTTCATCAATTATTCAACAGCCAGCAAGTCACCCTCAAGGGGGATTTAGGGGGCTACAAATTCCCCTTCTTCAATTCACTAACAATATATTCACTTGCCCGCATGCTCAATGCCAAGATTGTCCAGGTGATATTTTTATCAGCCTGTGAAACAAACTGCAGCACCATCCACCACAAACAGGTTTTTACAATCATGTGCCTGGTTGTATTTATTCAATGCACATTTCTTTGGATCATTACCCATGCGTGCCGTTCCTGCTTCATGAATAATTTTTCCGGGTGCTTCCAGTCCGTAATTGTTTTCCGGACCATCATCAGCACCCCATGTAATAACTGCACCCATATTATGCATTACTTCCTTAAACGTTTCCTTCATGTGTTTGGCCTGTTTGATTTCATGTTCACTCCATTTTACATTAAACTTCAACACAGGAATACCATATTGATCAACCACATTAGGATCAATTGCACAATAGTTACTTTCTAACGGAATTGCTTCACCACGACCAGCCATACCAACACTGGCACCATAGAAATAACGATAATCTTCTTTCAACGATGCACCATAACCTCCCGCTTCTTTTTGTTTTCCATGTACTGCATATTTTCCATTCATCATTTGAATATTCATCCCAAAACCATAAGCCGGTTGACTCATACCACCCCAATATTCAATATGATAACCTCGTGGAAAATCAAGTTTTTTATTATCTAACCACCACGGCGAATAAATATGCATTCCACCCACACCATCTTCGTTATACTTTTTGCGGCCAAAGAGTTTGGGCAACACGCCACCTAATGCAGCACCCGTACTGTCATGTAAATATTTCCCCACTACATTGCTGCTGTTTGCTAAACCATTTGGATGACGCTGCGATTTTGAATTGAGTAATAACCTTGAACTTTCGCAGGCACTGGCAGCAATGATCACCACTTTGCCCATCACCTGGTATTCCATTGAGGTCTTCTTTATTTACATAGCTTACACCTGTTGCCAATCCTTCTTTATTGGTGAGCACTTCTCTTGCCATAGCATTGGCGATCACATCCACATTTCCTGTTTTCAGTGCAGGATAGATCAATACATTGGTGGATGAAAAATCGGCTTTCATTGTGCTGCAGTTACGTCTGCATTGTGCACAAAAAAAACAAGCCCCTCTCTCGGTAGTACTTTCGATCTTTTTTGTAAGAATAGATAAGCGTGAAGGAATCACTTTTACACCGGCGGTTGTTGCTGCTTCTTTAATAAACAATTCATGTAATCGTGGCTTAGGCGGAGGTAAGAAAATATCCATCCGGATCATTTTCCAATCCTTCATTGGTACCAAAAATGCCGATGAGCTTATCAACCCGATCGTAATAGGGTTTAATATCATCATAACCGATCGGCCAATCATCACCTAAACCGTCAATACTTCTACGTTTAAAATCTTTGGGGCCAAAGCGAAGAGAAATTCTGACCCCAATGATTGGTACGTCCGCCAAGCATTCGTGCTCGCCACCAATCCCATTGCGTTCCTTTTTCTTTTGTATACGGCTCGCCATCTAATTGCCAGCCGCCATAACAAGCATCGAAATCGCCAAAGGGCCGGTACTTTGTACTGGCACCACGGCGCTTGCTTTCCCATGGGTTTTTAAACTGTGTAACATTTTTTTGCGGATCGTACATAGTGCCCGCTTCGAGCAAACACACTTTTAATCCGGCCTTACTTAATTCATAAGCAGCCATACCACCACCGGCACCCGATCCTACAATCACTACATCATAACTTTTTGGCTGAACTTTTACCTGAAAATCTCCCATGACATGCAATTGGTTTGAAGGTTCTAAAGGTAATGACTAAATCAAAATGAAAAACTGAAATAAATCAGAAATGAGTTGAATATTCAATGTAACATATCGATTATTTATAAAAGGTTTCTATAACCATCGGTAATACTATTTTCCCCTTCACTGATATTATTTTGTTCATCTGATTGCATGGATATAAACAGTTGGTAGTTTCAAACGTTTGCAGTTGCTTTTTTTTGAAAATTAACAGCCTGCTCTATGCATAAATACCCTAAATTTATTTTTTGCTTCAACCAACCTAAACTTTAAACGATTGCAGAATGAATTCTATCAACCGTAACCAACTATTTATTGGCAGTTGCCTTGCATTATTAGTTACCTCGTTATCATTTGGTATCAGGGCAGGTATTCTTGGCAAACTTGGAACTGATTTTAATTTAAGTGCCACCCAATTAGGCACAATTGCTGCCACAGCTTTTTGGGGCTTCCCTCTTGCTGTAATTATTGGTGGAATGGTTGTTGACCTGATTGGAATGAAGCGTTTGTTAGAGCTTGCCTTTTTCTTTCATTTGGCAGGTATTTTATTAACCATTTTTGCCGGTGGCTTCTGGACTTTATTCTTTTCAACATTATTGATCGGTATTGCAAACGGCACTGTTGAAGCAGCCTGCAATCCTTTGGTAACAACATTATACCCCGATAAAAAAACCACCAAACTCAATCATTTCCATTTGTGGTTCCCCGGAGGTATCGTTATCGGAACGTTGATCAGTTTTTATTTTACAAAATTGGATATCGGATGGGAAATACAGGTAGGTACCATGCTGATACCTACACTCATTTACGGATTTCTGTTTTTAAAACTGAAATTCCCGGTTACAGAACGTGTAGCTGCAGGAGTTAGTACCGGTGAAATGTATAAATCATTGGGCAATCCGTTATTCCTGTTTATGATCATCTGTATGTTTGGCACAGCGATCACCGAATTATTTACCGGACAGTGGATCGATGTATTGCTTCGTAATGTTACCGATAATGCTATTCTTATTCTTACCGTTACTACAATGGTCATGGTGATCGGGCGTGGTTTTGCAGAACCAATTGTCCATCGGCTTTCACCAACAGGAGTATTACTTATTTCAGCTATTTTGGCGGCGGCGGGTCTTTATATGTTAGGACATAGCAGCGGCAATACCTTGTTTGCAGCCGCAGTTGTATTTGGTATGGGTGTCTGTTTTTTCTGGCCAACTATGTTAGGATTTGTTGCAGAATATTTACCGAAAACGGGAGCTGTTGGCTTAAACTTAATGGGCGGAGCTGGCATGTTTGCGGTTTCTGTTTATATGATGTTCATGGGTAAGTTTTATGATGAAAAACTAATTGCCAAACTCCCTGCAAATGCAAGTCTGGCCGATTACAGTGCTGCTTCAGCAGATTCTGATATGGGGAAGGCATTAGCACAGGCAAAGGTTACTGCAGGTCCTGAAATCATCAATGCCACACTTATTATACCGATTATATTAATTGTTGCATTTGCAGGTTTGTACCTGTTTATGCGTGGCAAAAGCAAACAAAGTTTAACAACAGCATAGTCGTACATCATTCCGATCAAAAATTAATCATCGAGTTTATAATGAGTAACACACGAAGAGAAGCCCTTAAAAAATTTGCAGCTGCAACAGTTGCTGTTACCGCTGGCAACGTAGTAAGTGCCGGTACAATGGAACGAATTATGGGAGAAGACAAGTACACACTAAAAGGTAATATCAACCACTCGGTTTGTAAATGGACCTACAGTAGTTTATCGCTTGATGAATTATGTATTGCTGTAAAGAAGATCGGCTTCAATGCCATTGATCTGCTTACACCTGATGAGTTCCCCATTGCAAAAAAACATGGCATTCATTGTTCCATGTGCTATACAAAAGGTAAGATCAGTTTAACAGAAGGCTGGAACGATAAGAAAAATCATGCACAATTGATTGCTGCTTTTACAGAAGCAATTCCTTTGGTGGCAGCAGCAGGCTATCAAAACCTGATTTGCTTTAGTGGCAACCGCAATGGCATGGATGAAGAAACGGGTTTGCAGAATTGCGTAGAGGGATTGAAACAAATCATACCGTTGGCAGAAAAACATAAGGTCATCATCCAGATCGAAGTATTTAACAGCAAGGTTGACCATAAAGATTATATGGCCGATAATACCAAATGGACCATTGAACTGTGCAAGCGACTTGGCTCACCCAATTTTAAAATTCTGTACGATATCTATCACATGCAGATCAGCGAAGGCGATATTATCAACACCATTAATAAATATCATCAGTACTTTGGTCACTATCATACGGCTGGCGTACCCGGCCGTCATGAGATCAATGAAACACAAGAGTTGCATTATCCCGCCATTATGAAAGCAATTGTAGCTACCGGATATAAAGGATATGTGGCGCAGGAGTTTTTACCAACGGGAAAAACAAACGAAGAAAAACTGGCAGCTTTGCTGGATGCGGTGAAGAGGTGTGATGTGTAAGAAGCCCCCTCTAACTCCCCCGGAAGGGGAGGACTTTCTGCACACAGCCCTATCTTAAATATAAAACTGAATTAATTGATACAGAAAGAAAGTTGAGTATACAACAAAAGATAAGACGGAAGATTTGCAGATTGATATAAAACAAACAGCACCGCTCTTTCTCCTTCGGAGAAAGAGAAGGAGATAGAGGCTGAAACTTAGTTCATATAAACAATAACCACTCAAATACGATAACATGCCGGATAATTATGAGTACGACGCCATTGTGATTGGCTCAGGAATCAGCGGAGGTTGGGCCGCTAAAGAATTGACTGAAAAAGGTTTGAAAACGATCATGCTGGAGCGTGGCCGGAATATTGAACACATCAAAGATTATGTGAACGCTACAAAAGAACCATGGGATCTTCCGCACCGTGGCAATCGAACGCAACAGATGATCAACGATTATCCGGTGTTGAAACGTGATTATCCGCTCAACGAAATGGTGTTGGATTATTGGGTAAAGGATAAAGAGTGCCCATACGTTGAAGAAAAACGTTTCGATTGGTTTCGTGGATATCATGTAGGTGGCCGTTCCATTATGTGGGGCCGCCAGAGTTACCGTTTCAATAAATGGGATTTTGAAGCCAATGCAAAAGAAGGCATTGCTGTTGATTGGCCTATCCGATACGATGATGTGGCACCTTGGTACAGTTATGCAGAACGTTTTGCAGGGATCCAGGGAAGCAAAGATGGTTTGGAGGTATTGCCCGATGGTGATTTTATGCCGGCCATGGAATTGAACTGTGTAGAAAAAGATGTAAAGAAGCGACTGACAGAACACTATAAAGGCATGCGCCATTTGGTGATTGGCCGCAGTGCAAATATTACACAGCCGCATCATAACCGCACCAATTGCCAGTACCGTGACCGTTGCTGGAGAGGTTGTCCGTTTGGTGCTTACTTCAGTACACAATCGGCCACATTACCTGCAGCCATGGCAACAGGTAACCTTACGTTGCGTCCCTTCTCCATTGTTACAAAAATTGTATACGATAAGGATACAAAAAAAGCAACCGGTGTTGAAATACTGGATGCAGAAACAAATCAAACCTATGTGTACAAAGCGAAGATTGTTTTCGTTTGTGCATCAGCGTTAAACTCTGCATGGGTGTTAATGAACTCAGCAACCGATGTATGGGAAGGTGGATTGGGCAGCAGTAGTGGCGAGTTAGGTCATAATGTAATGGATCATCATTTCCGTGCAGGTGCCAACGGTTCTGTAGAAGGTTTTAGTGATAAGTATGAATACGGACGCAGACCAACCGGTATTTACATTCCACGTTTTCGCAATATTTATGATGATAAGCGTGACTACCTGCGTGGCTTTGGTTACCAGGGCGGTGCCGGCAGAGGACGAGGTATTGATGTGGCAGAATTAACTATTGGTGAAGGTTTGAAAGAAGCATTAAGTGTACCAAGTGAAAACTGGAATATGGGTATTACCGGTTTTGGTGAAATGCTTCCTTACCATGAAAATAAAATTTCATTAGACAAAACTGTAAAAGATAAATGGGGATTGCCGGTACTGAAGTTTGATGTAGAAATTAAAGAGAATGAAAAGAAGATGCGGGTGGATATGATGAACGATGCGAAAGAAATGCTGGAAGCAGCAGGAGTAAAGAATGTACAAACCTACGATGCGGGATATGCACCGGGCATGGGTATTCATGAAATGGGTACTGCACGTATGGGTCGTGATCCAAAAACATCGGTACTGAATGGTAACAACCAGATGTGGGATGCAAAAAATGTATTTGTAACCGATGGTGCATGTATGACCTCCGCATCCTGTGTAAATCCTTCATTAACGTACATGGCGTTAACAGCACGTGCTGCTGATTTTGCTGTAAAAGAATTAAAGAAAGGAAATCTGTAATCAACAAGTAAGTACTACCTCATCATGGCAGAAAATACATTCGATGCAATTGTAATTGGCTCTGGAATCAGCGGTGGCTGGGCTGCAAAAGAACTTTGTGAAAAAGGTTTGAAAGTACTCATGCTGGAACGTGGTGCCGAGCACAAGCACATTGAAGATTATAAAACTGCCAATAAAATGCCTTGGGAGTTTGAACACCGAGGCAAAACAACCCAGCAACAAAAGGAGGATTATCCGGTGATTCATCGTGGATGGGCAGCTAATGAACGGGTAATGGATGCATGGGCCAACGAAAAAGATTCGCCTTATACAGAAGTAAAACCGTTTACATGGTGGCGCAGTTACCGCATGGGTGGCCGTTCTGTTTTATGGGGCAGGCATAGTTACCGCTGGAGTGAATTGGATTTTGAAGCCAATGCAAAAGATGGGTTTGGTGTTGATTGGCCCATTCGCTACAAAGACATTGCTCCCTGGTACGATCATGTAGAAAAATTTGCAGGCATCAGTGGTTCACTCGAAGGCTTGCCTTATTTACCCGATGGACAATTTCTTCCTCCTGTTCCATTGAACATTGTGGAGAAAGATGTAGCTGCAAAACTCAAACAGTTTTATAAAGGACAGCGCCATTTGATCAACAGTCGTGTGGCCAATATTACGGTGCCGCACAATGAACGCACTAATTGCCAGTTTCGAAACCGTTGCTGGGAGGGTTGTCCGTTTGGTGGTTATTTCAGTACGCAATCATCTACGTTGCCTGCTGCAATGAAAACGAATAACCTTACAGTAAGGCCATTATCATACGCAACAAAAATTCTTTACAACAAAGACACAAAAAAAGCAACCGGTGTTGAAGTACTTGATACAATGGATAACAAAACGTACGAGTACAAAGCAAAAATTGTGTTCGTTTGTGCATCGGCGTTGAACTCAACCTGGTTACTATTCAATTCAGCAACGGATATATGGCCCGGCGGATTGGGCAGCAGCAGCGGTGAGCTTGGTCATAACGTGATGGATCATCATTACAATCTCGGAGCGTCCGGTGATGTAGATGGATATGAAAACTTTACAGAATATGGTCGCCGACCTGCCGGTTTTTATATCAGTCGATTTGCAAATATTCCCGGCGATAACAAGCAACGAAATTTTGTCAGAGGTTATGGATACCAGGGTAGCGCCAGCAGACAGGGATGGAGCAGAACAATTGCAGAGATGAACATTGGTGCTTCCTTAAAAGAAGCGTTGATCGAACCGGGTGGCTGGAGACTTGGTGCAACCGGTTTTGGTGAAGTACTTCCCTATCATGAAAATAAAATTTCATTAGACAAAACTGTAAAAGATAAATGGGGATTGCCTGTTCTTTCAATGGACGCTGAAATGAAAGAGAATGAATTGAACATGCGCAAGGATATTAAAGATGAAATGGTAGCCATGCTGGAAGCAGTGGGTGTAAAAAATATTACAACCTACGATTCCGGACATGCATTGGGGCACGGTATTCATGAAATGGGAACGGCACGTATGGGTCGTGATCCAAAAACATCGGTACTGAATGGTAATAACCAGGTATGGGATGCAAAAAATGTGTTTGTTACAGATGGAGCATGTATGACCAGTTCATCGTGTGTAAACCCATCGTTAACCTATATGGCGTTAACTGCAAGAGCAGCAGCATTTGCAGTAAGCGAATTAAAAAACGGAAATCTTTAAGCAACTTATAAAATTACAATTATGGATCGCAGAGAGCTTTTAAAAAAAGTGGCACTCCTCACAGGTGCTGCAGTTATTGGTGGTGAACTGTTTTTGAGCGGTTGCAAAACCGGACCAAAAGCAGCAGCAGAATTTTCGCCCGGAACTATTTCACTATTAGATGAAATTGGTGAAACCATTATTCCTGCTACCACAACACCCGGTGCAAAAGCATCACAGATCGGTGAGTTTATGAAAGTAATGGTAACCGATTGCTATACACAACGCCAGCAGGATGCATTTATGAGCGGCATCAATGAAGTAGATGAGGCTTGTAAAAAAATGCACAGCAAATCGTTTATGGAATGTACGCCTGAGCAACGCCACGCTCTACTGGTAAGTCTTGAAAAAGAAGCCAAAGAATTCAATCAAAAACGGAACGAAACCGATAAGCCGCTTCGTGAAGAACATAAAAAGAAAAATGAAGCATTGGCCTGGAAGGATCAAACAGAATTTGAAGGATCACCGAGTCATTATTATACCATGATGAAGCAGTTGACATTAACGGGCTTCTTTACTTCCAAAACAGGTATGACGGAAACCTTACGCCATATTCCTGTGCCGGGTAAATTTGATGGTGAGTTTCCGTATGCAAAAGGTGATAAAGCGTGGGCGGAATAATAAAACAAGTTCAGCCAACTGCTACGTTTCTGTAATCGTCTTTTTAAAAGCAATTGTTTCTTTCAATCAATCTATTCGCTTCCTGTTTCATGAAGCAGATGGATTTTAATCTTACAAAAAATGGCTTACAACCGCAGATCATTCTTAAAAACATCCGCTGCTGCAACAGCAGGTATTTCATTAGCAGGGCTTCCGTTGCTTTCCTGCGCAGGCAAAGTAGCTGCCGATACAAAAAAATATGGCCTCCAGTTATACACCGTACGGAACGATGTAGCAAAAAATCTTGCCGGCACATTGGATTATGTTGCAAAAGCAGGCTATTCACAAATTGAATTATATGGTTTTGATGGCGACACATTCTTTGGAAAATCACCCAAAGAATTCAAAGCAATGTTTGATGGACTGAAACTCACATCGCCCAGCGGTCACTACAACTTCGGTGGAGTTTTGCAGAGTGGCAATCTTGATTTCTGGAAAAAAGTGTTGGAAGCAGCCAATATAATGGGTAATGAATATGCAACGATTCCATGGTTAGATGCCAATCAACGTGGAGCTGATACACTTCCTAAATTAGTGGAGCTGGTAAACAAAGCAGCCGAACTTACCAAAGCTGCAGGAATGAAGATGGCGTACCACAATCATGATTTTGAATTTAAGAAAATGGATAACGGTAAAACTTTCCTGCAAACATTGCTGGATGGAACTGATCCCTCGATGGTTGATTTTGAACTGGATATTTACTGGTCTTCTTTTATGAATGAAGATGCAGTAGAGTGGTTCAATAAATATCCCGGTCGTTTTACTATGTGGCATGTAAAAGATCTCACCACCAATAAAGAAGGTAAAAAAGAAAGTACACAAGTAGGTGATGGTGTGATTGACTTTGCCGGAATTTTTAAACATAAAAAACATGCCGGTTTAAAGTATGCATTTGTAGAACAGGAAGCGTACACAATGCCCGAGGAAGAATGTATTAAGAAAAGCATTGCTTACATGAAAAAACAAAACTGGGGCAACGGTTAAGTTTTTTCGATCAACGATACAAAGCACAGGTCTACAGCCTGTGCTTTTTTTATAGTCAGGCCGCTCCAAGCGGCCAGACTATAACTACTTTATTTTAGTTACATTCAACCTATGAAACAATTACTCCTTCTTCCTCTGCTGTTGTTTTCATTTATAGCTATTGCACAAAAAAACGATGAGCAACAAATACGTTCAATCCTTGAAGCACAAACCAAACACTGGAACAACGGCGATCTGGAACAGTTTATGAAAGGCTACTGGAACAACGATTCACTGATGTTCATTGGTAAAAGCGGAATTACGTATGGCTACAATAACACATTGGAAAATTATAAGAAAGGCTATCCCAGCAAAGATGCAATGGGTACACTCAGCTTTCCGTTCATTCAGTTAAAGCGTATTTCAGCAGATGCCTTTTTTGTGATCGGGCAATGGCATCTCGCAAGACCCAAAGAAGGAGATGTTGGTGGACATTATACCTTATTGTTCCGAAAAATAAACGGCGAATGGTTAATTGTGGCCGATCACAGCAGTTAATTGACAGACAGATGGACGTAACAAGAAATAACCGCATAAAGCACCTCGCTTTACTTGTAATACTTGGGATTGCGGCTACCCACCTGATCGCCAGTAGCTATTTTAATCACTATTCTTACAGTAGTCCTAAAATTGCAGGTTTACTTTTTTTCAGTGTGGTATATGTACTTAACAGAATTAATTTTCGACTTTCTGTAATTACCTGTGGACTTTTTCTCTTATGCGGATGGTTCGGCTTAGTAACATTGAGTTCCGTTTCAAAGCAAGTGAGCTTTAGTTTTACTGTTGCAGAGCAATCAATACCAGTTGTAAATGGTCAACCACTATTGCTAATCGGACTTATCTACCATTTCATTTCTATGAGAGATTATTATTTTGGTATTTTAACCAGAGATTATTGGAAAAATAGTTGGGAGAAGAATAATTCAGATCAACTATAACAGACATTTATATCTTCCCCTTCCACAACCGTAATAGAAGTAAATCAATCCGGAAAGCGAAGCAAGAAAAACAATGTAGTAAATAATATTACCAAGGCGAGGCGTGCCTTCAAAGAAACCCCAGTTGAGATACAATCCAAAGGTCATGTGCAGCAGCAAAAACAAAATGCCCGTCGAAACAGTTTGTACGATCCGTTTTAAAAATTCCTGGGCTTCCGGTTCCATACCACTCATAGCAAATCAATTTTAACGAAAGTTACGAACATAAAAAATGCTGTTGCACCAATGTACAACAGCATTTGTATGATTTTGTTTTCTTAAAGCGTAAAGCGAATGGCAAACCCACCCCAGTTAGCATTAAAACCATTGCGTGTTCCGCTGCCTAATTCAAAACTTGGCTGCCAATCGAGTGCAAGGTTTAACGGAAGATTGCTGAATTTATAATCAATACCCACTACTCCATCAATCCCCACGGCCGTAATGCCTCTGTACAAACCAACGTGTGCACCCGGACCAACATACCATTTCAACGCTCCTTCTGAACTGAGGTTACCATGTATTTCATACAAACCGGTGATACGTGTTCCAAAACGATCGAAATAGCCGATAAATTCCAATGCATTATTTTCTGTAATAAATGTTTTGAGCGACACCCCGCCTCCGGCCCATAATTTTACACCGATAGCTGTTTTATATTCCGGGCTATTTGCCGTTCTGTTTTGTGCCATCAAGAAGTTAAAAGAAAAAACAACGAACAATAACAATACGATTCTTTTCATCTGTTCTATTTTAGTTTACTATCTGTAATTTATCAAGACGTTATTTGTGTGACTGATGTTGCAAAAGTAATTATTTCAGCAGCAGTTTTTCAAATTCGGTACTATCGCCGTTAAATACATTAAAATCAACCTTACCGGCAATACCATTTACCCGTCCGCTTTCACTGTGTTGCCAGAAATGCCAGTTACGTTCAATACGTGGTGCCAGCGGCCGCAGGTAATGCGCCACCCATAACGGATACTCATCAAACTCTCCTTTGAGGTTTTGTTTATAAAAATCGGCATTGGTATAAATGATCGGCTTTACACCATACGCAAGTTCTGCAGCATACAAAAAAGCCTTCACCCGTTGTTGTAAAATTGCTTTACTGGTACCGTTTTTTTGTTCCACATCCAGCACCGGAGGCAGATCACCCGGAGATAGTTTTACAGTAGAAATAAAATTCCGTGCCTGCTGCGTACCATCTTTTGAAGCAATAAAGAAATGATACGCACCTCTTGTCATACATGCTTCTTTCGCCTTCCGCCAGTTCCGTTTGAAATACTGATCGGTATTATTCGTCCCCTCGGTTGCTTTCATGAAGGCAAACTGTATCTGCACGCCTTCTACATTCATAGCCTTCACCGTATCCCAATTGATCACCTGTTGGTACTTGCTTACATCAATGCCATGCAAACTGTATTTTGTTGGTATGGCAATACCAAACTCACGGTAACGGATCATACCTGCCTGCCGTTCCCGCCACCAGTTGCGACCATACAGAAATGCACCTGCTGCAAACACAACAGCAATGATGAGGAGGGGAAGATAACGAAGCGATTTCTTTTTACGACGGGCCATAAACGGTTGCAAATCTAATTTCAGCAATCGTGATTTACCTGAATGTGGACAGATTTAATTTTATTTTAGCTTACACAACTCATGGAGCAACATTTCATTTCGTGGCAGAATGCAGCCATTTCTTATCTCAAAGGAGGAAAAGGAAAAAAGATTGTGCTTTGCTTACATGGATTTGGTGAAGAAGCTGCTACAGTTTTCGTTTCTTGAAAAATATCTCGCAGAAGAATTTACGATCTATGCAATTGATCTCCCCTGGCATGGAAAAACAGATTGGAACAACCAACTCACTTTTCCGGTAAACGAGTCTCATCGACCTGTTGACAAATATGATTACTGATTATGAGCATCGAAAACTGCATTTAGTATGCTACAGCATGGGTGGACGAATTGGATTGAGTTTGCTCCAGCACATTCCACATAAAATTGAAAAAGCTATATTACTTGCTCCTGATGGATTACAAATGAATGGTTGGTATTGGCTGGCCACACAAACATCCTTTGGCAATAAACTTTTTCGAGTAACGATGAATAATCCGAAATGGTTCGGTACAATGACCGATTGGTTAAACCGTCGCAAATGGATCAACAGCAGTGTGGCAAAATATGTACATCATTATATCGATGATCAAAAAGTAAGAGATGATCTGTATCGTATCTGGACCACCATGCGGAAGTTTCGTCCCCAGCTGAATCAAATCAAAACAGTTCTTCAGCATCATCATATCCCTGTTCATCTTGTATTTGGCGAATACGACCGTATCATACTTGCAAAATATGGTTACAGGTTTCAACAGGGAGCAGCTGATCATATTCATGTTCATGTGGTTTCATCGGGGCATCAGTTGCTTCGGGAAAAACATGCAGCGTTGATTATTTCTTTACTGGCTGCTGAATGATTATTTTGCAGCCATGCTGTGGTTGTTGCTTTCGCTTCTTCTACTTGTTCCTTATGCAGTTTTACTCTTGCTTTACCGGTATTGGTGGGGTAAGCAAACTCTGTTGCAGGTAACGGCAACATTTCAGCCAACGACCAGCTTCAGTATTTTGATCCCGGCAAGAAACGAAGCGGAAAATATAAACGCCTGTCTGCAATCAATGCAGCAACTGAATTATCCAGCTCATTTATTTGAAGTAATTGTAATCGATGATTTCAGTGATGATACAACTGTTGCAACCGCAAAGCAATTTCAGGGTGTACAGGTAATTCAGTTGAAAGAAATACTTCACGAAAAAATCAATTCCTATAAAAAGAAAGCTATTGAACTTGGAGTTGAACAGGCAACGGGTAACTACATTGTAACTACCGATGCGGATTGTATAGTACCGGCAAACTGGTTACGCAATTTTGCGTTCATCATTCAACAACAACCTACCGTTTTCATTGCTGCACCGGTTGCTATGAAAGAAGAAAGCTCTGCTATTAAGCTATTTCAATCACTCGATTTTTTAACCCTGCAGGGGATAACTGCTGCTTCTGTTGGCGCAGGTTTTCACAGCATGTGTAATGGTGCTAATCTTTGTTACAGCAAAGAAGCGTTTTATAAAGTGGATGGATTTAAAGGAGTGGATCATATTGCCAGCGGTGACGATATGCTCTTGATGCATAAACTGTATAACCAATTTCCAACGCAAGTCCAGTATTGCAAAGCAGCAGACAGCATTGTGCTAACCAACCCTGTTGAAACAGTTGCCGAATTTTTCCGTCAACGGATACGCTGGGCCAGCAAAGCCGATCAATATGATGATAAACGTATTTTCTGGGTACTGCTGTTGGTTTATCTGCTCAATGTTTTCTTTGTCGTTCTTTTTGTTACTGCCTGTTTCAACAGTAGTTTGTGGATGTTATTTGCAGGAAGTTTATTTTTCAAAACAGTTATTGAACTTGTTTTTCTTATCCCAGTTGCAGGTTTCTTTCAAAAAATGAACTTGTTGTTTTGGTTTCCATTTGCACAACCCTTTCATATTGTTTATACGGTAATTGCAGGATGGCTGGGGAAATTTGGCAGTTACGAATGGAAAGGGAGGAAGGTGAAGTGAAAACTAAGCCCCCATTCCCTAAAGGGGTGCAAGACAATTCACTCAATAGTCTGGTATAGGTATTATACAATCATGATAACGTAAACAGATTAGTTATTTTAATTTATTTAATTAGCTTCAATCAATTATTAACTTAACAACTCCCCTTTAGGGGATGGGGGAATGGCAATAACGGAATATTCATTCACAAAAATCTTCTGGAAAAAACTGCGCCGCAACAACGGCGCTGTGTTTGGCCTGTGCATTATTGTTCTTGCGTTACTGATGGCTGTATTTGCATATCTGGTTGCTCCAGATTCTACGCCGGATGCAAACAGAATTATTGTAGAGATCGCTGCAAAAAAACCCGGCTATCAACAGCAATTCATCAAACTTGACAAAGAGCAACAAACAACTTCTTCTTTCTTCAACGAATTTTTGTTTGGGAAAGAAGATCGCTATCAATACATCCCGATCTCATCTTACAAACAAACGGGTAACCATTATGATGTTGAAAAATTTGTAGATGAAGGCGTAACAGAACCGTTGAGCTTTACTTTCAAAAACGATTTCTCGAACCGCATTGTTACAAAAAAATTTTGGTTAGGTACCGATAAATTCGGCAGAGATATACTCAGTCGCCTGATTGTTGGTGTACGTATCAGTTTAAGTGTCGGACTAATTGCTGTTGCCATTTCTCTTACTGTTGGAATTTTTCTTGGTGCTGTTGCCGGTTATTTTCGTGGTTGGGTAGACGAAGTAATTCTCTGGCTCATCAACGTGGTGTGGAGTATCCCAACGCTGCTGTTGGTGTTTGCGATTACACTTGCATTGGGCAAAGGATTTTGGCAGGTGTTCCTCGCCGTTGGTTTAACGCTTTGGGTGAATGTTGCACGGCTTGTTCGTGGACAGGTGCTCAGTTTGCGTGAGCTCAATTATATCGAAGCTACCAAAGCGATGGGCTTTTCGCATGCCCGTACCATCTTCAAACATATTCTTCCAAACATAATGGGTCCGGTGATTGTGATTGCGGCTAGTAATTTCGCCAGTGCCATTGTAATTGAAGCAGGCTTAAGTTTTCTGGGCGTTGGAGTTCAACCACCGCAACCCAGCTGGGGACTCATGATCAAAGAAAACTACAACTTCATCATCACCAATAATCCCATGTTGGCCATTGCGCCAGGTATCGCTATTATGCTGTTGGTACTTGCCTTTAATTTACTGGGCAATGGCTTGCGGGATGTGCTGGATGTGAGAAATTGAGATAAGCATTTTCAAAAAATGGTATGTTGAAAGCGTTACCAAACTGTTAGTACAAACTAATTTCAAAACAACTCCTACCATCTTTTCCGGATCAATATTAAACGACTTGCGGTGATGCTCACATAAACCATACACTTCAATTGCCTTCCGATGTTCGGCAGTTCCATAACCTTTGTTCTTTTTCCAGTTGTAGTGTGGAAACAGTTGATGCAGGTTGAACATGTATTCATCACGATAAGTCTTGGCCAAAATACTGGCAGCAGCAATGGAAGCAAATCGTCCATCACCTTTTACAAATGTTTTGTGTGCTGTGCGTTTGTATTTAATGAACCGATTTCCATCGATCAGTAATAACTGTGGTTTTTGTTTGAGTTGATCCAATGGCAAGGTGCATAGCCTTGAACGATGCTTTGAGAATATTGATCTGATCGATCTCTTCCACTTCCACTTTTGCCACAGCATAAGCTGTTGCCTGTTCTTCAATGATCAACCGCAACGTATTTCTGTTTGCTTCGTTCACCTGTTTACTGTCGTTGAGCAATGGATGATGAAACTCTTTTGGCAAGATCACTGCTGCTGCAAACACAGGTCCGGCATAGCAACCACGACCCGCTTCATCGCAACCGGCTTCAAGCAGTTCTTCCTGGTAAAACGGGAGTAACGACATGGCTCAAAGATAGAGACCTAATGGCTTTATAAAAACCCTGCTGGTATTATAAAAATAAAATTCAACATTTGTATATGGCTACGCAACAAGTACAAGATGATCTCCTCCGGAAAAGCTATCCGTTGTTTGAAGATAATCTGGTAACAGAAATCGAAGAACAAGGAGAATTCAAAACATTCCCTGCCAATGAAATACTCATGCGTAAAGGGTCAGTATATCCGCAGTACCATGCTGGTATTGAATGGCCTCATCAAAATCTATCGTGAAGATGATGATGGCAATGAATTTCTCATGTATTATTTAAAACCCGGGGAAGCATGTGCATTATCATTGGTTTGTGCGGCAAAGCATGAAGCAAGTCCCATTATGGCGAAAACAGTTACTGAAACAGAAGTGATGATGGTGCCGGTTGATACAATGAGTGAATGGATGAGTAAATTCAAAAGCTGGTATCAGTTTGTAATTGAAACCTACCGTACCCGTTTTGATGAATTACTTATTACGTTAGACAATGTTGCTTTCCGCAGCATGGACGAACGGCTGGAGTTTTATTTGAAACGTGCAAAAGATGCACAGCAAACAACACTGCTCAATATCAGTCATCAGGAAATAGCACAGGAACTCAACACATCCAGAGAAGTGATCTCAAGATTGTTAAAAAAAATGGAGCAGAAGGGACGATTGAACCTGCATCGCAACGCCATTGAGTTGAAAAATTTATAATCTTCAGCCTGTGTGATTTGTATCACCAACCACTGCTGAAATTGACTTCACATTTGCAGCATGGAAATAATAGGTTATCTCGCTTCAATCGTTATTGGCATTTCGCTGGGTCTTATTGGTGGTGGCGGCTCCATATTAACAGTACCGGTTTTGGTCTATCTGTTTGGCGTTAATCCTGTATTAGCAACTGCTTATTCATTGTTTATAGTTGGTGCTACTTCACTGGTAGGTGTTTTCCCGAAATACAAACATGGACTGGTAAATATTAAAACGGCGTTGATCTTTGGCGCACCTGCCATTGCAGCCGTTTATGCCACACGTAAATTTATTGTCCCGGCCATTCCCGATGAAGTGTTTACCCTTGCAGGTTTCACTGTAACCAAACCCATTCTTATGATGCTGCTGTTTGCAGTGTTGATGGTGTTTGCATCTTATTCCATGATCAAAGGAAAGAATGAAGATGAAAATGGTAATGGCGGCGAACAGAAATTCAATTATCCATTGATATTGGTAGAAGGCGCAGTTGTAGGTATCTTAACAGGATTGGTTGGTGCCGGAGGAGGTTTCCTCATCATTCCCGCATTAGTAATACTCAGCAAATTGCCCATGAAACAAGCAGTTGGCACTTCGCTCTTAATTATAGCTGCTAAATCTTTGATCGGATTTCTTGGCGATATCGGGCATCAGGTCATCGATTGGAAATTACTCGTCATTGTAACCATATTGGCCATTGGCGGTATTTTTATCGGTAATGCTCTCAGCAAAAAAGTTTCGGGAGATAAACTGAAAAAAGGATTTGGTTGGTTTGTGCTGGTGATGGGTATTTACATTATTGTGAAAGAATTGTTTATTCAGTAAACCCCGTCATCCTACATGGTTTTATGTGACTAAAGTCATTGTCCACTGTTTTTCTAACACACAACTTTGCTCAGCGATTCATCAAATAAAAAAGTTTACACATGAAAATTGAACAGATCTATACAGGTTGTCTGGCGCAAGGTGCTTACTACATTGAAAGTGAAGGTGAAGCTGTAGTGATCGATCCGTTGCGTGAGGTAAAACCTTACCTGGAAAAAGCGAAACGCAACAATGCCAAGATCAAGTATGTGTTTGAAACACACTTCCATGCAGATTTTGTAAGCGGTCATATTGACCTTGCAAAAGATTCGGGTGCAAAGATCGTATACGGTCCAAATGCAAAACCTGATTTCGATTTTCATTCAGCAAAAGATGGTGAAGAGTTGAAAGTGGGCAAACTTACATTCAAAGTATTGCACACCCCCGGTCATACAATGGAAAGTACCTGTTACTTATTGAAAGATGAACATGGAAAAGATATGGCCATTTTTACCGGTGATACGTTGTTCATTGGTGATGTTGGTCGTCCTGATCTTGCACAAAAAATTGTTGCTGATCTAACACAGGATATGCTTGCAGGTTATTTGTATGATTCATTGCGCAACAAGATCATGCCTCTTGCTGATGATTTGATCGTATATCCGGCGCATGGTGCAGGCAGTGCATGTGGCAAGAACATGAGTAAAGAAACGTCTGATACATTGGGTCATCAAAAAGCAACCAACTATGCGTTGCGTGCTGATATGATCAAAGAAGAATTTATAAAAGAAGTTACTACCGGTTTAGTGGCGCCTCCACAATATTTCCCTTTGAATGTAATGATGAATATACATGGGTACGACAGTATTGAAGAAGTATTGAAGCGTGGTACACAAGCACTGAGCCCGGAAGCATTTGAAACTGCAGCAAACGAAACAGGTGCATTAATTCTTGATACAAGAGATGCAGAAGTGTTTGCAAAAGGATTTGTACCGAACTCTATCAACATTGGTATCGATGGAAGTTTTGCTCCTTGGGTTGGCAGTATGATCCCCGATGTAAAACAGGAAATTTTATTGGTAACGGATGAAGGACGTGAAGAAGAAGTGGTTACCCGTTTGGCTCGTGTGGGTTACGATTATTCACTGGGGTATTTGAACGGTGGATTCAATGCATGGAAAGAAGCAGGTAAAGAAATTGATCAGATCAAACGTGTATCTGCCGAAGGGTTAGCAGAGATCGTTACAAAAGATAACGATGCAAATATTCTTGATGTACGCAAAGAAAGTGAGTATAAGAGCGAGCATTTAATGAATGTAGAGAATACGCCGCTGGACTTTATTAACGACAGCATGTTAAAGGTCGATAAAAACAAAACCTGCTACGTGCATTGCGCCGGCGGTTACCGTTCTATGATTTTTGCTTCCATTCTGCGGGCTCGTGGTTATGACAACTTGATTGATGTACGTGGTGGTTTCAAAGCAATGAAAGAAAGCGGCAAGTTTAATTTAACCGAATACGTTTGTCCAACCACGCTGTTATAATAAACAATTTTTAAAAGAATGCAGAGGGGCTCTGAAATGAACCTCCTTTCATTTCAAACAATACCTGAATACTATTTACTATGACTTTAAAAGAAATCGTTCAGAATCCGCAAACAACATTTGTGGATGTACGTTCAAGAGAAGAGTTTGCCGATGGACATTTTCCCGGCGCAACCAATATACCTCTGCCGGAAATTGCAGCGAAAGCAACCGAGTTGAAAGCAGCAAACAGCCCTGTGGTGTTGTATTGCCGCTCCGGCGCACGGAGTATGAATGCATACTTTTTGCTAAAACAACTGGGGCTTGAAAATGTACACAATGCAGGTGGCTTATATGATTTATTAACCTTGAAAAATCTTAATTAACATGATCAACTTCATTAAAAAATTATTTGGCCCGGGTACAGATTTCAAAGCACTGAAAGATCAGGGTGCTGTCATCATCGATGTACGTACAGCCGGTGAATTTAACGGTGGTCATATCAAAGGCGCTATCAACATTCCGGTTGACAGTATCCGTTCAAAGATCAACGACATTAAGAAAAAAGGAAAGCCTGTTATTACCTGTTGCCGTAGTGGTGCACGCAGCGGAATGGCTGCCGGCATTTTAAAACAAAATGGCATTGAAGTCTACAATGGCGGGGCCTGGAATGTACTGGATAACAAACTGAATTAAAAAGTTGTTCTCTGCATTAAACCTTCAAACGAATTAAATTTATGTCAGCAAGCTGGAATTGGATCAGAATCATCAGGTTAGTATTTGGCGGCATTGGATTAGCACAAGGAATCGTTACACATAACAATATACTCAGTGCAATTGGCGTATTGTTGCTTTTCCAGGGAGCATTTAATGTTGGATGTTGCGGCAGCACCTGTGCCATACCTCAGAGAAAAAATACTTCTTCCAAAAAATCAATTGAAGAAGTTGCGTTTGAAGAAGTGAAATAATCGTAATTCATTATCAAAACAACATGAAAAAAATTTCGAAAGAATTGATCTGGTATATCCCCGGCATTTTACTGGGTGCAATAGCTGGTTATATTTACTATTATTTCTGGGGATGTGACGGTACTTGTCTGATTACTTCCAGCCCGGTGAAAAGTACAATTTACGGAGCTATTATGGGCGGATTATTCAACAGTATGTTTAAACCTGCAAAAAAGGAAGTGAAAACAACTACAGATCAACCTGCCGAACATAAACAACAATAGCTGGCAGCCTGTACTTATGAACAACCCGAAAAATTTATAATAACAACCAAATAAGTATCTGTCTGCAAAAGCCATTGTGTAATCTTTGTCACATAGTTGCTGTTTGCCGGGAGTTATATTACATATCTTTTAAAAAAGAAATCACGTATGAATTTTATTGAATGGATCAAGCAACCCTGGCCTTGGTATGTGGCGGGTCCGCTTATTGGATTAACAGTACCAACATTACTTATCATTGGTAATAAAACCTTTGGTATATCGTCTTCGTTACGGCACATGTGCGCAGCATGTTTGCCTGCAAAAATTCCTTTTTTCACTTACGACTGGAAGAAAGAAATTTGGAATTTGTTTTTCGTTGGCGGCATTTTACTGGGCGGGTTCATTGCTTTTCTCCTCTTGCAAAATCCTGAGCCGATGATTGTGAACTCAAACCTGAGTGCCGAGTTGGCCACTTATGGTATTACCAATTACGATTCACTTGTTCCAACTGAAGTATTTAACTGGAGCAGCTTGTTTACACTACGTGGTTTTATCATGATGGTGGCGGGTGGTTTTCTTGTTGGATTTGGAACACGCTATGCAGGTGGTTGCACCAGCGGACATGCGATCATGGGTCTTTCTACCTTGCAATGGCCTTCACTAGTAGCCACCATCAGTTTTATGGTGGGTGGTTTTATTATGGCCAATCTTATTCTTCCTTTCATTCTTAAACTCTAATTCGAACCATTCATGGAACAAAATAAACATATAGCTGAAGAAGAAATGGTGACAGAACAAAAGCACCATGAGTTTCTTACAGAGAATACAGATTTTGAAATGCGATCGTTAGACGCAACCTGTTTCAACGAATCAGAACTTCAACATCCCTGGTGGCATAATTTGAAATACGCCTTCGTAGGAATCCTTTTTGGAATCATTTTCATTAAAGCCGAAGTAGTTTCCTGGTTTCGTATTCAGGAGATGTTTCGCCTGCAAAGCTTTCACATGTATGGCATCATTGGATCTGCTGTAGTGGTTGGAATGATCAGCGTTTGGCTCATTAAAAAATTCAAGATCAAAACCATTTATGGCGAACCGATCGAGTTTGTAGATAAAAAATTCAACAAAGGACAAATTTATGGCGGTCTTCTGTTTGGTTTGGGTTGGGCTGTTACCGGCGCATGTCCGGGTCCGTTATTTGCTCAAATAGGAAGTGGTGCCACTGTTATTGCAGTAACCTTATTAAGTGCAATTGCCGGCACATGGGTGTATGGTAAATTCAGAGAGCAACTGCCACATTAAATTTCGTAATACTAATAAGTGAGTACACAAAAAACCATACTTGTTATTATCAGCCTGTTGTTAGTAATTACAACTACGCAATTCAGTTGTAGTGAATCAGGCAAAGAGGAATCAACTGCGGTTGACTCAACCATTCAGCAAACTGTTTGGATGGGACCGTCTGCAAACCAGATCCCTTTTTATTCAAGAGAAGATGGAAAACTCATCTGGTATGGTCATGAACTGATCGCAAATACTTCGAAATATCTTGGCCCGAAAGGATCGGTACTGCAAATCACCAATGGCATGAATTGTCAGAACTGTCATTTAGATGCGGGTACAAAACCATGGGGCAATAATTATGGTGCTGTTTATACAACCTATCCAAAATTCAGAGATCGCTCCGGTGGTACAGAAACCATTTACAAACGTGTGAACGATTGCATGGAACGTAGTTTGAATGGAAAGGCACTTGACAGTAATTCAAAAGAGATGCAGGCCATTTATGCATACATCAAATGGCTGGGCGAAGATTTAAAGAAAGGCGATAAACCTAAAGGCTCCGGTATTGTTGAACTTCCTTACCTCAACCGTGCAGCTGATCCGCAACATGGCAAAACAGTGTATGTACAGAAATGCCAAACCTGCCATGGCGTAAATGGTGAAGGATTAATGAACATGGAAGGGAATGCGTATGCATATCCGCCATTATGGGGTAAGAACAGTTACAATAGCGGTGCAGGTTTATTCCGTTTATCACGCTTTGCAGGTTATGTAAAAAATAATATGCCGCAGGGTGCCGATTATCATGTACCGCAATTGAGTGATGAAGAAGCATGGGATGTTGCTGCATTTGTCAATTCACAACCTCGTCCATCAAAAGATCTGAGCAGCGATTGGCCCGATATTTCAAAGAAACCAATTGACCACCCGTTTGGTCCTTATGCTGATTCATTTACCGAACAGCAACATAAATATGGTCCTTATGGCCCTATCAAGGATTTTAAGGAGCAGCAAAAAAAATCCGTTTCTCAAAAATCAAAGTAAACGATTGCAATGCCAGACACAAACATTACCCATCTGAACAATTGTTCATGCAACAGTTGTTCAGATGGTCAACAAATCGCACCCATCTCTCAAAATTCACGAAGAGATTTTTTTAAATCAGCATCTGCTATTGCAGCAGGTGCAGTGTTGCCCCCATCGTTAGTTAATGCAGTAAGTGGCGACGATTATCATGAAAAAGAATTGTTCGGAAATAAAGCAGTGAAAAATGGCAAAGCAAACGTGTTTACACTGTTGCACACATCCGATATACATGCACAGCTTTACACACACGATGAATTCTTTTTTCAAAACAACCAACCCGTTTATAAAAAACGTGGTGGTTTTGCTGTGTTGAAAACAATGTTGCACACACTCAAAGCACAAAACCCAACCAACACCATTATTATTGATGGCGGCGATTGTTTCCAGGGTGGTGGCGTAGCGGCACTAACAGAAGGACGTGGCATTGTACCCTTAGTCAACAATATTGGTTACGATTTGATTTTACCCGGCAACTGGGAGGTTGTATATGGAAAGGAAGTGATGTGGAAAGATTTGGGAGGATATAACAGTGCAAAGATTTGTGCCAATATGTTTCACGATACAAATGATGAGTTTAAAAATGAACTCATTTTCCCTCCTTACTGGACAAAAATGTTAGGAGGCGTTAAGATTGGTTTTATTGGTTATAACGACCCGCTTACACCGAAACGTCAGACACCTGCTTACAGCAAAGGAATTACGTTTACGAAACCGGAAATCAATGTATCGAGGTATATTAAAATTCTGAAAGAATATGAAAAATGCGCCATGGTTTTTTTAGTTACACATATGGGATTGGCGCAACAGGTTGATTTGGCAAACCAACCGGAAATTCAGGGTGTTGATTATATTCTTGGTGCTGATACACATGAACGTGTACGTGTTCCCATACAAGGGAAATATGCAAAAGTTACAGAGCCTGGTGCCTTTGGTTCGTTTGTTGCGAAACTTGATATCGTTATTGAGAACGGACAAATAAAAGATGAGAATTATCAACTGCTTGATGTTGATCCGGCTAAATACAAACCAGATCCTGCAATGGCAAGACTGGTTGAAGAAGTAAGTGCGCCGTATAAGAAAGAACTCACAAAAGTAATTGGCAAAAGCAAAACCACTTTGGTTCGCTACTATGTAATTGAGAATACAATGGACAACATGATCACCGATGCACTGATGTGGAAATACAAAGACACAGAAGTAGAGATTGTGGTGAGTAATGGTTTCCGTTTTTGTCCGCCTTTACTTCCTGATCCGAAAAAAGGATATGCAGAGATCACCAATGATTATTTGTGGAGTATGTTGCCTGTTGATAGTGAAGTAAAGATGGGTGAAGCAACCGGACAGCAGATCTGGGATTGGATGGAAAAAGAACTGCACAATGTATTTGCAAAAGATCCGGCCAAACGTTTCGGCGGATGGGTGGTTCGCTTTCAGGGAATGAAGATCAACTTCACCATGAATAACGATTTGGGCAAACGTGTAAACTGGATTACAGTGAATGATCAGCCATTGGATAAAACAAAAAAATATACCATGCTGGCCTGTGAGCGTGAAGGTGATCCGGACGACACCCTGTGCCGCATGGAAAAAGTAAGTAACCCACGCAAACCCGGACACACATTACACAATATTGTACGGGAATACCTGGCTGCTCATCCAATGGTATCACCAAAAATTGAAGGCCGTGCAACAGCAACCGATGCATCGTCAACATTGTTATCACAATTGGAAGGATATGATTATACCTTTATCTGATAAAACAACTCATATGCAAGCATTCAAACTCTTACTCGTATCAGCACTGGTTATCAGTTCATCTTTTTTAAAGGCACAATCGAAAATTGTTTGGGAGATGGCATCCGGCGATACTGCCCAGCAACGTATCCTATTTAAGCAAATAGGTAATGTACTGGCTGCAGCACCCGACACAAAAATTGAAATCGTGTTTCATGGTAATGCCGTTTATGGATTACTAAAAGATACCGGTTATTTCAAAGAACAGATCATTGGCTTTCATAAAAAAGGAGTTGTGATGGCTGTTTGTAACAATGCATTAAAAAACAGAAATATTAAAACCGACAGAGTGATGCCCGAAGGAACCATTGTTCCTGTTGCCATTCTGGAATTAGTAAAAAAACAGGAAGAAGGCTGGAGTTATATTAAAGCCGGCCTTTGATAGAACAGACAACAAAATGAAACGAGCTCTCGTACTGGCAGCTTTTGTACTGCTACACCATATCCTATCGGCACAAGACCATCATACAGAACAGGAAGTTCGTATTGATAGTGATTCAACGATCAACAGTCTGCACCAGTTTTTCAGCAAAGGAAAATTCTTTGCGCATGCAAGAAGCTTTGTAATGGCAACTGCAAACAAAGGAGTGCTTAGTGATTACATTGCATGGGGCACCGGAGCAGGCATTGGTTACGAAAGTGCAGTTTACAAAAATCTGCAATTTGGTGTAAGTGGTTTCTTTATCAATAATCTTGCATCCAGTGATTTAACAAAAAGAGATCCGGTCACAAACGTTCCGAGCAGGTATGAGCTTTCCTTATTTGATATCGAAAACCCGGAGAATAAAAACGACCTTGATCGTTTGGAAGAATTATTTATCCGATATCACTACAAACAATCAACTCTTACCTACGGCAAACAATATCTTAATACGCCTTTTATTAATCAACAGGACGGACGCATGCGGCCAACCATGGAAAAAGGATTGTGGGCAGAAGTAAATGACATAAAGAATATCAGAATAAAAGCCGGCTGGATCGATGCTGTTTCACCCCGATCAACAGTGACGATGGTATTCCGTAGCAAAAAGTATTGGTCTTTATTCTGTAGGTGTCAATGAAGATGGAACTCCTTCAAAATTTAAAGACAGTATTTCAAGCAAAGGAGTAGCGATTACTTCCATCGAATGGAAAAAAGATAAACTACTTACAGTACAGGCATGGAATTATTGGGTACAGAATTTATTCAATACATCCTTGTTACAGGCAGATGCAGCAATTCCTTTTCAGCAGGATTCAAAAAACAAATTGCTGTTGGGCTTACAATACACACAGCAACGGCGTGCAGGTAATGGCGGACATGATGATGCAGAAAAGGCATATGTACAACCGGGCTTTCGTTCGCATATCATCAGCAGCAGGATTGGTGTGCAATTAAATACCATTTCGGTAACCGCCAACTACACACGTATTTCAGATGATGGCCGGTTTACTTTTCCACGTGAGTGGGGACGTGATCCTTTTTATACATTCCTTCCCCGTGAACGCAACGAAGGATTGGGTGATGTACATGCATACGTGCTGATGGCCAACTATCAACCCAAACAAAAAAACTGGCAAGCGATGGTTGCTGCAGGTTATTACGATCTGCCACTTACAACCAATTACCGGTTAAATAAGTATGGCTTGCCTTCGTATTATCAACTGTTGGCTGATGTACGGTATAATTTAAAAGGATTTATGAAAGGCACATCGGTGCGACTGATCTATCTCTACAAAGGCAATCTGGAAAAAGGATTGAACAATCAGAAATACATCATTCACAAAGTGAATATGCAGCATGTAAATTTTATTGTTGATTACTGGTTTGGTAAAAAATAGGAACTCCTCCTACCTATTGGCTGATTCCCGATATTAAAAACTGATTCTGCGGTTAGTGTGGTAAATTTATACTTCCATAGATACCGCTAATGAATTTGCTTTTACAATACTTCAAACAATTTAATCGTCTTTCGGCAGAGGCTGAAGATGCTATTACGCAAATATCCTCAGTTGTTGCGCTAAAGAAGAATACCCTGTTACAACCCATAGGCCACACCTGCAAAACGATCTATTTTATTAACAAGGGAATTGCACGTATTTATTATCTGAAAGATGGAATTGAGATAACGGAAAGCTTTTCGTTTGAAAATAATATTATCGCCCGTGTAGAAAGTTTGTTTACAGGCAAAGCATCACAAAAAGCAATTCAGATATTGGAAGATGCGGAGCTTGTTGCAATCAATTCAGTACAACTCTTTCAGTTATATGATCAATTTCCCGATATTGAACGGCTGTTCAGGAAAATTTTTGAGGCAGCCTATGTTGATACAGTTAACCGTATTGAATCGATCCAGTTTCACACAGCTGAAGAACGTTACAATGCATTGTTAAGAGAAGCTCCCGGAATTATTCAACGGGTACCACTTAAGTATATCGCCTCCTATCTCGGTATTACACAGGTCAGCCTAAGCCGCATCAGGGCCATGAAGTGATTATTTATCATATGATAAAGAAAAAGTGATGAACTGATGCCAACTTTGTACCAACAGCAAACAATATGGCAGCAGTTAAAACGATCAACACCGATACACTCCGCACATGGCTTTCAGAAAGCAAGCCTGTTTCCATACTGGATGTACGTCCTGCTTCTGAGCGGGCAGAGTGGCAAATACCAAACAGCATACACATTAATGCGTACGATAAATTAAAGCAAAACGACACAACGGTTTTTAACCAGCTGTACCTCGATAAGAACATTCCCGTAGTTGCTTATTGTGGCGGAGGAAAGTTGAGTTTAACAGCAGCAACTTTACTGGCAGATGCAGGTTATGATGCTTGGTCGTTAGAAGCAGGCATGAAAGGATGGAGTCTTGCATGGAATACAGCCTCCATTAAGTTTCCAAATTTTGAGATCATACAATTCAGGAGAACAGGTAAAGGCTGTTTATCTTACATGATTCTTTCTGCAGGCAAAGCAATGGTTGTGGATCCTTCATTAGATCCATCGGTTTATGAAGAATTCCTTTTACAACAAAAAGCTGAATTATTGTTTGTGGCCGAAACGCATATTCATGCCGATCATATTTCAAGAGCAAAGCAGCTGGCAGAAAAAAAACAGGTTCAATTATTTTTACCAGCTCCCAACAAAGTAAATTTTTCGTTTGAACCAATTACAGAGAAAACTTCTTTTGAATTAGGTTCAATAAAAATCAACGTTCTTCAAACGCCTGGCCACACAATTGAAAGCATTTCACTTATTGTTGATGAGAAGCTGGTGCTTACAGGCGATACATTGTTCACAAATGGAATTGGTCGTCCTGATTTGAAATCAAGCGAAACAGAGACGCTTCAAAAAGCAAAAAGTCTTTTCCATTCGTTACAAAAATTATTGAGCCTTGGTGACAACATCATTGTTTTACCATCACACACAAATAAACCGGTTGACTTCGATGGCAAACCCATACAGTCAACTATTGGCGACAGTAAGAACAACCTGCCGGTTTTAAGTTTATCCGAAACTGATTTTATACAAAACATCTTAGAAAAAATACCGGCAACACCGGCTAATTATTTATCCATAAGCGAATTGAACATAACAGGAAACCTTAGCAATATCAATCCTGTTGATCTGGAAGCAGGACCAAACAGATGCGCAATTTCATAATCCAATTATTTAAACATGAAACAAGGCTTACATGAAAACAGAAATCAATTTCTCCTGCTGGTGTTGGTAAATGCATTCGTAGGAGCAATAATTGGTTTGGAGCGAACGGTAATGCCCGATTATGCAGCGGAACGTTTTCAAATGGATTCAACCGTTGCATTGGTTTCATTTATTGCAGCGTTTGGAACAACGAAAGCTATTTTCAATTTACTAACGGGTTATTTACATCAGCATTACAATCGTAAACAGATCTTATTACTGGGATGGGCTGCAGCCATACCTGTTCCTTTTCTATTACTCTATGCACAAGACTGGTGGATGGTGATTGTCGCCAATATTTTCTTAGGCATCAATCAAGGGTTGGCATGGTCATCAACTGTTGTAATGAAAGTTGATTTGGTAGGTTCGAAGAACCGTGGACTGGCAATGGGCATTAATGAATTTGCAGGTTATGTGGCTGTTGGGTTAGCTGGTTATCTTGCAACAAGCCTTGCACATACATACGGTGCAGGATTTTATCCGTTTGTACCGGGGATCTTTTTTGTGGTGATCGGTTTTTTAGTATCATGGTTGTTGGTAAAAGATACCACTGCCTTTGTAACACATGAACAACAATCAAGTGAACAACGAACATTCAAATCACTTTGGAAAGAAGTAAGCTTCCGT
This sequence comes from uncultured Bacteroidota bacterium, assembly GCA_963830845.1. Lineage (GTDB taxonomy): Bacteria > Bacteroidota > Bacteroidia > Chitinophagales > Chitinophagaceae > Lacibacter. The sequence continues at coordinate 92,573 of CAWHOR010000019.1, read as the reverse complement.
CATTTCAATATGGGCAGTGTTAATATCAACGGATTTATTAACAACCTGAACGATGGTGTGCTGTGGGGTTTGTTACCTATCTGGTTATTGTCGAACGGTTACAGCATTTTGGAAACAGGAAGTATTGCTGCTATCTATCCGGCCTTGTGGGGCATCAGTCAATTGTTTGCAGGAAAATTAGGCGATCACTATTGTAAAAAACAATTACTTACTGTTGGCATGTTGTTGCAGGCAGCAGGTATTGTTCTTCTTGTACTTGGTACAACAAAACTATTTGTAATTACTGCCATGGTGTTTATGGGATTGGGAACAGGTTTAGTTTATCCAAACTTTCTTACCGTTATAGCAGAAAATCTATCACCTGCTCAGCGTTCAAAAGGGTTAAGCATTTTCCGTTTCTGGAGAGATTTGGGTTATGTGGCCGGTGCACTGGGTGCAGGCATTATTGCACGAACTCTTTAGTATACCCGTTGCGTTTACAGTTGTTGCAGCTCTTACAGCAGCAGCCGGCATAATGGCCAATGTACGGATGTGCTGCACCTTTAAATTATTATGGCGCAGTCATACCTGTACCGAAGCTGCTGCTTTTTGAGCCGCTCTAATTAAACAAAACAACTACGTTCGCCAGCTATATAAACAGCATGTGTACGCCTTCACCTTCGCTACGTTTATAAAAATCACCAACGGTTATAATATCATCAACACCTTCGTACAGGTCTTCTTCTTTGTAATGGAACATATCAAACGCAAGTTTGCAGGCCCACATTTTTACTCCTGATGCATAGAGGATGTCAAGGAATTCAGGTATCTCCGGCATATCAACTTTCTCCATTTCTTTCTTCATCATAGTTGTTGCCAGTGCTTCCATACCAGGCAAACCACCGATCATTGTGGGTATATGCATAGCAGGATTACCTACGGTAGCAACATGCAGACTATCCAATTTTTTTTTATTGATTGCTTCCAATCCAAAAAAAGTAAAGAATATCTCTGATTCAATTCCCTCCATACGTGCACCGTTCGCTAATACAAAAGCAGCATATACATTTTCCAATGATGCTTTTGACAAGATGATCATCATCTTTTTTATTTTTCCATTATTCTCGGTCATAGCTTTAATTTTTTTGATTGTTAAATACAACTGGCAGGCTTGGGTATACCTGCAATTTTTGTAGATGTTTTCAATGGTGCATTCGGAAATAAAGAATAGAATTCCTTAATATCCACCACACCACTTTTTCCTACACGGCGGATGCTGAGTGCAACCTGGTTCTGCTGTTCTTTTTGCAGATATTTCAGTACTTCCCAATGACGGGGTGTAAGATCAATATTAGCTTCGGTTGCTAATTCCTTTCCAACATTTTCATCCCATTGGCTGAAATCAGTTAAATACCCTTCTTCGTTTACGGCAATTGTTTTACCGGCGATTATCTTTTCCATAACATGTATTTAATTAGTGAATGATTTAGTTATAATTTTTCCCGCTTTCGCTCATGGTTGCTGACACAAACGGAATATGTGTTCCTTTGAGTAATACATTCCAATAGATCCAGCGAAAAGCGAGTTTACCCATGTGGTTCATGCGGCTTTCTTTCAACAAACGCAACGGACCAATTCCTGCAAAGGGAAAACTTCCTTCTACAGGTTCATGCGTATAGTTGAAATCGATCAGTAACGCTTTCCCTCCACCTGTTTCAATAAAGCAGTTTGCATGTCCATCAAATTCTTCTTTCAATGGCTCGCCTTTTACATAGCGAAGTATATTTTCTGTTAAGATCTCTGCTTCAAAGTGTGCAACCGATCCTGCCTTTGATGCAGGAATATCACTTGCATCACCCAAAACAAATACGTTACTGAAATTCTTTGATTGCAGTGTTGCCTTGTGCGTTGGCACATAGTTCAGATCATCTCCCATTCCGGAACGCTCCATTAATGCATCGCCCTTATTTGTGGGAACTGTTACAAGAATATCAAATGGAATTTCTTTGCCGCCGTAGTCAACTATGCTTTTATTTTCATTATCTACATGCTCAATGGCAAAATCACTTTCAATGTCAATCCCTTTCTCATGCAACAAATGTTCAAGTGCTTCTGTTGCTTTCGGTTTTGTAAACGCACCGCTTAATGGAGTTACGTAAGTGATCTCCACTTTATCACGTATGTGCTTATGCTTAAAGAACGAATCGGCCAGGAAGGCAAACTCCAACGGTGCAACCGGGCATTTGATCGGCATTTCGGTGATATGCACCACCAGCCTACCTCCCTCCCAATCCCTCAATTTATTACGTAATGCCAATGCACCTTCAAATGTGTAGAAATCGAAAACAGATTTCTGCCACTCCTTTCCTCCCATGCCTTCTGTTTCTTCGGGTGCAATTTTTGCGCCTGTAGCAACAATCAGAATATCATAATTTAATTCTGCACCACCTGCTAATTCGATTTTATTTTCAGTTGGAACAATGCGTTCAATTTTACGCTTCAGCAGTGTTACATCTTTTGGAATAAACTCTTCAATTGTTTTTATAATATCATCCGGTGTATAAAGATCAAAGGGGAGAAAAAGATAACCAGGCTGATAGTGGTGCTCTTTCCGCTCATCAACAATGGTTATTTGCCAATCGGGTTGTTTTAATTCATGATGCAGATGATTAGCCATCATAGTGCCTGCAGTTCCGGCTCCGAGTATAACAAGATTCTTCATTGTTGCTTATTTTATTGCTTGATTTATGACACTGTAAAAGTCGATCAGCAACCGCTCTTGTTTAATGACCTGTGTGCGCATGCAAAATGATCCTCGTCAAGAAAAAATACAGAATCGTTTACATGCGTACTGTTGCGTGATTTTTGTCACAGCAAAAATTGCTGAAACCCCTGTTATGTGTGATTTTTAGCACATAACAAACCCTTTCCAATAACAGGACTTTATATGATTAAAATCACAAGTTGCACTTACTGCTTACTCTACTTTTGACGCATTAAAAAAGTATAAAAAGTAAAGAATGAAGTACATCATTGTAGGTGCCGTTGCAGGCGGAGCCAGTACAGCAGCAAGAATCAGAAGATTAGATGAGCATGCGGAGATCATTATTTTTGAAAAAGGTGAATACATTTCTTTCGCTAATTGTGGGCTTCCCTATTACATTGGCGATGTGATAAAAGACCGCAACAAACTCTTTGTGCAAACAGCAGCTGCCTTCAATCAACGATTCAATATTGATGTACGTGTTCAAACTGAAGTAACCGCCATCAATCCATCATCAAAAACAATCACTGCGGTGAAACAGGTAACAGGCGAAACATATGAAGAAACCTATGACAAACTGATTCTTTCACCTGGTGCAGAACCTGTTCGTCCGCCTTTACCAGGAATTGGAATTGAAGGCATTTTCACCTTACGCAATGTTAGAGACACTGATTATATAAAAGCCTATGTGCAGCAAAAACATGTAACCAATGCAGTGATCATTGGTGCAGGCTTTATCGGACTGGAAATGGCAGAAAACTTTTCATGATCTTGGTTTGGATGTAACCGTTGTTGAAATGATCAACCAGGTAATGGCACCGGTTGATTATCCTATCGCTTCATTTGTGCAGCAACATATCCGCTCAAAAAGAGTACATCTTCGTTTAAACACTTCCGTTACAGGTTTTACAAAAAACGGTCGATAAAATTGAAGTGGCATTGAATAATGGCGAAGTATTGGTTGCCGATGTGGTGCTACTTTCCATTGGTGTTCGTCCCGATACAAGACTGGCAGCAATGGCCAACTTAAAAATCGGACCGGCAAAAGGTATTTGGGTAAATGAATTTTTACAAACATCCGATCCGGATATTTATGCAGTAGGTGATGCAATTGAATTTGAAAATCCCATCACGCATCAACCGATGATCACTTACCTGGCAGGACCAGCGAATAAACAAGGTCGTATTTGTGCTGATAATGTTGTGCTTGGAAACGTGCGTTCTTACAAAGGGTCGATCAACACCGCTATTGTAAAAGTGTTCGACATGACAGTAGGTACTACCGGTACTGCATCGAAACATTTAACTGTTGCAGGCATTGAACATATTGTATCCACTACACATAGCGGATCACATGCAGGTTATTATCCCGGCTCTAAACAAATGACGATACAACTTGCGTTTGCACCAAAAGACGGACGCTTACTTAGTGCACAAATTGCAGGTTACGATGGTGTTGATAAACGCCTCGATGTATTTGCATCATATATCAAACAAGGAAAAACCATTTATGATCTGATTGAGTTTGAACATGCGTACGCACCACCTTATTCATCAGCCAAAGATCCGGTGAATATGGCTGGCTTTGTAGCTGAAAATATTCTACTCGACCGGTTACGTGTGTTTTACTGGAACGACATCGAAAATTTAAAACTCTGTGATCTGTTGATCGATGTTCGCCGCAAAGATGAGTTTGAAGCAGGCAATATTCCCAGAGCAGTAAACATACCTGTTGATGAATTACGATACAGGCTACATGAAATTCCAAAAGACAAAACGATCTATCTCTATTGCGAAGCAGGTTTGCGTGGCTACCTGGCACAGCGCATACTCCGTCAAAATGGGTACAACAAAATAGCCAATCTGTCCGGCGGATTCTATTTATGGAAATCATGTACCAACGAACAAAGCAAGCTAATCAGTCAGCGAAAGGATTTTCTTGTTCATCAATAAAAATGGAACTGTTCCTCGCCTACCTTTGTCAACGTTATGACGCAAACTTCCACTTCGCAAAAAGCCGTTGCCAACTGGTTACTCTTCGGCGTGTTCATGTTAATTATTCAGATCTTACTAGGCGGCATCACCCGCTTAACGGGAAGCGGTTTAAGTATTACTGAGTGGGAAGTTGTAACTGGCACATTGCCGCCATTGAATGAAACGAAGTGGCTGGAAGAATTTGCAAAGTATAAAGGAACACCGCAATACCAATTACTCAATACTGATTTTACGCTCAGCGATTTTAAATTCATTTTCTTTTGGGAATGGTTTCATCGTTTATGGGCACGTGTAATGGGGATGGTGTTTGCTGTAGGCTTTATTTACTTTTTAGTGCGCCGGTATTTTAAACAGGAAATGATCAAACCCTTGCTCATCTTGTTTTTGCTGGGTGGATTACAAGGTGCTGTTGGATGGATCATGGTGGCAAGTGGTTTAGTGGGCGATGCAGTGTATGTAAAGCCAACAAGGCTTGCACTTCATTTTATTTTAGCAATGGGTTTGCTTTGTTACACGTTTTGGTTTGCATTGCAATTGCGTGTAAAAAAAGAACAGATCACACAGAACCGATCTATTCACAGTTTTACAATGTGGTTATTGCTGTTATTAGTTGTGCAACTCATGTTTGGTGCATTAATGGCCGGGCATAAAGCTGCAACGGCTGCACCATCGTGGCCCATGATCAACACCGAATGGATTCCTGCTGCGTTATTTAAAGATTCACCTTGGCTCATCAACTTTATAGAAAATAAAATTACCATTCACTTTGTACATCGTGGTCTTGCCTATTTACTTACTGCACTCATTATTGTTTGGTATTATAAAGCTGCCAAAGTAAAAGGCTCCGATCTGTTTCAGGTAACACGTTTTCTTCCATTGTTCCTGGTGATTTTACAGGTAGGGTTGGGCATTGCATCAGTACTTACTTCGCCTCAAATTATTCCCAACCGCTGGGGGTTGTTTGAGTGGATGGCGCAATTGCATCAACTGGTGGGCATGTTCTTATTGCTCAGCTTTATCTGGATACTTTACCTGGTTCGCCGAAAACAAATGGCATAACATTTATATCCAAGCAGCGTTCTTACGTAAATTGTTTTCTTTTACGTAACTTCTGTCCCATGAAGAAATACCTGCTTGGCATATGGTATTCATTCCCTGTTCAATTGATCTTTCTGCACTTCAGGAAATATCAACTGTTGTTGTTATTCTGGATATTGTTGAGTAGCGCTGTGAGCGGCAGTTTTATGAACAATTACGGTGCTGATTCACTATTTCTTTCACCTGAATATCTGGGCGAAGTAAATTTTTTCAGCGCATTATTTGTTGGCGCTGCGTTCGGTGGTTTTTTAATGAGCTGGAATATCACTACGTTTATCTTATTTAGTAACTACTTCAAGTTTCTTGCTACTACTTCCAAACCATTTTTAAAATATTGTATCAACAACGCAGGCATTCCTGTTCTTTTCATCATCAATTATTTTATTCAGGTTGTACGGTTTGGTAAATACAAAGAATTGATGGCCGATGGAGATATCCTGTTGATCATGTTTGGCTTTATTGCAGGGCTTGTGATCTTTCTTCTTTTCTCTATGCTGTATTTCTTTGGATCGGAAAAAGCGATCATGCGGAACATGCACCCCGTATTGAGCAATCCGCAACAGTTTATGGAAAAATACAAGCCGGTTCCGGTGAAAGATGCGCACGAGCCGGTGATCACTGTCAATTATTTTCTTACAAACTTTTTTACATTTAAGAAAACCAGGAACGTAGCGCATTACAGTCATTTGTTGTTAGATGTAATTTTTAAACGACATCACTTTTCTGCGGTGCTGGCCATCATTCTTGCTTTTCTTACGTTAATGATCTATGGCCTTTTTCTCGATCGTCCTTCGTTACAATTACCTGCTGCTGCCAGCATTTTTGTTTTCTTTTCTATTCTTATAGCAGCAGCAGGTGCGTTGGTATATTGGCTCGATACATGGAGTATTCCTGTTTTTATCTTGCTGATATTCGTCTTTCACACCTTATTCCAGTATGAGTATATTGATATTCGGAATAAAGCATTTGGATTGAATTATGAAGATCGTAACAAGCGTCCCGCCTATTCATTAGCAAACATACTGCAACTCTGCACTACTGAACAAATGCAGAGCGACAGTACGCAAATGATCAGGGTTCTGGAAAACTGGAAACAAAAACAAGGAGTTGAAAAACCATTCCTGTATGTTTTGAATGTGAGTGGTGGTGGCAACCGTTCAGCAACATTTACTGTAAATATGCTTTGTCGGCTTGATAGTGCTATGAATGGTGAGTTAATGAAAAAAACATTTTTGTTTTCCGGAGCATCGGGCGGCATGTTGGGCTTAACGTATTACCGGGAATTGTATCGCCAGCAACAAAAAGGAAAACCTGTTGATTTTTCGAATGAAAAAATTGCGGGTGATATTTCAAGAGATCTTCTCAATCCGATTTTCTCGGCATATGTAACGAGAGATTTAATTACACCAGCACAAAAATTTTCGGTTGGTGCTTACCGTTTTGTAAAAGACAGAGGCTATGCATTTGAGCAACAATTGAATTACAACACGGGTAATATCCTCGGTGAACAATTGAAAGATTATAAAGAAGATGAATTTACTGCAAAGATCCCGTTGGGTATTTTTAGTTCTACGGTATCGCAGGATGGCAGAAAGCTGATGATCTGCAGTCAACCAATCAGTTTTTTAATGCGGCCGCAACACGACAGTACAAAAGGAATTATTGCTGAACCCGATGCCATCGACTACACTGCATTCTTCAAAGATCTTGATCCCTATAATCTCCGCATTCTTACTGCACTTCGTATGAATGCTACATTTCCATATGTATTACCGAATGTATGGTTACCTACTAAACCGATTGTGGATGTAATGGATGCAGGGCTTCGTGATAATTACGGACAGGAAATTACCTTACGTTTTCTGCATGTGTTTGCTGAATGGATCAAAGCCAATACATCGGGTGTAGTATTTATACAAATCAGAGATCGAAAGAAAGGTGAATGGAATGATGACTTAACAGAACCGGGCATTGGAGATATACTTATACAAGCCTGTTACCACGCTGCAGAATAATTTTTACAAAGTGCAGGATTATATGCAGGAAAGTATGATCAGCTATTCACGGTATTCATTTCCGTTACATCGTTTTTCATTCATGTATCAACCGACGGACAGTAAAAAAGGAGCTGCACTAAGTTTTCATTTAACCACCAGAGAAAAGAAAGATATTGCAGCGGCCGTGCAGGATTCGACAAACGAACGATCTGTTCGTGTCATTAGTGAGTTTGGAAGATATGCTACAGCAGGGAAAATTAGCTCAGGACATTAATAAAGAATAAGCAGCCGGAATTATTTGTACTTCAAAGGTAGCAGCCGTTTGTTTTCCATCACCATCAATATGAAATGGTGCCGCCTCCTTGTTCTCAATCAGCAAATGATCCGTTTGAAAGTAAGTGATACCTTTTCGTTTTCCAAAATCGTTTGTAAATGTTCCAAAGCGGATATGCCATAGCACACGCAGCAATACAAAGAACAGATTTGTTTTTTCAACTGCTACAATATCCAGCATGCCATCCTGCAAACTCGCTTTCGGAGCAATGGTAAACTGATTTCCAAACTGGTTGCTGTTGGCAATGCTGATAAAATAGGCGTCAATATTTAAATCAATGTTGTTTGCTTTCAGATTGAATGCATACGTTCTGATGCCTGCCAAATTCTTCAGTGTAAGTTGTGCATATTTCCAAAATCCTCTTTTCTCCTGACGATCGAAATCATGCGCCACCTGTGCATCAAATCCAATACCACTGAGCATACAGGAAAAGTGTTTGTTGATGAGAAACGCATCCACAGGTTGTGCTGTACCGTTAAAAATAATATCCAATGCCTTGTTGGGATCTTTCGGAATACCGGCTGCAAATGCCAATCCATTCCCCGAACCTCTGGGAATAATACCGATACTTACCGGTACATTTCTGATAGCTGCAATAATTGTACTGATGGTTCCATCGCCGCCTGCTATTACAACATCGGTTACAGCGTGGTCAATAATTTTCTCCCGGAGCGAAGAATAGTCTCCATCAGCACGACTATGTTCAATGCTGTAGGGCATGGCAGCTGCTGCACAACGTTCGCTGATGAGTTGTTGTAAAGGCTTCCCATTTTGCACCCCTGCCCGGGGGTTAACTAAAAAAATAAATCGACGCTGCATTTGTTTATAAAACAAGATTAAAAATTAGTATGCGAAGCAGAATAAAATACTTCTTTGACCGGCCAGCCCCTGGTACCTATTCTTATTTATCGGTACTTTTTTTCATATAGTCACCTTTTGAAAAAAATTTTTCAATAAAACAATACAGTAAAATAAAAAAATAACGACTGCCCATTTCTCTTATTTGAAACTTCGACACCCCTGTCTTTCTGTTGTACCAGGAATTTGCAAGAATCTTATAGCTGTACCCTCTTACAATACTTTTTAAAGTAAGCTCAATGGTCAGGTTAAAGTGCGGAGCAAGAAAAGGTTTCAATCCGTCAATAGTTTCACGTTTGTATAGTTTAAATGCATTTGTTGAATCGTTGTATCGTATACCAATTACAATCCGGATAATGTTGTTTGCAATGCGATTCAATACCAGTTTATGAATTGGATAGTCAACCAATTTACTTTCTTTCATAAAGCGTGAGCCAAAAACACAATCAACTTTAGCATGTACCATTTCACGGTAAAACCTTACAAGGTCATCGGGGTCATCAGATAAATCTGCCATCATAATAGCTACGCAATCACCATTAAATTTTTCAAGTCCAAAACGTACTGCATATCCAAACCCGGCCGGCCATTCATTTTCATATACACGAAGCGTGGAAATTCTGGTGCTTAGTTGTTTGAGAGCTTCACTACTCGCATCTGTTGAACGGTCGTTTACTACAACAAACTCATGTTCGATTTCTTCCTTTTGCAATGTGTTATAAATACACTCCACAGTTTCACTTATTGAATCGGCTTCATTATGCACAGGAATTACGATCGAAAGTTTCATTTTAGGTGTTTTGCTTTAATGTATTCGTTTAAATAACAGCTCATCAATGTCGCCAAATCCGTGTTTAATTTTTTTATGTAACAAAAAATTGTTCTGCTGCAAGATACGCTCAATGTCAACATACGATACTTTATTCATATACATATCATCCCTATGATACTCAAGCTGGATATAATCGATCGTTACAGATACATGAGTAAATAACCCTTGCAGGCATTTGTATTCATGCCCCTCTGTGTCAATTTTAAGTACATGTATTTTCTCTACCTGTAAATTTTCTAAAAAGCTGCTCATCGTCACAACATCTATTTCATACGTGGCAGCAATAATCTCTTCAACCTTTACACCCAATACTTTTGCCTTTTTTAAAAGATAATTTGAATTGAGGTTTAACTCTTCTAAAGTTGATGTTTCATCAATCACTGTTTCAAAGAAGATTTGCTTTCCGTTTTTGTTACTAACTCCTTTATTATAAAGTGTAACAGCAGAATAGCTCCTGAATTTATTTGTCAGATACGCAAACAGCTTCGGGTTGGGCTCAAATGCATGAATTGTTGCCCCGGGAAAGTTTTTAATAAAGAAGGAAATAGTTTGACCACTATTTGCACCAACATCAATTATAACAGGATTATGACTCTTAATTTCACGCTTATAATAAGTTGCCAGTTTTGGATACAATAGAACTCGTTCATTCAGATTCAACAAAAATTGTATAAGTTTTATTTGGAATGACATGAAAAATCAAAAAAGTTTATAAACGTGCGTCAAGGCCGATAAGAATTTCGTTAATAGTCGTTGCTAAATCATAGGTAGGTTTCCAGAGAGGATAATGATCTTCAAACTTCGATGTATCGCTGATGTACCAGATGTGATCGCCAATTCGGTTGTTGGGTGAATATGCATAGTTTACTTTATTACCACTCATCTTCTCACAAATTTCAATAGCTTCCAGTACAGAGCAATTGGCAAATCTTCCTCCTCCCACATTATACACTTCGCCTGATCCGGGTGCTGAATAAAACTGTTGAAACATATTAATCAAGTCGTAGCTATGCATATTGTCCCGAACCTGTTTACCCTTGTAGCCAAAAACTGTATATTTTTCACCGGTAAGTGCACACTTTACCACGTACGATAAAAAGCCGTGAAGTATTGTACCGGAATGATTAGGACCTGTTAAACAGCCCGCTCTGAATACGCCGGTCTTTAACCCAAAATATTTGCCGTACTCCTGAACCATTAGATCTGCAGAGAGTTTTGAAGCCCCGAACAACGAATGTTTACATTGATCAATACGCATTCCCTCATTTATTCCCTTGCTGTAATAGGGGTGTGTTTTAGCTATTTCCCAACGTGTATGTTCTTCAACAAGTGGAAGGAGGTTGGGACTGTCGCCGTAAACTTTATTTGTTGATGTAAAAATAAATACCGCTTCAGGGCAAAATTTTCTCGTGAGCTCGAGCATATTTACCGTACCCGTCGCATTAATTGAAAAGTCAGTCAATGGTTCCGTAGCCGACCAGTCATGACTTGGCTGAGCAGCAGCGTGAATGATTAGTTTGACAGATGAAGCATACGTTTGAAAGATCACTTTAAGTGATTCGATATCCCGTATATCAACAGACTCATGTTTATATTGCTGGTATTGATTTGAAAGTCGATTGATGTTCCATGTTACAGAAGCCTCTTCTCCAAAAAAATATTCCCGCAGATTGTTATCAATCCCTATTACAACATCAAATTGTGGAGCAAAGAAATTGATTGCTTCGCTTCCAATCAGTCCGGCCGATCCTGTAACGATAAGTACTGACATTTTACAAATTTACTTTATTTCATACCATCTGATTATGAAGAACGTCAAAAGCAAATCAGACTGCATGAAACTATCTGTTTTTCATGTAGAGTATATCTCTGTTATAATGCCAGATAGCATCTTGTAGTTTAATGGATGCTTTACGCCTGAACAGTGAGCCAACAAGGTTAATACTGTTACCGCTCAATACCATAATGTATCCGGATGTACGATTTTTTTGTGCCACAAGAATTCCACTAATCACCGCAGCTGTTCCAAACAAAGGAAGTATGGTTGATACACGCTTACTCTTTATATACTGCTTGTAATAATTGGTTGCATCCGGAGAAATCAACATCAGATTCTGCACTGTGGTATTCTCTACCAAAAACCCATTCATTGTAATACGTGCGCCTAAACGCATGGTTTTCTGATTGTATTGCAGCCGCATAGAATCGATGTTAACCTGAGCATTGACTTTTACAGCCAGAAATATCATTATAGTAACCAATAATCTTATCATGTTTTCCGATTTAATGTAACGCATCATTTTCAATTACTAAGTTTTCTATTTAATATCGATATCCATTATTTGAAGATGAATATTTTTTTCATACGCCCAAGAGGGGGCACTAATTTTCAATTGCTTTATTCTTTTACCAGGTTCTCCACTCCCTGAAAAGTAATTCCGTGAATCTGTACTGCTTTCAATATAGGATGATAGTAATACAGGATTTTGCAAAGTACTGAGAATTAAACGGTGATTTACCGAGCGACCGTCATCTAAAATAAATGTTATTTCCAACATCGGCGGTTGAAACAGAAATCGCATCAGGCGCCCAGTTTTACTGTACTTAATATCAAAAGTTGCATATGTAAGAGAATCGTCTTCCGCCAGTGAATAAAACTTATTCAACTCTATTATTTTACTATGCCGCTCTCCAATTAATACTTGTTTGATTGTATCAGCCCTTTTTAATAACAGATTTCCGGCAAACGAGTCCACAACTACATATCGCTGTCTGATTGCCAGTTTTGTTCTTGCTTCGTCAAAAAAATGATACCGATTATCAATTGTTTCATTTCGATAGATCAGGTATTCCGGTGCAGTCGACGAAACATACTTCGTGTAGTTAAGGTCGTCCAGATATTTGTTATAAGCAGCATAACTTTGAACTACAGGCCGCGGATGATAAGTGAGATCATTAAAATATGCAATTGCTATTTCTTGCGGAACAATATCAACTGTTGAATTGCCGATTTTCGCTTTTATTTCAGTTGGGAGATAATATATACTGGCTGTACGCTTGCTTTCAGTTTTTGAAATGTGCCCCTCTGATATATACCTTTGGTATCCCTGCCTGATTTTTTTTACAACAAATGAATAGCTGTAGTTCTCCGCCATCATCATTCTGGTATTTCCAATTAAGCAGGCAGGAATAAAAGCAAGGATTACGAATGCATTCAGATATCTTTTACTGTTTGCTACTCTCCACCCTGAGAAAGAAATAAGAATACCAAAAATAAATATTGGCACCGGGGGGTAGAGATAAGTAAGTCCTCCGTGACGTACAAAGGCAAATTTGAAAGAGATAAAAAGAAAAAGCAGGGAGAACAGAACGGCAAGAAAAGTTAGAGGGTTAAAGAGAATTGCATTTCTGTTTTTCCAAATTACTATTATAACCGGCAATGTAAGCAATACAGATAGAGAGAGGATAAAAAGGCTGATCAATGTTGTATTAAAATGTGGGTTGATGATATAAAATAAATCGCTTATAATACTTTCCTCAAATACAGGCTTAAACATTGCATCGTTATAAGAGTTGGCCAGATACCACCCTGCTTTGATATACCCCGAAATATCAATCTTATACAAAAATGTTATTAGATATACCAGCAAAAGCTGGAGCAGAAAACCCGGTAGTAGATACTTCCTGATCTCCCCCTTTTTCCCGGCTATTCCAATGGTAAAGTAGTAAAGAGAGAAGATAACTAAGAGAGGGAAAAAATAATTTAACTTAATGAACAGATTCAGGGCACTGAATATAATTGCAATTGCTAAGCTAAGAGCACTGTTATGTTTGATGCTGTATAGCAAATTGAAAATAATGATACATACTACTGTTGATGTTATTTCTATTTTAATTACATGACTAAACATCAAAGCAACAATTGCCCCTGTTAGCAGTTGTACCTTATCCTGTATTTTACTTGAAAAAATAAAGTAGCGTGCAATAAAAAGAATATTCGCCCATACAAAAAGTGAGAATGCTATTATATGCCATTGAGGTACAAAAGCAGCCACCCGTGTATATAAATACCCCAACGGGCCAAACGTAAAAACGTAATCACTCCCCCATTGTAAATGATTTTTTAATGCCAGATTAATGCTGATTCTCCACGATTGGCCCAGCCCAACTCCGGGTTCCTCTATTAGCTGAAGTGGCAATGAAAGAAAAATAAAAAAAAGAAACAGTACTTGTTGGTATCTGTTCCCTTGAAAAAAAAAAGGTAATAATTTTTTAACCATCGGTAAAAGCTTGTGCACAAACGCCGTCACTCCGTCAATAATTCATCGTTGTAGTTACTCTATCGTGTCGAAAATAAAACTTTTTATGTGTTTACATTTCAAATAGTGTTTCATCAAACTGTAAATATCCAGCTTAAAGCTTTAAACAAGTATGACAATCTAACGCTATTCCCTTACTTTTGCCGAAACTTACAGCATCGTATGAAACAACACAACATAAGAATTACACTTTCTGTATTACTTTCCGTTGCCGCTTTCATTTTCATCGCTCAGTTACTGCTTCATGAATTTGATAAAGACCAGCAGTTTTTCCTTATTGTACAATCGTTGTTATTTATTTACCTCGCTTCAATCAACTATTCAGACAGGTTTACTCCTTTACTCGGCCGAAAGCAAACGCATTATGCCATTATTGTTATTCTTGCTATTGTACTTTCTTTCAATAATTACCTTCTTGTTACGAAAGAAGGTCCCGACGCTGTTCGCATGAGTGCTCTTGCTCAATACTTCAATTCCTGAGCTTGCATTGTGTTTTTGTAATGACCGTTACCATTTTAAGAGTGCACTCGCCCAGGTAAATCCGCTGCCAAAAGCTGCGAGGCAAACAAGATCTCCTTCTTTTATTTTCCCCTGTTCCCATGCTTCGCACAAAGCAATCGGTACTGATGCGGCTGTTGTATTGCCATACTTCTGAATATTATTATAGACCTGATCGTCACGCAATTTTAATTTTTGCTGCACGAACTGTGCAATACGAAGGTTTGCCTGGTGCGGAATCAGCATCGTTAAATCAGCTGGCTGATAACCGTTTGTTGCCAATGCTTCCATGATCACTTCCGGAAATTTCACCACAGCCGTTTTAAATACAGCTGGGCCATCCATAGTTGGAAATAACTCAGCGTTATCGATCATTTCATGACTCATAAACATGTCCGCTAATTCAGCTTCATTAAAACTTGCCAGCTTTTCTTTCCAATGGTTTGCATGTGTACCTGGATTGTACATGGCCAGAATTTCTGCATCATTTCCATCACTATGCAAATGTGTACTGAGGATGCCTCTGTTCTCATCGGTTGTTGGTTGCAATACAACTGCACCGGCACCATCGCCGAAAATCACACTCACATTACGGCCACGTGTACTGAAGTCTAATCCAAACGAATGTTTCTCTGCGCCAACTACCAGTATATTTTTATACATACCGCTTTTAATAAACTGATCTGCAACGGAAATTGCATAAACAAAACCACTGCATTGGTTACGCACATCCAATGCACCCACCTGTTTCATTTTCATTGCCCGTTGCAACAACACACCACAACCCGGAAAATAATAATCGGGACTTAAGGTTGCAAAAACAATAAAGTCGATATCCTGCGGGGTAATGCCTGCACGTTCAATGGCAACTTTAGCAGCTTCCACACCCATAGTAGTAGTAGTTTCTTCGGTACGGTGCGCATATCTTCTTTCCTTGATACCGGTTCGCTCCTGGATCCATTCATCGTTGGTGTCCATGTATTTTGTAAGATCGTTATTCGTTACAACATGGGATGGAACATACATGCCGATGCCGGCAATTTTACTTCTTGTCATATGGCAAACATTTGGAAGAGAAAGTTAGGCAATAGAAATGATTTGTAACTGTTTCGTTTAAAACTGTTACATCGTTCTGCCTTTCTCAAAGGTTGATTTTCTATTTGATTGTTTTCGGCGGCTCCTGCTCAGCAATAGCAGTTTGATCATTTTGTTCTTTGTCGACCTGTATACCGTCAGGAAATATACATTCCGTACCATAACAAAATATTTGTTCAAAATTTTCCTGCTTCAATCCGCTGCAATTAATAAAACGGGTACGTGTAAATTCTGCAGCTGTAAAATTACAATTTGAGAAGGCTATATTTTCGAACAGTACGCCATCAAACATAACGCTGCTGAAATCGGTGTCGGTCATTCTTCCTCCCTGGAAAGAGGAATGTTGTATCTGTGCATTTGCAAACGAATTGCGTTCAAAAATAATATTGAAAAAATTTGCTTCGGCAAATGTGCCATACCCAAAAGCACTTCGCTTTACTTTTGTAACAGTTGTTGTTACTTCGGCCATGTACACATAATTAAAATCGTTCTGGAAAAGATCCATTACAAGATTACCCCGTTCTTTTGTGAGAAAGGCCTTTCGCATAAATGCAGCGTATGCATCGGCTGTAACCTGCTTGTGCCATACCAGTTTGTATTTTTGATATGAAAAAAGGTCAAGGAATTCCGCTTCATACTTTTTCTGTACCAGTTCTTTATTGCGTACATATATTTCTGCGTCTACTTTTTTATCGGCCAGCAATGTTTTGTACGCATCATTGCCAAAGTGGCGATTACTTTCGTCAAGTTTTTTCAGCGCATTGTCCATATCACTCAACCGAAGATTCAGCGGATGTTCCTGAATAAAAAAATTCCGATTGATATCCTGTAACCCTCTTGCTATGTATAATAATTCTTCCCGGTTACTATCCTGTATCAGTGTCGTTAAGATGGAATTAATGACGTCGTAATCCAATTCGGTGTATAATCTGCTAAGCAATACATCAATAGTATTTTTTTCAAACTCAGGATCACGTTTAAAAATACTGAGTGTAGCAATTGCAGCTAACACTTCCTGTTTACGCTCTTTAAACAACGAAGCATTGGTTTCTTTGAATTTTTCCAGCCGTTTCTCGTAGCGTAGTTTTTTAAGCGCCCACCATCCGGTAATAAAGGCTGTGATGATGCCAACAATCCACGGCGTAGAGCTGCTGGATAGCAATTGGAGTAGTATGTCCCACATGATGATAATATTTCAATAGAAAAATACTCCGATTTTTACCCAATGTCAATACCCGAAAACGGTAATAAAAAAAGGAGGCAATGCCTCCTTTCCTATTCTTGATTTCGGTTGTTACATAATTTCCCATACTTCATTACCACGAAGAAGCTTGTCGAGATTGCCTTTGCCTTTTGTAGCGATCACTTCGTCGATCTGCAACGTCATTACATCTTCATAGCAGGCTCTTTCTGTTTCGTAAAAAACACCGAACGGTCTGGGTAAGTGACCTGCATTCCGCGGATCATCAAACATGCGTACCAATATCTGTGCTTTGTAAAAATCGTTTTCATCATGAATCCACAAATCATCTCTGCTTTGCCCTTCATCCAAATTCACAACAACAGGCTTAAAGCCATCAAGTTTAATTCCTTTGTTTTTTGCTGCACCAAATACCAATGGTTCACCATGCGTCAGAAACAATGTTTCTTCCGGCTTGCTTGCTTTTTCCGTAAATACTTCAAATGCACCATCGTTAAAGATGTTACAGTTTTGATAGATCTCAAGAAAGGAAGCGCCTTTGTGTTTCTGGCTGCGGATCAATGCTTCCTGCAAATGTTTCGGATCACGATCCATGCTGCGTGCAATAAATGTTGCATCGGCACCCATTGCCAATGCCAATGGATTAAATGGATGATCGATACTTCCAAACGGCGTACTCTTGGTTACTTTCCGTTCTTCAGATGTTGGTGAATATTGTCCCTTGGTTAAACCATAGATCTGGTTATTGAACAACAGAATATTTACATCGAAATTTCTGCGCAGCAAATGAATGGTATGATTACCACCAATACTTAATCCATCACCATCGCCGGTAACGATCCACACACTTAAATCCGGTCGGGCTGCTTTTAATCCGCTGGCAACGGCTGTTGCCCGGCCATGGATCGAATGCATGCCATACGTATTCATATAATAAGGGAACCGGCTGCTGCAGCCAATACCACTTACGATCACAATATTTTCTTTGGGGATACCAAGTGTTGGCATCACTTTCTGTACCTGTGCTAAAATGGAATAATCTCCACAACCCGGACACCAGCGAACTTCCTGGTCGGTTGCAAAATCCTTAGCAGTAAGGGCAGGGGCGGTCGTTACTTCACTCATAGAATTGTATTGCTTCAAATTTACGAGGAAAATCAACTGGTATCGCTGATTTTGATTACTAATTAAGCTGATGCGATCAATTCTTCCCAGTATTCAGCCGCTCGTCTTGTATGTGGGATCACGATCGTTCCGCCAACAATATTGGCCACGGCAAAAATTTCATACATCTGTGCTGTGCTGATCCCCTCCTCATGGCATTTTCCGAGATGATATTTGATACAATCATCGCAACGCAACACCATACTGGCAACAAGACCCAGCATTTCTTTGGTTTGTGTTGAAAGCGCTCCTTCAGCATAGGTATTGGTATCGAGGTTCCAAAGGCGTTTGATCACCAGATTGTCTTTGCTCAAGATCACCTCATTCATTTTAGTGCGGTAGTCGTTAAACTCCTGTACAAGATTGCTCATAAAAAAAATTTGTTCAAAGATATTGTGTTGTGGATTGATGTATAAAAAAGCCCGGCATCAACTTTTAATTGATTGCCAGGCAACAAAAATTTTCACAAACCCGAAACCAGTATAAATTAATTTCTAATCGAAATTTTTATTCTCCCCTGCTTTGGCGATCTGCACATTCAATACACCTTTGCGGTTTTGTGTATTGGTATCATACAATACAAAACCAATCACACGGGTATTCGGTATCACGTAACCTGTTGCATCAAAGCTGTATTGCTTTTCCCAGGTATTTCCTTTGCTGATTTGTGCAGCTGGGATCAGATCACCAAAAATATCAGTGGCGGCCGAACGCAATACATTCTTTTGCCGAAAATTGGGAATAGGGTTCGGCAATCCGAAATGACCATAGTTTGCCTGATTATAGAATATGCTATCCTGCACCAATACCAGCACTATTTTCATTGGCAGCGATGTTGAAATATCAAACTTCACTTTTGCCTTAACCGAAATATTATTTCCGCTCACCGATGTTTCCAATGCCAACCCAAGTGGTGCCCGTCGTTGCGCCAATTCATCCAATGCTACCGTCATGTTATTCCATTTTGTATCCCGGTTTAGTACAACAGTTGGTACGCCGGTAACACCCAATGCTGTACGCAGCTGTGCATCATAGATGTATTTGAAAGGATCATTACTGCCTGCAGGACCATGCACACCAATTGAAATGAGATTTGGTTTTGCATCCGTGTACGCATCAAGCGGAATAACTGTGCCGGGACAAATTCCACACCAGGTACCCGTAAAATCTTCAATCAATACTTTTTGCGTAAATGGTGATGGACCAGGGGCGTTGGCAGTAAGTGTAACAACTGCTGATTCAACATTTCCTTTGGTTGCCTTCAGCTGATAATTGCCGCTTGCTGTTGTAAAAAATATTGTTCCGGCATACACAGTATTATTCAAATAAATAGTTGATGAAGATGTTACATCCGCATTATTCTGATCTTTTACTGAAATGGTTATTTCATCAAACCCATCGGCTGTTAGTTGCGCCTTGCTTAATTGCACAGTTAATGGTGCCGCCGGTGGTTGTGTTACGGGTTCATCAGTTCCGCCCGATTTTGAACAGGAGATGAAAACTAATACGATTAGCAGCAGCGATAAAAAGGAATTTGTAGTACGCATGACAAATTAGTTTTGAAAAGGGCTTTTTATTTACATCAAAATTGAAATCAAAAGTTGTGATCATTTCAGCAATCTTTCGTCGGCTAACTGACAGCAGCACATATTTAACAATCACCATGAAACAACTCAGTCTTTTTTCACTCGCCCTTTTTACCTATACGTTGTCTGTGGCACAATCAGATTTGCCTCCCATAAAAATCAAGACATTATCCGGTAGCGAAACATTGTTTTCTGCGCTGGCAGCATCGAATGATACAGCATTGATCGTTAGCTTTTGGGCTACCTGGTGTATTCCCTGTATTACTGAATTAGAAACCATCAATGATCAGTTGGAAGAACGACAGTTAATCACTCCATTTAAACTTATTGCCATTTCGGTTGATGATACAAGGAGTGCCGCACGTGTACCATCGTTTGTAAGAGGAAGAGGCTGGAATTTTCCTGTTTACTTCGACACAAACAGCGATCTCAAACGTGCACTTAACATCAATGATATCCCCCATATCCTGATCATAAAAAATGGAAAGATCATCTATCAGCATACCGGTTATGTGCCAGGCAATGAAGAAGAATTATTTGAAGTGATCAGCAAACAATAACAACCATTCTAACGAAACCACACAATGAAAAACTGCTTCCTGATCTTACTCTGCTTCCACTACATTAACACGTTTTCACAAACAAGTGATAAGGGGCATCTCAGTGGAAGTTTTGATTCGTACACACAATTTTATCAGAAAGATGAGAAGATCAATGCGATACTTCCGCAAGATCGTGTTGGCTCCAATAACTTTCTAAAGCTCGATTACAATTACAAAAATTTTACAGCAGGTGTTCAGTTCGAAAGTTATTTGCCCTCTATTGCCGGCTATCCCTTTAACATTAATCAAAGCAAATTAGTGAACCGTTATTTCAAATACACTACTAAAAAAATTTCGGTGCAGGTTGGTGATTTTTATGAGCAGTTTGGAAGCGGCTTGGTTTATCGTTCGTGGGAGAACAGACAGATCGGTATCAACAACGCATTGGAAGGTGTGAATGTGCAGGTAACGCCATTACCTTTTCTTCGAATAAAAGCGATTAGCGGCAAGCAACGTAAAGTATTTGAACAGGCTAACTCTGTTGTACGTGGAGCTGATGTTGCGATTGACTTTTCCAGATTCAGCAAAAAAGAAAATCCAACTACAAGAGTAGAAGCTGGCCTGAGTTATGTAACACGCTATCAGCAATACACCGGTCCTGATCCTGATTTTCCTGCTACTGTAAAAGCAGTGGCTGCAAGGCTTGATATTGCCGGACCCGTTGCATCGCTATCGATGGAGTATGTAAACAAAGCAAAAGATCCATCCCTTACAAATAATCAGGATTTAAGTGATGGAAAAGCATTTTTGGTAAATGGCTCTGTTGCTGCAGGTAAATTTGGAATGAATGTGAGCTTTCGCAGTATGGAGAATATGGATTTTCGTGGTGAGCGTGATGCGATCGGCACATCAGTACCTGTTAATTTTGTTCCGGCACTTACTCGTCCGCATGATTATTTAACCACCAATATTTATGTGTACAACGCACAGGCACTTGGTGAAATAGGTGGACAGGCTGACATATACTACACGATCAATAACAACGCAAAAAAGCCTTCACGTATTGGCATCAACTTTTCGCACTATCGATCGTTACAAACAAAAAATAACATTTTCAGTGCAGGAAAGAATGCGTACTTCCGTGATTTGAGTATTGAATGGAAAAAGAAATGGAGCAGTAAATGGAACAGTACGCTTGCCTACCATAATTTATTTTACAACAAATCGGTTGTAGAAGGAGGTATTTATGATAACATTACAGCGAACATTGTTGTGCTGAATACAACTTATAAGTATGCTTCAAAAAAATCGTTGCGGTTTGAATTGCAACATTTGTTTACACAACAGGATAACGGTAATTGGGCCGCAGCAGTAACGGAGTTTAACTTTGCACCCTCGCTGAGTTTTTACCTGAGTGATCTTTATAATTATGATTTGACAAATACGCACTATCCCAATGTAGGCGGCAGTTTTACCAAAAACGGAAGCCGCTTTTCGTTGGCGTACGGCCGGCAACGTGCCGGTTTGTTTTGTGTAGGTGGTATTTGCAGGTTTGTACCGGCAGCCACAGCAGTTACCGCAACATTAACTGTTACGTTTAACAGCAAATAAAAAGTCCCGCAATGCAGGACTTCATTTAATTATTTTGTGTACTTCCTTTACAATACCTCTTTCACCACATTATAAATCACTTTCGGGCTGCCTAATGTATAATAGTGCAACACCGGAACACCAAATGCTTTCAGCTCTTTTGATTGCTGGATTAGCCATTCTGTGCCCACTTTTTTGCAATCATCATCTGTTTTTGCTTTCATGATTTCATTGCTTAATTCGGTTGGAATATCAACATGAAACGTACGTGGAATAACAGAGAGTTGCTTTTTACTGGTTAATGGTTTTAAACCGGGAATAATAGGTACTTCAATTCCATTCTCACGACACTGTTTTACAAATGCAAAAAACTTGCTGTTGTCAAAAAACATCTGCGTCATAATATATTCAGCACCTGCATCCACTTTATCCTTTAGACGTTGCATTTCAATTTCAAGGTTGGGCGTTTCGAAATGCTTTTCTGGATAACCCGCAACTCCTGCACAGAAATCGGTACGGAATCCATCACGGATATCTTCTTCGAGATAAATACCATGATTGAGGTTGATGGTTTGTTTCAACAGATCGATCGCTAAGCGATTTCCATCGGGATGTGGTTCGAAATTGGTTTCGTTTTTCGCCGCATCGCCCCGCAGCACCAATACATTCTGTACACCAATAAAATTAAGATCAATTAATGCATCTTCGGTTTCACGCTTGGAGAAACCGCCACAGATAAGGTGCGGAACAGCATCAATATCATAATGGTTTTGCAAAGCCGCACAAATACCAACCGTACCCGGACGTTTTCTGATCTCCACTTTTTCAAATGTACCGTCGGCTTTTTTCTTAAATACCTGCTCAGCACGGTGATAGGTAACATTGATCCACGATGGTTTAAATTCCATCAGCGGATCGAGGTGGTCGAAAATTGAATTGATCGTTTTTCCTTTAAGCGGCGGAAGAATTTCAAACGATACCAAGGTATCTTTTGACTGTGCGATATGTTCGGTTACTTTCATTTCTTGTTTGTTTTGGCGCTGTTGCTTTTCCGGTTCAACGCCTGCACAGGTCGTGAAGGGATTGCGATGCAACGATGTTTGACCGGAGTATCAGGAGCCGGTATCAAAAAATTTCATGCAAACATATAACAGCAACGGTTCTTAATCAAACAATGTTTGCCGCTACAACAAAGGTCGCCAACCTTCTTCCTATACTAATTTACCTTAGCTTTTGCTGCAAGGTTGGCAACCTTGCAAGTCCGT
The DNA here is from genome assembly GCA_963830845.1 of uncultured Bacteroidota bacterium. Taxonomy (GTDB): domain Bacteria; phylum Bacteroidota; class Bacteroidia; order Chitinophagales; family Chitinophagaceae; genus Lacibacter. The sequence continues at coordinate 69,456 of CAWHOR010000019.1, read as the reverse complement.
TGATCAAACAATGCTTGCCTGCTACTTTCACATTTTAAAAGGGAATGACAAGATTATAGTACGATGGAATACGGTATTTTCGCAACTACAAATTTTTACTTTGAGTTTAAAGATTCATACATCTGAGCTGGTAAAACGATATCGCAACCGAACGGTTGTAAACAATGTGAGTATTGAAGTGAACCAGGGCGAAATTGTTGGCTTACTTGGCCCGAATGGCGCCGGTAAAACCACTACGTTTTACATGGTAGTAGGGTTTATTAAACCCGATGAAGGCGAGGTATTTTTGAATGATGATAATATCAGCAACCAGCCGATGTATAAACGGGCGCAAATGGGTATTGGCTACCTGCCGCAGGAAGCCAGTGTATTTCGCAAACTAACAGTGGAGGAAAATATTGCTGCAGTGCTTGAAATGACCAAGCTGAGTAAGCAGCAACAAAGGGAAAAACTGGAAGACCTGTTGAGTGAATTCCGTTTGCACCATGTACGCAAGAATCAGGGCGACTCGTTGAGTGGTGGCGAACGCAGGCGTACTGAAATTGCCCGTGCCTTAGCGGTAGACCCTAAGTTTATTTTACTGGATGAACCGTTTGCAGGTGTAGACCCGATTGCAGTAGAAGATATTCAAGCGATTGTGGCAAAACTCAAATACCGCAATATCGGCATCCTGATAACCGACCATAATGTAACCGAAACCTTGTCGATCTGCGACCGTGCTTACCTCCTGATCGAAGGAAAAATATTTAAACATGGCTCTGCCGAAGAGTTGGCAGATGATGAACATGTACGCCGCCTTTACCTTGGACGTAATTTTGAATTAAAGCGGAAAGATTACCTCCACGATGAGGCTAAAACCCCTGTAAGCGAGTAACCATCTTAACACACCTGAAGTCGTTTAACTTTTTTATCTTGCCAAAAGATGAGACTGCTGAGCCCTGCTATATCAAGACTTGCCCGCCTGCGCATGTGGCGTATTGAAAGCTGGATGAATAATCCGGTGGCAGCCCAGCGGGAGGTATTGCAGGATCTGGTTACCACTGCACAGTACACGCAATTTGGTCAGCAGTATAATTTTGGTAAGCTGTTTAATCTGCGTGATTTCAAGAATACAGTTCCTGTTCATGAGTACGACGACATCAAACCGCATATTGAGCGGATGATGGAGGGTGAAGAAAATGTACTGTGGCCTACTCCTGTAACATGGTTTGCAAAAAGCAGCGGCACCACCAGCGATAAAAGCAAATTTATTCCGGTGAGTGAAGAGAGCATGAAAGATGGTCACTTTCAGGTAAGCAAAGATGTACTCACACTTTACTACAATAATTTTCCGGCCTCTGATCTGCTAACAGGCAAAGGGTTGGTGATTGGCGGCAGCCATAACATTTATGCACTAAACGAAGACATACAATACGGTGATCTGAGTGCTGTGTTGATGCAGAATGCTCCATTCTGGACCAACTGGATACGCACACCTGAATTGAGTATATTGTTAATGGATGAATGGGAAAGCAAGATTGAAAAACTGGCTGAAGTAACTGTAAAGGAAAATGTAACTTCTATGTCGGGAGTGCCTACGTGGAGCATGGTGCTGTTTCGGCGTATCTTAGAAATTACCGGCAAGCAAACCATTACTGAAGTGTGGCCCGAGCTTGAACTGTTTATGCATGGCGGCGTATCGTTTGTACCTTACCGTGAGCAATTTCAACAACTGATCGGCAAGCCGATCAATTATCTTGAAATGTACAATGCCAGTGAAGGTTTCTTTGCAGCACAGGATAAACCCGGCGAAGAAGGCATGTTATTATTTGCTGATCATGGTATTTTTTATGAGTTCATGCCGTTGGAAGAATATGGCAACCGTTTTCCAAAAACTATCGGTCTTAACAAAGTTGAACTTGGCAAAAACTATGCACTCATCATTAGTACCAATGGTGGTTTGTGGCGCTATATGGTAGGCGATACCGTTCAGTTTACTACGTTGCAACCTTACCGTATTAAAGTAAGCGGACGCTTAAAGCATTACATCAACGCATTTGGTGAAGAGTTGATGATCGATAATACCGACAAAGCCATTGCTCTTGCCTGCGAACAAACAGGTGCTATTGTGAATGAATACACAGCTGCTCCCATCTACTTCAGCCATAGCAGTAATGGTGCCCATGAATGGTTGATCGAGTTTGAAAAAGACCCCGTTGGCTTAAATGATTTCGTGTACGAGCTGGATACTGCCTTGAAAAATCTCAACAGCGATTACGAAGCCAAACGTCATAAAAACATTGCACTCCGTTTACCATTTGTTCAACCAATGCGCAAAGGCACTTTTCATGCATGGATGCAGAGCAAGGGTAAGTTAGGTGGTCAACACAAAGTACCTCGGCTCAGTAACGACCGACAGTATGTAGAAGATATTCTCCGTTTCAATCAATCACATGAAGCTGAAAGATAAACTGAAAGATTACAAACCGCTCCATTGGATCTATAACCTGCTTCATGTAAAACAACTACATCATAACAAAGAAGCTTACAACAAGTATCATGTACACAAGCCGTTGTTTGATTCCATCAGCAGTAAAGATTTTCCGGATAAAATTTCAAGTGCCTGGTTAGATGTGAACGATTCGGCAACTGTTGTTGCGGTCAGAGAAAGCTATCAACAGTTTTCACCCGATGTACAGGAACAATTACAGCAATGGAGCAGCAACGGATTTCTACACATCAAACAACATTTCAGCAGTCAACAGGTTGATGACGTAAACAAAGCGGTGAATGAACTCATTCATCAAAAACAGTTGCCCATCACACATGATAATAAAGTGATGTATGGTTACAGGCATTCGCCCGTAATTAAACAGATGATGCAGGACGATGGGCTGAAAAAAGTACTTTCCTTCATTTTAGATAAAGAAGTGGTTCCTTTTCAAACACTCAACTTTGTAAAAGGAAGCGGCCAGCGTGCACACAGCGACAGTATTCACATGACGACCTATCCGCTGGGTTATTTAATTGCAGCGTGGATCGCATTGGAAGATATTCATCCCGACAGTGGACCATTATTTTATTACAGAGGCAGCCATAAACTTCCGTATTTGCTGAATGACGATTTTGAAAACTACAGTACCCGGTTAAAGCTGGGCAATAAGCAATACAGCGACTACGAGGATATGACTGATGAAATTCTTTCGCAGAATCAGTTTGAAAAAGAAGTATTCCTTCCAAAAAAAGGAGACGTACTTATATGGCATGCCAACCTTGATTCATGGCGGTATGCCGGTTGCAAATCCATCCCTCACCCGAAAAAGTATGGTAGTACACTATTATGCAAAAGATGTGATCAAATACCATGAAATAACCGAACGGCCATCTTTGATGGAAGAAGAATAAACAGCCTGTACTATATTTAAGAATGAATCAGCCAAAATTTACCTGCAAAAACTGCAGCAATCATTTCTACGGCAAATACTGTAACAAATGCGGCGAAAAAGTTTATGGTGAACACGATAAGTCCATCATGCATTTCCTGGAAGAAGGAGCTCATTTTATAACGCATCTGGAAGGCACCTTGTTTACCACTCTACGTACCATCTTTTCAAAGCCGGGCAAACTAAGTCTTGATTATTGTAATGGCATCCGTAAAAAATATTTCAAACCTCTTTCTCTTTTCATTTTATTGGTGATATTATATCTCTTCTTTCCGGTCTTTGAAGGATTAAATATGAAAATGGAGTACTACCCCAATCAAGATCTTTATGGAGCATATGCACAACGGAAGATAGATGCTAAAAGCAACGAATTGGGGCTAACCATCAGCGAACTGTCAGAAAAATTTCATGTAAAATCGGAAAAAACATCAAAGTTTTTACTGATTGTTATTATTCCGTTTACGGCCTTGTTGTTTTTTGGTCTGGCATTTTTCAAACGTAAGTACTTCTTTGATCACATTGTGTTTGCTGCGGAAGTAAACTCGGTATATCTCTTATGGGGCTTTTTATTGTTACCCTTGCTCATTTCGCTTATAAACTTACTTGCGTATTGGCTCTCGGGCACCTATTTTTCTTTTTATGACCGTATACTTGGTATACTTATTTACAGTGGATTATCTGTTTACCTTGCTATTGCCGTAAAACGGTTCTATGCCTTCAAATGGTGGCAATCCTTGTTGTTCGTGATTGTATTTTTCTTTGTGCATTCATTTATTGTTTACAGTTTGTACAAATTCCTTTTATTTGTAACCGTTATTCATCAAATTCATTAGTATGAAACTACTCGAAGGGAAAGTTGCCATTGTAACCGGTGCTGCACGTGGAATTGGCGAAGCAGTTGCCATTAAGTTTGCCGAGCATGGTGCAAATATTGCGTTTACCTATGTAAGCGACGGCAGTAAAGAAAAAGCAGCAGCACTTGAAGCAAAACTGCAAGGCTTGGGTGTAAAAGCAAAAGCCTATCAAAGCAATGCCGGTGATTTTGCTGCCTGCGAAACGTTTGTAGCTGATGTACTGAAAGAATTTGGCACCGTTGATATTTGTGTAAACAATGCCGGTATTTCCAAAGACAATCTGTTGCTGCGTATGAGTGTTGACCAGTGGGAAGATGTGATCAAAGTAAATCTCAACTCGGTGTTTTATATGACCAAGCAGATCATTAAACCGATGATGAAGGCCAGAAGCGGCTCCATCATCAACATGAGCAGCGTGATCGGTGAAATGGGGAATGCGGGGCAAACCAGTTATGCCGCCAGCAAAGCCGGCGTGATCGGGTTTACCAAGTCGGTGGCCAAAGAGCTCGGCAGTCGCAATATCCGTTGCAACGCTGTTGCTCCGGGTTTTGTAGAAACCGATATGACCAGTTATTTAAAAGAAGGCGAAGCTGCCGATAAATACAAAGCCGGTATTCCGCTTGGCCGTTTTGCAAGTGCTGAGGAAATTGCCAACACTTGCCTTTTTCTGGCCAGCGATATGGGTGCTTACATTACCGGTCAAACAATTAGTGTTTGCGGTGGGTTAAATATTTGACAAACAATTGATAGTCAATCGATTTTTAACAGTATAATGATAAAGGTTTTAGAACCTTTATCATTTTTTTATGTTAATCTCGCAGTTATAGGTATATTTTTGCATCCCGGTATGAAGAAAAAACTGATCAGCATAATGCTTACGCTCGTATTGAGCATACAGCTGCTCCCTTTGGCGCAGATCAGTGCTATGATGTACCAGAACCAACAGATGACGGAAGAAATTCCGCATAGCGACAAGCCGGTTACGCCTTCGTTTACTGAAGAGATTCACAAACATTTTGTTACAGCCAGCCACGAAGAATTAATGCAGCTGGCTGAACTCCGTATTGTTGAAAGCATTCATCATGCTGAAACTATTTACTCCCGCTTTTCAGATGATGTGCAAACGCAACCTCCAAACGCCTGACGGCTTTCATTGCCGGTAACCCCAATGCTGTGAACAACGGATAAACGGATTGCCAGATTATAACTTATTTCTTTTCCCTTATTAGATTCTGAATCTGTATTTGTATTAGAACTTGTACATGTAGCTATTATGTGATCGAATCAAATCGTCATTTTAATTTCTGCATGCTTTTAATCGATAACAGACGTGTTTACAACCAACAGATGCAAGTTTGAATTTGCCTGTTAAATCAACTGAATAATGAAATCGTATACAAAGTATTTAAAAACAGATTTGCTGTCTGGCCTCATTGTGTTCCTGGTAGCATTGCCATTGTGTTTAGGCATTGCGTTGGCTAGTGGTGCGCCATTATTTTCAGGAATTATATCCGGCGTAATTGGAGGCATTGTAGTAGGTATGTTGAGTGGTTCACAGTTGAGTGTAACCGGACCAGCTGCCGGTCTTACGGCAATTGTACTGGCAGGTATCAGCACACTGGGCTCGTTTGAACTGTTTTTGCTCTCTGTAATGATTGCCGGAGCCATCCAACTGATCCTTGGCTTTTTGAAAGCGGGAACAATTTCCAATTACTTTCCTTCCAATGTAATTGAAGGAATGTTGGCCGGTATTGGTATCATTATCATTTTGAAACAAATACCACATGCGGTAGGTTACGATAAGGACAGTGAAGGCGATTTTGCTTTCATTGAAAACAACACTGGTCATAATACCTTAACTGCAATTACAGATGCTATCAATTCTATTCACTACGGCGCCATTATTATTACGTTGATCTCAGTTGCTATTCTCATTGCATTCCAAAAAGTACCCTTCCTGAAAAAGATCAAAGTGATCCCGGGCGGATTAGTTGCCGTTGTTGCGGGTGTATTGATCAACGAGCTTTTTATTGCAACAGGTTCAAACTTTGCTGTTGGACAAGAGCATCTGGTAAACCTTCCGATTGCCAGTTCGTTCAGCGAGTTTGTAAGCCAGTTCTCAATGCCTGATTTTTCGGGTTTCACCAACAGTTCGGTTTGGATACTCGGCGTTACCATTGCTGTAGTTGCCAGTATTGAAACGTTACTTTGTCTTGAAGCAGCCGATAAAATGGATCCATTGAAACGTTATTCAAGTGGAAACAAAGAGCTAAGAGCGCAGGGAATTGGTAATTTATTATCGGGTTTAATTGGCGGTATTCCAATGACCTCAGTAATTGTGCGTACATCAGCCAATATCAATTCAGGCGGTCGCACAAAAATGGCCACCATTGCACATGGTACATTTTTATTATTAGCGGTTATTCTGATTCCGTCTATCCTAAATAAAATACCATATGCTACACTAGCAGCTATTCTGATCCTTATTGGTTTAAAACTGGCAAGCCCGAAAGTATTTAAACACATGTGGCACAACGGTCGCTTTCAATTTATTCCATTTGTAATTACGGTTGTTGCAGTTGTTTTTACCGATCTGTTGAAAGGTGTAGGTATCGGTCTTGTATTCAGCATTCTGTTTATTCTGCGTGGTAATATGAAACTTGCTTACTTCTTCCGTAAGGATAAACACAAAGAAGGCGAGATCATCAAGATCAAACTGGCACAGGAAGTATCGTTCCTCAACAAAGCTGCTATCAAGCAAACACTTGTGCATTTGCCCGAAAACAGCAATGTAATTATTGACGCCAGTGAAACCGTGTACATCGATTATGATGTACTGGAGCTGATCAAGGACTTTGTTGAGTTTACTGCAGCTGATAAAAACATTAAAGTTGACCTTGTTGGTTTTAAAGAAGCTTACAAAATTGAAAATACATTAAGCCATGTATCTGGCATGAAAAAAGAAATGCAGGAAGAATTAAATTAATACATTCATTAAATCAAAATCAATCTTAACATGAAATCATACGAAAAACTGTTAGTAGAAAACAAAGGATGGGCCGAAAGAAAAGTAAAAGAAGACCCTGAATATTTCAGTCGCTTGGTTAACGTACAATCACCCGAATTTCTCTGGATCGGCTGTAGTGATAGCCGTGTGCCACCGAATGAAATTACACAGACGAATCCCGGTGAAATTTTCATTCACCGTAATATTGCCAACATGGTCGTGCATACAGATCTGAACATGTTAAGTGTACTGGAATATGCTGTGAATGTGTTGAAAGTAAAACATATTATTGTGTGCGGACACTATGGCTGTGGCGGTGTTAAAGCAGCAATGACAAGAAAGAGCATTGGTTTAATTAATAAGTGGTTACGAAACATTAAAGATGTGTATCGTTTTCACCGTGAAGAAGTAGATGCAATTGAATCAGAAGACGCAAGAACCAACCGTTTGATCGAATTGAATGTACAGGAACAGGTAATGAACCTCGCTAAAACATCAATCGTACAAAAAGCATGGAAAGAACGTCAAGCTCCTCATTTACACGGCTGGGTATATGGACTAAACGATGGTGTAATAAAAAATGTATTTGAGATGGAGGCCGGTACTCATCTCGATGAACTTTACGAGTTTGACAATCTCTAATAAAAAAATCCCCCGTTAAAGCGGGGGATTTTTTTATGCTTCCACTTTCAGATTTCGTTTTTTAATGTATGCATGCCACAAGATCATGGCAGCTACTGTTCGATAAGGCCGCCATGGTTCGGCAATCGCCAGCATTTCTTCTTTGCTGATATGCGGATCTAATTGTTTGGTTTCTTTTAAACTGTTCACCAATGCAATATCGCCTAACGGAAAAAGATCAGTTCGTTGCAGCGCATGCATAAGATACACATCGGTTGTCCAGTTACCAATACCCTTGATGGAAGTTAAATGTGTACGCACTTCTTCATCCGGCATTGAACTGAATTTTTTCAATGGCAATTGCTTTGTTACAACTGCTGTTGCCAATTCTTTTGCGTACACCTGTTTCTGTCGGGTGAAATAGCATTCCCGTAATTCCTCGTTACTCATTGCCAGTATTTTGGCAGGTGTAACTGCACCGATCTTTGCTTTTAATTTTTTGTACGCTGCAAAGGCAGCTGCCAACGAAACCTGTTGTTCCAGAATGGTGAGGATGAGTGTTTCGAATCCCTGTTTCCTCGTCCACATGGGTGGATAGCCATGTTCTTTGATGATAGCTTTAAGATGTTTGTCTTTTTTTGAAAGAAGATCGCAGTATGTTTGAAAAGTATCGGCAGAGAAGGTTTGAATCATTACGATATAGTAAAGAATAAAAAGAGTTGATCTAAATCATCTACAACATATAAATAGGGTGAAGGTTCAAAATAGTTTCTTTCTCTCTTTAACTCTTCGCTTTAAATTTTTCAATTGCATTTCTTGTAAACTCACTCAACACCAATCGTCCACTGATCTTTGCACGTTCGATCAGTAGTTCATCCCAATGCTCAGTTCCTTTCCAGAATATTTTTTTCATTTCGGCCATTGCTTCGGGTGATGAGTGTGTAAGTGTGGTGGTTAATTTTTCAATGGATTCGTCCATTGCTTCAATGGTGGGATGCAGTTCAGCAAACAATCCTTTCCGCTTGGCCCAATCGGAATTGCGCCAGTTGGAAGCATCGATCGACAGTTGTGAAAAAGCAGAGGTGCCGATCTTTCGCTCCACCGCCGGACCTACTACAAACGGACCAATGCCAACCGCTAACTCGCTCAACTTTACATCCGCTCCTTCAACTGCAATTGCATAATCAGCAGCTGCTGCAATACCTACACCGCCACCAACACATTTTCCGTGGATACGTGCAACAATAAACTTGGGGCATTTCCGCATGGCATTGATAACTTTTGCAAAGCCGCTGAAAAACTGCAACCCTTCCTGTTCATTTTTGATAGCGATCAATTCATCAAAACTTGCACCGGCACAAAATGCTTTTGTGCCAGCCGATTTTAAGATCACCACATGTGTTTTAGGATCTACCGCAGCATGTTGTATGCTATGTGCCAGTTCATTTAGTAAATGGCCTGGCAACGAATTACTTTGCGGATGAAAAAATTCGATCGTTGTTATTCCCTGATGCGTTTCAGATTTGATATACGCTTCGTTTACTTGTGTTGTCATAGCTTCTGTTTTTATTCCACACTTAAAGTACGCAGCAGTTTCCAGATTTGCAATGAGTTACTGTTTCAATTTTTTTACCATCGTTAAAATGGTGGCCACACCTGTTATTTCATCGGCTTCATCTAAAAATTCAACCAACCATTTTACAATTCCTTTTCCAATATCATCGCCCCTTTTAAAGTCTGCAGGATTTTCAACGATGCGTTTATCATTCGGCAACTTTTCTTTACAGGTAAAACGGATATACACTTCCGCACCCGGATAAACCGGTTTCGTGAATCGTAATTCATCAATACCATAATTCAACAGCACAGGATTAATTTCATAGCTGTCTACAAACAAACCTGCGGCAATACTCATCATCAAATAACCATGTGCCACCTGTTGTTCAAACATGGTACCGGTGAAATCAGTTGTTTTGATGTGTGCATAAAAATGATCGCCACTTAAATCAGCAAAACGGTCAATGTCTTCACTCGTAATGATTCTTTTTTCTGTGATAATTTGATCACCGATCTCCAGCTCTTCGAAATATTTTTTAAACGGATGCTTGCCGGGTTCTTTTCCTTTGGCGTTTGGTTGGTATACGTTGGTGATAGCTGTAATAGTTGTTGGCGAACCTTGTATAGCTGTTCGCTGCAAATAATGTTTTACACCACGCAATCCACCCATCTCTTCGCCACCACCTGCACGACCGGGGCCACCATGCACCAGCAATGGTAACGGTGAACCATGACCGGTACTTTCCTTGGCACATTCATTATTCAATACAAGTATTCGTCCGTGATGTGTAGCTGCGCCAATTACATATTGGCGTGCAGTTTTATGATCAGCTGTAACAATGGACGAACACAAACTACCTTTCCCAAGTTTACTTAATGCAATTGCTTCGTCCATTGTTTTGTACGGCATAATGGTACTCACCGGACCAAATGCTTCTACTTCATGCACTTCAGTTGAAGCCCAAGGCGATTCATTCTTCAATAAGATGGGTGAAAGAAATGCACCTTTGTTTGCATCTGCATCCACTACGTCAACACTATCTAAACTTCCATATACAATTTGTGATGAAGCTAATAATTTCTGCACTTGTTCTCTTACTTCTTTACGTTGAGTTTCACCTGCCAGTGAACCCATTCGTACTTTTTCATTGAGTGGATTACCGATGGTTGTTTGTGCAAGCGATGTAGAAATAGCTTTCCACAGATCTTCCATCTTATTCTCCGGAACAAATATTCTTCTGATGCCGGTACAACGTTGGCCGGCTTTCAACGTCATTTCTTTGCGTACTTCTTTTATAAAAATATCCCACTCCGGCATACCTGGATTTACATCATCACCCAACACAATACAGTTGAGCGAATCAGCTTCCATATTGAACGGTACATTTTCACGCAGAATATTCGGATTCGATTTCAAAATCAAACCGGTTGATGCACTTCCGGTAAACGTTACTACATCCTGACTGGTGACATGATCTAATAGATCACCTGCACTGCCGCAGATCAATTGCAATGCACCTTCAGGTAAAATGTTCGATGCAATGATTTCTTTTACGACAGCTTCTGTTAAGTACGAAGTGACTGTTGCAGGTTTAACGATGGCCGGGACGCCGGCTAATAAATTCACGGCGATTTTTTCGAGCATTCCCCACACAGGAAAATTGAATGCATTGATGTGCACGGCCACTCCTTCCTTCGGCACAAGAATATGTGTGCCCATGAACGTATTGTTCTTACTCAGGTTATGACTGTCACCATCAATACAAAACACTTCATCGGGAAATTTGCGGCGAAGCGATGCATTGGCGAACAAGTTGCCAATACCTCCTTCAATATCTACCCAGCTATCCGCTTTGGTAGCACCACTTTGATAAGAAATTGCATAAAATTTATCGAGATGATTTCGAAGATGAATCGCTACAGCTTTCAACATATTTCCACGTTCATGAAACGTCATCTTTCGCAAAGCAGGGTTACCCACTGTACGTCCGTATTCGAGAATGGACTTGAAGTCTAATCCTTTGGTGGAAGCTGAACCGATTGCTTCGCCCGTTACTGCATTGTACAATGCCTGTCCTTCATCATCGCCATTGATCCAATGACCGGTGATATAATTACCCAGTTTATTCATATTTGCTAATAATCGTTAGGCTGCTAAGTTACTGCAGAAGAGAGTTCAGTAAATGCCTTGCTTCATTTTTAACGCATCAACCCAAACTGACGCAAGTGATGGGTAACATGCTTGTAATGCAGCCGCACCCATTCTTCAAAATTCAATTCGCCAAATACCGGATGAATAGCGGTTGCTGTGGCATTTGTTTCGTAAAACAGAAAGAAATCGTTTACCTCTTTTTCCAGTTTGGCGAGAGCTTCCTCAGGCGAAGCATAATGAACAGGAAAGGGTTCTTCACCAATAATACTTGTGGGGGCTTTGGTATTTTCTCTGAACTGTTTGTCGCTCATTAAAAATTCTTTGAGCTTGGGCATGTGTTCAGGCGGTGAAACAAGATCGAACTTGAGTTTCTGTGTAGACACTTTAAAAAATGATGACACATGTTCCAGCATTTGCTGAAAATTCATTTTGCCCCATTGAGGTTGAGCAGAATTATCTGCATTTTGAATGATGGGTATGTATTCGTTTTTGAGAAAGTTTAGTTGTTCTTGCATAGCAATCTGTTTTCGTTTTCAAATGTACAGGAGTTTATGTGTGCAACACTACCAAAAAAAATCCCGTGCACTTTCGTACACGGGATCATATCAGGATTCCATTTAGTATTATCCTAAAGCTACACGCTTAAATTCAGTCACCTTTACATCGCCTGCACTTTTCAGGTAATCACCTACACTCTTCGATGCATCCTTTACATAAGCCTGTGCCAGTAAAGTTTGCTCTTTAAAGAAGGCATTCATTTTTCCTTCTGCAATTTTTGAGATCATTTCATCGGGCTTACCGGCCATCTTCGGATCTTGCTTCATCAGCTCCATAACAATGTCTCTTTCACGTGCAACTACATCTGCAGGTACACTTTCAGGATCAACAGCAACAGGATTCATCGCTGCGATTTGCATAGCTACGTCTTTCCCTGCATCTGCTGCTTCTTTGCTTAAGCCTACCAATACACCCATGCGGTTTGCACCGTGAATGTAAGAAGCAACATAAGGAGCTTCTACTCTTTCAAATTTGCTGATACCGATCTTTTCGCCAATAGCAGCTAATTTATCATTAATCAGGTCGGCAACTTTCGAGCCGTTCACAACCACTTCATTCAATTCTTCTGCACTTTTTACATTATTTGCTACAGCAGCGTCAGCAATTGATTGTGCAAACGCAACAAAATCAGCATTCTTACTTACAAAGTCTGTTTCGCAACTGATGCAAACAACAAAACCTGTTTTACCATCAGCACTTGTTTGTGCAATTACCACACCTTCCTTTGCTTCACGATCGCTACGTTTAGCAGCAACTTTCTGACCTTGTTTACGCAACCAATCGATCGCTGCTTCAAAATCACCATTTGCTTCCGTTAAAGCTTTACGACAATCCATCATACCTGCACCAGTTGCCTGGCGAAGCTTATTAATATCCTGTGCACTTATTGTTACAGTAGACATATTTGTTAATTTGAAAATTTCTGAATTTGAAAATTTGAAAATGCTTTCTGCAAAAGTTCATATTTCAACTTAAGCAGAAAGCATTTCCGTTTTATGAGTAAGTTAATTTCTTAACCCTTACTTCCTGCCAATTATCTGGTTGAAGTACGCTTCTGTGTGCTTGGTACACGACGCTTTGGTGCGCCACCAGGACCACCGGCATTACCGCCAGGACCTCTTCCGGGACCACGACCACCACGTCCGCCTCTGTCTCTTCCACCTTCTTCACCTTCATCAAAGCGTGGACCCTTGTCTTCAACTTCTTCTGAATCATCCTCTTCTTTTTCAACCTGGCGCTCAGCTAAACCTTCAGCAATTGCTGCGGTGATGTATTGAGTGATGATAGCGATTGATTTTGTAGCATCATCATTACCCGGAATAAAGTAGTCTACTTTGTTTGGATCGCAGTTGGTATCCACTACACCGAATGTAGTAACGCCTAAACGTTTTGCTTCAGATAAAGCAATGTGCTCGTGACCAATATCAACCAGGAACAAAGCTGCAGGGATACGGCTCATGTTTGCAATACCGCCCAATACTTTTTCCATCTTTTCTTTATCACGGCTCAATTGTAAACGCTCTTTCTTGGTAATGCTGTCGAATGAACCATCGCTCAGCATTTTTTCAATGCTTTGCATTTTCTTTACGCTCTTACGAACGGTGTTGAAGTTGGTCAACATACCACCTAACCAACGGTCAGTTACGTAAGGCATGTTTACTTTCTGTGCACACTCAGTCACAATTTCTTTTGCCTGCTTCTTTGTAGCCACAAACATGATCTTTTTTCCGCTGCGTGCCATTTGTTTCATAGCAGCCGCAGTTTCCTGCAAACCTTCAACGGTTTTATTGAGATCAATGATGTGAATGCCTTTCTTCTCAGCAAAGATGTAAGGCAACATCTTGGGGTTCCACTTCTTTTTCAGGTGACCGAAATGCACACCTGCTTCGAGTAATTGCTGTTGTAATGAAGTGTTATTTTCCATTGTATACTTTTTGTTATTGTATGTAATAGTTTGTAAGCGATCAGCTTTGAGCAGCGGGCTATGAGCAGTAAACTCATAACCCGTGGCTGTAAGCTCGAAGCTTTTTTGTTAACGTTTAGAGAACTGGTAGCTTCTACGTGCTTTCTTCTTACCAAATTTCTTACGTTCAACACCACGTGGATCACGCTTTAATAAACCTGCAGCTTTCAATACAGGACGGTGCTCAGGATTTACTTCCAGCAATGCACGGGCAATACCCAACTTTACTGCTTCAGCTTGTCCTTTAATACCGCCACCACTAGCGTTTACTTTAATATCAAACTTATCTAACGAATCAATTGTTTTTAAAGGCGCTTCTACCTGATTTTGTAAATACACCAGGCTGAAGTATTCTTTGTAGTTCTTGTCGTTCACGATAATTGCTCCGCTACCCTTGCTCAGAAATACACGGGTAATGGCTTCTTTACGGCGACCAACTGCGTTTTTTTGCTTTTCCATTTATGAGGAATTTGAAAATTTGAAAATTTGAAATTAGAACTTCAGTTCTTTTGGTTGTTGTGCTTTGTGCTGATGTTCAGCGCCAACGTACACAAATAATTTCTTGTACATTTTGCGTCCGAGACTGTTTTTCGGTAACATTCCCTTTACTGCACGCTCAACAATCACCTCAGGACGACGACGCATCAAATCCTTTGCGATTTCAATTTTCTGACCACCGGGGTAACCACTAAAATTGTGATACTCTTTGTACTCGATCTTTGTACCTGTAAATACAACCTTGTCGGCATTAATTACAATTACATAATCGCCACAATCTACGTGTGGTGTGTAATACGCTTTGTTCTTGCCACGTAAAATAGCAGCGATCTTTGAACACATGCGGCCAACGGTTTGATTGGTGCCGTCTACAACGTACCAGTTACGCTGCACGGTAGCCTCGTTCGCATGTTTTGTAGTGAAATGTAGTTTACTCATTGTTTGTTGTTTTTCCACGCCATCCCGTGGTTTGTTGAAAAATTCCGTTTTTAGCAACGGGTCGCAAAGGTAGGTTGGTAAACATGATATTGCCAAAGAAAGCAGAAAGTATTTTTTATTGCACTTTCATAATGAATTGATTTACAGTAATTATTTTGCCCAACAATTTCTATACATTGCTGAAAGCTGCGCCAAATAAGGAAAAAAGGAAGGGAGTGAGCTGGAAATACAGCATTAAAAGCTGTTTCAGCAACTATTTTAGTAAGCCGTAGGGCATCTGTACGATGTAATACTGAACGTAACCCCAACTGTTGCCATAATGTATTGATCACGCTGGCCGCTGAAACCACGTTGTGTTCCTGCAGTGCCAATAGCAGCTCCTGTTTCGTAGCTTCTGTCTTGTAAAAAAGAAGCCGGAGAGCCAACAGGAAAAGCTGAAATACCGGCATACGTACCGGATACGTCATCAATAAAATCAGTAGTGGTAAACCGATGAACAATTTCAAAATTCAAATTCACCCTGTCGTTCCAGGCATATTTAACCCCAACACCCAAAGGAAATGCAAAGGCGGTGGTAGAATATAACTTCCGATCGGGGTAAGCAGCCGAACCCTGCCCTTCTGTGCCCAATGGGCGAAGAAAATACTTGGTACCATTCAGGTAAGCATAGGGATCGAAACTGATAAATCCGGCACCAAAGGTTACATAAGGTGTAAAGCGTTGATTAGGATTGGTAGGATTAAAACGAAAAAAATTAAAATCGCCTTGCAACATCAGTTCCCATAAATTGGTATTGAAACTGAGGTTACGACGCATCTGAAATTCGTTCTTCTTTTCATATATATCACTGTAGCCCAACTGCGCATAATTCGCTCCAATACGTACAGCCACATAATCGTTAATTTGCTTACGAAAGAAAATACCTGCTGCTATTTTGGGCCGGTTCAATCTCTTGTCGGGATTAAGATCGCCAAAATAATGAGCTGCACCAATCTGAATGCCAAATTCACCATCATGCCGGTAACCATCATATTGTGCTTTTACAGCAGATGGGGCTACAAACAAACAAAAGGCAAACAGGCTAAACAGTAATTTTTTCATCAGTAAGAATTCTCAGAAAAGTAATAACGCAAATATCAGGCTTTTCATATATCAGCGTGCTGTTGCTGCTAATTTCTTCTATCGAGACCCCATGATAATTTATTGCGTAAGGTTTGCAGAAAATTATTTTCATTCAAACGAATCAGACTTACAGTGAAATCTTCTTTCTTAACAGCGAGTTGAATCGTTTTTTGTACAATTTCTTTTCTTGAATCCAGCGTACACAAAAAACTATCGGCCCTTCCTTCTATTTCAAATGAAATGATGTTATTGTCCGGCACTACAATAGGTCTTACATTGAGGTTGTGAGGCGCAACTGGTGTTATTACAAAACTACCTGAATCTGGAAATACAATGGGCCCGTTACAGCTGAGTGAATAACCGGTAGATCCCGTTGGGGTTGCCACAACCAAGCCATCTGCCCAGTAACTGTTCAAAAATTCGCCATTAAGATATGCGTGAATTTTTATCATGGATGATGTATCCAGTTTGTGAATGGCAAATTCATTCAACGCATAGGGTGTTTCGCCAAAGAGCGGCATATTACTATCAAGATGAATAAGCGTACGTTCATCTTCTACAAAAGTGTGGTTTTTCAGAGAAGCTACTACCGTTTCCAATTCTTCGCGGCCTATGCTGGCCAAAAATCCTAATCTTCCAAAATTGATACCGAGCAATGGAATATCCTGATTGCGGACCATTGTAACTGTATCCAGTAATGTGCCGTCTCCACCAAGGCTGATCATGCATTCAAATGTATCGTTGAGATCTTGTGACGAATGAAAAAGGGTAGGCTCAGTATCAAACGCAATATCCTGTTTGATTTGCTCATAAAACCCGCGGTACATACTTACATCAATATGTTGGTCTTTCAACTCCTCAAGTAAACGCTGAATATCTTCTTTTTGATCTGATTCATATACCCGACTGTAGATAGCTACTTTCATCAGCTTTTATTTTTTCGTATGGATTGAAGGTTGATGACGTTAGAAGTATGGAAGCAATTGATCAACATGCAGTAGTTATTTAAAAATCTCTGCGTACATGTAAAAATAATCCCTTTTCACCCAACTGGTTAAAGGAATATTCAAAGCGGGCAACAAAATCGTAATAACTTAATACATCAATACCTGCACCATAGGTATACAAAAACCTGTTGTTGAGAATGCTGTTTGTATAAGCCGGCAAATGGCTTGCTCCAATATCACTGTAAATTTTGGCTATAATCTTAAATGGAATTTTTTTGTACTTCTCGTTTTTAATAATGAATGTAGGCACATTTAAATTAAATATTTCCTGACGGATTGTTCCTTTTAATATGCCAGCCTGCACACCATCAATTACATAATATTCGAGACCACGCAGGAAATAATCGCCATAACCCAATGCACCCATATTATACATTGGCTGTTGAAAGGGTACTTTTATGATGTAATAGCCAACAGTTGATACAGACGTTTTTTTCGATAGTTGAAAAAACTTCCCTGCCTTACCAGAGAACTGCCACAAGTTCATTCCCTTTGCGCCCAATCCTTTTTGTGTAAATAAGCCACTGAAAAGAAATCCTTTCCAGGGATATACATTGTTATTAGCATTAAAATACTGATAGCTATATATAAATTCACCGTATGCCTGCCGGGTTTTATTATTATTGAAATAAGGAAGAAATCCTTTTAATGAATTATCAGCAATGAGTTGATTAACACTATCGGGAATTTTTTCATCTACATAGCTTAACCGGAATGTATGGCGGTTGTTTACTCCCTTCCTGATCGAATAACCTGCCTCAATTTTAAAAGTGGTGCGTACAAACTCATTGATCTGTGCATTACTAACCGGGAAGAATACCTGTTTATTGCTATCTGTTGCATAGGTCATTTGCCGGGATTGCTTATAGTAAACACTTCCCAGAAAACCCCTTTCCAATTTTTTATCGGCATACGGCTGCTCATAAAAAATGGAATACTCTCTTGTATAGCCATTAATAAAATTGAAATTGAGTTTATCTCTCCTTCCCGATACATTGTCCCAATTTAACTTCAAACCATAATTTACACGTTCAAGACTTCCGCCTTGTTCTACCAGCCATTGGTTGGGGTTGCGATCTACTAATTTAAAATACGGGAAAGGAAACAAATACCACCGCTCTTTCACATCAAATACAATATCAATATTCTTTTCATCCCATGAAGCAATCCGAGGGATAACTTCAAGGAAAAGTAATGTATTTAACACATTCACCCTTGCCTGCTCAATTTGTTCTTCCAGTTGATGGGTAAAGAACTTGGACCCTGCCCGAAATGGAACTTCACGCAGAATGATATACTCCTTTGTTTTTTTATTACCTGTTACTATAAGAGAGCGTATCACCAGTTCAGCAGAATCAGGAAATTGACGGATAATTTTTTGCAGTTTTTCTTTTGCCGTATCAATAGCAACCGAAGGTTGTGCGCAAATATTTGCAAACAACAGATGAAATAGAAAAAAGAAAAGAATGCTATATAGAAACTTCGGCAGCATAGTTAGTTTTCTGCTAAGAACAGAACCTTAAATGTACTATGATTTGAGGAGAAAAATAACTCTGTGTAAGAATCTAAATGTTAAGATAATTCATGAGGTGATCATAGTTCAAACGCAACTCTTCTTCAGACAGGTTTTCGCCAAAATACTGGATGATATTATACTCGTATCGTTCAAATGAGGAAAGTATATCCTGAATATCGCTTTTGTTTACTTTGATAGCCACCATTAATTCGCCGGTTGAAGGATCGGTCCAGGTATTGAGGTGAATGATCTTTGCATTATTCGATTCAACAATACGACCGATCTCAGAAATATAAAAGCTGTTGGGCGACATTTGCAGAATAATTATTCCACCAGGAATTGCTGCTGAATTATAATGTGCTGTTGCCTGTAACAGATCTTCCATTGTAATGATGCCCATCAACTCCCCGTCTTCTTTTACCACCGGCAATACACTCAGCTTTTGTTGATGCATAATCTTTAACGGAACAAGAAAAAAATCAGCGGGGTTAATTCGGGCAGGTACACCATTGTGCAGCAAGCTTTCAACTGCTATTGTCCCCTCTTCATCTTCGAGGTCTTCTTCATGCACCAAACCAACGTATTTGAGATCTTTTACAACAGGTAATTCTGTAACCCGATGCTCTTTCATGAAATCCATCGCCTGCCGAACCGTATCTGTGGCTTGTAGTGTGGGTATGTGATTTGATATGAGTTCGGCTGCTGTCATTGTCATTTGTTTCTTCTTTAGACGGGTACCGGGGTATTCAACTTGGTAAGAAACCCGTTTAATATTTCGTTAAACTCATCCGGTCGCTCCATCATAGGAGCGTGGCCGCATTTATCAATTAAATGCAGTTCGGAATTTGGAATAAGCTTGTTAAACTCCTTCCCTACAAACGGAGGTGTAATGGTATCATTATTCCCCCAAATAAGTAAAGTGGGTGTTTTAATTTCTTTCAACTCATCGCCAAGATTATTGCGGATGGCGCTTTTTGCCAAAGCGATCACTTTGATTACTTTCAACCGCACATTTACAATTTCATACACTTCATCTACCAATTCCTTGGTTGCCATTGCAGGATCGTAAAATGTTACTTCCGTTTTTTTGCGGATGTATTCATAATCGCCCCGCTTGGGATAGGTATCACCCATTCCGTTTTCAAATAATCCGGAGCTACCAGTCAAAATCAACGACTTGATACGTTCCGGATGTTTCAACACATGCACCAAACCCACATGGCCACCCAATGAATTCCCTAATAAATGAATATTATTATAATTCTTGTACTCAATGAACTTTTGAACATACTTCTCCAAGCCGCCAACTGTTGTATGTAACAGATCCAATTCAAATAAAGGCAGCATGGGAACCACCACTTTATTTCGCTGGCTGAAATAGTCGATCAGGTCCTTGAAGTTACTCAATGCACCAAATAATCCATGAAGCAACATCAGCGGTTCTCCTTCGCCTGCTTCGATATACTTAAATTTTCCTTCCTGTATAATTTCGTAGTTCATGTACTGGCAGCAAATAACGGTTGTTAATTGCTAAAATAGTCGATTTGCGTGAAAAATTGTAATTCAGTTGCAGAATGATGCTATTGCGGCTGCAGTTGGCCACCGAGCTTTTCAAAGTAAGCTTCCAGCTCTGTAAACATGTTGCTGAAAATTGGAATTATGACGCCAATCATTTCAATAACTTTTGGTCCAAATGGTTGAATAATGGCGTATGTGCGTGATGCTGCAATTGCTTCAGCTGTAATTAAATTCATCTGTGCTGCATAAAAAAACAATACACTTAAAATAAGTGCATAAAGCACAGCATATACAAGTATACCTGCCAGTTTATTCACCCAACCCATCCAGGCCATATCAACCGCTTTCTCAATCAACTTTGCAACAAAACGTATTGCAAATACTGTGACAAAAAAAACCAATGCAAACGCAATGAACGGCAGCCATTGCATATTGATATTGGTAGATTGTGAAAGCCATGCAGCCACTAGTGTGCTAAGCTTCAAAGCTGCCGCCAATCCTACCACAAAAGCAAGAATGGAAAAAACGGCGATGATCAAGCCATTACGAATGCCTTTTATCACTGCAAATGCCATTGCTATAATTACAATGATATCAAGCATTGTTGTTATTTACTAAGGAGTTCTTTTACAACAGCGCTGATCGTTTTACCATCAGCCTGTCCTGCGAGTTGTTTGTTTGCTGCGCCCATTACTTTCCCCATATCTGCAGCTGATGAAGCTCCTGTTTCAACAATAATGGCAGCGATGATGGTTTTGAATTCTTCTACATCCAACTGTTTCGGTAAAAATTTTTCTATGATCGTAATCTCTTCTTCTTCTTTCTGCGCAAGATCAGCACGATTTTGCTGACGATAAATATCCAACGAATCTTTCCGTTGCTTCACTAATTTCTGCAACAGCTTTACTTCGTCATCACTTGTAAGTTCTCCGCTTCCTACCGAAGTTTTTGCCAACAGGATGGCTGCTTTAATAGCACGCAAACCACGTAAACCCGCTTCATCTTTTGCTTTCATGGCATCTTTCATCTGTGCCATAACCTGTGTTTCAAGATTCATTGTTAATTATTGATTTTGTTTTAATTGCTCTTTCTTGAATTTCTGCATGAAGTCTTTTGCAAACACCTTCATTTCTTCACTCAACTCGGGTTGATTGGTAGCACGATTAAATGTATCGGCCATCGTCATCAACAATTGGTAATAAAAATCAGCCATTTCATCAACCATCATTTCTTTTGTCCAGAGATCGATCCGCAATGCAGATTTATCTGCACCATCCCAAAATGCAACCATCATTGCTTTGGCTACCTGTTCCATATCTGCATTACTATCGCTGGCTTTCCACTTAATTTGTTCAGGAACTTTCTGATCGTCCAGATAAACGTCTATTGAAATATTACTTTTATGCATACGTAAAATTGTGCTGCAAAGGTAAGCTATTCAGTAACTGAGGCAAGCTCAATACAGCTCCACATTTTTTCAGCAGAAGCATCCCAGCTAAACTGTGTCAGTTGCTTTTTCCCATATTCAATCAACCGGCTTCTTAAGGCTTCATCTTTATAAATCAGCAACATTTTTTCAGCCATATCTTCCACCCGTTCAGGGTCAATGTACAGGTAAGCATCGCCACCCACTTCTGGCATCGCACTGTTATTAGAAACAATCGCAGGCACATGACACTGCAGTGCTTCGAGCGGAGGCACACCAAATCCTTCAAAAAAAGATGGATACACCATTGCATAAGCAGATGCAACCAATGCAGCCAGTTCCTTTTTTTCTAAATACCCTGTAAGAACAACATCGTTCCTGAACTTGAACGTGGAAAGAAGTTTGGTGAATTCGTCTGTTTTCCAAGCTAGTCGCCCTGCAATCATCAGCTTCATATTGCTCCGTTGCCATTTTTTGAACTGCGAAAAAGCCTTGAGCAGATGAATGAGATTCTTTCGGGGATGAACTGAGCCGGTGTAAATAAAATATTCACAACCAGCGCTGTATTGCTCCTTTATGCGTTCCTTTTCCTCAAATTGCAAAGGTTGAAATATAACATTTGGCGCATTCCCTGCAATATGGATCTTATCGGGATCTATTGGGTAATGGCTAACAATATCGCTCTTCGAAAACGCAGAAACCGTTACAACCACCTTCGCTTTTTCGAGAAATCGTTCTGTATATTTCCGGTAATACCGGAGATGTGATTTTGGAATAAAATGAGGATATTGTAAAAATGCAAGATCGTGTATAACGAGACATTGTGGAACTTTTGTCCGTAACGAACAAAAACCATCCGGACTCACAAATACATCTGCCTTTATTTTTCGAAGCACAGCGGGTAGTTTCCAGTTGTACCAAAGCTGCCACAAAATAGGCAGCCTTGCCTGCGGATGGATTATAACCGGTTGAATGTTAGTTGCGTACAAAAAGCGTTGATCGAACGGCCTGTCGAAAAGGAAATAAAACTGATGTTCGGGATGGCGGATGGCAATGCGTGAAAAAATCTCTTCAATATAGTATCCGTACCCTTCCATTTTTCCAGGAAGCAACGCTTTTGTATTTATTGCGATCACCATATAAGAGCGCAAAGGTAGGTTTGAAAATACTTGTTGCCTGCAGTTCTTTATTCTTCAAAAAATTAAGTGCTATCGTATAAAAATATCAGCAAATAGTGCAGAAAAAGCGTTGATTTCCCAAGCAATTATTCAAAAGAATTACGATTGCTTTTTTGGGCAGGTACATTTAATTTTACATGAATTAAATACCTTTTCGAACTACCGTAACAGCCTGCCTTAGACATAAAAATGTAGAAATTACGGTATGGGTTTTAAGCATTTCCCCCTAATCTCGAAAAAAAACTAAACCCCTCAAAAAAAAAACGAAACATACCGAAAGTTTGGAACAGTAATTGCTAAATATTAAATGTCTTTCAAGGTAAAAATAACATTATAAATGATTGTTCGTTAATTATTTATAATTAATAAATAATTCTTTCGCAACAGGAAAGAGTCAGGATACATTGATGGTTTTACAATGTGGATTTTGGGTAAACGACCCCGCTTTCCAGCGGGGTCAAATTTTTTTATAGGTAAACACCTATTGCCCAGATTAAAGCTTAACAATACATTTGTTTTGAAATCCAGTGTTCAATATCCAAAAATGTATTCTATGAAGAAGCTATTCATCGTACTCTTGTGCAGTACATTCTCCAGTCTCTCCTATTCACAGGAACAAAAATTCGAATCAGGTCGCCAGAAGCATGATGGCAAACCCGCAATGTTTAATACAGTTTCAAGCAGGTTTGCAACATCCCAAAACTTTATTGCCGATGTGATGAACTATCGTTTAAATCAGCATGTTGACGTAGCTGTAACCAATGGTTTTCGATTTAAAGGTGAAGTAACCGCTATCACCAGTGATGCGCCGGGTCTTACAACTGTTACGATCCAATCAACCGACCGTCCCGGCCTTTTACTTTCCATTTCAAAAATTACATTGCCTGATCAAACGACCACATACCGTGGTATCATAATCGGCAAAAAAAACAGCGATATGCTGATGATGGAAAAAGACCCCGTTACGGGCAACTATAATTGGAACAAAAAACAAGTTTCAAACATGCTCGCCGATTAAATCTACCTGTTCCAGCGGGTAATTTATTTTCTTTAAAATCCAAAACTATGACACGTATCCTATTTTTAAGCATTGTTGCAGTTATTGCAACAGCTTTCACCACTAGCGCCCAAGTGCCTAAACTCAGCAGCAATCCCAGTGCAAGTGCAACTATTTTTCTTGATTTTGACGGACATACAGTACAATCGCCTTATTGGAATGGCGGCACTGGTTTTTACGCCACCCCTTCTGGTTTATCAAATGAAAAAATTACAACTGCTTTTTATCAGATTGCAGAAGACTTTAGTCCGTTTAATCTAAATATTACAACAGATTCAACTGTTTATTTTGCAGCACCCATTAACAAAAGACAGCGTATCATAGTTACTGCTTACAGCAGTTGGTATGGAAGTGCGGGTGGTGTAGCATACCTCGGCTGCTTTACCTGGGGTGTGGAAATTCCTGGTTTTGTTTTTGCAAACCTGTTAGGTTACAATGAAAAAAATATTGGAGAAGCTTGTTCACATGAAACAGGTCATACACTCGGTTTAAACCACCAGACATTGTACGATGCCAATTGCAACTTTGTTTATGAATACAACCCCGGCACCGGATCTGGTGAAACAAGCTGGGCCCCCATTATGGGCAACAGCTATGGCAAAACGCTAACCTTATGGCATAAAGGTACAACCACACAAGGTTGCAGCAGATTGCAGGACGACCTTGCCATACTTTCGAACGCAACAAATGGCTTTGGGTTAAAAGTTGATTCGGTAGGCAACACTCACCGGACTTCCACACAGGTTTCAATGACTTCGGGTGCCTCCATTTCTTCGCCACAACCCGCCAGCAAAACGTTTACAGTAGAGAGTGAAATCAACACCTCTGATGACATTGACATTTTCCGGATTGATATTTCAGAAGCGTCACGTTATCAGATGACGGCTGGCCCGGCTCCATCAGGAACTACAAAGCCGAACGTAGATCTTCAGGTAGCTATTTTAAATGACAGAGGCAATACTATTGCTACCTATAATCCCGCCAATACATTAAGCGTATCAATTGACAGTTTATTTACACCCGGCACCTATTACTTAAAGCTCAGTAATGCAGCTAATACAAACGTAACAAACTATGGTATGCTTGGCGATTATACGATTAGCGGCTCAGCACTATCTTCAACATTACCAATTCAAAGTATGAAGCTTACCGGTAAGGCAGCAAACAACAAACATGAATTAAACTGGAATATTATTGCCGATGAACCAATTGAATCAATCGTGGTTGAAACATCAACAACAGGAAGCAATTTCATCAGTTTACAATCAGTAAACAGCAACAGCACACGCTTTGACCATCAGCCAACTGAAAAGAAAACAGTCTTCTATCGATTATTTGTAACCACTGCTTCACAGTTAAAATATTACTCAAATGTAGTAACCCTACGTGAAGTAGGTAACAGTTCTAAATTCGATGTTGTAACCAATATCATCAATAAGAATGAAGTTGCCCTTAACAGCAATGGCTCTTACAACTGGCGGATCCTGGATATGAGCGGCCGAGCCTTAGCGAACGGCAAAACAAGCACAGGATTTAACCTTTTGCAAACCGGAGCAATTACCAGTGGAATGTACCTGCTTCAAATCATTGACGGGAACGAGATCATAACAGAAAAAATAGTGAAACAATAAGTTTTTCGATAGTCATAGTTTACCACTGGAACCAGCTGCCCCAAAAGGGCAGCTTTTTTTATCATCCCTTTGCTTACATTTGCTTTTACAACTATGGAATATAATACAACAAGGAATCATTTAACCATTCGTGAATATGGACGACATATTCAGAAAATGGTTGATCATATCCTGACCATTGAAGACAGATCGAAACGCCAGGAACAGGCGTATGTGGTGATTGAGTTAATGGGTTTTCTGAATCCGCATTTGAAAAATGTGGAAGATTTCCGTCATAAACTATGGGATCATTTATTCCTCATCTCCGATT
Organism: uncultured Bacteroidota bacterium; assembly: GCA_963830845.1. Taxonomy (GTDB): domain Bacteria; phylum Bacteroidota; class Bacteroidia; order Chitinophagales; family Chitinophagaceae; genus Lacibacter. The sequence continues at coordinate 43,621 of CAWHOR010000019.1, read as the reverse complement.
TTCAGTTAGATGTTGAAAGTCCTTATCCTATCCCTACACGTGAATCATTAAAAGCGAAACCGGAGCCACTACCTTATCCTAAACGCTACCCTCGTTTAAATCACTTGGGAAAAAATATTGAGATCGTTATTGATAAGGCGTTGAAAGAAGAGAACCCTGAAAAGAAACAAGGGTTTGCAAATGCCATTGCTTATTACATGAAGCTTTCGTATAATAACTGGCACAAAGAAAATATTCATGACGATGCCATACAGGCTGAGTTAAGTGCTATTACCAAAGGTGAGCTTGAATTCAACAACCGTCCATTCGTACGCCAATATCGTCCGAGCGATGATTTCAGAGAAAACCGTGGCGGCGGCGGTGGTGGTAAATTCAAAAAGCATTTCCAACAACGTAGCGGAAGTGGCGGCGGTGGCGGAAGAGACAACCGTGGCGGCGGTGGCAGGTCGTGATAACCGTGGCGGTGGTGGCGGCGGCAAATTCAAAAAGCGTTATTGATCTTTTTAAATATCATTGTAAAAGCTGATAAGTTGCAACTTATCGGCTTTTTTATTTTTTGTTACCTGTCATCTGCCAATGAGAATTTGCTACACGCAGCAACTCTTATTACCTTGCTGAACGAATCATTAAAATCAACACATGCATTCTTTTGAAGTTAGAGGTGGAAAAAAATTAAACGGTGAAATTGTTCCCCAAGGTGCAAAGAATGAAGCACTGCAAATTATCAGTGCAGTATTGCTTACACCAGAGAAAGTAACGATTACGAATATCCCTGATATAGTTGATGTAAATCTGCTCATTGAACTGTTGGGCGATATGCACGTGAAGATCGAACGGCCACAACGTGACACTTGCATTTTCCAGGCCGATGATATTGATATTGATTACCTGCATGGCGAAGCGTTTAAAAAGAAAAGTGGACGACTGCGTGGAAGTGTAATGCTGGCTGGACCATTACTGGCCCGTTATCAAAAAGCATTCATTCCAAAACCCGGCGGCGATAAAATTGGCAGACGAAGATTAGATACACACATCATTGGGTTTGAAAAATTAGGTGCCGATTTTAATTATCATCCTGAAGATGGTTTTTTCCATTTAACAACTGCGGAATTAAAAGGAGTCGATATGTTACTGGACGAACCATCTGTAACAGGTACCGCTAATATTGTAATGGCCGCAAGCATGGCCACAGGCACCACTACAATTTACAATGCAGCATGCGAACCATATATTCAACAATTATGTGCAATGCTCAACCGCATGGGTGCAAAGATCAGCGGCGTTGGCAGCAACCTGCTTACTATCGAAGGCGTTGATTATTTAGGTGGAACAGCTCATCGCATTTTACCGGATATGATCGAGGTTGGTTCGTTCATTGGATTAGCAGCAATGACGCAGAGCAATATCACAATCAAAGGTGCAGGTGTTGATCAACTTGGAATTATTCCTGAGAAATTTCGTCAGCTTGGTATTCAACTGAACATTGATGGAGATGATATCCATATTCCTGAACAGGAGTTATATGAAATACAACGTTACTTCGATGGAGGTGTACTAACTATTTACGATCATCCGTGGCCGGGCTTTACACCCGATCTGTTAAGTATTGTACTTGTTACTGCTATACAGGCTAAAGGAAGTGTACTCATTCATCAAAAAATGTTTGAAAGCCGTTTGTTCTTTGTCGATAAACTGATCGATATGGGTGCGCAGATTATTTTGTGCGATCCACACCGTGCAGTAGTTATTGGCTTGGAACGTGAGCAGAAGTTACGTGGAATAACGATGAGCAGTCCTGATATTCGTGCCGGACAAGCGTTGTTGATCGCAGCATTAAGTGCCGAAGGAAAAAGTACCATTCAAAATATTGAACAGATCGACAGAGGTTATCAATACATTGATGAACGTTTGCGCAAATTAGGTGCAGATATAAAACGAGTGGAAGGATAAAGAATTTCTGCAGCTTGTAAAATAAAAAAGACCCGATCAATTGATCGGGTCTTTGCATGTATCGTTTTATTACGCCATTTGAGCGTTCATCGATTTTGATTGTTTTTTGCGTTCCTCTTCATCCAAAATCACCTTCCGCATACGGATGAAATTAGGAGTTACTTCAATACACTCATCAAACTGAATGTACTCCATACACTCTTCCAAGGTCAGTAATGTTTTGGGAGCCATACGTGTTGCATCATCGCTTCCGCTTGCACGGTGATTGGTTAGTTTTTTAGCCTCAGTTGCATTTACAACCAGATCTCCGGGTTTAATATTCTCTGCAATGATCTGACCTGCATATACTTCTTCAGCAGGATCAACAAAGAAAGTACCACGGTCTTGTAATTTATCAATCGAATAACCGGTTGTTTTCGCATGTGTTTTTTGAAATCAATACACCATTATTTCTTCCGGGAATATTTCCTTTCCATGGTTTGTATTCATTGAAACGATGCGCCATTACAGCTTCACCTGTTGTAGCAGTAAGCATTTGTGTACGCAAACCGATCAAACCTCTTGATGGAATTTCAAATTCCAGATGCTGCATTTCACCTTTGGTTTCCATGATCAGCATTTCACCTTTACGGCGTGTTACAAGATCAATTACTTTGCTGGCAAATTCCTGCGGCACATCTACTACCAGATGTTTCATACGGCTCACATTTTTTACCATTGATCTCTTTTGTAATTACCTGTGGCTGACCAACAGTTAATTCATACCCTTCTCTGCGCATGGTTTCAATTAAGATACCAAGGTGAAGAATACCACGACCATATACCATCAAACTATCACCATCTTCACTATCTGTTACACGAAGTGCAAGATTCTTTTCAGTTTCTTTCATTAAGCGTCACGTAAGTGACGACTGGTAACAAACTTTCCGTCTTTACCAAAGAAAGGTGAGTTGTTTACACTAAACAACATGTTCATTGTTGGTTCATCTACACTGATCACCGGTAATGCTTCCGGATTGTCTGCATCAGCCAATGTATCACCAATATTAAAATCATCTACACCTACTACGGCGCAAAGATCACCAGCAATTACTTCGGTTACTTTTTTCTTACCCATTCCTTCAAACACATACAGTTCTTTCACTTTCAGTTTCCTGATCGTTCCATCGGCCTGCATCAATGCTGATTGCTGACCTTCTTTAATTACACCACGGCTTACTTTACCAATGGCAATACGACCAAGGAAAGAAGAATAATCCAAAGAAGTTATCTGCATCTGCAATGGACCTTCCGTTACTTTTGGTGCAGGTACATATTTAATGATACCATCTAACAATGGGAAGATATTATCAATCTCCGTTAATGAATCGTTGAACCAACCATTCTTTCCGCTACCATAGTAGGTAGGGAAATCCAATTGCTCTTCGGTTGCATCAAGGTTAAAGAATAATTCAAATACTGCATCGTGTACTTCATCAGGACGACAGTTCGGTTTATCAACTTTGTTGATCACCACAATCGGCTTCAGATTTAAGTGCAAGGCTTTCTGCAACACAAAACGTGTTTGTGGCATCGGTCCTTCAAAGGCATCCACCAACAGGATAACACCATCGGCCATTTTCAATACACGTTCTACCTCACCACCAAAATCGGCGTGACCAGGAGTATCGATTACGTTAATTTTTACACCATTATATACTACGGCTGCGTTTTTAGAAAAGATGGTAATGCCACGTTCTCTTTCGAGATCGTTACTATCCATAATCAGTTCGCCGGTGTCCTGATTATCACGAAACACCTTGGTAGCGTGTAAAATTTTATCTACCAGGGTTGTTTTCCCATGATCTACGTGAGCAATAATTGCTATGTTGCGAATGTTCATAATCAATACGTTAGGCTTGTGGCAACTGCCCCAATACCGTTTTTGAGTCGGCAAAGGTAGGTCATTTAAGCGGGGTGGCAAGGGAAAAGGAGGTTAATGTTTGGTTACGGGCTTTTGATTCTCTTTCTGCTGAACGTCCCGGTTATGTTGGCAGCTGACGACCGAAGTACCATTTTAAAGTGATGGCTTTTTGTTCAATCTGTTTTGTTCAAAAAGATTGTCAGTTCTTTTGCTTATTCTTGAATCTTCTTAAGCTCACTTGCTATTCTTTCTTTTACGATTTGCTCCTGTTTACGATAAGCCGAGTGATTTTTCGGATCTACTATGAATTTCTCTTGTATCTCAATTTCCATTTTTCGCAATTGAATATAACTTTCAATACTATTAGCCTTTCCCTGCATTTTTTCATTCACATTCAGTTTCAATATCAGGGCAGATATACTGTCGGCCTGCTGCCATATTGGATATGCCCGATTCTGTAACACAACTAAATTGCTCCCATTTTCAGGATAAAGTGCCAACGCTTTTTCATTCAGTTTAATAAACTGAGAATATAATTCATTGAACCTTTCTAAATCAATCGATCCGTCATTTCTAACAAATTCTACTATCGGTTGTCTTTCTTGTTCGGCTACTTTGTTTTGTAACAAATAATAACCACATACCAATGTACTCACAAGTGCAATTGCAGGCGAAATCCAAGCTGCTTTTTGTCCCCGCTTTTCGATTTTAATACTAACTGCAAACAGATAACCAATCAATATCCCACTAAGCAAACCTCCAATATGTGCTGCATTATCAATTCCTCCTTTTAAACCGTAAACAAGATTGTAAAGCACAAATACCACAATGCTTTGCAACAAAGGTTGTCGAACTTTTTTGGGAATAAGATTGGTGGTGAGTAATGCAAGAAACACACCATACATACCAAACACTGCGCCCGAAGCTCCTGCACTGTTCGCCGGTTCAGTATGCCACCACAAACTCACAAGACTTGCAAGTACACCGGTACAAACATATGCAGTGATATAACGGATTTTACCAAGCATCGACTCCAGATAAGCAGCAATTGAAAAGAGAGCATACATGTTTAATGAAATGTAAAAAATAATCGCCACCAGTCACCGCTTGCTGTAAGTGGGCCAAAATTGCTCCCCCATTTAATATGTACAAGCCCGTTCGCCTCAAATACACCAGCACCTTGTAATGCCATCAATATAAATATCAAAACATTGACTATAATAATTCCATAAGTTATTGTAAGGCTTCCCTTGTCGAGATTCATTGCTTCGTTTAATTCTGCTATTTCTTTCATTTCCTCTTCAGCAGCAACAGATGTATTCTCAATGAGCTGTTGAATTGCTACTTTGTTCGCTGCAATAGTTTCCGCTGCAATAGATTTCGAGGTCTCCTCATAAGTAACAAGAAAGGTTTCAACATTTTTTTGATTTTTCTTAGTTAAGTCCATCATTTCATCGTTGATCATTTCGCTTGAAACAATAAGCTCATTTTCTATAACTGCGGCGCATACTTCCACACTCTTTGAAAAAGAACTTTTAGGCGTATAAGCGAACAGTTTGTCTTTGGTAGCATATTTAATATCCCAGCCTGCTTTCTGGAAACTGCTATAACAAATTGCTAATACATCTGCTGGATTATCTTTTTGAATTGGTAGACTGAGCTCGTAGCGGGGCATATCGGTTATATTAAAGAAAAATTTAAAAATAAGTGTTGTCTCTCATTTTTTAAAAAACAGGCGACCGCTATTTTATGAATACAACAAAAAAGGGTTGCTATTTGCAACCCTTTTCTATATCAAGAATATAGTTTATAAACTCGATCCCTGCATTCTAGCCATTGCCCTCTCTGCACGTTTAATCGCCAATTGCTTTTTATAATTGAACCATTTTTGTCCACGGATCTTGAACATGATATCATCGAACTTGCGCTGGAGAGTTACATTCCATAAGCCGGTTAAGATAGTACCTGCAGTTGCACCAATGGTACGCACCGATAAACCAAAGCCGCCTTCTGCATATTCAATGTGGTGCCAGTAACCGCTGGGCATATAAAGTGTATCGCCATACTCCAAATATCCGGTGAAGCCTTTTGCATATTGCATTGCCGGATAGGTTTCAAAATCCGGTTTATCGATATCAACCAAACCATGAACATTAAAAGGAAGACGGTATAAAAAATCACTCTGATCGGGAGGAAACAACACCACTCTTCGTTTTCCGGTGAACTGTGTAAGAAATACATTGCTCATGTCGATATCCATGTGCATACGTGTTACCGAATGCTTAGGGCCAAAGAACATGAATGGTATTTTAATATAGCGGCCGGTGATTTTGGGATAACCAAAATCTTTCAACAACTCCGGTTTGTGTTTGAATACCGGGAATAAGAACAAACGCAGATCAGTTGGTTCTTTTTCAATAAGATCTAAATATTCATTGAACTTCATTTCCGCATGCGCCACACTTAGTGTTTCGCTTGGGTTGGCTTTCTTGGTGCTGAACAGCTTCACTTTAATATCGCCCATGGACTGCTTGAAATAATCCATTGTCCATTTTTCATACGCAGGATATTGCTTCCACAAGCCACGAAGAATAACCGGCTTTTGTGGTTTTAAATATTTTTCAGTGAATTCCTTCCGTGTAATGGTGGTTCCATCAACTATTGGAATTGGATTATCAATATTCATCTTCATTGTTCTCTCTTTTTTCAGCGCTTACTTAAGCGGCACAAAATTAGGCCAATTCATGGTACAGCGGTTCAATTTATAGACTGATTCATGTCAACTCAAAATTTTTTACAATTGATTTACAGTTGTTCCCACACTGTTTTGGCAAATTGTTCAAGCCCCGGATCACGGGCGCCCATAAGGAGAAGTACACAATCATCCGTAAAATGCGGACGAAGAGCTGTAACCAGATCGTTCCTGTTTTCAACAAAAAAAGCTTGTGTCCCTTTTTCTTTAAGGTCGCTGATAAGGTCGTTGGCTGAAATATCTTTCTCCGCAGTACCACCGGCATAAAAAATTTCACTCATCCAGATTTCATCCTCGGGGCGCAAAACCCTGCTGATCTCCTCCACAAAATCGTTTCGCAGGAATTTGGTGGGACCATATCCATGCGGTTGAAACCAGGCAATTACTTTTTTTGCCAATGGTTGACAAGCTTCGATACTTGCTGCACACTTGGCGGGGTTGTGGGCGTAATCATCGATCAGCCAAACATTGCTTTTTTGTCCGATGATCTGATGACGACGATAGATGCCTTCGTAATTTTTCAACGCCTCAGCTGCGGTTTGCAAAGGAACACCGATGAGATTGGCCACAGTTGCTGCAGCAAGAGCGTTTTCCATGTTGTGTTTACCAATGGCGTGAATGGTGAATGGTGACCTTTCGACTTCGCTCAAGACTTCGTGCTCAATTTCAAATGAAATGGAAAAGCCTTGTTGAGTAAAGTTGCTTGCATGATAAGCTGCATCATCACTACTATCAACTGAAAAATTATGTGCAGGGTTAGCAGATAGTTGTTTGGCTAAAGCATGCGATTGATTTACGACAAAGAACTCAGTTGTATTCTTTCTAAATTGCTCAAAAATTTCAATGAGTGTATCGATCTCTTTATGATCCTTATCGATATTGATGAGTAACCCAACTTCAGGTGTATAGTTTACAATGCTGCCATCGCTTTCATCGGCTTCAATTACCAGCCAATCGCCACTACCTACTTTTGCATTGCCAATTTTACCTTCTTTAATAATACTCGTTAAACCTGCACCACTGATAATGCTTGGTTGCATATTTGCATGTTGTAGAATATCAAACAACATAGCGCTTGTTGTTGATTTACCACTGGTGCCGCCGACAGCAATCGTTTTTTTACTTCTTCCAATAATGGCCAATAGCTCCGCACGCTTGATGATGGGAATGTTGAGTTGTTTGGCTTTGATCACTTCTTCAACAGTATCTTCTACGGCAGTTGAAACCACTACCAGATCAGTAGCATTTGTAATGCCTTCACCATTTTGTAAAAAACAACGGATGCCTTCTGCTTCCAGCTTTTCTTTTGTTTCATTAGGTTCGTTGGGATGAAAGTAACGGTCGCTGCCGCTCACTTCTTTACCAATGCCTTTTAAGTATTGTGCAATAGCGCTCATACCAGTGCCGGCTACGCCAATGAAGAAAACGTTGTTGAAATCGTTGATGGATTTGATCATAGTTTACAAAAATAAGTGCTTCAGGATTGATTACATGGATGACTTACTTTTTCAATAAATCATTTACATTTTTGAATTGATAGTCCTTTGCTTTGAGTTGTTGAATCAATTGCGGCAAGCGATCATAAAACTTATCCTTACGTCGTGGATCGGTTCCAATGTGTAATAATAATAGAAATCCATTCAGTCCTGTGGGTTTTGTTTGTTCATAGTTGAGAATTGATTGAAAGATGGCTTCACTGCTTTGAAAGTTCGGCAATTCCGGCCATGTGTAATCTGCGGCTGATCTTGTGCCGTGCGAATAGTTGATGAGTTGCAGATTTAATTCTTTTGTCCATTCAGCTATTGAATCATTATACCATTCGTAGGGAGGTAAGAAAGAATGTTGCATTTGTTTTGTTGATCCCGAAGCGTTTCATCTCTGCATAATTCTGCAGCAGATCTTTTTTGAATTGTTGTTTCGTTACAAGCAGACTATCACGTTTATTCCAATCGGCATATAACAAATGTTTATCGGAATGTGCGCCGAGATAATGTCCGTCTTTTTTCAGCTGTTGAATAAGCGATTGAAATTTTTTGTTCCGGTAGAAATCTCCTGTAAAAAAGAACGATGCTCTTACGTTTTGCTGTTTCAATGTTTGCAGAATGCGATTGCCGCCATCTGCAAACTCATGACCAGTGAAGACCAATGCCAATTCTTTCTTTGTTGTATCGCCACGTACAATAGCACCTCGATCGTAACGGAAGCCTCCTGCGGAGGCGTTTACTTTTTTGGCTTACTCTGCGCCTCCATCGCTGCCAACAAATAAATAAGTGATGCAGTGCCATCCATGGTTGGTTCATTGGTACTGTAATCGCCATAATCGTCGTGATACACTGCCAGCTCACTTTGAAAAGCAGCATATTCATCAGGCTCGTATAATTTCAATCCAATTAGATTTTTAAAAATGCTGTTATACACCGGACCATCCACCAAACCACCATCAATGGGATAATTTTTCAGATGTGTAAATGCACTGTGCGGATCAACAGGTGTATCGCCCCAGCCAGGCAAACCATATACCATACTCGTGCCCCATGGATTGCAACCAAAGAGCCAATCAATATTCGCCTGTTCCAGTTGTTCAAATTGCCGGTCGCTTGTTAACTCCCTGTACCAATAACATTGCATGGCAAAACTTACTGTTAAATTATTGCTGCACCAGATAAACGGCACACCCCGATAGAAAGCATTTTGTTTGGCTTTGTTCCAGACACGATTGATGCCCTCTTTGTAAAAGCCAATGATGGTATCTCTGCGGCTATCTTTTAATTGCTTTGCTAATTCGTAATGTCCAAGATTGACAAAAGGATACCATTGGTAATGATTGGCAGTATCTGCACCAAGCCAAGGTGTGATGGGTTCTTGCTTTGCGTATGAAAATGCAAATGAAAGAAAATCTTTATCCGGGATAGAGGGTGAAACATATACCTCTTGTTTTTTAAACTTCCTATAAATAAACTCTTGCGATTGATAATAAGAAGACGTTGCCAATTGAATATCATCCTTCCAATTATCCTCTGCATAGATATATGGAGCTTTTACAGATACTGTCTGAGTTACCCCCAGTTTTTTTAAAGCGAGGTTTAAAGCTGATGTAGATGATGTAAACAATCTTTCGCTTAACGCCTCGTCATTATCAAAAATTATTCCCCCCAAGGCAAACGCACTCGCAAACTTTGCCGCAGTAGAACTTGTACCTGTTGTATTGTTCAAAAACTTTCCACGCTGTTGTTGTTCTCCATTAATAAAATACACCGGGCGCTGAAAACCTCTTCCATACTGGCTATCCATTTTCGGAATACGCATGCTGATATGATCCCTGTCATCGCCCAACTGGTTAAACATCCAATCGTCCCGTGGATGCATTTTCAGCAACCAATCCAATCCCCATTTTGCTTCATCGAGTACATCGGGTAATTGATTGCTTCCTTCCAATCCATTTGCCAAATGCTTATCGGTAAAAATGTTTGGGAAATCACGATAAGCCATCAGTAAATGATACGTTGCATTGGCACTGGTGGTGGAGTACTGTAAATAATCACTTGCATCGTGCCAGCCACCGCTTACATCAATAAATGTACTGTCGGGCAAACCTGCTGCCGCTCCATACAATGTATAACCATCCTGCGTATGACAACTATCCTTCAAGTATGGATTGAAACCGCTGCGTTGCTGGCGCATGTAACGTAAACAAAAATCCGCCGCTCCTTTGTACACATCTTCTCCAATTGTAAACACAGGAGACTTTGTAGTGCGTGTTTGTAAATAATAGTTTCCCGGTTTTTGAAATCCGGAAAAATTGATCCGCTGTGTTTGTTTAAACGGCCCATATTCACCAAACCCACTGCTGGGCTTACCGGTTAAAACAGGTTTGTTCGTTTCTGCATCTATGAGTTGAAATGAACCAATGGGGTTATTTTCTTTACTGCACCATACCGCTACTTTTATTCCGTTGGGTGTATATCCAAGTTGATTGATGCGAATCCATGCAGTTGATTCCTGTTTTGTAGAAAAGCCAAACACACAACAGGTGAATAAAAACAATGAAAGATTCTTCATGGCATCAAGTTAATGAATTTTCATTGCAGCTGTTTTCTCTACCTTTGGCTCTCTTCAAAAAATTGACTTGCATGAAAATAGTTTCTTATCTCAAAGATGAACACGAACAGTTAGCTGTTTTACATAACGGACTTGTATATGATATGGATACACTCCATCCAGATTTACCAACAAGCATGAATATGTTTTTGCAATACTGGGATGAATATCTTGAACTTGCACAGGCCAGTGTAAAAGCGTTACAGGAAGGCCGGTTGATGCCGGGCAATGTTGTACCTATCGAACAAGTGCAACTACTGGCTCCGGTTCCAATGCCACCCAGTTGCAGAGATGGCTATGCGTTCCGTCAACATGTGGAAGCTGCAAGAAGAAACCGCAAAGCGGATATGATTGCTGAGTTCGATCAATACCCCATCTTTTATTTCACCAATCATCACAGCATACAAGGACCCGGCGATGTTCGTTGCATGCCTGATCATTTTGAAAAACTTGATTTTGAATTGGAAGTAGCGATCGTTATCAGCAAACATGGTCGCAATATCCGTGCAGAAGAAGCGGATGAATACATTGCCGGCTTAATGATCATGAACGATCTAAGTGCACGACGTTTGCAGATGGAAGAGATGTTACTCAATCTTGGACCGGCAAAAGGAAAAGATTTTTCAACAGTGATTGGTCCTTGGTTGGTAACGCTTGACGAACTGGAAGAGTTTGTTGTACCGGCACAAGAAAATCATGTTGGTCGTAGCTGGAATTTGAATATGACATGCTGGGTAAACGGTAAACAGGTGAGTGCAGGTAATGTTGCTGAAATGAACTGGACCTTTGCTGAAATTATTGAACGTGCAAGCTATGGTGTTGATCTGTATCCCGGCGATGTAATTGGCAGCGGCACTGTTGGTACCGGTTGTTTCTTAGAGCTCAACGGCACAGGTAAACTAAACGATCCAAATTATACCGAACAATGGTTACAGGAAGGCGATACAGTGGAAATGGAAATTGACGGATTGGGAAGATTGAGTAATACGATAGTGAGAGAGGAAGATGATTTTTCGATTTTAGGCAAGAAGAAGTTATGAGTTAAGGGTTATGGGTTACGGGTTGCATAATTCGGTTGGACTGAGTAATTTGTAAATCCTGTTAACGTAAACTAATTAACTTATGAGTACAAAAATTACCTGCTTCGAAGATTTAATTATCTGGCAAAAAGCACAAGAGCTTGCAGAGAAGATTTACATATTGGCAGAATCAAACAAGTTCATTCAAAAAGATTTCAGTTTGAAAGATCAATTGCGAAGTGCAGCTCTTTCTATTTCGGATAATATTTCAGAAGGATTCGAATACAATAATAACCCTGATTTTTACAGGTTTCTTCGAATGGCAAAGGGTTCATGTGGTGAAATCAGAAACAAAGTAAGATTCATACATCGACTGAAATTTATTGATGAAATAAAAGGCACTGCTTTGTGTGATGAATCAAGATTATTGAGCAGCCAGATAGGTGAACTGATGAAAAAAGTAAAAACAAGAATAACTGAAGAAAAAGCCAGATCAAAGAAGCAATAGGGTGTATAACTCGTAACCCTTAACTCATAACCTTTAACCCAGCGCAGTGTTAATCAACTTACAACAACTCAACCCAATGCAAAAACAACAATGGCTGCAACATGCTGTTGCTCCACGGCCTGTTTGTTTTGCATCAACCATCGATAAAGAAGGAAACGTAAATCTGAGTCCATTCAGTTTCTTTAATCTGTTTTCTTCGAACCCGCCCATTGTTGTGTTTTCCCCTTCACGAAGAGTGAGAGACAATACCACGAAGCACACATTGGAAAATGTGTTGGAAGTACCGGAGGTTGTCATCAATATTGTGGATTACGATATGGTGCAGCAAGTAAGCCTCAGCAGCTGCGAATTTCCAAAAGGCACCAACGAATTTATCAAAGCCGGCTTTACAGAAGAAGCTGCAACCATTGTAAAACCACCAATGGTAAAAGAAAGCAAAGTAAAGATGGAATGCAAAGTGGTGGAAGTAAAGCCATTAGGAACTGAGGGTGGTGCAGGCAATCTTGTTATCTGTGAAGTGCTGCGCATGCATGTTGATGAAAGCATTCTCAATGCAGAAGGAACAATGATCGACCAACGCAAGCTGCATCATATTGCACGCCTCGGTGGCGATTGGTATTGCAAGGTTGATGAGAACAGTTTGTTTCATGTAGCCAAACCCAATACACAGCTCGGCATTGGCATTGATGCTTTACCGGAAACGATCCGCAACAGTAAAGTATTAACCGGAAATAATCTCGGACAGTTAGCGAATGTGCACGACTATCCAGTAGTGGACGCAACGTTCTACGATGAGCGGCTAAAAAATATCATTCAGTATTTTTCAATTAACCCCGATGAAATGGATGTAGAATTACATCGCTTTGCGAAAGAGTTGCTCGATGCAGGCAAAGTAACTGAAGCATGGCAGGTGTTGCTGGCCGATAGTTAAAAATTCTCTTGATTACTTTTTGGCACTTGTAGTAATTTTATCACATGCTTCACCCCGATGGTTCCTGGATCAGCTATTTCCTTGTTATTGGCTTGCGGTATCTGATTATTGCAGGATTGGCATTTCTGCTTTGGTACATTTTTTTAAAGAAAAGGATTTCTTTCAAAAAAATTCAACAACGTTTCCCTGCTAATAAAGATTATCAGCGGGAAATTTTCTTTTCACTTTGCACAATGTTTTTGTTTGCATTTGTACCGTGGTTCTTTCTTGGTCATGCGGAAATACGAAAACACACAACATTTTACAGAGACATTGATCAACACGGACAATTCTATTTCTGGCTGGCTTTCCCGTTGATGTTGCTGATACACGATACTTATTTTTATTGGATTCACCGGTTGATGCATCATCCCAAACTATTTCGTGTGCTGCATCTCATACATCACAAAAGCACCAACCCTTCACCTTGGGCGGCGTTTGCATTTCATCCGCTGGAAGCAATACTGGAAGTAGGCATACTGGTTGTGTTAATCTATACCATCCCCGTCACTAAAGCACACTTGTTCTTTTTCTTTTTGTTCCAGATGTTTTACAATGTGTATGGACATTTGGGTTGGGAGTTATTCCCTAAAAATTTTCAACGTACATGGATTGGTCGCTGGATCAACACCTCTGTAACACACAATCAGCATCACCAATACTTCACCGGAAATTATGGTTTATACTTTTTATTCTGGGACCGGCTGATGGGAACGATGCGGGAAGATTATGAAGCGAAATATGATGAAGTGAAAAGCAGAGAAAAACCAATTCCTGCATAATAAATAATCCAACAACCATTTTATTCATCGCATCATTTAATCGGTTTCTGTTGAGAGGTCAACTCCCATGTTCATGCGGATTATCCGTTGGTTGCATTGCACCAAACTCATTGGTATAAATTTTCAACAACAACATAAAGTAGCTGATCAACAGCGGACCGAAGATAAATCCCCAAAAACCAAACAAGCTAAGGCCCACAATTACGCCCAATACGGTAACCATTGGATGTACATCGCCTAAGCGTTTCATGAGTGAAACTCTGGCCAGGTAATCAACATTACCTGTTACAAGTAAACTGTAAATTAATAACCCAATACCTTGGCCTGTGTTTCCCTGCGAAAAAAGAAACACAACCAATGGTGCCCAGATTAACGTGGTACCAACAATTGGGAAAAAAGCAAATACACCGGTTATAAAACCCCACAGCATAAACTCATTAATGCCGAAGATCCAATAGCCAATGAGCGCAAAAATTCCCTGAATCAACGAAATCAGTGGAATACCAATGGCATTGGCTCTTACTACGCTGATCGTTTCTTTCGCAAGGATATCAATATTGTCTTCGTGCAAGGGCAAAAAATAATTGATGGATCCTTCCATCGCTTTACCATTGGTAAGCATAAAAAAATAAACAAACAACATCATGGCCAGGTTGGAAACGATCATAGCTGTGCTGTTGAGAAAAGCAGGAAAAAAATTAGCAACCCGCTTCTGCAGTTCTCCAACATTTTCATCCGTAAATAATTCCTGACCCGTCCATTCTTTTATTTGTGCTGAAACTGATTTTAAGCCCATTACGACTTCATCGGAATGACTGAATACTTCCGTAATCTTTGGCGACAATAAATTGATGATATAATAAACCGGCAAACCAAACAACACAAGAAAACCAAGCATAAAAGCTGTTGCTGCCAAACTCTTGTTCCATTTTTTCTTAATCGTAAGATAACGGTACCAGCCCCTGCTGAGAATATAAAGCGTAATGGCGCCCAAAAAGCCAGGCAGAAAAATATACAGCTCTTTTACAAGTAATAAGCCCAGTGCAATTAAAACAACGAGGAGTATGATTTGCCGTAACCGGCTGCTGAATGATGCCATGCGATGAAATTACAAAAGAGAAACTGTAACTGGAAAATGAAAATAAGAAAGCCGATTTATTCTTCCCAAACCTTTAACCCTTCGCTGCAATTAGCGCAGATGTCGATGTTTTTCCGGCTGGTCATAAGTTCGCTGCGGAATTGTTTGTAGTTATCGTTATGCCAAACCTCTTTGAACGATTGCATTTTTAAATTCCCAAGTTGATGCATGGCATCTTTATCAAAACAACAGGGCACAACCAATCCATCCCAGGTAATAACGTTTGCATGCCACAGCTTCCAGCAATGATTCTGCAATTTGTTTTTGGGCGAATGAGAGCCATCTGCATTCTTTTTATAGCGACTGTATTTGCTTAAAGATGGAATGAGTTTGTTGGGATCGTTTTCATAATCGTACACCTGTGCGGTTTTAAACCACACATCATCAACGCCTACTTCTTTTGCTAATTGTTTTACATCCTCCAGTTGGTGTTCATTCGGCTTCACCACCAGAAACTGGAACACCACAAACGGTTTTTTGCTGTTGAGTTCTTTTTTCCACTTCACAATATTTCTGGCACCTTCCAACACTTTGTCAAGCTTTCCGCCAACTCTGTATTGTTGATACACATCCTGCGTGGTACCATCAATCGAAATGATCAAACGATCTAAACCACTTTCTACGGTTTGCTTTGCTTTTTCTTCCGTTAAATAATGCGCATTGGTAGAGGTAGCTGTATAGATTTTTTTCTTTGCAGCATAGTTCACCATCGGTAAAAACTCTGGATTCAAATACGGTTCGCCCTGAAAATAAAAGATGAGATAGAGCAGATCTTTATGAATATCGTCGATCGTTTGTTCAAAAAAACTTTTCTGCAACATGCCGGTAGGTCTTGTAAACTCACGCAATCCACTTGGACATTCGGGGCAACGCAGATTACAACTTGTAGTTGGTTCAAACGAAATAGAAATCGGATAGCCCCACTGTACCGGCTTCTTCAAAAACCGGCTTAACTGGTAACTGCTCCACACTTTCGTCATGTTCCATGCACGGCGTGGGGTGATCTTCGAAAAAAGGTTGAGTATATCGTTGCGGTGTAATTGCGGCATTGAGGGTTCAAAGATAAACTGCATCACCCATGTAGCGTCAATCTACTTTATTGGCAGATTTCACAAAATATTCTTCCGGGTGATAGTGAAAAGTTCAAAAAAAACATTAGTTTTGAGTAGTTGCATAAACAACTATATGCCAAACAACCAATTTAAAAAAGGCGAATTATACAGCTTCATGACGGGCAAAGCCAGCACGGCCATCGCACGCCGTTTGCAGAAGAATATGAAGCAGGGTAAAATTGAAATTACCGTTGAACAATGGAGCGTTCTCTACCATTTGTGGAAGAACGATGGCTTGAGTCAGCAGGATCTGTGCAATGCTACGTTTCGTGACAAACCCAGCATTACACGTTTGGTTGATAATCTCGAAAAGCTGAAACTCGTAAAACGGGTGGCCAGTAAAAACGACCGACGTATTAATCAGGTCTTCTTAACAGATCAGGGTCGTAAGCTGGAAGAAGAAACGATGAACGTAGCCAACAACACATTGAACGAAGCGTTGCTTGGAGTACCGGCTGATAAAATTGATATCTGTAAAGAAGTGTTACAGATCGTATATGATAATTTGAAGTAAGAGCAGCCCCCTCTAGCTCCCCCGGAAGGGGAGGATTCAGAGCACAGCCCTTGCTTCATTAAGATGTCAATTATTATGAGAGAGGTTGAAAATGTGATGATAGAATAACAATAGTTGATGTGGTAGAATTAATTGAATAAAAAAGAATTGCAGCACCGCTCCTTCTCTACTGGAGAAGGAGATGGAGGATGAGGCCGCTTCTAAACTTTTAAAACATAAATATATGAGCACCGCAACGATTGCAACGAAACTGAAAGGTGGCGAGTGGTTAATTAAAACAAGCACACCGCAGGATACATTTACGCCTGAAAATTTTAATGAAGAACAAGTGATGGTAAAAGAAATGTGTGCATCATTTCTTGATACCGAAGTATTACCTGTTGTAGCCCGACTTGATAAAATGGAAGAAGGGCTTGATGCCGGCACTGATGGATAAAGCAGGTGAACAAGGTTTGCTTGGCACTTCTGCTCCTGAAGAGTTTGGCGGACTCGGCAAAGATTTTATTACTGCTACATTGGTGAATGAAGGATTAGGTGGTGGTTATTCTTTTTCTGTAGCCATTGCTGCTCACACAGGTATCGGCACATTACCGATTTTATATTTCGGTACACCCGAACAAAAAACAAAATACATTCCCAAGTTAGCAACAGGTGAATGGAAAGGTGCTTACGGTTTAACAGAACCAAACAGCGGTAGTGATGCATTGGGTGCAAAAACAACTGCAGTGTTAAGTGAAGATGGCAAGCATTATATCTTAAACGGACAAAAATGCTGGATCACCAATGGTGGTTTTGCAGATATCTATACCGTGTTTGCAAAAATTGATGGGAAAGATTTTACCGGCTTTATTATTGAACGAGGTATGGAAGGATTTACACAAGGACCAGAAGAACATAAGATGGGCATTAAAGGTTCATCTACTGTGCAACTCTATTTCCAGGATTGTAAAGTGCCGGTTGAAAATTTATTGGGTGAGCAAGGCAAAGGCCATATCATTGCGTTTAACATTCTCAATATTGGACGTTTGAAATTAGCAGCCGCTGCATTAGGTGGTTCCAAGCGCTCATTGAATATTGCATTAACCTATGCAACAACACGTGAGCAATTCAAAACACCGATCATCAACTTCGGTGCTATTCAATACAAGCTGGCAGAAATGGCAACCCGTATCTGGGTTTGTGAAAGTGCATTGTACCGCACCAGTAAGTGGATCGATGATATGGAACATGATCTTTTGGCAGCAGGCAAACCATTCAACGAAGCATTGTTAGGTGCTGCTGAAGAATATGCCATTGAATGTGCCATGTTAAAAGTTGATGGCAGTGAAGTATTGGATTATGTAGTGGATGAAGGCGTACAGATACATGGTGGAAACGGATTTAGTGATGAGTATGATATTTCAAGAGCTTATCGTGACAGCCGCATCAACCGTATTTATGAAGGAACAAATGAGATCAATCGTTTATTGACGGTTGATATGGTATTGAAGCGTGCCATGAAAGGTCGTTTGGATATTATGACGTCTGCGATGAATGTGCAAAAGGAACTGATGAGCATTCCTGATTTTGGCAGCGAAGATGATACTCCGTTTGCAAAAGAATACAAAGCCATCGCCAATTTCAAAAAAGCCATCATGTTAACAGCAGGTGCTGCGGTACAAAAATTCATGATGAAAATCGAGCATGAGCAGGAAGTATTGATGAATATAGCAGATATGGCTATTCAAACCTTTAATGCTGAAAGTGCATTGCTGCGTGCAGCTAAAATGGTTGAAGAAAAAGGCGAAGCAGCTTGCCAGTTTGAACTGGATATAATGCATACGTATTTGTATGATGCAGCCGATCGAATCAACAAGTACGGTAAAGATGCCATCAATGCATTTGCAGAAGGTGACGAACATCGCATGATGTTGCTGGGCTTAAAACGTTTTACAAAAGTTGATCCTTATAATTCTAAAGAAGCCAGAAGACGAATCGTAGCAAAGCTTAGAAACGACGGAAAGTATCCGTTGTAATGTTAATGCGGTGAGTCATCTCAGCTTTTAAAAATCCTTTGCCTAATTTGCAAAGGATTTTTTATTTCAACCGGTTTCTATGCGTACACTTATTTTTCTTTTTGCTTTCATTTTTAGTACGGCTCTTTCTGCACAGAAAGTTTTTCTGCGTTTGGCAACACCCACCAAAAATCAAAACACAGTAATAACAGCCCGACAGTTTATTACAGGAGCAACTTGTGTTGGTTGCAACTTAACGATGAATGGCGAAGAAATGCGGGTTTGGCCAACAGGTGCTTTTGCGATCGAGTTAAATCTTTCGTTGGGTGACAGCAGTTTTCAATTGATCGCAACAAATGACAAAGGAGAAAGAGTAACACAGAAACTGTTTTATACCTATCAGCGTCCGTCAAAAGAAAAAGAAGTAACCACCAATACAGTTGAGTATTGGCGTATTGAACCACAAGGCAATCTGTTACTGAAACCCGGCGATCGGTTACGCATGACGGTGAAAACCATTCCCGATGCTTTATTAAAACTGCCGAACGGACAGGAGTTCAAAGAAGTACCGGTAAAAGATTCAACCGGTGTGCGTGGAATTTACAAAACCGAATATGTAGTAAAAGAAAACGATGACTTGTTTACGGAGTTTAAAAATAAACTCAAGCTGTTGGTGCAGCCAGCCTCGGGTGATCTGTTTGAGGTAAGTACTAAAAGTGAATTTGCTTTGATGCAGCCCAATGGAATTGTTCTGCAAACAAAAGGCAAACTTCCATACCTGTTACTTGGTTTGGGCGAAGATAGACTTGGTGGTACCAAGATGGGTTACCTCGATTCATTGGTACGACTAAAAGCAGTAAGCAAAGTGGGTAATAAGTATGCTGTACAGTTGAGTAAAAACCGCCAGGCCTATATTGAAGAAGAATATGTTGAGGTTGTACAGAACGGAAGTTTTACACCAACCTCACTCACCAACAGTATGCGGGTATGGGGCGATAGTGTATACGATTATGTTTCATTGATAATGTATGATCGATTACCGTATCAATCTTTTCAAGAGATCAATCCTTCAAAAATTATCGTGGATGTATTTGGGGCTATATCGAATACCAACTGGCTTACACACATGAGCAGCACCAAAGAAATTAAAAACGTGTACTACAATCAAATTGAAGAAGACGTGTTTCGCATCACCATTGATCTTACACATCAGCAACATTGGGGACATCGTATTTATTACAGCGGTAATAACCTTGTGATCAGAATTAAGCGTAAGCCGCAAAGTCTTTTGCTGAAAGATCTGGTGATAGGTGTTGATGCAGGCCATGGTGGCAGCAACAAAGGTGCTTTTGGATTAACGGGCATCATGGAAAAAGACATGACCCTGTTGATTGCAAAAGAACTGAAACAATCATTGGAAGCAGAAGGTGCAACCGTAATCATGACCAGAACAAAAGACACACGTATGATAATCACGATCGCTACAATTTCTTCAAAGAAAAAAACCCTGACCTTGTTGTAAGTATCCATCTTAACAGCAGTGCCGATCCCATCCGTGTAAAAGGCGTCAGCACCTATTACAAGCATATCGGGCTACCGACCGCTCACTCAAACCATTCTTCAGCATATGTTGGAGATGGGATTGAAAGAATTTGGAAATGTCGGCAACTTCAATTTCCTGCTCAACGGATTTACCGAATTTCCCAATGTATTGGTTGAAACATTATTCATCAGTCATCCGGAAGATGAAATGAATGTACTCAACCAGGGATACCGCAAACAAATGGCCGAAGCAATTGTAAAAGGCATCAACGATTGGCTGGAGATATGTAAAAAACAGTAAACTGCTTTCCATTCATCCTTGCAGGTTTTGCCACTCAGCAAGCCAGTCGGCATTTATCATTTCATTAAGAGTAGCTGAAACCTTTTACAGATAAGAGTTTCGTTATTTGAGTATGTCCATGTTACACTTGTTGCATCCGTTCATCACTATGAAGGTTGTGTTAACAGCCTCTTGTCAAGATTCGCTTGCAGCAGCAGTTGCCTCATTCTACTTTTACAGCATCATCAAATAATGTTATCTGAAAAAGATACATTAATCATTAAACCTTAAAAATGTTCATCATGAAAAAGATTCTTGTTCTTTTAGTCGCCGCGTTTTTAACAGTTACCACACACGCAAACGCCTCTCCCATTATCGAAAATGAAGTTGTAAATGCAGCCTTTCAAAAACAATTTACTGAAGCAACCGATGTAAGCTGGAGTCAAAAAAACGACTTTTACCTTGTTTCGTTTAAGTTCAACAACGATCGGATGCTGGCCTGGTACAGGCCCGATGGCGTGGTGGAAGCAGTACAACGTTCAGTTCAACTGGAGCAAATGACGTTCCTTGCTTCAAGCGCAGTACAGGAGTTTTCAAAAGACAAAGTACTGTTGAATATTGCTGAGATCAGTAAAGAAGGTGAATTGTTTTACCTCGTAAAAACCGACGATGAAAAATGTGTTTCTGTTTATAAAGTATACGCATCCGGCGACTATATCCGCATTGATAAAACAAAAAAGAAAAAATAAATACACTCAACAAGTGTTGTTTTGGAATAGCCTCTCCGATCTTTTCGGCGGGGCTTTTTTATTGAGAAATTAATAAAGGCATGCGCTATAATCTTTACTTTTGCTGCTCTTTCGCAAAGTCCCCCGACGCTTTGGTCGGGGTCTGAAGGCGGTCACTTTTAAAAATTAAAAAATGAACAAAGGACCCGTTTCACAATTTATTCAACATCATTACCGTCATTTTAATGCTGCCGCATTAATGGATGCTGCCAAAGGATACGAAACACATTTGAACGAAGGTGGTAAAATGATGATAACCCTGGCTGGTGCCATGAGTACCGGTGAACTAGGTATTCATCTGGCAGAAATGATTCGTCAGGGTAAAGTGGATATCATCAGTTGTACCGGTGCCAATCTGGAAGAAGATGTGATGAACCTGGTTGCACATTCAGTCATTACAAACGTATTCCCAATTACCGTGATCTTACACCACAGGATGAATGGGATTTGTTGGAAAATCATTACAACCGTGTAACCGATACCTGTATTCCTGAAGAAGAAGCTTTCCGTCGTTTACAAAAACATTTGGTAAAGCAATGGAAAGATGCCGAAGCAAAAGGCGAACGTTATTTTCCACATGAATTTTTATACAAAACAGTTTTAAGCGGTGAGTTGAAACAGTATTATGAAATAGATCCAAAAGACAGCTGGATAGTAGCTGCTGCAGAAAAAAATATTCCAATTGTTGTGCCAGGTTGGGAAGACAGTACCACCGGAAATATTTTTGCCAGTTATGTAATTAAAGGAGAATTAAAAGCAAGCACGGTGAAAAGTGGTATTGAATATATGGTATGGTTGACAGATTGGTATCGCAATAATTCAGTGCTGGTAAAGGAGTTGGTTTTTTCCAGATTGGTGGTGGTATTGCAGGTGATTTTCCTATTTGTGTAGTACCAATGATGTACCAGGATCTGGAATGGCATGATGTTCCTTTCTGGAGTTATTTCTGCCAGATCAGTGATTCTACAACTTCTTATGGTTCTTATTCAGGTGCAGTGCCCAATGAAAAAATTACCTGGGGTAAATTAGATATTAATACACCAAAATTTATTGTAGAGAGTGATGCAACAATTGTAGCGCCGTTGATCTTTGCCTGGATATTGGGTAGGTAAACTATTCAACAAGTTTCAGATAAGTCAACCGCAGCAAATGCTGCGGTTTTTTTATTCATACAACACAAGCAGAAAATTATTATTTTACTTCCTCATCACTAAACCAACTCTATTTATGGAACAACAAACAAACGTATTACACGAATTTCATGAACCTTCGTATGAGTTTGCCAGTGCAGGGCAACGCTTATTAAATTATGTGATTGATGTTATTGTATTCTACATCCTCGCTGCTTTGATCGGCTTTTTTGTAGGGGCAGCTTTTGCAACGTCCATCAGCGATGGCGAAACAGGCAGGGGCTATTGGATTTATATCGATTACTTATCTGCTGGTATTTGTTGTCTTCTTTGCATACTATACATTCCTGGAAGGCTCAAAAGGTAAAACACTCGGCAAAATGATCACGAAAACAAAAGTGATCCGTGAAGATGGAGAGCCGATGACGTTTGGCAAAGCATTTCTCCGCACATTGTGTCGTCTGGTACCATTTGAATTTATCAGCGCATTTCTTGGACAGAAAATGTGGCATGATCAATGGACGAGTACGATCACTGTCAAAGACAAATAATCAACTCTTTACACAGAACCTGCTTACAAAAAGCAGGTTCTGTGATTTTAGTTAGTTGCTCAATGAAATTTTGCAGATAGCTTTATCTTATATTTCGCTACCATGAACTGGTTTCTCCAACTACTGCTCGAAGAAAGTATTCCGCAAACCGTTATCATCTATGGTGTTGTCATCGCTATCGGCACGTGGCTCGGCCGCTTGAAAATTTTTGGTATCTCGCTGGGCGTTACCTGGATCTTATT
This sequence comes from uncultured Bacteroidota bacterium, assembly GCA_963830845.1. GTDB lineage: Bacteria > Bacteroidota > Bacteroidia > Chitinophagales > Chitinophagaceae > Lacibacter. The sequence goes on along the minus strand of CAWHOR010000019.1, from coordinate 20,348 downwards.
TATGGGTTTAGCCATCTCCTATGCCGGTATTCATATCAATAAAGAAACCGAGCACTTCTTGAAGGAATTTGGTTTGATCCTTTTTGTATACTCCATAGGCCTGCAGGTTGGTCCGGGATTCTTTTCTTCACTGAAAAAGAATGCAGCCGTTACAAACGGACTGGCAGCGTTAGTCGTTTTTCTTGGCGTACTCATTGTTATTGCGTTTTACTATTTGCTGCAACAACCCATCACTACACTCACCGGTGTAATGAGTGGTGCCGTTACCAACACACCCGGACTTGGTGCAGCACAGGCAGCAGCTAAAGATCTTCATCTGGCAGCAAACGATACATCGTTTATCACATTAGCGTATGCAGTAGTGTACCCGTTTGGTGTGTTTGGTATTATTGGCGCTATCCTTATTTTAAAAGCATTCTTTCGTGTAAACCTCGATAAAGAACGGGAATTGCATCGCAAGCTGGATGTCATTAAATCAAACAAACCTGTTTCCATTCATTTGGCGCTGCAGAATAAACAACTGATCGGCAAACCACTCCGTACAATTTTTGAATTGTTGAAAGAACCAATTGTTGTGTCAAGATTATTTCACAACGGAACAGTTGTTACACCTACACCACAAACACATCTGGCAGAAAACGATGTGTTGCTGATCGTTGCACATAAAGATCAATTGGAAGTATTGAAAATGATCATTGGTGAAGAAAGCAACATGAATTTGAAAGAGATTCCGCAAAGCGAATTGATCTCACGTATTGTGGTGGTAACGCAGCCCGATGTTACGCATAAACGATTGGGTGATATTGCTGCCTTGCATCAACACGATTTTACATTAACCCGTTTAAGTCGTGCAGGTGTGGAAATGGTAGCACATGGCGATATTGTGCTGCAACTAGGCGATCAACTGAAAGTAGTGGGTACAAAAGAAGGTGTTGAGATGGTAACGAAAACCATCGGCAATCAGTTGAAGCGTTTGGATGTACCCGATCTTGCACCGATCTTTATCGGGATTGTAGCGGGTGTGTTGCTCGGCAGTATTCCCATGTTCTTTTTTAGTATGCCCGTACCGGTGAAGATCGGTTTGGCTGGCGGTCCACTCATCATTGCATTGTTGCTTAGTCGTTACGGAGGTAAACTTTATTTGAATCAATACACTACTTACAGCGCCAACCTGATGTTGCGTGAATTAGGTATCAGTTTGTTCCTTGCAAGTGTTGGCTTAAGCAGTGGTGCCAATTTGCAAACAGCCTTATCAGGTAACAATGCTTGGTTATGGATTGCAATGGGACTTACGATCACCATTGTGCCATTGCTGATTGTTGGGGTGATTGCACACTATGTATTTCGAAAAACATTTTTCGAAGTGTGTGGTTTGCTTTCCGGCGCCAGTACCGATCCACCGGCATTGGCATTCTCTGCGCAGTTGGCAAAAAACGAAGTAGCTTCTGTTACGTATGCAACGGTTTATCCATTAACAATGATCTTACGGATTATTGCAGCGCAATTGCTGATACTTTTCTTTTCGTAGAAAAGGCTGGTACAGCTACATAATAATTGTTACCAAACGTTCCTACGGAACGTGTATTACCTTAAATGATTTATTCTTCTACCGACGAACTGTCCCGAAGGGACAAAGAACATAAGGTGATCGTTTTGTATGATGACCGCTTTTTCAATCGTTTGAACAAGTTTCCCCTTTTGTTCCGTAGGAACAACTGATGGGTAGAAAGCATGAAATGGTTGTATTGCGTTCCGTTAGGAACGCTTCGTGCTTCATAAATCTCATTACATCAAACGTTCCTAACGGAACGTACTCACCAACAATTATGTTCTACCAACCAATTGTCACGATGTGACAAAAGCCAACAATAATTCATTCGTAAAAATGAGCACTAAGGCGTTTTCCTGGGCCAAATAAATAACCCCGACAAAATTGCCGGGGTTATTTATTTATTTCAATTCGATTATTCTATCTCGGAGGAATATTCAACGGAATATCTCTCACAAACATATTGTTGCGGTTGGCTGCATCCCATGCAAGGAAGAATACAAGTCGTGTACGCTTTTCATGCAGATCGTAGTTGATCTTATCAGGTGTATCGCTTGGCTTGTGATAATCTTTATGGATACCATCAAAAAAGAATACGATCGGAACTCCTTTTGCAGCGAAGTTGTAATGATCGCTGCGGTAGTATAAACGATTCGGATCTTTTGGATCGTTGTACTTCCGGTCGGTAATCAATTTGATGTACATGTTGTTGATGCTGTCAACGAAACGTGGCAGATCACTGCTGAGCTTATCATCACCAATTAAATACACATGATTATTACTGTCGAGCGATTTCAGGTTATCATCCTTACGGCCGATCATGTCGATATTAATATCGATGGTTGCTTTTTCCAATGGATAAACCGGGTGATTAGCATAATAGGCACTTCCCCACAATCCTTTTTCTTCACCGCTAACTGCCAGGAATAAAATACTACGGCGTGGACCTTTACCCGCTGCTTTTGCTTTTGCAAATGCTTCAGCAACTTCCAGCACACCAACGGTACCGCTGCCATCATCATCTGCACCGGGATGAATTTTACCACCAATAATTCCAACATGATCGTAGTGAGCAGAAATGATCACCCACTCATCTTTCTTATCAGTTCCTTCGATCATACCCAGCACATTCGAAGCTTGTGTAATTTCTGCATCTTTTTGAAAATGCAACATCAATTCAGTAGCTACCGTTTTTGTTGCGAGGGTTTGTGCTTTCGCATTGGCAAAATCTGTTTTCAATATTGCTTCACCCATTGCTTCTGATATACGAACTGCAATAGGGGTTTGTCTTGCTTTATACATATTTAAGTATAAACGACCGCTTTTGGGAGAAGGCACTTTTTCGATACCGCTTTGTACAATCAATACTACGGCTGGCTGGCGGTTGTACAAACGAAAAATGTCGGCATTTGATGGAAGCTGTGTGCCATTCTTAGCAACCAGCACCACTGCTTTTCCTCTCACATCAGTTGTTGTATCAACCGTGCTCATGTATACTACTTCACTAAAGAAGAGTTGCGTGCTTACAATGCTGGTAAGCTGCGCAGAGAAATCTTTTCCAAATTCAAACCCGCTGTTGCCAATGGTTATTTTGGCTGCTTTCAGTGTGTCTTTGTACAATGGATAAAACTGTTCGTAGTTACCATTGTTAGCCGGTGCAATGCCAATACGTTGAAACTGTTGTTTCAGGTACTCGGCTGCTTTCCGCTGACCTTCCATTCCTGTTTCCCGTCCTTCCATTTCCGGTCCGGCAAGGATGTACAAGTGTGTTTTAAGATCGTTCGCTGTAATGGTTTTTGAAAACTGCTCGGCCGTCTTGTTTTTCTTTTGAGCCGAAGCTGTAAATGCAAGCACAGATAGTGCTGCCAATAAGTATGTCCTCATGCAATGAATTTTTTGAAGGCCGAATATAAATGAAAATCCCGCCATTAGCGGGATAGTTGTATGAATGGTATCGAAAACGGCCCAATCGCAGACCGGTCTGATTACAAGATTAAGCACAGGCAATTTTACCAACTCTTAACCCATGCCGGCCACCTTCAAATGCAGTTGTCATAAACGTATTCACCATTTTTTCTGCATCACCTTCACGTACAAAACGGGCAGGAATACAAATAATGTTGGCATTGTTATGTGCACGTACCAGTTGTGCAATTTCCTCGCCCCAGCAAAGTCCGGCACGAATGCCCTGGTGTTTGTTGGCTGTAATGGCCACACCGTTTGCACTGCCGCATAATAAAATTCCAAATGCTGCTTCACCATTTTCTACTGCCGATGCAACGGGATGTGCAAAATCAGGATAATCAACACTGTCTTTTGAATATGTGCCGAAGTCTTTAAATGCAATTCCTTTTCCCTCAAGAAAAGAGATCAGGTCTTCTTTGTAATCGAACCCTGCATGATCGCAGCCAATGGCTACGGGCTTGCTCATATCAAAAATTTGCATGTTGTGAAAATTTATAGTTGATAATGGAAGAATTGATAATCTACTTCAAAGTTAGCACCTCTCAACAAGTTGCAGTCATTATCCATTATTCATTTTCAAATTATCCATTCAAAATCAACTCCACTCTTCAATATCTTCTTTCTTGATCTGCCGCTTGTAAATGCGCATACTCAGCATAATGCTGAATTCGTACAAGCCATATAACGGAATTGTAACCAACGCCAAACTGAACGGATCAGTAGATGGAGTAATAATAGCCGCCATGATGATAATCACCACAAATGCATACTTGCGGATGCGGCGAAGTGTTACGGGTGTAAGCATGCCCACTTTCGTAAGCAGCATCACCACCACAGGCAATTGAAATAATAATCCCACACCTACGGTTAAATAGATCAGGTTCTCAAAATAATCGCTGATGGTGGGACGAAAATCGATCAACGGACTGAGCGAATAATTCGAATAAAAATTCACCATAAATGGTGTGAGTACAAAATAACCAAATGCTACTCCCAGGAAGAAAAGAGACGATATCCAGAAGATAGCACCAGTGGTGCCGCTGCGTTCTTTATCACTCAACGCCGGACGTATGAATTTCCATACTTCCCAAAAAATATAAGGGAAGGCCAAAATAAAGCCGGAAGTAAAACCAACAGTAAATGTGGTTAGGAATTGTTCCGTCATGGCATTACTTTGGAACTTGATACTGAAATCACTCAGGCAAAGCGCATCTACATGCATCCATTTGCCCAAACTGCACAGCCAACGGTAGGTAATAAAATCAGGATGTGCAGGACCCATAAAGATATTGTTGACCACATAATCAATATTGAACAACACAATAAGTGATGCAACAATAATGGCAATCACCGCCCGCACCACATGCCAACGCAGTTCTTCAAGATGATCGATAAAACTCATTTCAGCTTTTTCTACACCTCTTGCACCACGGATGCGTTGTATAATGGATCTACTTTCTGTTTTTGTTTCGGCCACGATTAATGATTTCAGTTGCAAATGTAACCCGAAAAGGATGAGCAAAAAAAGGGTTCCTCAAGGGTTGCCAACCTTTCGGCAGCGTGACCATGTCTATCGGAGTGAATCAAGGTTGGCAACCCTGTGTCGGTACAAAAAAAGCGGCCCGTTCGGGCCGCTTCTATAAAATATGCTGAAACAATTTATTTAGTTGCCAGCGCTTTATCGATCATGAAAATGAGCATACTGCGGTGAGCTCTTGTTTGCTCGTTCGGTGAAACAGCTGTGCCCAGCATAGTTCTAACTTTACGGAGGGTGTTGTATGCCGCACTCTTCGATGGGTTATCGAATCCAGCTTTTGCTTCTACAATAGAAATGGCGCCTTTTACAAACTCACTTTGCAGGTTTTGGCGGTACACATTTACGGCACCGGTTGCATCTGCTTTAAAAACAGCATTCATTACATCATTCATTACATCCGCTACGCTATATGTGTTGCCATACAATGCACTGTTGTTGATACGACGTAAAGTTGCCGGGTGCAACAGTTGCGCAAGAATATTGGTTTGGAAATTCTGTACAAGCGATGTGTGTTTTGGATCTTCTGACCCGCCAAAGAAATTGAAACCACGACGTTGTACCTGCAGGTAAGGTAACACCTGTTGATCTGCATCAAACGCATTTGGCGCAAATACATAGTTGGCCAGAAAGTTCATTGCTTTTTTCTGATAAGCTACCGGAGTAATCACAAATGGTTTGCCGCCATTGTTCTGGCCCGGGAAACTTCTGTCGACCTGCACACCACCAATATAACGGCTGATGGCATTAGCCATTGAAAAACGTTGACCATTCAGCACATTGTAACGGATCATGATCTCCTGGTAACTCTTATCGCTTTTTGCAAATTTACTCACCAGTTTGCTCATGGCACTGTTCACAAATTTGATACGGTCTTCGCCATAAGTTACCATGTCATTACTCATATCATTCACCATTACACGAGGATCAATACCACTGCCGGGGCTGCGCATATCATCCGCATCGTTTCCGAATGTGAGGTAAGGCTCATGACTGCGACGGAGAATTTTGTTGATCTCTGCCTGCTCCTGACCGGCAGGAAACTCACGATAACCAAATTCAATTGCCCACAAATCATAGGGACCAGGTTTTACTGTATAGTAATCGCCCTGTTTTGTTCGATCACTATGAATATTGATGGATGGGTAATCCATTACAGAACCCTGCAATCCTAACTTTTGTGTGATAGCAGTATTGTGTACTTCTGCCGGGCTCAGCATCTGACTGGCTTTCATGTTATGATTCAAACCAAGGGTGTGGCCCATTTCATGGAGCACCAGATAATACAAAAACTGCTCATGCGCTTTACGTACTTCACCGGCAGGAGCATCTGCAGTGGTAATAAGTGTTGTGCCGGCCATATACTGTTTTGCTAATTCAGAACCAATAGCGCATGCCGCCCAATGCTTGCGCATGTGCGATGGCATGCTGGCCATCATTTGCTGCTGAAGCTCCTGTGTAGCTGTTGTATTATTCTCTTCTGTTACATCCAGAAAAGGAGTTTCAGCACCACTTCCCCACTCAATGGTAATATCGCTGCCGAGAATTTGTCCTGTTTTTGGATTCACAAAGCTTGGCCCGATTGCACCATAGGGTGGATAAGGTGACGATACCCAACGGATCACATTGTAACGGATATCAGCTGGATCCCAATCAGCATCTTCCGGCATGATTTTCATCACTACTGCATTTTTGAATCCGGCTTTTTCAAATGCTTCGTTCCAGCGTTCGCCAGCAGCTTTTACAATATCACGATATTCAACAGGTGTTGTATTTTCTACCCAAAATGTAATGGGTTCAACCGGTTCGCTGAGTGCAGCTGATGGATCTTTTTTCGTGAGATGCCAACGGTTGATCACATCACGATAGTTGACGATCTCGTTCGATGTAAGATCATCTACTTCCTGTGAAAAGTAACCAATACGGGGATCGTCGAAACGTGGTTTATAATTATTGACCGGCATTTCAATAAAAGAATGCTGGAGTTTAATGCGCACATAACGGGCATCTGTAATATCCTTTCCGCCTTGATTAAATGGAACCGGATTATCATATGCCAAATCAACAATCACGTCGGTGTTGTTAGGATATGAACGCAGGTTGCTTACCTTGCTTTTGGATGGATTGTAACCACCAAGATTAAAAAACATGAACGAAGGAACCGTAGGTGGCATCAGTGGTTTTACAGGATCCAGCTTATCGCTTACAAATAACTGATCAGCTGTAATCAAGTAACCAGTCGAATCTTCTACTGAAAATTTATCAGTAAAAAATACGGCATCGGCCACATCTACATTGGCAGATTTACTAACAGCATTTTTCGGATCGTAATAAAAATTGGTATTCACCATCGCAAACTCAATTTTATCATACGATTTTCTCATTTTAAACACGAGTGTTGCACGGTGCATGCTTTGGTGAAGAAACAACTCTGTAGGACCACTCAATGAAAAACTCTGGTAGATAAAGTCTTTGTTCAACTGGTCTTTCCGGATGTACATCTGTACCGTACCGGTTACTGTATCCTGGTAAACCGTGAAAAGACCTGCGTGCTTTTTACTGCTTTTTACTTTTTCGGTAATACTAGGCTTTGGGGGTGCTTTTTTTGTTGTGTCGGCAGCAGGGGCAGGAGTTGCTCCCGGTTTTGCCTGGGCATTAATTTCACTGCCCAGTAACAAACAAACAGCTGATAAGGCGATTGCGAAACGCTTGTTCATAATGAAGGTTTTGATGTTAACTGAATAAGAAAGATAAAATAAAGTTTTCGTAGATGTGTGTGGTTTGTATGAGCGGACAAAGCGGCTTTTAACTGGCTTGCCTGAAAGACTAAAATTTACCTGAGCACTTTAATTTTAACCGTTTCAATTCTTGTTTCGCTTACTGAAAGGATATCAAACTCGTAGTCATCAATAATGATACGTTCTTTTGCAACCGGTATTGTTTCGTGGTGTTCTACAATATATCCCGAAAGGGTTTCGGCATCAGTATCTTCTTTAAAAAGAAGGCTGTATTTCTCGGTCAAATAATCGAGTTCCAGCCTGCCACTAAAAATAAACTCATCTTCAGCGAGTTGTTTTTCAACAAACTCTTCGGTATCGTATTCATCCTGTATCTCACCAAAAATTTCTTCCAGCAGATCTTCCATTGTTACAATACCGCTGGTACCACCAAATTCATCTACCACCCAGGCAATACTTTTTCGTTCTTTGGTAAACTGTGTAATAAGATCGGTAAGTCCCATACTTTCCGGCACAGCAGGAATGGGTTTTAAAATTGATTTGATATCGGTTGGCTTCCGAAACATATCTAATTGATGGGCATACCCGATAATACTGTCAATATTCCCATCGTACACAATCAGTTTGCTTAATTTTGTTTCAACAAATTTTTGCTTCAGTTCATCAATTGTTGCCGACGCTTCCACCCCCACAATTTCTTTGCGTGGTATTAAACATTCACGCACTTTTACACCCGGTAACGATAATGCATTTTCGAACAAGTCAGAATTAATATCTGTACTCTCGTCATTGTTATCCTTGCTCTGACTTTGCTGAATAAAATGCTCAAGATCAACCCGTGTAAACGCTTCTTTTTTATCGTTCACCCGTACATCAAATAAATATTTCAAGATCCATTCAGCAAGTCCAACAAATAAAGAGGCGATGGGTGAAAAGAGCGCATAGAAAAAACTGGTAGTGCGTGAAAAGAAAGAAAGTACAGCATTGCTGCGTTTGCGGAAAATGGCTTTGCACACCATTTGCACCAACAATGCAAGCGTTGTAGTTATTAAAATTTCAAGGACGATCCGTATCGCTGAGTTTTGGATCACGGTTGGCATTTGTTTCCACAACGGATCAAAGAAACGATTGACCAGTAATACAAAAATTACCAGCGATAATGTAACACCTACCAGCAACGAGCCGATAAACTTACTTTGGTTGTCAATAAAATTACTGAGAATGCGACCACTGCTGACGCCTTGCTTTTTTTTCAATTCCACGGAGAAGCGGTTCAACGAACCAAACGCTGTTTGCAAACCGGCAAAAAAACCGATAAACACAACAGTTATACTAATCCCGATGATCAAATACCAATTCATGAATCTTAAAAATAGTGTTTTTGAAAGGAAAATCAAACGCTCATTATGGCGCTGCAAGAAACCCGCCTGTAATGCGGATGGCTTCTGCTACCGCTTTCGGCAGATCATCATTGACAATAACGTGCTGAAAAGAATGTTTAAAAGAAATTTCGTACGATGCTTTGCTGATACGTGCCTGTAATGAATCAGCCGTTTCTGTACCACGACTTTCCAGGCGCCGCTTTAACTCTTCAATGGATGGTGGTTCAATAAAAATGGTGAGTATTTGTTTGGGATACAGGTCCTGCACATGAATGGCTCCTTTTACATCAATATCAAGTACGGGAACTTGTCCATTGCTCCAGATGCGTTCCATTTCTGATTTCAGTGTTCCGTAGTAATTCCCTTCATACACCATCTCCCACTCCATAAATGCGTTTTCATGTATCTTTTGCTGAAATTCTTCAACACTCATGAAATGATAATCAACTCCGTTTTGTTCATGTTTTCGTTTTACACGTGTTGCTGCTGAGATCGAAAACGCCAGTTGTGGAAAATGCTTCATCAATTGTTTGGTGATGGAGGTTTTTCCCGCACCTGAAGGAGCTGTAATAATGATGATCTTGTGAAATACCTGTTCCATAAAGCCTCAAAAATAACCGAATCAACGTAATGTTCGCAGAAACAATTCCTGTACGAAGTTGGCAGCACAACCAAAAGTTATCAACTGCAACAAAACTTCAGGTTTACTTAACCGAGTTTCTTGAACAGAATCGAACTTTCAAATAAAAGAAACGGAAGTAAATTTTATCTGGCAAGTCCTAACGACCGGCGGATATTATTATGGAATTCACGGATGGCTTTGGTGTGGAAGAATGGATAAATTATTTTATCCCGTAGCCACGATCCGCTTTTGTAGATAGTATGATGTGATACTTCAGTGAAGCCTTCTTTGCAGGTAGTTAACTGGATACGTTGGCTGCCCAACGATTTCCCTTTTACCAGATAACTTGTTTCAAGGCATTTCTCTTTTTCATGCACGGCTGTTATCTCATGCCCAACCGCCACTTTTGCCAAACCGCCCAAGGCTTTCACACGAATGAGAACAATCTGCCCGGCTTTTGCTCCGGCATATTCATCATCGATATACGAAATGGAATTGTTCTTACGGCAGTACTGCATACCAAACTGCAGCATATTGCCACACCAGGCTTCCTTTGGATGAATATTTTTATACGCATGCCACACTTTATCGATGCCCTCACGGATATGAAATGTTTTATGATGGGTATAAAAAGCCTTGGTACAATTTGATTTGGGGCAGAAAGATTCCAGCGCTGCAAAATCATCCAATTGATACAACTGGTTATCGTGGATAAAGGAAACAACCTGTTTGCTGGAAATGCGATCAATATTTACGTCCTGTGTATGTTGCAAGCTCAAGATGAGGATTTTGGCCTTTGAAAGATATAAACGAATATAAATAGTTTCATCCTTCGGGCAAGCCTTGTGCAGGAATAACGCTGTTTTTTCATATATCGTACTACAAAAAACCTGTTAAAATAAGAAAGATCCTAGCTGCAAAAAGCAGAATGCCCTGTCGGTGAGCATTTTAATACTGTATGCACCCACATATCAACACGAATTCTAAGCCATATTTGTTTGTGGTTAAATTGAAATGCGGTTAACCGAAATCCGTTAACTTGCACCCCTTGAATTGAAAAATTATGGAATACGGAAAATTAATTGCAGTAACCGGAATGCCCGGTTTGTTTGAACTCGTTAGCAGTAAAACCGATGGCGCTATTGTGCGTTCACTGGACGATAATTCAACCAAGTTTGCGTCTACCCGTCAGCACCAGTTCTCACATCTGGAAAGTATTGAAGTATATACCGTTCGTGATAACGTAAACCTTGCCGATATTTTCAAGGCAATGGAAGCAGATGGCGGCAAACTTCCGGATGAAAAAGCCGAGGGCGCATCCGATGGGACGGGCACCGGTGCGGAGCTCCGCTCGCCGCCGCTAACCCTTGCATCAGCCCTCAGCAACGCACAAGCCTCGCGCAGAGCGCGCCCGCCTAAACATCTGGCTGCGATTCAGCGATATCTCCTGCACTTGCTGTTCCAGTGGTCCACTGCGCGGGGGGAAAGAGGAGAGAGGGAGGGGGGGGGGGGGAAGGGGGGGGGGGTGGTCTGATGGCGGCTCGCAGTCCGCGGGCGACGCGGCTGTGCATCACGCTGCGTACAGGCCGCGCGACGCTCATAAGCAAGGACAGCGACTGCAATGCGTCGATCTTAACGCCCTTGGAGGCGGTAGGGCTGACACCAGCTCTGGGCGCGCCGCGCAGGGGGCGTTGTAGTGCCGCAGGGTCTCTCGCTCTTCGACACCGTGTATGACAACACGTCCGAGGTTGAGGAGAAGAAGCGCGCGCTTGAGGAAGCGATTGCCGCCGGTGCGCACAGTGTCGCCACGGCCCTCGAGTACATCGAGCAGTGCTGCGGTGGCGACGTCGACGGCCGGTACTCTCTGGACAAGAGCGCGCCGCGCTTCAAGGGCGGCCAGGCGCATGTCGCCATCGTTCACGGGAGATACGGCGGCGAGTACGCCATCAAGTTCTTCTGCGACCACGCCACCTTCCAGCAGGAGTCCGACGTTTACGCTCTGCTGGTGCGCGGGTGCACGCGCGAGGGGAGAAGGGGGGGGGGGAGGGGGGCCTCACCCCCGCACCCCGAGGCGGCGCTGATCCTGACTCCTGACTCACGCCTAGCTAGTGCGGCGTGCGGGAAGGCTCCCGCGCGTGCCGCATGGGCGTGACATCAGGGCGGTTCGTCGTGGGGCGACGTTTGCGTTGATCTGCGGTCATGATTGGATCACGCTTTCCGGACGTACTTCGACCGGAAAAGTGGAGCGTCGGCGCAGATGAAGGAAGACGCCATGGGCGGCATGTTGTCCGGGAAGCTCGCTCCCACGAGCACGACGTCCTGAGCGGCGGCATCAAGATGCCGAGTGCGCTTTCCCCCCTCCCGGGTGCTTGCCATCCAGGGGTAACATCTCCTCCGATGATCGCTTAGCTACCCCAAATATTCCAAGGATTTTCCTATCACTTCACCTGGAAATTACTCCATTGTGTGCTAAAATGTGATCCCTGTTGCCGTCGCGCCACGAGCGAGCAACGTGCGCGCTGAGCGCGCCAAGCCGGACGGTTTTTTCTTCCGAAGTTATCAGTGGCAACGCCACCCCGCATCGCTGCGCGCCGTCGGGACCGGCGGTCACGGGTGCCAGTGCTCACGTTTCCCGGAGTGATACGTCGGCCAGTTACGGCCGATACGTCGGCCAGTTTAGTCCCGGAATGCACTGTTTACACCGGCTGCAAAGCAAAATGTAAGTTCAATAAAGAGCGAAAACGATAGCCCTGACGGGTGCGCATGCCCCGTTTGGGCACGGTCCTGTCCGCGCTCCTCACGCGCTTGTGTGAGCTGCTGCAGGCTACATCGTGATGAAGCGCGGCCTGAGCATGCACGAGTGGATCCGCAACCGCAAGCCGCCGCCGTTGATGGGCATCTGGATGCTGGGAGAGGTGTGCTCGCAGGTCGCGGTGCTGCACGCGCACGGCCTGGTGCACCGCGACATCAAGCCCCAGAACATCCTTTGGCTTCAAGAGGACAACACATGGAGAGTGATCGACTACGGGTGCACCGTGCATGAAGGGGATGAGGTAGAGCCCGCGTTCACGCTGCGCTTCTGCCCACCCGAGCTTGCGGATGCTCACGCCAACCACGAGCGGATTGTGGCGCACCGGAGCGCGGACGTCTGGGCGGTGGGCGTGATCGCCTTTGAAATGATCACCGGCGAGCTGCTATTCCCTCTGGGCTCGTCATCGAACGACATCAAGGCCATCCTGTCCGGCAGCCGCCCATTCCCGCACGAGGAGAACCCTGCGGTGTGGGCCAAGATGGGGCGGCTGCGCAAGGTGGTGCAGGCGATGCTGTCGCGCGATCCCGCGCAGCGGCCCACCATCCCCGACATCTCCAAGAAGCTAGACCACATGGCGATGGCGACTGGCGCCACGACCGGGTTTTACCGCAGCCGGGTGAGCACAGCATCACACTGACACTCTGCCAGAGTTCTCGGTGGCCTTTGAGCTTGTGGCGGCGCCATGCACTTGACCCATCTGTGTCTCTCACAGGTATTACACCGTGTTTTGTCTGGGGCACTCGACTAGATCGGCGGTCACACCGTGTGTTGTGTGCCGAGCTATCCAATCCTGTGCATGTGCGCTTGTGGCGCCAGCGAATTGGCGAGCAAGGCGCTTATTGCCACGCAGCGAGACCGCACCTGATGCTTTTATCGTTGATCAAAGAAACAACGCGTCATTGACATCAACTGAGTTCAGGTTGGTGCACGCCAACCATGTACGTTGGAGAAGGGGTTAGCGCATGCCGCGCCTCGGACTGTTGGTGTTGTTTTCATGAACGGTCCATTGCTGGTGCTCGACAATGAATCTTGCGTATCCGACATAAATTCACATCCGGCAGTGCTATTCAAGGACCCCCCCCCCCCCCCCCTCCTTCTCTCCGCCTGTGTGACAAGTCTTCCAGCGTCTTGACGTAAAAGCCGTTATCCCTGGCGCCATGCCTGGGGCGAGACGTGGTCGCTGCTGCCGCCGCAGTCACCGCAGCAGTCGCCATCGACGGCCGATAATTCAAAGCCACTCAATTGGCGGCCGTCATGAGACGCAGGGGAGACGATGATCGGCTGCGTCCAACGGCCAGCGCCTGGACGAGAGCCACCTTTGTACACAGGATGGCCTTGATTGGCCTCAGCTTTTGCGCTGAGGTTCAAAGCCACGTTCATGTTGGCGTCGTGGCCCTTGCCCGTGCCTTCACAGTGCTCGTTGCGCCTGGAGGCACCGCTCCTACACGCACATTACGCTTGCTGTGGCCTTCCGAGAGGTGATCGCTTGCACACGGGCGTCGTCACGCGCGCTTGTCACACAAAGCAGGCACCTCCCCGTGGGCCAGGTCGACTCCGGTGCTTTCATACGCTAGGATAGGCAGCAGCCCTCGATGTGGGCGGCCACCCGCGCTCCTGAGTGAGATGCTGCTGATCTGGTCAGCAGGAATACATGCCTGTTGACCGACGAGCATCACGGCAGGTCGAGACTGCGCTTGGCACGGCCCTTGATATACCTATATATTACGTTATAAGCTGGCCCTCAGCGGCGTGCGCGCAACGGTCTCCGGGAAACCGCTGGCTTGAGAGTTCGTGCGTCAGCACGACTGCGTCATTTCGCAATGACACCGCACGCAGCGGTTGTCACCGGCGGCGGCGACGACGGAGCGAGCCCCTCAGGCTACGCACGGCGAGTGTGAGCGCAGTGGCGACGACAGCCGACTCTGGACGCCGCTGTCCCTCTGAACGCCGGCGCGTGGGGCAAACGGGGTTGTGGTTCCGGGTGAACGTCTTCCTGGGTTGGCGATTGGTTGTGGACAGAGCGGAGGAGCGATCGTCGGCGAGCGCCTCAGCAGCGTCAGTTGCGCTCATCGCCTGCCGCTGCAGAGCGATCACTAACGAGTGGCCCCCGGGACTCGTCTGCCCCGGACTCCTTGCGCAGCCACCGCACCTGGCGCTTGACTTCCTCGCGAAGCTCCAGTCGTGCAACGGAGCTATCACGTCCACAGCCACATGACGACGGGCTCACGCGACCACTGCGCTCCTGCGCGGTGGCGCAGCTGAGAGCACTAGCGCGCCTGGCGCGAGCGCCTGCCCGCGCGCGTGTCACCTCAATGACGCATTCGCTGCTTGAGCTGCTGAGCTCTCACTGCGGACAGTGAGCGGACAGTTGTGTCTGCGCGCTGGCCTGCGTGGCCGCACCTGCAGCGTCGCTGCCGGCTCAGGCCGGGCCTGGGCCCTCGTAGCGCCTCGACCTTGTCGGCGCACACGCCACAACACAGCGTGGGCGTGGCTGCCGATGCGCTGACGATGCCATCCCGCGACAGACGCCGGGTTCATGACGCGTCTTGCGCGGCTTGCTAATTGGTCTGCGTACTGCAATGCCTGCTCAGCGCTCGTAAAAGTTACTCTGACTGCACAGCCCTAAAAGGGACAGCTTTGGGGAGAACTCCGACAAAAGCGCGGACGCACGACGGGGATTCCCACACAAGCCACACAACAGGTTGAAACATGTCATGTTGTGTGACTCTTGCTGATGTCTCAGGTACGCGCCGCTCGGGTGTGGTTCCGAAACTGTAATTTCAAGCAATTTCATGTGCAAGCACCGCAAGAGCGGCAACTTTGCGTTCACCCATACATCAAGCTGCCTTTTTCGCCGTTCCGGAGCTCGAGCGCAAGCTTTCAAGTCCCGCGGGGGTGTGCACATGCAGGCACACGCAGAGCGAAGAACGCGATGCTGCTCGTTGCACAGCTCATCCTGGCTCTGGCGCCTTGCGCTGCTGCTGCCTCGAGCGACGTGCACATCGGCGCCGCACCCTGGTCGACGACCTAGTAGGCACCGAGCGCGCACTTCTCGCGGCCGGTACGCAGCCTCGTCGATCGTGTCGCGGTCCAACGCAATACAATCGATCGTTCCAGCAGCGGGGCGCGTACTTGCTGCGAGAGGCCGTTGCAGGCGGGCGCCATGCGCACACGCACTCGGCCGCTGCTTGCAGGCGATTGCTACTGGGAGAGCTCCGGAAGCGGCAGTTGCGTGGTCAGCGATCAGTGGCAGCCCGAGACAACGCAGCTGTGGCTGGAGGCTCTGTATCGGTTCACAAATTGCACCACTGAAAAAGCGGACGGCGGCTGGGCTGCCAGCGGCCAGCCAGGATGCGCGCCTGGTGCGGCAACCAGGTGCTCCTGAGCTGCTGAGCACACGACCGGGCAGCTCGTGTGATTGCCTGGGCCCGACCCACTAGGTGGCGAGCGATCTGAGCGACAACATAGTGCGGGACGCATGCCACGCGTGCCTTGCCAGCGACTGCTACTGGGTTTTCCGTAGTGAGAGCGACCAGGGGGAAAGGGGGGGGGGGGGGGGGGGCGAGGGCTGGCGCGCTCACGACCGCAGTGCTTGTTGGGCGCGCGCGACCAGTGTTCCTCGAGTATACTTTACGAGGGCGCAGAGGGCGCACTGTACGAATGTGCCACCACTCCATGCAGGTCACCCGTCATACTGCGAGGCACGCGTATTCACGGGACCAAGCCTCAATCCAACGCTCTGCGTGCCAACGGCTTCGTTCCCGCCCCCACTTGAGAACACGTTTGATGCTTACGTGACTCTGTTAGGTCAGGCCGTCGAGGTGGCGGGAACGTGCTTCACGATGTGGGAGTGCGCTCCAACGCTTGTTGCGACACGTGTCCCACGTGGTCGTGGGAGCAAGCGCTGCCGCCCATGCGCGCGCACACTCAGATACAGATCTAACCCCGCGCTGGCTTTTGTTCCAGGCACCCTGCCTGCTGCTCCGTTGTCGCCCCGCAAATGCACGCCTGCCATGCTGAGACACACAAGCCGAGCCGTTCATGGCCACGTGGCAGCTCAAGGTAGTCGCGTGTCGAGGGACTGGTTTGCGCTGGCCCTGGGAGGGCGGCAGAAACACAGGGACAGCCAGTGCGCGCCCCGTGTGGCAGTATACATGGTGACGTAACACGTAGCTCGCATAAGTTCACGCTGGGGCGCTCTTTGAGCTGTTCTTGCTCGGTGTCCGTGTAGGCCGTCATGTGAAGCGCCATTCATCAGTTTCATGACCGGCATCGGCTGCAACTGCGCACCCGCGCTCTTTGCGTATATCGAGCAAGCAGACGTGTGCGTGGCAGCCTCGACGCCTGGCACGTGCGCCGTCGCGTCCTCGGGCGCTTCGGCGCCGCCGCCGGCCAGCCCGCCCCCAGTGCCAGGCCCAGGGCAGAGCCCCCCGGGGGTCCCTGGGTCGTTGGCGTCGCCATCACCGCCAACGAGCGTCATACCGGAGGCGGCGGTCCCCCCGGAGTCGCCGTCGTCGGGCGGGTCTCCCAGCATCGCCGCGGTTGTCGGTGGCATCGTCGGCGGCGTGGCTCTGCTAGCGATACTCGCCGCCGCGGCCGTATGTTTCATTGCGCGTCGCCGCAAACTGGCGGCTGCCGGTTCGTCCACCTCTAAACCTGCCGCCGTGGCTACTGGAGGTGACAGCGTTCGCCCCCCTGCGCTGTGGCATTCTCCGTCCGGCGACCATGTCGCCTCCCGGCCGCATGCGCCGCCCTACTCAATGCATCACGCCACTCCGCCGCTGCACGGTCCACCCAAGTGGCCAGGCGCCCCGGGCGCGGCAACTCGGCTCGACAGTGCGCCTTCGCATGTGCTCGGCGCAGCCCCCGCTCACCATCTCGGCGCGTACCCGCCGGGGTCGCACGCCTCTCAGGACTCGTATCCGGCGGTCACGCTACCGCACAGCGCGCAGAACGCACTCGCAGTCGCGTCCGCCAGTGGGGTGTCCGATGTTGCGTCAGACAGCAACGCGGCAGGTGCGCCCCCTCATGGCGCGACCGCGAGTGTGTGCTTTCATTCAAGATAGGTAAACTAACTCGATCGGGAATCCTGCCAGGCCATCAGCGACATGAGCGTAACTCACGCCGCAGAAGACGTACCCAAGAAATTTTGGCTTGCGCCGGGGGCACCTCACCGCTCACATTTTCGCCCTTTATTCATTCTATATGTGGCTCCACAGCCGGTATGATGAGTGCTTCCTGGGACTAAATTAGCAGATACATCGGCTAAAACGTGAGCCCTGGGGCACAGGCGGCAAGCGCCGCTCAACCTTCTGCGCCGTGCGCGGCAGGCCACGTGCAGAGCGTGCGGGCATCTGCGTCAGCATGGCCTCGTCACAGGCCCTGCGGTGATGCGCAGCTCACTTCGAGCACAACACGGGCGGCTGTCGGAAAGCAGTGAGCACCGGCGGCGCACCACGCAGGGGACGTCGTCGTGCCGCAAGGGCTCTCGCTCTTCGACATCGAGTATGACAACACGTCGGAGATCGCGGAAAAGAAGCGAGCGCTTGAGGAAGCTATCGCCTCGGGAGCGTACGACGTCGCCACGGCGCTCGACTTCATCCAGCAGTGCTGCGCCGGCGACGTAGACGGCCGCTACACTCTGGACGAGAGCGCGCGCGCGCTTCAAGGGCGGCCAGGCGACTGTGGCGGTCGCCAGCGGGCGCTACGGCGGCGAGTTTGCAATCAAGTTCTTCTGCGACCGCGCCACGTTCCAGCAAGAGGCCGGCGTGTACAATATCCTGGTGCGAGAACGAGATGCACTGTCTCGCACACCACCACCGTCGGAGCAGCGGTGCGAGTCGCAGGTGTTTGCTGCGCAATCTGAAATGGCCATTCAATATCACGAAAGACCATGAGAACCCTCCACAACACTCAGCTGACGGCGGCTGCAGATGCGGGAGGACACCGATGGGCGGGTCGTTCATTCGCGAGGCGCGCGACCACGAGGGCGACATGCTGTCCGAAGGCTGTCAATGCCGAGCTACATCGTGATGAAGCGCGGCCTGAGCATGCACGAATGGATCCGCAACCGCAAGCCGCCGCCGTTGATCGGCATCTGGATGCTCCGCAGGTGTGCTCGCGTCGGGTGCTGCCCGCGCCGGCCTGGTGCGCCGGACATCAAGCCAGAACATCCTTTGGCTTCAAGACGACAACGCGTGGAGACTCATCGACTACGGCTGCACCGTGCCTGAGGGATCCACGGTAGAGCCTGCGTTCACGCTGCGCTTCTGCCCACCTGAGCTAGCGCACGCGTGTGCCAACAAGCAGGCCACGATTGTGGCGCACCGGAGCGCGGACGTCTGGGCGCTGGGCGTGATGGCGTTTGAGATGATTTCAGGCGAGCTGCTTTTCCCGTTTGGAGCGTCGTCGGACGACATCAAGGGCGTCCTGCTGGGCCACTCTCCGTTTCCGCACGAGCAGAATTCAGCGGTGTTGGCCAGATGGGGCGGCTGCGCAAGGTGGTGCAGGCGATGCTATCGCGCGACCCCGCGCAGCGGGCCCAGCATCCCCGACATCTCCAAGAAGCTAGACCACATGGCGATGGCCACCGGCGCCACTACAGGGTGCTACCGCGCCGCTCGTACCGGCAACACGACTTTCTCGGGGCTGACCGGCACAACTGGCAGCAGCAGTGGCTCCCGGCCGTGAGGGGCCGACGAGGCGCCTCACTTCGGTGCTGAGACTCTCAGCTGCACTTTGTCGACTGCGCGCTGAGCTCGCTGCACGTGCTGGCGTGGCGCACGCGCGCCTGAAGCGTCTGCGCCAGTTGAGCTGCACAACCTGCCCTAACAATGTTGACCTGAACATGACCACGTGGGGGCTGGGCTTCATAAAAAAAAATTGCATCACTGCACACCCCGCATGCAGGGCGTCCGTTCGTGGCGATGTGATCGGCTTATACAGCCCAAAAAATGGGACAGCATCAGGTATGCCGGCTGTTGAGTAGAAAAAACTTGGAATCAAGGGCCATTGTAGACGCACTGGCGCCGTTTGTAAGTTGGCGCCGTGCCCGCGGCTTGTTGACTTGCGCGTCTCGACGGAGGACAGGAGAGGTGCCTGCTCCATGCTCCATGCAGTCACTGGCGCAGTTCTTGGGGGGGCTCGCTGCCCTCGCCGCAGTCGTCGCACTCACCGTCTTCTCGCATTGGCACCGCCGGCCAACAGGACCGTGGCCACTCTCGAAGCCGCCGGGGACGGCGAGGCTGGCTCTGGGGCTGCTGTCGTGCCGCCTTTACATCCGCCGCCAGACGCCGATGCCGCCCGCGGCAACTGGCTCCCACAGCCGCGGCCTTCCATTCTGCCACCCCACTCGTGACGGAACACGGCCTGCACCCGCTCCCTGTGCGGCCCCAGTATCAAGGTCCCCGCGACGGCCAGGGTAAGGGAGGCCTGCCACCGGCGCACGCGCGCAGAGCCGTCCCCCGCTTCCGGTTGCCCAGAAACCACCGGGTTTGCCCCCCTGGCGGGGCTCTGGTCCGGCTGGCCCCCTACTGCTCGGCACGCCGCTAGGGATCACATTTTCGCACTTTATTCATTTTATATTTGGCTCTACAGCTAGTATAAATAGTGCATCCTGGGACTAAATTAGCCGATGTATCGGCGAAAATGTGATCCCTGGCACGCCGGGCTCTCGCTTGCGGTCCGGCCCTCGAGCGGGGCGTCCGAGAGCTCTCCGGAAAACAGCAGCGCCGCAGGTGCGCCCTC
>CAWHOR010000018.1:0-34344 GCA_963830845.1 uncultured Bacteroidota bacterium | reverse complement strand
TCAGACATAAAAGATATGGAAGTACATCATCATGCCCACGACCCTGCTGCACCTCATCATAAGAAAAACTGGAAAAGTTATTTCTGGGAATTTTTAATGTTATTCCTCGCTGTGTTCTGCGGGTTTTTGGCAGAGTATCAATTGGAGCATGTAATCGAAAACAGCAGGGAAAAACAATTCATTAAATCGTATATAGAAGACCTGAAAACGGATACGGCTTCCATCAGTTCCAATCTGGTTTACCAACTCTCAAGAAAAGCAACAGTTGGATTCCATGATGAAGTTTTTAGAAACGCAAACCATCAAAGGCAATGAGGGTGAATTTTATTATTTGGGAAGAGTTCTTATACGAACCAGGCGTTTTCAACCGAGTGACAGAACCATTACCCAGTTAAAAAATTCAGGAGCATTACGGCTTATCCGGAATGAACAGGCAGCGGACAGCATCATCAGCTATCAGAAACTGGTTGAAACAATTCTTGGCAATATAACAGACGAACGAGATGAGCGAAGAGATGTTGATCCGTTGATGTCACTCATATTTGATCCTTATGTTTTTGATAAAATGCTCGACGATAACAATATCATCCATAAACCTGACGGTAACCCGCCGCTGCGTTCGTATGATGCCTCGTTGCACCAGGATTTAGCTTATCGTATCCATCAATTAAAAGGAAGTAACAGGATTCTTGATACAAGGCTCACACAATTGCGTGAAAAGGCGGCAGGTATTATTGCATTTTTACAAAAAGAATATCATCTTGAATGAATGGAGAACAACGCTACAACCTTTGAAAAAGAACAATAATTGTTTTATAGATAATCCTGTTACTTTAGTAACACCACATACAACTTTTCATGAGCAGCGAAACAAATACTTCCTCCACCAATCAGCAACCAACACTCAAACGTGTATTGGGGTTAAGCACCGGTATTTTATTAGTTGCCGGTATGATGATCGGTTCGGGAGTGTTTAAGAAGATCGTTCCTATGGCGCAAACGGGATTGAGTGAAGCATGGATCATTGCTGCATGGGTTGGCGCCGGACTGATTACCATGTTTGGTGCATTTACTTTAGCGGGGCTTTCGTCGTTGACTGAAGAATCAGGTGGTGTGTATGAATACCTGCGTCTTACATTCGGTAACTTTTTTTCATTTCTTTTCGGCTGGACCGATTTTACAATCATGGGTTGTGCTTCTGTTGCAGCACTTGGTTTCATTTTTGCACAAACGGTCAATGTATTTATTCCCCTGGGGAATCCATTTGAATCATTAGCACATTTTTCCATTGCCGGTTTTATTTTTCCGTTTGCAGATGGAGGTATAAAATTATTCGCCATTGCAGCCATTGTACTATTAACATGGGTGAATTATCGTGGTGTGCAAAATGGAGGCCTGGTGAACAATATTGTTACATCAGCAAAAATTATTGGTATTCTTTTTCTCATTGTTCTTGGCCTATCGTATGCACCGGTAAATGAACCGGCTGTTGTTACAACAAATCCTGCTGAAATTCTGCACGGTGCTGCATTGATAAGTGCTGTGCTCGCAGCGATGCTCAGTGCATTTTGGGCATACGATGGATGGAGTAATATTTCATTCATCACGGGCGAAATCAAAGACCCCAAACGCAATATTCCCATTGCCATCATGAGCGGTGTTGCCATTGCCATGCTGCTGTATGTGTTGGTGAACTTCGCTTACATGCATGTGCTGTCGTTAGATGCATTGAAAGCCGTTGATGAAAGTCGTATTGGTGCGGCTGTGGTTGCAGAAACATTGTTGGGCAAAGTGGGACAATCGTTAATCGTTATACTGATCATGATCTCTGTATTTGGTTCGCTCAATGGAATTATTCTGGCACATGCACGTATTTACTATCGAATGGCACAGGAGAAATTCTTTTTTAAAAAAGCTGCCACGGTTCATCCTGTTTACCGTACACCATCCGTTGCATTAATTTACACAATGGTCTGGAGTTGCATATTGGTTGTGTCGGGCACCTTCGATATGCTTACGAACATGGTGATCTTTGCCGGCTTCCTTTTTTATGGATTGTTGGCGCTTGCTCTGTTTAAAATGAAACGAAACGGACGCATCAAAGCAAAAGTGATCGGCTATCCGGTAATCCCGGCCATCATCATGCTTTTTTCGATTGCATTGCTCATTAACACTGTAGTTACTGAGCCGAAACAATCCATGATTGGTGCAGTACTTGTGTTGAGTGGCGTATTTTTTTACTTCTATTTTAAAGCAAAAAAATAAGTATCCCCAAAACTCCTGTTGGCATTTTTGCTAATGAACTTCCTTTGTTTTAACCGCCGTATTCAATTGAAAAACGAATAAGTTTAGCTACCTTCCTGCATGTAATACTGCACCCTCCGAAATCTTATTACCCTTAATCCAAACCCGTAACAGCACAATATTGTTTCAGATAGTTGTACAGATTGTTGTGCAATAATGAAAATGTATCTATTGTAATTCATAAACCAAAATACATGCGCCCAAAATCAACCGGTGTCTTTCAGTATATAACCGGTGTTTGTTCCTACTCGCCAATTTTTACTATTATCATTCACGATAAACTTTCTGTACAAAGGGTATTGCACTTTAACTATAAAGGTTGAATCTTTTCATCATGAAAACAAAATCAATAAAAGGAAACACAACCGAAGAAGTCGCAAATGACTTAAAACAAAATCCCGAAAAGATAAATCATCATGGCAAACGGGCGGGTGATTTTGTAAAAGGAATGCTACAACATTCAAGAAACAGCAGCGGTGCAAAAGAACCAACTGTTAGCATCGCAACAGCTACGATTCAACCCCCCTCAAAGGGTCGGGGTATTACAATAAATGTATCTGACAATGGGGCTGGCATTCCACAAAAAGCATTCGATAAAATATTTCAACCCTTCTTCACCACCAAACCAACGGGTCAAGGAACAGAATTGGGATTGAGCTTGAGTTATGATATTGTAAAAGCACATGGCGGCGAGTTAAACATAGAAACAAGAGAAGGTGAAGGAAGTGAGTTTATTATTCAATTACCAGATTCGTTATAACAATGAAGCACTTCATCATCATACTTCTTTTTATATCGGTTTCCTTTGCTGTGAAGTCTCAGCAAATATTACCCGACAGTTTAAAAATAGCCTTTCAACTGGCTTCGAATGATTCTGTAAAATTTAAAGCCTCCAGAGCCATCTATACCTTTTACGAAGAAACCAACCGTGATTCTGCACTTCACTATGCCCAGCTTCGTTATACCATTGCAAAAAAATACAATCGTAGAATTGAAGAAGCGCATTTGCAAGGACAAATGGCATATCAACAAATATATCTTGGTCGTTTCAGTGAAGCATTAACCAATCTTACAGAAGCTGTTCAAATTGCAACAGAAAGCAAAGACGCAAACACATGGGAACTTACTGCTTTTAATACGCCGGGAAAAAGCCGTCAGGTTACTTTGTCAATGCTCAATCACATGCTCGGCCACTTGAAATTGCAAACAGGAAGCACCGAAAGTGTACACTATTTCAAAGAAGGGAGAAGAATTGGTATAGAAATCGACAATGCCTTTCGGGTTACTGTTGCCGATATGTTGCTGGCCACAAATTACATGCAGTTAAATGAGCCAGATTCTGCTTTGCTTTATGCAAAGGAAGGTGAAGTGTACGGTATTCGTGGTGGCATTTCAAAATACCTTTCCAATATCTATTCTGTTATAGGAGATATCTATTGGCAAAAAAGACTTGACACAACGGCATTGAACTATTATCACAAATCGCTTCAATATGCCATCCCGGAAGCAAACTTTACTGTTGTTGCCGGTGTATATGAAAGCCTCACGAACTACTATAAAACAAATGGAAATGCCGATTCATCGCTGCATTATGCATCTAAAACCTTTGCAGTAGTTGAATCACTTGGCGCTGTCACTACATTCTGGTCCAGAGATATAAACCTTGGTAAGGTGTACCAGAATCTGGCTGCGGCTTATTCGCTAAAAAGAAATACCGACAGCACCAACAAATACCTGCAACTTGCTATTACCGTGAAGGATAGTTTAACAGCGAATAAATTAAACAGGCTTTCAGCTTTTCAACGTTTAACATTGGATGAACAAATCCGGTTGCAAGAAGAAGAAAAGAAGCGAACAGAATCCGAAAACAAACGAAGGATGTATATCCTGTTTGCAGGAATTGCTGTGGCCATCATCATCATTCTACTGATCTACCGCAACAACCGGCAAAAACAGAAAGCCTATAATCTGCTGCAAATGCAAAAAGCAGAAACTGATTTACAGAAAGAAAAAGCAGATACTGCTTTGCAGGAATTAAAATCCACCCAATCCCAACTCATCCAATCCGAAAAAATGGCTTCCCTGGGTGAACTCACTGCAGGCATTGCCCATGAAATTCAAAACCCGTTAAACTTCGTCAATAATTTTTCGGAAGTAAGTAAAGAATTGATTGATGAAATGAATGAAGAATTGATAAAGGAAATATTGAAGAAGCAAAAGAAATTGCAAATGATGTAAAACAGAATGTAGAAAAAATAAATCATCATGGCAAAAGAGCCGATGCCATTGTAAAAGGAATGTTGCAACACAGCCGCAGCAGCAGTGGTGTAAAAGAACCAACAGATATCAATGCATTGGCAGATGAATATTTACGATTGGCTTATCATGGATTAAGAGCAAAAGACAAATCATTTAATGCAACGATGAAAACAGATTTTGATGAAAGCATTGGAAACATAAATATCATTCCGCAGGATATTGGAAGAGTGATTTTGAATTTAATTACCAATGCATTTTATGCTGTGAATGAAAAAAAGAAAACAGGCATCGCTGAAGCTTACGAACCAACTGTTACCATTACAACAAGTTCGATTCAGCCCCCTTCAGGGAGAGTACGGAGTAGTTGAAATAAAAGTATCTGACAATGGCAATGGCATTCCTCAAAAAGTATTAGATAAAATATTTCAACCCTTCTTTACCACCAAACCAACCGGGCAGGGAACAGGATTGGGATTATCATTGAGCTTATGATATTGTAAAAGCACATGGTGGAGAGTTGAAAGTGGAAACAAAGGAAGGAGAAGGTTCAGCATTTATTATTGTTTTACCGGTTAACAGCTAAATATGAAATTGACCAAACAGATAAAAGCAGCGTTGGCAGAAGCCTACCAATGTGCAATGGAAATAAGCATACTTGATATGAAGGCGCCGCTTCGATACATAAACCAGTACATTGCTGAAAATGTAAGTGGCTTTGGTACTGCAGCTGATGAAAAAGTAAAGTCGAGAGAAGACTATCGAAAAATGTTGATGAAAAGCCGGCAACAGGCGAAAGGCATGTTGTTTAACGCAAAGATCATTACTCCTTATCGCCCAAAATTTATTGATGAAACTACAGCCCAGTTTCACGACGAAATAGTGGTACAAATCGGCGACAAGAAGAATAAGCACAGCATTCATCTATATATGAGTTGTGTATATAAATACCGGTTTAATAAATGGCAATTGGTCTTGTTTCATGGATCTATGCCCGATGCGGCCAGCACAACAAATGATACCTTCCATTTGGGTGAAGCTGAAAAAAAAATGAAACAACTTGAATTAGTTGTTGCGCAGCGAACAGCGGATTTGCAAACCAAAACCCGGGAATTAGAAATTGAAGCATCGCTGGAAAGAGTAAGAGCTGTAACGATGGGCATGAATAAACCGGGCGATATTCTGAACATTTGTAAAGTTTTCTTTAGCGAATTACAATTATTGGGATTTAAGGATTTACGCAATACGCTTATCAACTTCTGGGATGATGAGAATGACCTGTTACACGATTATGATTACTCCGATTTTGCTGGTGGAAACTTTGCCAAACTACCTTATAGCAGTCACCCCACATTTTCAGCATTTCAAAAGAAAATACGGAAAGCGAAAGATGCTTTTGCAAAACTGGTTATCAATAAAGATGGATTAAAAAGCTGGCAGCAAAGAAGGCGCAGCAGCGGCGAATATAACGACCCTCGGCTCAACAAAATTTCTGCGCTGTATTACTATTTCTATTCCACCGGAGTGGGTGCGTTGGGCATTTCCACGTTTAGTCCTATTTCAAAAGACGAGGTGGAAGTATTAAAAAAATTCCGCAACGTATTTGATATGGCTTATCAGCGGTATGTGGATATTGAGAAAGCTGAAGCACAAGCAAGAGAAGTTCAAATAGAGTTAGCATTGGAAAGGGTAAGAGCCAGAACCATGGCCATGAAGCATAGTGATGAATTGGCAGAGGCCTCTTTTTTATTAGATAGCCAGGTAAGGGCTTTAGGTATTAATACAAGAGGATGCGCCTTTAATATTTATGGCGACAATGAATCAACAGAATGGTTTAGTTCAGAGGCAGGTACAATGCCAACTTACAAAACACCAAGAGAAAAGATTTTTCTTCGTTATTATGAGGCAGGCCTCGCAGGAAAGGCAATACATATTGAGACTATCGAGGGTAAAGCCTGTGCTGCTCATTATCAATATTTATGTACACTACCGGTAATGGGTGATGCACTTAAAGAAATGAAAGCAAATGGCGGTTCTTTCCCTGTACGTCAGACAGACCATGTTATTTATTTCAAATATGGTTATTTGCTGTTTATCACGTTAGATCCGGTGCCCGAATCGCATGATATTTTTATACGTTTCGCAAAAGTTTTCGAACAGACCTATACCCGTTTCCTTGATTTGCAAAAAGCTGAAGCACAGGCAAGAGAAAGCCAGATTCAATTAGCATTGGAAAGAGTAAGGGCCAGAACAATGGCTATGCAGAACAGTAATGAATTACCTGAAGCCGCAAATCTTTTATTTCAACAAGTGCAATTACTGGGTATGCCAGCATGGAGTGCTGGTTATTGCACCTGGAATGATGATAAAAAATCAGCGATTACATTATGGATGAGCAGTGAAGGCGTTATGCAACCAGCATTTTCAGCCCCTACTACAAAAGATGAATTGTTTATAGAAATGCGGAAAGGCAGTGAACAGGGAAAATCTTTACATGTGGTAGAAATGGGTGGCAAAAAATTGGTGAAGCACTACCAGTATATGCGTACGCTGCCACTGATGGGAGAAATTTTAGATTCGATTACAGCAACGGGTCATCCGCTACCTACTTTTCAAATAATGCACCAGGCTTATTTCTCAAAAGGATTTTTGTTGTTTATTACTTATGAGCCTGTTCCCGATGCTCATGACATTTTCAAACGCTTTGGAAAAGTTTTTGACCAGACCTATACAAGGTTCCTCGATCTGCAAAAAGCAGAAGCGCAGGGAAGAGAGGCACAAATAGAATTGGCATTAGAAAGAGTGAGGGCCAGAACAATGGCCATGCAACAAAGTGATGAATTAAGGGAAGTGGTAATGACTATTTATGAGCAGTTGCAGCAGCTTGATTTTAATGCCCATGCCTGTAATATTGTTATTGCAGATAAGCTAACGGGCAACAGGGAGTTTTGGGTAGCAGGCTTTACAAAAGAAATCTATCCTGAAAGCTATAAAGTACCTTATATAAATCACCCTTATGTAAATAAACAGCTGGACGCATGGAAACACGGTGAAAAGTATGCTGTATTTGAATATACAGGGAAAATGAAAAAGGATTTTGATGCGATATTTTTTTCAGCAACTGATTTTAAAAATATTCCGGATGATGCTAAAAGAATAATGATAGAACTGCCAGCTGTAACCTTTTCAACTGCCTTTTTCAATTATGGTTCATTGCAGGCACTTGGCAAAAATGCACTTTCAACAGAAAATGCTGACATTCTTCAACGCTTTGCTAAAGTATTTGAACAAACCTATACCCGTTTCCTTGATTTGCAAAAAGCAGAAGCACAGGCAAGAGAAGCACAGATAGAAACTGCACTGGAAAGAGTAAGAAGCAGAAGCATGGGTATGCAAAAAAGTGAAGAGCTGAAAGAAGTAATAAAAATTGTTTACCAGCAACTTCAGGCATTTAAACATTCATCTTGACCATGCCGGTTTTGTTGTTGACTATAAACCAGAAAGGCGATTGGCATTTCTGGATCGCTGATGAACAGGACATTCCTTCTAAAATAACGCATCCTTATTTTGATTCTGTTTGGGCAATTCAATTTAATGAAGCAAAAGAAAAAGGTACAGACTTCTTTGCCACTCATTTGAATTTTGAAGAAAAGAACAAATTTTACAATGAGCTTTTATCATACGTTCCAGGGTTACCGGAAGCATCAAAAGAATTTTATTTAAGCTGCCCGGGTCTTGCAGCATCAACTGTATTGTTAGATAATGTTGCTCTATACATCGAAAACTTTTCGGGTATTCCTTATACCGATGACAGAGAATACTACGCTGATGCGTTTTGGAAAAGTATTTCAACAAACCTATACCCGTTTTCTTGATCTGCAAAAAGCAGAAGCACAGGCAAGAGAAGCACAGATAGAAGCAGCACTGGAAAGAGTACGAAGCAGAAGTATGGCCATGCACAAAAGTGATGAACTGCTGGAAGCATCTGAAATTCTTTTTGTAGAAATGCAAAAGCTGGGTATTGAAAGCTTAACCGCTGGTTATGTATTAATGGATAAGGAAGAAAAAAATGGGTTGAATTATACGCCTGATCCGTTCACAAAAAAAATGTTTCCGGTGCCCGTTATCATTCCGCATAATGAAACCATTCATATGCAACAGATGGTGGAGAACTGGAAAAAAGGAAGTTCTTATTTTGTTGTTGAAATGGATGAAGAAGAAACGATCAGCCACCAAACATTTATTGCGGAACGCAGTACCAACTTTCCGTTAAATGCAGCGCAACTGATTGCCATTTCACCGGCAAGATTGTTCCTGCATAATTTCTATTTTAAAGAAGGGTATTTATTGATTGTTGGTGGCCTTAAATTATCTGCAGGACAAACAGATATTATGTTGCGGTTTACAAAAGTATTTCAACAGACCTATACCCGTTTTCTTGATCTGCAAAAAGCAGAAGCACAGGCAAGAGAAGCGCAAATAGAAGCAGCAATGGAAAAAGTTCGTTCCCGTTCTCTGGCTATGCAGAAACCCGAAGAATTGATTGAAGTAGCAGAATTATTACGAAAAGAAATGGGACAGTTGGGTGTGGAAGAATTGGAAACAAGTTCTATATACATCGTTGATAAAGAAAATGAGCAAGCCGAATGCTGGTATGCCATCAAAGATATCAGAGAGGAAAATAAAAGATTGGTAAGTGATGAAATGACGATAGCATTTGCACGATACTTGGGTGGGTAGTGAGATGCGGAAATTTTATCTATCGCAGAAGGAGCAGGCTTCCATTGTAATGAAAGGCGATAACAGGAAGGAATGGATAAACTATTGTGCAAGAAAAATCAAACGTATTACAGGGTTATTATGGTGATGAAATCCCGGAGCGTACCTATCATCTTGTAAAATTTAATGGTGGTTATATGGGAGCTGCTTCACCCGGTGATATTTCAACAGAAAGCTGGGACCTGCTGCGAAGAGCGGCTTCTGTTTTTTCATTGGCATACACCCGTTTCAATGATTTACAGATTGCAGAAGCACATGCCATGCAGGCAGAGCAGGATTTAATAGCCATTAAAGAAGCCAAGCAAAAAGCAGAAGAAGCTTTAACAGAATTGCAAGCTACACAAAAGCAATTGATACAATCAGAAAAAATGGCCAGCCTTGGTGAACTCACCGCCGGCATTGCACATGAAATTCAAAACCCGTTAAACTTCGTCAATAATTTTTCTGAAGTAAGTAAAGAGTTGCTTGATGAAATGAGAAGAAGGCAACAGTGAGCAAAGGCAATGAACGTGCAGGAAGCAAATGAAATGCAAATGCTATGAGATAGCATGATCTAAAACAAAATCTTGAAAAAATCAATCATCATGGTAAACGTGCAGATGATATTGTAAAAGGAATGCTGCAACACAGCCGCAGCAGCAGTGGCTACCAAAGAACCAACGGATATTAATAAACTGGCTGATGAATATTTGCGATTAGCTTATCATGGTCTTCGTGCAAAAGACAAATCGTTCAATGCAACATTGAAAACTGATTTTGATGAAAGATTGGTAACATCAATATCATTCCGCAGGATATTGGAAGAGTGATCTTGAATTTAATTACCAATGCATTTTATGTAGTGCAATGAAAAGAAGCTCTCAGACACTGATTCAGGTACATAGACCAACAGTTTGGAGTAAGCACCAAAAAAGAAGGGAATAAAGTTTTGATTAAGTGTAAAAGATAATGGCAACGGCATTCCTCAAAAAATACTGGACAAAATATTTCAACCCTTCTTTACCACCAAACCCACCGGGCAGGGAACAGGCTTGGGTTTGAGTTTGAGTTATGATATTGTGAAGGCGCATGGTGGGGAGTTAAATGTAAAGACAAAGGAAAACGAATCTACCGAGTTTGTTATTACTTTACCGTTTTTAAGATCGAATAACTAAACGAACTATGATTGCACAAAGCATACTGACACTTATTCTTCTAAACTACCTGCGAAAAACTTCACAACTGAATGGCTTGCCTTCTAAATTGGACAGGTTGTTTATCGTTGGAACCGGTATCAGTGTCGCCTTATTGATTCTCAATTTTACATTCAGGCCCGGGCAATTAGTGTTTGCGTGGCTAAGCCATGTATTATTATTTTTCCTGTTTTATCTGATCTTCACCAGGAAAGAACTCTCGAAGGCGAAGTCTTTTACCTATGCCTTCCTGCCTTTAATAGTTGTTAACATAGTTGAAGATGCGGTACAACTTATTGATCGTACTTTTTTAAAAAAATGGGATTCCTATTTCAATGCGGCGGAGTTATTTGCGTTTGCATGGATGGTAGCCATGCTTGTTATAACCAATAAACAAAAAAAGGCACTTGAAAAAGAACGGCTGAAAAACGAAGAGAAAGAAAAAGAGTACAAGATTACAGAAAAAATAAAAGTGGAGTTAGAGGTACAGGTAAAAGAACGCACAGCTGAACTTACCCGGCAAAAAGAAGAATTACAACAAACTGTTATTGAATTAAAGTCCACACAGGCACTATTAATACAATCCGAAAAAATGGCCTCCTTGGGAGAGCTTACTGCCGGTATTGCTCATGAAATTCAAAACCCATTGAACTTTGTCAATAATTTTTCGGAAGTAACCAAAGAGCTGTTGGATGAAATGAAAGAGGAGTTGGATAAAGGTAATACTGATGACGCAAAAGAAATTGCAGACGATGTAAAACTAAATCTTGAAAAAATAAATCATCACGGCCAGCGTGCTGCAGATATTGTAAAAGGAATGCTGCAACATTCGAGAAGCAGCAGCGGTATAAAAGAGCTCACAAATATCAATGCTTTGGCCGATGAATATTTTCGATTGGCCTATCATGGTTTAAGGGCAAAAGACAAATCGTTTAATGCCACCATGAAAACCGATTTTGATGAAAGCATTGGAAATATCAACATCATTCCGCAGGATATGGGAAGAGTGATTCTGAATTTAATTACGAATGCCTTCTATGTGGTAACCGAAAGGAATAAGCTGGAAGGCTTAAGGAAGAAGGAAGAAAACGCTCTACAATTTCAATCCTCTACCTATGAACCAACCGTTTGTGTAAAGACAAAAAAAGTGAACAGTAAAGTTGAAATTACTGTAACCGACAACGGCAACGGTATTCCACAGAAAATACTCGACAAAATTTTTCAACCTTTCTTTACCACCAAACCAACCGGGCAGGGAACGGGTTTGGGATTGAGTTTGAGTTATGATATTGTAAAAGCACATGGTGGAGAGTTGAAAGTAGAAACAAAAGAAGGAGAAGGAACTGAATTTATTATTCAATTGCCTGTTGTCTGAATCACTGATTAAAACATCATTAAATGATTATACAGATGTACGATAGAATGAAATCAGTGAAATCCATATATCCCCCGTTTGTAGCGGGGCAGGCGTGCAAATCTGTGATTCAGATCATTTATCATTCAACTACCTGCAAAAGAAAATTGAGTATGAAAAAAAGTTTATTGTCCTTTTTACTATTGGTTGCAATTGCTGTACAAGCTGTTGCACAACAACCTCAATTCAATTTGCAGGTAGATGAAAAAAAGCAACACTTTGGTCCGGCTTATGGATTTACCCAGGATCAGCAGGGTTATATCTGGTTTAGCAGTTTTACTAAAGGATTGATCAGATATGATGGTAAAACATTTAAAACGTTCAGACATGAGCCGGAAAACCCAAACTCACCTGCCAGTAATATAATCATCTCAATGGCCACCGATTCATTTGGCAACATCTGGATTGCAACCGCCGGTAACGGTCTTGATAAGTTTGACCCCGTTACAAATAAGTTCACTCACTTCAGAAACAGTAAAGCCGATCCCAATAGTCTTATTTCCGATACTGTGGTAAGTATTATAGTTGATCATACCGGCAAGCTTTGGTTGGGTACGTATAATGGGCTTGAATGTTTCGATACCAAAACCGGAATATTTACACATATCCCAAAAAAAATAAATGACAAAACAGTTGATACCAGCACAGCAATTTTTGCAGTGTATGAAGATAAAAAAGGTATTATCTGGTACTCTACCGCTAATATTTTAGCCAATAAAGCCGGCGATTTTGATGGGCTCTTTCGGCTCGATCCTTCTACAGGCAAACAACTATTTTATAAAGCAGATCCTCTAAACCCGGAGAGCCTGATAAACCCTTTCGTTTCTGCTATTTTTGAAGATAGCAAAGGTAATTTCTGGGTGGGTTCCAATGGAAATGGCTTGCATACACTCGACAGGGAAACGGGCAAGTTTACAAGGCATTTGTATGATCCTTCGCAACCGGGGAAATTGAGCAGGCCAACCATCAGCAAAAATGACACAACAGGTACCATCAGTTTTATACGGGAAGACCATTTTGGAAAGATATGGATCGGGTCGTTTGATAACGGTCTCAACTGGTATGATCCTATAACCCGGCAGACCTGGCATCTCGGATCACCAAAAGACAAAAAAAATAATTCTCCGTTCGAAAAAGATACGCTTACTGGTTTTAAAGACGATGGCGCTATAAGTTTCATAATTGCTGCAGATAGTTCAACATGGATCTCCGGCAGCACAGGTAATATTTACACCGTATCATACGGCAGAAAAACGATCCCCTATTTCCCAAACAAAAATGCTGTTAACTCATTTTATCTTGAGCCCAATGGTAACATACTCTGGTTTGGCACCGACGAAGGACTTGTACGTAAAGACCTTACTACAAACTCATTTAAATCCTGGAAACATGATCCCAACAATCCCAACAGTTTAAACCATAATTCTGTAGTTGATATCAAGCCCGATGAAAAGGGCAAGCTATATATTGCCACCCATGCTGCTGGGCTTGATCTGTTTGATCCGCTAACCGGAAAGTTTACACATATTAAACCAGTAAATGCAACCCATGGCACTACCATGGATTCGTTGCATTCTGTTTTTATTGAGAACGATCGCTACTTGTGGCTGGGCGGTGAAAATGGTTTGGCAAGAGTTGATCGTTCTACGAACAATTTCAAGGTGTGGCGTGTCAACAAGGAAGATGAGAAAGGTATCAGCGGCACTACCGTATTTAGTATTGCCAAAGATAAAAAGAACAGTATGTGGTTTGCCAATGTTGGCGGTGTAGATAAGTTTATCAGCGATAGCAATTCTTTCAGGCACTATTTAAAAGGTTACAGTGCAAGAGCAGTATTGGTTGATAAAAAAGGAATATTATGGGCAGGCACCGATATGGGATTGTATCAATACGATGAAGCAAAAGACCAGTTTGTTCAATTTAATTCGCCTGTTTTCGCTATGGGCATTGATATGATACTAAATATTCTGGAAGACGATCAACAAACGCTTTGGGTATCTACCGCTAATGCCATTCTTAAAATAAGTGCTAACCGTGAACGCATACAACTATTCAATGCCGACTATGGCATCCTCTCCTCCAATTGGAACTGGCTGAATAATTACAAGTCAGCCGATGGCCGTTTATTTATTGGTGGAAGCAATGGCTACTATATGTTTAAGCCGGAGGAAATTAATGTAAGCAATCCTGCACCGGTCTTAAATTTTTCACAACTCATTATAGGAAGCAAAGAGATATTTCCAGGTGATGATGGAATTCTTTCAGCCCCCATTTGGAAAACAGAAAAAATAAATCTCGCTTATCACCAACATACATTTTCACTTGAATTCATTGCACTCAATTATAATTCTACTGAAGCAATCAAGTACCTCTATCAACTTGAAAACTTTGACAACGCCTGGAATAATTTAGGAACCGATCATAAAGCATCTTTTTTCAATGTTCCCCCCGGCCGATACACATTACGTGTAAGAGCGATCAACAGTGAAGGAACCATCACTGAAAAAACACTTTCCATCATCATATCTCCACCTTGGTGGAAAACGTGGTGGGCTTACTGTATCTATGCATTATTCGTAATAATTGCAGGGTATTTAATTTACAAATACCAGAAGAGTTACATCATAAAAAGAGAAAGGGAGAGAGCACAGCAAAAAGAATTGGAACAGGCAAAAGAAATTGAGAAAGCATACAAAACGCTTCAAGCTACACAGGCTCAATTGGTCCAATCGGAAAAAATGGCCAGCCTTGGTGAACTCACAGCAGGTATTGCACATGAAATTCAAAACCCATTGAACTTCGTCAATAATTTTTCTGAAGTAAATAAAGAATTGCTGACAGAAATGAAAGAAGAAATGGAAAAAGGAAATACTGGATGAAGTAAAAGCAATTGCAGATGATGTGATCGCAGAATGAAGAAAAAATAATCACCATGGTAAACGGGCCGATTCGATTGTAAAAGGAATGTTGCAACACAGCCGCAGCAGCAGTGGCAAAAAGAGCCAACCGATATCAATGCATTGGCTGATGAATATTTGCGCTTAGCGTATCATGGATTACGGGCAAAAGACAAATCATTCAATGCAATCCATGAAAACCGATTTTGATGAAAGCATTGGCAACATCAATATCATTCCGCAGGATATTGGAAGGGTAATTCTCAATTTAATTACCAATGCATTTTATGTGGTGGATGAAAAGAAGAAAGACAAATATTGCGAGGATACGAACCAACGGTTTCTGTAAGTACAAAAAAAATGGAATGATAAAGTTGAAATTAATGTAACAGATAACGGCAACGGTATTCCACAAAAAAGTATTAGACAAAATATTTCAACCTTTCTTTACCACCAAACCTACCGGCGAAGGAACAGGATTGGGATTGAGTCATTGAGTTATGATATTGTAAAGCGCATGGCGGTGAGTTGAAAGTAGAAACAAAAGAAAATGAAGGAACAACATTCAATATTAGTTTACCAATATAAATTTACAGTAACAATGAAAATTTTAGTAGTAGACGACGAACAGGATGTAAAGGTGTTGTTTGAACAACGTTTCAGAAAAGAGATCAAAAACGGCGAATTCAATTTTGTTTTTGCATTTTCCGGCGAAGAAGCCCTTACTTACCTGCAAGCAGCATGAGCATGAAGCGGTTCTCATTCTCAGCGATATTAATATGCCGGGCATGAGTGGACTCCAGTTGCTGGAAGAAATCAAACAGAAATATTACAAACCACCGCCGGTTGTAATGATGATCACCGCCTATGGCGATGATGAAAATTTCAACATGGCAAAAAAATTAGGTGCAGATGATTTTTTAACCAAACCAGTTGACTTTACAGCATTAAAAGAAAAACTCAAAACCATAAACTGATGGCAAAAATATTAGTAGCTGATGATGAAGCGGATCTGGAAGTACTAATCAAGCAGAAATTCAGGCAAAAGATAAGAGAACAGCAATATGAATTTGTTTTCGCCATCAATGGAACGGATGCACTGGAAAAAATTCTGCAGCATCCTGATGTTGATATTGTGTTGAGCGATATCAACATGCCGGAAATGGACGGACTTACATTGCTGAGCAGACTGGGTGAATCAAATCCCTTGATCAAATCGGTGATCGTATCAGCTTATGGTGATATGGAAAACATCCGTACTGCTATGAACCGTGGTGCGTTTGATTTTATTACCAAACCCATCAACTTTGAAGACCTGCAGCTTACGATGGAAAAAACCCTGAAACATGTACTGCACATTAAGGATACCTTAAAGGCAATCAAAGAAAATAATATCCTGAAAATGTATGTGGATGAAACGGTGCTCAACTTTATGGGCAGTCGTGAATATGAAAGTTCGTTAATGGAAAACGAAACGCTGGAAGCAACCGTAATGTTTGTTGATATCTGCAGTTTCACTTCCATCAGCGAAACCACCAGTGCCGATGCAGTGGTGCAATTACTCAATAATTATTTTGATGTGATGGTGAAAGAAATTATTGCACAGGGCGGCTACGTTGATAAGTTTATCGGTGATGCAGTAATGGCGGTGTTCCGTGGAAATTTTCATCTGGACCGTGCAATTGATGCAGCATTGGCGGTTCGCAGTAAAGTAGCCTTGCTCCCGTCGGTGTCAGATCAATTTACACCCAAAGTATCGATTGGCATCAACAGTGGGGAAATGATTTCAGGCAATATCGGTTCCGTTACATTAAAGCGGCTGGACTACACCGTTATTGGTGATACGGTAAATACAGCTCAACGTTTACAGTCAGTTGCAAAACCCAACCAGATCATCATCAGCGAAGCAGCATGGGAAAATGTAAAGGAATCATTCAATTGCAAAAAAGTAGGTGATGTAGCTTTAAAAAACAAATTACAGGAAGTGGCTGTGTATGAAGTACTGGATTGATCCGTTGTTTAAGCAGCAAATCTTTTCACTGATTCAGCAGCCAAATGAATAGTACGAAATTGCAGACGCTGTCTAATTTCAATTTGTAACAGGTGTGACCTACATCACTGTTATTCGTTCTGCGATCGGATAACTTTGCGGTTCCATCAAACAATGTTTTCTTGAAACCTGCATTTCTTTTTTTCGTACTGGCGCTCATTGCTATTCCCTGTGTTGCACAACGTAACCCCGACGTACAAACACAAAATCATTTCTGGTGGAGTAGTAATAATCAGCTGCGTGTGAGTAATAAGTGGAGTGTAGTAGCCGATGTACATATCCGTCGCACGGATTTTCTAAAGAACAACAGCTTT
This sequence comes from uncultured Bacteroidota bacterium, assembly GCA_963830845.1. Taxonomy (GTDB): domain Bacteria; phylum Bacteroidota; class Bacteroidia; order Chitinophagales; family Chitinophagaceae; genus Lacibacter. The sequence goes on along the minus strand of CAWHOR010000018.1, from coordinate 17,158 downwards.
TATTTTCTACGGCTGGGTGCTGTTTATCATAGTACCCCACATTTTAATATCGGTGGAGGTGGGGGTCATTTATGGCTGGCCAACCGTACTGGCGCCACAGAGTTATTTGCCAATGAAAACAGGTTGTATCAACATGCACAACTCACGCATGCGTTTGGCAAAATCCGGCTACAGCAACGGTTGCGGATAGAAGAGCGCTGGCAACAACGGGTAATGGATTTTTTACCCACTAACGAATACCGTTACAGTACCCGCTACCGCTATCAATTATATCTCAACATCCCCGTAAGTAAAAAGACATACATCCCTTCATTTGCCCTTGCTGATGAACTGTTACTCCAAACAGGAAACGACATTATTTATAATACGTTCGATCAGAACCGACTGTTTGCTGGCATTCGGCAGCAAATCACCCCTTCCCTTTCCTTTGATGCCGGATACATGTTGCTGCATCAGCAACGTTTAAGTGGTTATCAATACAACCGTAACCATACCATCCGTTTGTTCTTTTACTGGCAGCCTGATCTTCGGAAGAAACAAACTGTAAACACCACGCATATAATTTTACCCGACGAACAATAACTGCTTTTGCTCAGACAGCAACGAATACTTAGCTTAGAGGAATAGACCAACTCTACTTACAGCTATGAAGTATTTTCTTGTTTTTCTTTTGCTGCCACTACAAATTTTTGCACAGTCATTTTCAAACGCAGAGATCAAACGCTGGAAACAGCAGGCGCAGCGTGTTACCATTATTCGTGATAACTGGGGTATTCCACATATCTATGGAAAAACAGATGCCGATGCTGTATTTGGTTTGTTGTATGCACAATGCGAAGATGATTTTAAACGGGTGGAAGCAAACTATATTGAAAAGCTGGGTCGCAGAGCAGAAGTTGCCGGTGAAAGTGAATTGTACAATGATCTGTATGTACGTTTAGTGATCGACAGTGCAGAAGCCGTTGCTGATTATAACAAAGCTCCCCAATGGTTAAAAACATTGTTGCAGGCTTATGCCGATGGGATCAATTATTATCTCTACACACATCCCGATGTAAAACCCGCACTTCTCAATCGTTTTAAACCCTGGTATCAATTACTATGGACCGATGGAAGTATTGGAGCCATCAGCACGGGCGATATAACCGCTACTGATGTACGGAATTTATATGGCGATGGGAATGCAACGGTTGCTTATCATCCCAAAGAATTTACAGATAACAGCAGCGGCTCTAATGGGTTTGCAATTGCTCCAACAAAAACAGAAAGTGGAAAAGCTATTTTGTATATCAATCCGCATGTCACCTTTTACTTTCGACCTGAAGTGCATGTAGTGAGTGAACAGGGATTGAATGCTTACGGTGCCGTTACATGGGGACAGTTTTTCGTTTACCAGGGCTTCAATGAATATTGTGGCTGGATGCACACCAGTGCCAATGTGGATGTAGCTGATATGTATGCAGAAAAGATGAGTGGCAGTGGAAAGAACATGATGTATGAATACAACAATGAAAAGCGTGCGGTAAAACAAAAACAGATCAGTATTAAAGTAAAGCAGGGAAATGAACTCATCACAAAAACATTTACAACATACGCAACACATCATGGACCTGTAATGGCAAAGCGGAACGGACAATACATCAGTGTGCGCTCCAGCAACCGCATGATCAATGGATTATTGCAAAGCTGGCAACGCACCAAAGCAAAAGGATTGGATGATTATAAAAAAGTAATGGCGCTTCGTGGTAACACAAGCAACAGCACTGTGTTTGCTGATAACAAAGGAAATATTGCCTATTGGCATGGTAACTATGTACCGAAGCGTGATACAAAATTCAATTGGAGCAAAGTTGTTGATGGTACAACAGCCGCAACTGAATGGCAGGGTTTGCATGATGCAACAGAAACAGTGCAGGTAATTAATCCTGCAACAGGATGGATACAAAACTGCAACTCTACCCCTTACACAGTAAGTGGAGAAGCAAGTCCAAAGAAAAAAAGTTATCCTGCTTACATGGCACCCGATGGAGAAAATTTCAGAGGTATCAACGCAGCAAGAGTGTTGAGCAAAGAAAATAAATTCACGATCGATAAAACCATTGCTGCAGGATATGATACCTATCTCTCCGCCTTTGAAGTGCTGATCCCTGCGCTGCTGAAAGCCTATGAAACAGGTGTGCAACCGGGCGACAGTCTGCATCGTTCATTGGCAGCACCCATTGCTGTATTAAAAAACTGGAATTACTATTCGTCCAATCATTCCATTGCCACAACATTGGCGGTAGAATGGGCACAACGTTTAAATGCTGATATCCGCAGAATTTATATTGAAGATGGCGACGATGACCAGGTAACTGCTACGAAACGTTTTGCTGCTACAGCAATTCCGTTACAATTATTAGTACCTCTCAATGAAACAGTAAAACAATTGAAGCAGCAATTTGGCACATGGGAAATTCCATGGGGCGATATCAACCGCTATCAACGGGTGAGTAATGATCTGGTTCAAAAGTATGATGACAGCAAGATCAGTTATCCCGTTCCATTTGCATCTGCTTTGTGGGGCATGTTACCTTCGTATAACAGCCGCACATTCGAGGGTACAAAAAAGCGCTATGGCTTCCATGGTAATAGTTTTATCTGCGCTGTTGAGTTTGGTGAAAAGATCAAAGCAAAATCTTTGCTGGCTGGTGGTAATAGTGGCGATCCCAACAGTAAACATTTCAGTGATCAACTGAAAATGTACACGAAAGGGCAATTTAAAGATGTGTTATTTTATAAGGAAGATGTGTTGAAACATGCAGAGCGTACCTATCATCCAGGGGAATAGTAAAAAGGGTTGCCAACCTTTTGAAGGTTGGCAACCCTGATAGAAACCTGTCAAGCACGTGAATAAGCTTTACCTTGTATTATCCCTTTGTGTACTTCGTGTATCCTTTGCGAACTTTGTGTAACAAATTTTTAGCAGCACAAAGAACACGGCAATCATAATTCAACAACATGCAGTTCATATTTTTCATTTCAACAATTCTTTTTTGCATTTGCTCGCAGGCACAGGAACGAAAACCTGCTGAAGCATACGGCGTAAAGATCGGTGTGATGCAGAAAGGACCCACCAATTCAATTGTTGATGTGGCAGGTGTAAGGGTTGGTCAGGTTACATTGATCGTTGCAGATAGTATCCGCACAGGCGTAACAGCCGTTCTTCCACATGGCGATAATCTGTTTCAACAAAAAGTACCGGCTGCAGTTTTTACCGGCAACGGTTTTGGTAAACTCGCAGGTACCACACAAATAAAAGAACTGGGCAATATTGAATCACCGATCATCTTAACCAATACCTTGAGTGTTGCAGAAGGAATCAATGGCGTCATCAACTATACACTTACACAAAAAGGAAATGAACAGGTACAATCGGTGAATGCAGTGGTTGGTGAAACAAACGATGGTGCGTTGAATGATATACGTGGCAAGCATGTAACAGTGGATCATGTTTTACAGGCAATCAATACCGCCTCCACACAAAAACCACAACAGGGAAATGTTGGTGCGGGAACCGGTACTGTTTGTTTTGGATTTAAAGGAGGTATTGGTACAGCGTCACGAAAACTTCCTGCATCATTAGGTGGTTATACTGTTGGCGTGTTGGTACAAACAAATTTTGGTGGTGTTTTACAGATCGATGGTGTTCCTGTTGGTGAAAAGCTGGGACGTTATTCCTTCAGCGATCAATTACAAAATCCGGTTGATGGCTCCTGTATGATCGTAGTAGCAACCGATGCGCCACTTGACAGTCGCAACCTTGAACGTTTAGCCAAACGTGCATTTATGGGTTTGGCAAAAACAGGTGGCATTGCATCGAACGGCAGCGGCGATTATGTGATTGCTTTCTCCAACAATGCATCGGTGTTGATTGCACACGACAGCAAAACATCCACCATCACAACAACGGTGTTGCGCAACGATGTAATGAGTCCGCTGTTTATGGCAGCGATTGAAGCAACAGAAGAAGCCATCATCAATTCGTTGTTTATGGCAACAGATATGAAAGGCAAAGGCGGCACGAACCATTGAAGCCTTGCCAATCGATAAAGTAATACCGATTTTGAAACAATACAATCGCATCAACTGAATATGTGGGCATTTATCAACAATCAATTTGTAGACAGCGAGAACAGCGGTATTACCTGTAAGTGATCTTGCGATCCAGCGTGGGTATGGCGTGTTTGATTTTTTTCGTACAGTTGAGTAAGTGCCGTTGTTTATCGATCATCATCTTGATCGGTTACAACATTCTGCATCAGTATTGCGTTTGCAGCTTCCTTTCAGTAAGGATGAGTTCAAAAAATATTGTGGATGAACTCATCTATAAAAACAATCTCTTAACATCAGGTATCCGTATCACTGTTACCGGTGGTAATGCAGCCGATACGTATACGCCCACAACACCCAACATCATCATCACACAAAGCACATTAACGATGGTTGCGGCGTTTGATCCGTCAAAAGGTTTACATATCATAACCGAAGAATATGTTCGTGAATTACCAACGGTAAAATCAATCAACTACCTGATGGGAGTATATCTGCAACAAAAAGTAAAAGATGCAGGTGCCAGCGATGTATTGTATGTAAAAGACGGATACATCAGTGAACTTCCCCGATCAAATGTATTTGTTGTAACACAGCAAAACGAATTGATCACATCCGACAGTAATGTATTGTATGGCATCACCCGTAAACATATTCTGCAAGTGGCATCGCAAACGATGGATGTAAACGAAAAAGCGGTATCGTTACACGATGTGCTGCATGCAAAAGAAGTATTCGTAAGTAGTACAACAAAACGATTGCTGCCTGTGTTTTCTGTGAATGGTACCCAAATTGGAACCGGCAAAGCCAGCCCAATAACCGAACAACTGTACCAACGTTTTCTGGAACTCGAAACAAATCAGTAGCTTGTTTATAATACACTAACCACTTTTTATGAAAATACTCTGGCTATATCTACAACCTTACCGGCTGCTGGTATTTGCTGCATTACTGCTGGCCGGTATTGCACAAATACTTTCGTTATACGATCCGATTATACTTGGACGTATTATCGACGACTATACACTCAACCCCGAAAACAGATCGGAAGAAGAACTAATCCGTGGCGTGTTGGGCTTGCTTGGAATAGCTGTTGCCATTGCATTAGCTGCCAGGCTTTTTTTATCCCTGAAAGATTATGTGATGCGATTGGTGGTGCAGAAATTCGGGATGCAGATCTTTAATGATGGATTAAAACAAATGCTGCGGCTGCCGTACCAGGATTTTGAAGACCAGAGCAGCGGGGAAATTTTATCGGTACTGCAAAAAGTACGGAACGATACCGAACGCTTCATCACTTCATTCATCAATATTTTATTTTCTTCCATTGTTGGTATTGGTTTTCTCATGTGGTATGCAGTTACCAAACACTGGGCATTGATCCCCGTTTTTTTAATTGGTGTGGTGTTGCTTGGTGGATTAACAAGTATACTCAGTCGTTCCATTAAAGTATTGCAACGTTCACTCATCCGGCAAAACAGGCAAATGAGCGGCACCATTACGGAAAGTTTACGCAATATCGAATTGGTAAAAAGTCTAGGACTTACCTATCCGGAGATCAGGCGGCTGCGTGTGCACACGCAGGAAATTTTTGATCTTGAAATGCAGAAAGTAAAAAAGATCCGTTCACTTTCGTTTCTGCAGGGAAGCATTCTCATTTTACTGAAGCAATCGATCCTCTTTATTTTGTTATGGCTCATCTTCCGCAAAGTATTATCGCCGGGTGAATTGATATCGATGCAGTTTATTTCGGCTGGTATCATTGGGCCGTTGCAGGATCTCGGCAGTATTATTCTATCCTACCGTGAAGCAGAAGCATCCTTACAAATATTCAACGAGTTGATGTTGAAAGAAACCGAATACCGTCCTGAAGAACCGGTTGATGTGGGTGAAATCGAACAGTTGCGTTTCGACAATGTAACCTTTCGTCACCGCAACGCCAACAGTAATGCCATTGAACAAATTTCATTTGAAGCATCATTAGGAAATACCATTGCGTTTGTGGGGCCATCCGGTTCCGGCAAATCAACACTTGTAAAACTATTGGTAGGTTTATATACGCCGGTAAGTGGTGATATTTTGTATGATGAGGTGTCATCAAAAGACATCCGCTACAACCGCATGCGCAAGCAATTAGGTTTTGTAACACAGGACACACAATTATTTTCCGGCAGCATCCGTGATAATCTGAAATTTGTTAAACCCGATGCAACAGATGAAGAGATTTATACAGCATTGGAAAAAGCATCAGCACTACCCATTATCAACAACACACAAAAAGGATTAGACACCTTACTGGGTGAAGGTGGTAAAAAATTATCAGGGGGTGAAAAGCAACGTTTGTCGATTGCACGTGCTTTGTTGCGCCAACCCCGTTTATTGATCTTTGATGAAGCTACTTCTGCTTTGGATTCAATTACCGAAGAACAGATCACACAAACCGTTCGTGAAATTTCCAGTTTAAAACAACAGATCACCATCTTAATTGCACACCGTCTTTCAACGATCATGCATGCAGATACAATTTATGTATTGGAGAAAGGAACAATTGTTGAGCAGGGCAGTCATGATGAACTCGTGAATAACAAAGGCTTGTATTATGCCATGTGGCGGCAACAGATCGGCGAACGGAAAACAATGACAACGGCAGTTACTGAAACCGACGAAGGAGCTGAAGAAACAGACGAACCGGCATAATACCAACAAAGGAGTATTCCGGAATCCCTAATTGCTTGCTACCTTACAGCAGTAATATTTATTCCATTCACCATTTCTAACAGCCATCGTTCAACGCTTACCATACATACTGCTCTTCTTATTCCTGATAGCATCGCAACTGTTATCGGCACAGGTGTATTTTTTTTCGAATGAAGAAAAAGTCAACATCAACACTTCGTCGGTACGTATTTATATTGACAGCTCAACAAACCGAAGCAAGCAGCAATATGAACAGATCAAGGAGCAACTGCGGCCGATCGGCGAAAACAAGATCAATCTCAGTTACAACAATGCAATGTTGTGGTTACAAATACCATTAACCGCTATACCGGAAATGATTGATCTTAAAAATATCATGATCCGTAACCCGCATATCAATTACCTGCAGGCATGGGTACTGCGTAACGATAGCATCATTCAAAGTTTTGCAGCAACCGGCGATCACCTTCCGTTCAACAGCCGTACATTATATCATGCAGATTTTGTGTTTCCTGTTCCGCTTGCCAACCGTACTGAATTATCGTTTCTGTTTCTGATCGATAAACGAAATGAACAATTGAACATTCCTGTGCATTTTGTAACAGAGAATGGGTTTGCCTCTTACAACCGTCGCAAAAATTTGTTAGCCGGTTTGATGACGGGGATGGGATTGTTTCTTTTTCTGTTCAGTTTTTTTCTTTACTACAGCATGCGGGAACGATTGTATGTGTATTACAGTTTGTACATCCTCATGGTGTTCTTTTATATTTTCAGCGATTACGGTTACTCGTTCATGTATCTGTTTCCCAATCATCCGTTCCCTGCTGATTTTACAAGACCGATGGCCATCAGTCTGGCTTCACCCCTATACATGATGTTTGCACTCAGCTTACTTACTGTGAAACAAAAACTTCCTGCGTATTATAAATGGGCTGTGCGTTATCTCATTCTTTACATATCCAGCCTGGTGATCAGTTTATTCCTGATGCCTGATACTGGTGTAATACGCATGGTGTTGGTGTGGCTGATGCAGATCTATCAAAATCTTACCGCTGTTTTCATGCTTATTATTGCTATTGCAGCTGTACGTAAAAAAATTCCGTATGCCGGCTATATTGTAGGTACCAGCATTGTGCTTCTGTTGGCGTTTTTTATTTTCATGCAGTTTGTGTCGGGTTTCATTCTTGATAGCTTCCTTACACGCAACATGATGAATATTGGTTTTACATTAGAGATCAGTATCCTTGCGTTTGTACTTACACTTCGTTTCCGGCAATACAAAGAGCAATCCGAACAATTATTACGTACCACGAACCTGCAACAGGAGCAGATCTTCAAAAGCATCAGCGATTACCAGGAAAAAGAAATGCAACGCTACAGCAGTATGTTGCACGATACGGTTGGTGCAAGGCTCTCTGCTATCCGGCTCAATCTGGAGTCGATCAAAAAAAATAACAGTTCGTCTAACGGTCTTCAACAGTCGATAACAGACTTGGGTGAACTCGCAACAGATGTACGACAGTTTTCACATACACTATCGCCGGTGTTATTACAGAAGAAAGGATTGGTGGCTGCGGTAGAAGAAATTGTAGGGGGCATCAATCAAAGCGGACAATTGTATATTCAGTTTGAATCGATCGGTACATTACAAAAAGTTTCGTTTCGTTATGAATTGCTGCTTTATAATATTCTGCAGGAGTTGATCCAGAACATTATTAAACATGCGGGTGCCACTGAAGTAATTATACAAGTGATTTTAGAAAATGAACTGATCTATCTGTTTGTTGAAGATAACGGACATGGGTTTGATCCATTATTCATCAAAGAAGGACTTGGGTTTTCTCAAATCAAACAATTGGTTACATTCGTGCAGGGAACACTTGCAATCGACTCTCTTGTGGAAAAAGGTTGCAGGATCACGATTGAGTTTCCTGTTCTACCAGATGAAGCAAATTATCCGACTCCTTCTCGTTGACGATCATCCTTTTTTTTCGGAAGGGTTGACCAATGCCCTTCGTGCAGATACCTCCTATCAGGTGGTTGCCAGTGTGCAATCGGGGGAAGAGGTGATCGCTGCTGTTCGTACACATGAGCCGGATATGCTGGTGCTTGATATTAATCTGCCGGGAAAAAACGGGTTGGAATTATTACCGGAGCTGAAGCAAAAATTTCCTGCACTGAAGATCATGATCCTGAGTATGTATATGCCGGCCGATATCCGTTTACAGCCGGAAAAGGAACCCATTGATGCTTATGTCTTAAAAAATTCCGGTACAGAAATTTTATTGGCTGCGTTGGATACGATGCGGATGAATGAACGCTTCTTTGATCCAAACATTCAATCTGCCAACCACCATAGCTCTGATGATTTCAGCAGGAAGCTGAAATTAAGCTCACGTGAAATTGAAATACTGCAATTGCTGAAAGATGGCTACTCCAATAAAGAGATCTCTCAAAAACTCTTTCTGAGCGAACTAACGGTAAAGACCCACCGAAAAAACATCATGTCTAAAATGGGAGCGAGGAATATTGGAAGGCGGTCGTTCGGGCGGAGCCAGCTCCCTTGACGGCGCCGGTAGGGATCGCGCAACCGTGGGCGATCTCGGGATGGTCACGCGAACAGGTTCGGGGGCGCGGCCCGCGGGGCGACTCGTCGTAACGACGACCTTGGTTTCAACCGATTGCCGTTGATCGCGCGAGTGCTGGACGTCCCGGCCACGTTGGGAAAAACGCTCCCGATCGCTCGTGGACAGGGACTGGTAGCGCGTCGGGTTGTCCGGGCGGGCGGTGAGTTGGGCGATCGGTGTCGCCAGGTGAACGCGCCCCGGCCCGCCGGAGTCGTGGTGGCGATTGACCGTTTGCTGGGGCGACCAGACTCGCGGCGGCCGGGAAGCCACGTGATCGCGACGATCCCGATACGACGATTGAATCCGATGAGCCCAATCCCGGTCGGAGCGATGCACCCAACGATCATGGGCGTAGAAGGGATCGTAGCCGCCGAACCGGCCGGATTGAAATGAAACGTAGGCGTAAAACCCGGTCCGCTCGTAGCGGGCATCACAGTAATCCCCAAAATAGTAATGCCGGTAGCTCGGGCGCAGAAAGAGATAGTCGGTGAACAAAGCGAGGTTGATCACAATACTCGGGGAATAGACGTAACCGCGCCGGGCATAGTCACGGGACTGGTAATAAACCGGCGCAAACAAAACTCCGCGGCGTCCCACGGGATAGTCCCAAAAGCCGTCGACAAAAATAACTCCGCGCGGCGTCCAGACATAAGAGGAGGAATCCAAATCCAATCCGCCCGGCCTTCCGCCCAGTAACCGGCACGCCACGCATAACGGTTGTCGCGCCAAATCGAGCAACCCGGGGTCCAACCGTAGTCGGACGAAGGCCGGGTCGATATTGGCCCCGACTTCCAAGGTCGCGGGCGGTGCCGGCAGATAAGTGGTCTCCCGAGTGTTGGTCTCGGCCCAATCCCCTGAAATCCACTGATACCCTGACCGGTGTCGCGCGAATAGCCCGCTACCCAATCGCGCCCGGGAGGCGGCCGCCGCCATGTGCCACTGATCGACAGGAAGTCGTTTCGCTCATCATCCCAAGCCCAGTAACCGGGAATCCACGCAACCTCATCCCCTTCCGGTTTTTCGGTGGGCGGGATTTCCTCAATGTTATCGGGCGGCGTGATCTTTACGATCATCCCCGGCTCCGGATTGTAACTGATCATCCCGGCGAACGCTTCATGAACCGGACCGCGCGTGAGCACCTGACCCTCTTGCCCATCCTCGCCGGACGACTGGGCCCGGCCCACTGATAACAGTAAACTCAGGCTCATGAAAGCGACCAGCAACCCGCCGAGCCGGGGTGGTAGAGGCGAGCGCGGGGCGAACTCGCGCGTCACCGGGGAAGCCTTTGGGGAGATATTCATAGGGTGGATGTTTTTCGCTGACCAGATCAAGGTACACGGCCGGAACCTACCCGCCATCGAGTATAAACTCCACCATGTCTGAAACTGGAGACGAATGTCGGCCGACGTTTATTCAATCTATTTGAAATCGGGTAAATATAGGACCGCGACGCCCTCCATTTGTTCGGTTCGGCAGAGTGATATCGGGCGGCTTGAGAAACGCAGTCAGCCACCGCAGACGCCATAGCCTAACCGTTCAGGTGGAGTGGATTGACCACAATCCGCTCCCGGGATGGCGAGCATCCTTATACCAATCGCCCGATGAAATTACCCTGTCATTGCGAGAGCTGGATCAAGCGAAGCTTGCGTGGTGGGGGGCGATGAACCCTGTTTGTCATGGCGAGGATCCCGCCAGGGCGGGAGACGTGGCCATCCATCTCGTGCTTCAGCTGGATTGCCGCGCCCTCCAAGCCGGGCTCGCAATGACAAAACCTCTGCGTTCATTAGCAGGATCCCGCCCTGGCGGGAGACGAAGCAATCCAGCTGGATCGCCATTCTGCTGGCCAGCAGAACGCTTCGCGCTCCTCGCGATGACAAAAGGGTAAAAGGTTAGGGCTATTGGTATTACCTACATCCGCGCGGATCAGCAGACCAAAGCCCCGCTCTCCAGCCACCTCTCAGCTCTCAACTTTCTCCTCCCAACCCTGCCCCTTCCCCTCCGGCGGCTCCGCCAGACACGAATCGGCAAACGCTGGCTGGCGCCGCATCCACGCCACGAGGCAGAGGCTGTTTGTCAGGGCTTCGTGCAAGGCGGAACCAAAGTCATACGAGCGATCATCATAGCCGACGGTCTCGATCGCTTCATCCAATCCCATGCGGACGGCATACAACCGGGCCCGCAACGCCGGGATAAAAACCTTCGTGATGTTCACTGTCGGATCAATCTGGTGAGCGGCGCACACGTCGGCATCACTGCTGTGGTGACAACGGCAAGCTTCCGGACGCGCCACGTAAATCGAGCAGGAACCTTCCTTCAAAAGCGGGCAGGGTTTTCGACTATCCTCGCGGTCGTCAGCCGCAATGAGGGAAACCCGGCGACGATGTTTAACCAGGCGCTTGAGGAGTTGCTCCAGGGCGCTCGGAGAAAAAAGCCGCTGGATATAATCAGCGGCCAGGAAGACCTCGTGGGCCTGGACATCCACCGGCACGCTGCAACAGTGGTCGCACCCGGCCCGACAAGCCACGAGCGCCTTCACGCCAGCAGGAGAATCCTCGTAGGTTTTCTCAATTTCCGCCATGCCCCACTCGAGCGCGGGCATCATCTGCTTGGCTGTGCGCACCGTGAGCAGACGCTCGCCCATCGCGTCCAAGGTCCGGTCGAACATTTGAAAACGCCGGGCAATGGAAATGGGAGCAGGCAAGTTGTTTCAAGGACTCACAGATCAAACCGAAACCGCGAGCACAATGACGGCCGGATATTGACCGAAAAAGCGCTGCCCCCACCCGGTTCCTCTTTCGGCGGCTTGAATTTGAATGCCCACGATGACGAACGCTTCGAGCGTAAGCTCAGTCGACGGTGACGGATGCCCAGTACCAGCAATCCCGTCCCCAGCAGCCCCAAAACGGAAGGCTCGGGCACCGCTACGGGCGCGCCATTTTGGAAAAGTTCCAGCACCTGGCCGGAGCTGAATGATTGGTCGAATATCCGGATCAGATCGACGGAGCCGGCGGCGGCTTCTCCACCGACAACCAGATCATCGGTGAAAAAATAGCGTTCTCCGTTCAAGCCGGAAAAAACCGCCAGATTGCTGCTGTCGGTGAAGCTGAACCGGGACATCCCGTTGACATAAGTGGAGACGAGACCGGTGCCACCATCACGGGTGATGACGACCTGCAGTGACTGGCCGGCGAAAAAGTCGGCTTCGGTGGCGGTGGCCATGGTGTAATACACCAGATTGCTCCCGTGTGAGTACAGGCCGGTGTCCGTGGTGCGATTTTTAAAATCCAAAATGCGCTGGTAACTGCCAATCGAATCAAATTTGAAGAGCAGTTCGTAAGTGTAGGTGGTGGCACTGAGCGTGGAGTCAGTGAGCAACAAACCTTGGTTGACCCCAAAAACATAAGCCCCCCGGTGACTGTCCCGCCGAGGGCCTGCAAGGCCGGCCCGCCGGCCGCATCGGTGAGCCCGTTGGTAAAGGCATATTCGCGAACCGGTGCGGGGATGACGACCTGCGCCGCCAGCGGGAGGCTGATAAGCAGCGAGACAAACATCGATAGCCAAGACAGGTTCATGTCCCCTGCCTAGACCATGCTCATTGGATTGCAACGCTTGGAATTCACCACCGGCCCCGGGCCGTCGACGGGCGCGCACTTCATCACCGGATTCACGAAAATCGCTTGGGCAAGCTACCGAAAAAAAGTCGGCCCAAACAACCGGGATCGTCACTCGTCATCGCCACCGGATCGCGCGGCACGCCTCTCGTCGCCCAGTTGTAACAATGCCTGCCTTGCCCTGCGCAACCGGGCGGCTACCCTCGTCTGTCCATGCACCTCTACTTGATCCGCCACGCCCATGCCCTCGATGGTGACGACGATGCAGCCCGACCGTTGAGTCCGAAGGGCCGGAAACAAATCAACAAGCTGGGTAAATTTTTGAAGCACGCTGATGCGTTGGAGGTCGGCGAGATCTGGCACAGTCCCCTGCGACGGGCCAAAGAAACGGCGAACCTCCTCGCCAAGCGGCTCGCCCCGTCAGCCAAGCTGATCGAAGTCGCCGGACTGAAACCCGATGATGCCGCCGATATCATCCTTAAAAAAATCAACCGGCTTGACCGACCCATGGCGATTGTCGGTCATGAACCCCACCTGAGCACGCTCGCTTCGCTTCTGGTCGCCGAACGGGCCGCCCCGCCCTGCTTCACGATTAAAAAATGCGCGATTCTCCGGCTTGATTGCATCGGCGAAGGCTGGTCCGTCCGCTGGCAAATTTCGCCCGAGCTGATCTGAAATTGTTCAATGAATGGGCGGCCCCAACCGACGCCCCGCAGGTGCTTAACTTTTTAATCAACGGACCGGTTGCCTAGCTGACTCGACGGGCGTTTACTCTGCTCCGCCCTATGAGTATACCCCTCTTACTCCTGCTCGGAAGATCCGCTCGCAGAATCTCACTGCTAACCGCCACCTGTTTTGGTAGCACGATCCCGACGGTGGCCGCGACTGCGGACACCCCTTCCGTCCCGACCCTGCCCGCATTTCAGGTAAAAGAAATTGCCCGGCATCCCGAGGTAACGCAGCCGGCGTTTTTAAACTTTGATGCCCGCGGCCGGATGTCGGGTCGTGCAGTACCGCCAGTATCCTTTTCCGAAAGGAATCAATCTGGTGGATCGCGACCAATTCTGGCGCAACCGCTACGATCGCGTGCCGCCACCACCAGGACATCCCGATCAGGTACGCGGAGCCGATGTGATCACGATTCACGAGGATCGCGATCAGGACGGGATCTATGAGCACGTGAAAACATTTGCCGACGGCCTCAGCCTCGCCACCAGTTGTGTGAGTGGGGACCGCGGGGTTTGGGTGCTGCAACCGCCCTACCTTTTGTTTTACCCCGATGCCAACCGCGATGATATCCCCGACGGTCCGCCGGAAGTTCATCTAACCGGATTCGGCATCGAGGATTCGCACGCTGTCGCCAACTCCCTTTGCTGGGGACCCGACGGCTGGCTCTATGGCAGCCAAGGTTCCACCGTCTCCATGAACGTCGAGGTAACCGGCCAACCTGGCCGCACTGTGATGCAAGGCCAGGGCATCTGGCGATACCAGCCAACGCGACACACCTTCGAAATTTTTGCCGAGGGCGGCGGAAATATTTGGAGCTGCGAATTCGATTCGGCTGGCCGCCTTTTCGCTGGAAGCAACGATGCCAATGTCGGCAGCTACTATTTGCAGGGCGGCTATTACCCGAAGAATTTCGGCAAGCATGGTGGGGTTTCCAATCCCTACGCCTACCATTATCTTTCGGGAATTCCCCACACCCAATATCGGCGCGTAACGGCCAACGTCATGCGCTACGAAGGCGGCAAACTTGGATCAGCCGCGGAGAATTTCCTCTTCTGGGCGAATCCCGTCACCCCGGGAATTGGTGCCTATGCGCTCACCCCCAATGGTCTCACCTACACGGCGACTGCCGCCGGAGTGGTTGACCTCAAGGCCGACGCTTGGCTGCGACCCGTGATCGTCGACTTTGGCCCGGATGGTGCGCTCTATGTCTGCGACTGGTACGATCAACAGACCAATCACTACCGAAATTCAGAAGGCCAAATCAGTCGCGGCGACGGTCGCATCTTCCGTCTGTCAACACCGGATACTCCGCCGGTGGGCCGCTTTGACCTAACAGTGATGCCGACCGTAGAATTACTGCCCTTCCTGAAAAACCCCAACCGGTGGTGGCGAGAAACCGCGCTCCGCGAGCTGTCGTTCCGTCCGGATCGCGGCGAGGTCGTGCCGCAATTGCGCGCGATGTTTGCTGACCATGATGGCCTCGTCGCCCTTGAGGCGCTCTGGGCCCTGAATCTTTGCGACGCCCTTACGCCGGAGCTTTTTGAGCAAGCCGCGCGTCATCCCAATCCGGATGTGCGGCGCTGGGCGGTCCGCCTGGTCGGTGATCGTCATGCCGCGACCGCGAGCGAGCAGCGCGCGCTCGAGCAGCTGGCCTCATCCGAAACGAACACCGAAGTTTTGTCCCAGCTGGCCTCCTCGGCCCGTCGCCTTCCCGCGAGCCAGACGGCCGGACTGATCCGAGCCGCCCTGCGCAATCCACATTTCGGATCTTTTCCTGAGTTAGCGTTGCAAGCCTGGTGGGCAATCGAACCGCAGAGCGTTACCCACCCCGCCGATTTCATCAGCGCTCTGGCCGAAACAAACATTCCGCAAAACCACGCAGCCTGGACCACGCTGGCCGGGTATTTCATTCGCCGCCTGGCGAGCGAAAATTCAGAGGCCGCCCTCGTCCAGTGCGCCGCGCTGTTTCAAGTCGCACTCCGGGCTGGCCTGAGCTGCGAAAATCTTTGGGCCAATTTCGAGCAAGCCTTTGTCGGCCGGCCAATGTCGGCCTTGCCGATCGAGATGCGCCAAGTCATGAGCGCAGCCTCGGCTCCACCGATTTTTATCCGACTGCGACTGGGCACACCGGGAGCGTGGCCGGAAGCATTGGCCGCACTCGCCGTCAAAGGCACCTCCACCGCGACCAAGATTCGCATTATTGAATACCTCGGTGAAAATCCTTTGCCCGACGGCCTTGAACCGCTGTTGCGCTGTCTCGACCTGACCGACGAGCCCGTGGTCGTCGCCGCGCTCGGAGCCTTGCAGGCTTATCCCGACCTTGCTGTCGGCTCGGCCGTGATCACGCGTTACGAAAAATTCAGTCGCCGCGCACGAGAAGGAGCCACGGTTCTGCTTATGTCGCGCGACACGTGGACGCGGCCATGGCTTCAAGCGTTAAAAGAGGGACGGCTGGACAAGGCCTCCGTGCCCGAATCGTTTGTCGCGGTGTTGCGCGAGAGCATCGACCAAAAGCAACGTGAGCTGGCCGCCACCCTCTGGCCCGCGCCCACCGCTGCCATTTCGCCTGATCCGGAATTCGAGATAAAGCGCATCGGCTCATTGTTGCGTGGAGCCGAGCACGGTGATCGCTGGGCCGGTCGCCTCATCTATCAAAATCGCTGCGCCCCCTGCCACATCCTCCACCACGAAGGCGGCCTCATTGGACCAAATCTCTCCACTTACCAGCGGGATGATATTAACTCACTCCTCCTCGCGATCGTCTCACCCAGTGCCGAGATCCGCGAAGGATTTGAGCAAGTCGTGGTGCACACGCGAGACGGACGCACCTTGGGCGGTTTTCTAAAATCACGAAATGCCGAGGTGCTCATTCTCCAACCCATCGGTGGCGCGGCCCTGACCATTCGCACCAGCGAAGCCGCGGAGGTAACCTCCGTGCGAACTTCGCTCATGCCTCCGGGATTGTTAAGGGGTCTCGACGATCAGGCTTTGATTTCCCTCTTCAGCTATCTCCGCAGTCCGCAGCCACTGCCGAAATCGAATTAACCGACCAGCGGACAAAATCGCGAGACCGCGCAAGATCGCCGCAAGCGGGATTCCACCGGGTAGTTGCAGCTGCGCCCATCCTGACTACTAACAGCGGATGCAAATCGGCATCGACAGTTTTGTAGCAACCAACGCAGACCCGGTGACCGGCATCGCCCCCAGTCCCGTCCAGCGCCTGAGCGACCTTCTCGACGAGATCACCCTGGCCGATCAAGTCGGCCTCGATCACTTCGGCATCGGCGAACATCACCGGGGAGAATTTCTCGATTCAGCCCCGACCATTCTCCTCGCCGCGGCGGCGGCTCGCACCAAAAACATCCGGCTGACGAGTGCCGTCACCGTGCTCAGTGCGGCGGA
>CAWHOR010000017.1:0-5966 GCA_963830845.1 uncultured Bacteroidota bacterium | reverse complement strand
GTTTTTATATGCGTGGAGCCGGCAACGGAAACACGGTAATTCTAATTGATGGTATTCCGGTAAACGATCCTTCTTTCTCCGGCGCATTCGATTTGCGTTTACTTCCGCTCGATCAAATTGAACGCATTGAAATTGTAAAAGGTGCACAGTCTACCAATTATGGTTCTGATGCTGTAGCAGGTGTAGTAAATATCATTACAAAACGAGGCGCATCAAAACCGGCGCAGGTATATGGTAACGCAGCCGCAGGTTCCTTTAAAACGTACAAATTCACTGCAGGTGTAAGAGGTACTGCAGAAAAAATCAATTATAATTTTTCGTTTGCACACAATGAATCAGAAGGAATTTCGGAGGCATTGGATACAAATAAGGTAAAGCGTTTTGACAAAGATGGTTTCCTGAATAATGCAATCAGTTTTAGTGTTGACGCACCTGCAGGGAAATACGTACGTGTACAACCATTTGCACGTTACAGTTATTTCCGTGGCGATTATGATGGCGGTTCTTACAGCGATGCGCCCAATACATTTAACTCTTCGTTACTCACAGCAGGTTCTGCTGTTGAATTGAAAACAGAAAAAGCAGGTGGCCGTGCATTCTTCAGTTACGATGAAATGGACCGCACCTTCAACAGCACATGGGGCACCAGTAGCTTTAAAGGCAACAATAAGATCATCGATGTTTTTGGTTACTACCAGGTAGCAGAAAAAATAAAACTGTTAGCAGGTATTGATAACCGCTATCAACAAAATCTTGATTCGAATATCCGTATCAACAGCCCATATGCTTCTATCTTTCTGCAAAATTTTGGTGGGTTTTACCTGGAAGCAGGAGCACGATACAACAAACACTCCAAATACGGCGATAACTTTACCTACAGTATCAACCCATCGTATGTTATTAATAACAACGTAAAACTATTTGTAAACTATGCCACAGCTTTCAGAGCTCCTGGTATTAGTGCCTTGTACGGGGCCTTTGGTGCAAACCCCGATCTGAAACCTGAAACATCCCGTACGTTTGAAGCGGGTGTACAAACTTCTTTACTCAACGACAAAGTAAATTTCCGTGCTGTTTATTTCAGCAGAAACAGTAAAGATGTGATCATCTACACCAACAGATATGAGAACTATGACAAGCAGGATGATTATGGTTTTGAAATCGAACCAACCATTCAATTCAACAAACACATTAAACTGAGTGCATACTACAGTTTTGTTGATGGCAATGTAACAACCAAAGGGCAAGGCAAAGACACCAGCTATTTCAATCTCTTACGCCGGCCAAAACATTCATTTGGTGCAACACTCAGCTACCAGGTAACTCCGGCTTTCTTTGTAAGCACCAATGCTTATAATTATGGTAAGCGTACTGATATGGATTTCAATAACTGGCCTGCAACAGAAGTAGAATTACAAAGTTATTTCCTGTGGAGCATCCATGCTGAATACAGTGTTGTAAAAGATAAACTCGTTGTGTTTGCTGATGGAAAGAACCTGCTGAATAAAGATTATGTAGAAGTATTAGGCTACAGTACACAGGGAATTAATATTATAGGCGGCATCAGATTTAATCTTTAATAACAGCGAGTGGTGAGTGGAAATAGGCTACGTTTTACACTCGCCATTTACCACTCACTACTCATAATTTCATTAATTATGTCTACACAAAAAATCAATCCCCGTTTTGCAATTCTGGCGATCATTATGATCGTAGTTGCAGCTTTACGCATTCCGAATGCTGCCCAGCTTGGGCCGTTGAGCAATTTTACACCGATTGGCGCCATGGGTTTATTTGGTGCAGCATATTTTAGTAATAGCTGGAAAGCGTTTGGTTTTCCATTGCTTACTTTACTTGCAAGTGATCTCATTATAAATGTTTTTATTTACAATGGACAATATGGCATCATGTACGGAAGCTGGTATTGGGTGTATGGCGGGTTTGTGGCAATTGTATTAATTGGAAGATTATTCCTGAAAAAAGTTGCAGTGAAAAATGTTGTGCTCACCGGCATCGGTTCAACATTAGCGTATTGGCTGATCGTTGATTTTGGTGTGTTTCTTTTTGGTTGTACCGATATTACTACCGGCCAAACAATGGATCACAGCTTTGCAAGTTTGATCAAATGTTATGCACAAGGTGCGCCCTACATGAAAAACTTTTTGATCGGCACATTGGTTTACAGTGGAATTATGTTTGGTGCATTTGAATGGCTGAAAGCAAAAAGCCCTTCGTTTCAAACAGCTTAACACTCATCAATCATTATTTATCACTCACCATGAAAGCCTGCTCCTTTTTACCAGCCGCTACACAAATGATCTACGACATGGGCTTGCAACATTTGCTACATGGCGTTACGTTTGAATGCCCGGCTACTGCTTTGGAAGAAAAACAAAAAGTAGTACGCTGCGTAATGGAAGGAAAAAATTACAGCAGTGAAGAGATCGATAAAATATTTTCTGCCAGCAAAGCACAAGGCAAGAGTTTATATTATGTTGATGACGATGTATTACAAAATATACAGCCCGATGTGATCTTTACACAGGATGTATGTGAAGTATGCCAGATCGATACAGCGTGTACAGCGGCAGCCGTTGCGAACCTTGAAAAACAACCTAAGCTTATTACACTGACACCGCAAACACTTGATGATGTGTATTACACAGCGGTAACCATTGCAACGGCGTTGGGTCATGAATCAGCGGCCTATCATTATCTCGCTGCTTTACAAAAAAGAACAACACATATTCTTGATAAACTCCGTCTACATCAAATGCCGATGAAGCGTGTGTTGTTGATGGAATGGATTGCACCTGTTTATAATTGCGGTCATTGGATTCCTTTCCAGGTGGCGCAGGCTGGTGGTATTGATATGTTAAGTAATCCCGGAGGCGACAGCATTGTTACTTCATGGGAAAAGATTGTAAGATATAATCCAGAGATATTAGTAATCGCTCCCTGCGGTTTTCATGTGGAGCGCAGCAAAGAAGAACTGCACCTCTTAACAGAAAAACCGGAATGGCAACAACTGGAAGCAGTAAGGAGCAATGCCGTGTTTATTTGTGATTACGATCTGTTCACACAGCCATCAGCTTCAACATTGGTGAATGACATTGAATTACTTGCTGCACTGTTTCATCCTTCTCTGTTTCGTGTACCTAAACAGTTGCAAACAAAATTCGTTCATTTTTCAACCAGACCGGCATATGTGTAAACATGAACAGAAAAACTGTCCACGTTGTGGCGAAGGCTTTGAATGTAAAGTAGGTGATGTAGCCAATTGCCAGTGTTACGGCATTGAGTTAAGTGTAGAAGAGGAAGCATTCATCAGCAGTAACTACAGCGATTGTCTTTGCCGGAATTGCCTGCTGCAATTACAGCAACGCTATTTTCTTTTTAAAGAACAAAAGATCTATTATGGACAACGCTGACAATACAACTCAACTCATCTTTCTTACCGGTGGTGCAAGAAGCGGAAAAAGTAAGTATGCACAGGAATTAGCTCTCTCATTGAGTGATAGTCCTGTGTATGTTGCTACAGCTAAAGTGTGGGATGATGATTTTGAGAAACGTGTTAAACGTCATCAGAACGATCGTGATGAACGCTGGACTAATATGGAAGAGCAACGGAATGTAAGTGCATTACCAATCAGCAATCGTGTTTGTATCATTGATTGTGTAACACTCTGGCTAACTAATTTTTTTGCAGATACAAAGAACGATGTGGAAGCATCACTTGAATTGTTGAAAAAAGAAGTTGATGCGTTGTGCACAAAGCCGGGCATCTTTATCATCATCAGTAATGAAATCGGAATGGGCGTACATGCAGATACAGAGGTCGGCCGCAAATTCACCGATTTGCAAGGCTGGGCCAATCAATACATAGCATCCAAATCCAATGTAGTTGTTTTGATGGTAAGTGGAATTGCAGTTAAGATAAAATGAGTTATTTAGTTTATGGTTTGTAGTTTGCATTTCCCAAATTAATTGACTATTGACTATTGACTATTGACTATTGACTATTGACTATTGACTATTGACTATTGACCATTCACAATTGACCATTCACAATGATACCAGCCATTTTTTGTTGGAGCGGCGGAAAAGACAGCAGCTATGCATTGCATAAAGTGTTGCAGGAAGGCGTGTACGATATAAAATATTTACTCAGCACCTTCAATGGCAATTACAAACGTTTATCCATGCATGGTGTACGGGAAGAGTTGATCGAAGCACAAGCTGCATCTATCGGCATTCCCTTATTAAAAGCATACGTTTATGAAGCAAGCAATGCTGAATACGAACAACAGATGAAACGTATTTTGCTACAGGCAAAAGCAGAAGACATCAACCATGTGTTGTATGGTGATTTATTTTTAGACGATCTGCGTGCCTACCGTGAAAGCAAAATGAACGAGCTCGATATACATTGTATATTTCCGATCTGGAAAACAGACACACAATGGATGATCAATGATTTTGTAGCGAAGGGTTTTCAATCTGTTCTCTGCTGCATCAACGATGGTTATTTAGATGAAAGCTGGGTTGGAAGAATCATCGATCAACAATTCATCAACGAACTTCCTCCTGCTGTTGATCCTTGCGGAGAGAATGGTGAGTTTCATTCATTTTGTTTCAATGGTCCCGTTTTTAAATCTCCAATACAAATTGTAACCGGTGAAAAAACCTACAAAGCTTTAGCGGTCAAAACCAGCGATCACCCCACTCCTGTTAAAGATGTGGGCACAAAAGGTTTCTGGTTTTGTGATCTTCTTTTACAAACAAACAACGCATGACACTCCAAGAACAACTGCAACATAAGATCAACAACAAAACAAAACCATTGGGCGCATTGGGTATGCTGGAAGAACTTGCATTGAAGATCGGTACAATTCAAAGCACTCTGTCGCCTGCAATCAACAAACCGCATATCGTTGTGTTTGCAGGTGATCACGGCATTGCAGTAACAGGAAAAGTAAATCCTTATCCGCAAGCAGTTACTGCACAAATGGTTTTGAATTTTGTAAATGGCGGTGCAGCGATTAATGTATTTACCAAACAACATAATATCGGTTTAACAGTAGTTGATGCTGGTGTAAATGTTGATTTTGATGCATCGTTACCAATTGTTCATGCAAAGATCAATCATGGCACTGATGATTACAGCGAGTTCAATGCCATGCGTATTGATGAAGTAAATGAAGCGATTGAAAAAGGTCGCAGCATTGTACAAGACATCTTTGATGAAGGTTGTAATACCATTGGATTTGGCGAAATGGGTATCGGCAATACTTCTGCAGCATCACTTATCATGCATCATCTATTGAATCTTCCCCTAAGTGAATGTGTGGGAAGAGGAACAGGTTCTTCAGATGAACAACTGCAACGTAAGCTTGATACATTAGAAGACGTAAGTCGTTTGCACAAACTTAATCATGATGATATTACACCAGATCAATTACTTTGCCGTATTGGTGGATTTGAACTTGCAATGATGGTGGGCGCATATCACAAAGCAGCCGAGCTGAACATGGTCATTGTTGTAGATGGTTTTATTGCTACCGCTGCTTTACTGGTAGCAAAACAATACACTCAAACGATCACCGATCATTGTGTATTCGCACATTGTTCTGATGAAAGTGGACATCGAAAAATGCTGGAACATCTCAATGCAAAACCTTTATTACAGTTAGGAATGCGACTTGGAGAAGGAACAGGTGCAGCATTGGCGATTCCTTTATTACAAAGCGCTGTTTTGTTTTTAAATGAAATGGCTAGTTTTGAAAGCGCCGGCGTATCCGGTAAAGAATAAATTATGGAAAAAATAATGAACGCAGGTATACAGGTTGTTCCGGTTAATATCGTCGATCCAACCTACAGTATTGTTAATAAAGCCATTGAAGCCATTCAGCAATCTGGACTGGAATACACGGTTACACCCTTTGAAACTGTGGTGAATGGAACGA
>CAWHOR010000016.1:0-57881 GCA_963830845.1 uncultured Bacteroidota bacterium | reverse complement strand
TTCGTCCAGCAGGTCGGGAACGCCGTTGCCAGACTCGGGGATGTTGGTCCTGTCATCGGCCGGCGCGAAGTCGCGATAGGCCTCCAGCAGCCAGAAGAGCGACGACACGGTCGTCATGTTGTAGAGCGAGTAGTCGCCAGCGTCGTGCCAGCCGCCACCAACGCCCAGCGGCGCTCGGGCGGCGTCGCTTGGGTGTGTCCAGGGGCCTTCGGCATGACGTGCCTCGATGGCCGTGAACGCACGCTGGAAGTAGAAGACCCGCTGCACGGCCCGGCGGGCCAGGTCGAACGCCTCGGGCGCGATCGCGAACGGGTGGCTCGACAGCCCGTTGTCGGCCTCGAGATGGTAGCGGCCTGGCTGGGTGACGGCCGTGAAGTCGCCGATCCAGACCGAGGCCATCGCCCCGAGGCGGTCGGTGGCCACCTCGCGTGGCGATGCGGTGCCGCGATAGACGGCCGCTCCGGACTCCTGGTCGACCACGGCGAAGGCGGTGAACCGCGCCGGCGACGTGAACGCCTTCGGACCCATCGGCGCCAGTCCGAGCTGCGTCGCGGCCAGGTGCGCGAACGGCGCCAGCGGTGGCGCCCGTCGCGCCCGCAGGGCCCGCACGGGCCATCCGGCGGCGCCGACCGCGATCCGCCTCGCCGGGTCCCAGCCGCTGCCGACCGCCCAGCCGGTCAGGACGAGCAGCAGACCGACGCCGGTGACGACACGCCGGCCGTGCCCTCGAAGTCGCGCCAACACCCGCACGCCTACAGTATTCGCCGCCTGGAGCCGTAAAGCCCTACAGGATTCGCCGTCGCCGGCCATGAAACCGTAATCGAGCCACCTTCGCATCGACGGGGCAGCCCGGCGTTCTTACCCATTCCGGCGCGCAACTGCCCTATCCTCTGGGCGCGGCCCGTAACTTGCTGGGGTTCGTGTCGCCCCGCCACCACTTCCCGAGGTTCTCTTGCTGAACGCGATACTTCTGCTCGTGCTCACCGCGACCGCGGCATCGGCCCAGGTCGATACGAGCATCGTGCCCGACGACGGACGCACGACCTGGGCGCCGGGGGTGCCAGGGCGGCATCCCCGACCGCCTCACCATCTGCGCGTCGCTCTCGGCGGCGCAGTTCGGCGACGGTGCGGTCGACGCCTCCACCGCCATCCAGGCCGCGATCGCCGCGTGTCCGGCCGGACAGACGGTGTCGCTGTCGGCCGGGACGTTCGTGGTCAACAGCCACCTGCTGCTCAACAAGGGCATCACCCTGCGGGGCGCCGGGGCCACCGCGACGCGGCTCCTCAAGACCAACGGCGCGCGTCGCTTCGTCGCCCAGACGGTCGACGTCAAACCGATCATCGTGGTGGGACCGAATCGCTGGCCGAAGATCGATTCGGCACACGTCGGTGGCGCTGACGGCCGACGCCGTCAAGGGCGCGATGGCGGTGACGGTGGCCAACCCGGCCGGCTTCGCGCCTGGCCAGTTCGTGCTGCTCGACGAGGACGACTACAACGCCGCGTCGTGGGTGCCGCTGCCAACGCGCATCAACGCTGCCTCAGCGGCGTCGATCTGGGCCTCCGACAGAGTCGTCTTCCAGCGCCACAACCCGCCGCTGCCCTGGGGCGACGATCCGTTTCCCGACTCGCTCACCTGGTTCAGCCGTTCGGGCCGCCCGCTCAACGAACTCAAGGAAGTGGTGGCCGTCGACGGCAACACGATCACGTTCTCGACGCCCGTCCATACCACCTACACGCAGCAGAAGCAGGCCCAGCTGACCCGCTACACCGGCGACAACGTGCACGTGCGCGGCGCCGGCATCGAAGATCTGGGCCTGGCGGGCGGCGGCGACGGCAGCATCCGCTTCGAGGCCGCCGCCTACTCCTGGGTCAAGAACGTCGACAACTCGCTCTGGGGTGGTGAAGGTGTCGGTATCAACCACTCGTTCCGCATCGAGGTCCGCGACTCGACGTTGCACGACGGCGCCTGGCCGCAGCCTGGCGGCGGCGGCTATGCCATCAGCCTGGCCTGGGGGTCGTCGGAAGTCCTCATCGAGAACAACGTCGTCCTCAACGTGAACAAGGTGCTGGTGGTGCGCTCGTCGGGCGCCGGGTCGGTGGTCGGCTACAACTACATGGACAACGGCTACATCTTCACGCAGCCCGAGTGGGTCGAGGTCGGGCTGAACGCCAGTCACATGGTGGGCAGTCATCATGTGCTCTTCGAGGGCAACGCGTCGTTCAACTACGACTCCGACAACACCCATGGCAACGCCATCGCCATGACGGTGTTCCGCAACCACCTCGTCGGCCACCGCCGCTCGCTGCCAGGGATGGCCAACGCGCGCGGAGCCGGCCTGATGTTCGGCTCGTGGTGGCACACCTTCATCGGCAACGTGATTGGCGAATCGGGCCGCATGAGTGGCTGGATCTACGAAGATCCGGGCGATGGCACCCACGGCCACACGACCAGCCGCTGGGGCACGGCGCCCACGGTGTGGAAGCTGGGCTATGACCCCGGCCAGTGGGACCAGTTGCCCGACCCCAAGGTGCGCTCGACGGTGGTCCGCGACGGCAACTTCGACTTCGTCACCGGCGCAGGTCCGTTGGGATCGGGCGGCCCAGACGCTGCCGCCCTCGCTCTATCTGACCGCCAAGCCGGCGTTCTTCGGCGACCATCGATGGCCGTGGGTTGACCCGCTCGACGACACCAAGGTGGCCGTGCTGCCGGCGGTGCTACGCGCGGCCAGCCGTGCAGCCGGTGGGGCCGCCGGCGGCGCCGGCCAGTCTGCGCGTGCAGCCCTGACCATCGCGACGTCCGGGCGACGCGCTCGGCGATCACGCGCCAGACGACAGGCCGGGCCGGCTGGCAAAGCGTGACTTCAGTGACAGGAACGGCTGCTCGAAGCCATGGTAGCTGCCGATCGCGATGGCGTACGACACGGCGACACCGCACGTCACCATCAACAGCGAGTTGAGGGTGTGCACGCGGGTCAGGTCGTCGAACAACGCCGGCACGCCGTAGCGGTGCATGCCGTAGGCGACGATCCCGTGGAAGACGTAGAGGCCGTAGCTGTAGCGGCCGAGATGGCGGAGCCACCCGAGGCGCAGCGCCGCCTTCAGTGCGTGCAGCCCGTCGTGATGGGCCGCGCTGTAGATGAGGGCCCCGAAGAACACGGCCAGGCGCAGTGCGCAGCGGCAGCAGCAGCGCCGCCGCTTGGTGGAACGCGAAGTGCCAGACCGACACCGCCGCGACCGTCAACCCGGCCAGGCCCGCCACCTGCAACGTGCGCCGGCGCGCCTGCCCGGCGCCGTCACGGTCGGCCAGGGCGAACCACGCGCCGGCGCACAGGGCGTCGATTCGGCACGGCGTTTTAATTCAGATAACGGACGTAACAGAATCACATCGAACACAGAAAGAAACTGAATTGGGTTTTGAAGTATCTGAGATGCTGATTCAACCTTCTCCATTATACGACAATCTCAAAAATGCGTTAAGTAAAATCAGGCGTTTCGCCGGGTGGACACTTGCGGAATTATGGATGCCCAGTTATGATGAGATGCACCTTACATGCCAGGTTGCAGACGTTGAAAACAATGCAGTGGATGAACAGATATTGGATTTTATAAAAAACACAAACGATAAAGGCTATCCAATTTCAACTTATGTAAACCAGGAAGTGCTGCAAATTCCCAATCAGCCTTTTTGGATTGATGATATTGCAACAAGTGAATTTCATTTTGAACGGAAAGCGGCGGCCTTGTCATGCGGATTCAAATCGGCTTTGGCAGTACCTGTGATGAATGATAAACGGGTGATCTGTTGTTTTTTCTTTATGAATCAGCAACAAAAAAAGTATAATCGGAACGAGTGCAACCTTATCAGAATACTTGGAAAATTATTTGGCGCTGAAATAGATAAACGGAAAAACAGTTTAATGCTTGATCAGTTTTTTCTGATCAGTAAAGATATTCTTACAATTGCCGGACTTGATGGCCGATACAAACGTGTTAACCCGGCCTTTGAAGCATTCAGCGGTTATTCTTCAGAGGAAGCAAAGAGTATTCATCCGCTTAGTTATGTGCATGATTATGACAAGCCAGCTGTATTAGAAAAATTAACGGAGTTAAGCACAGGTGTTGCTGTTCCATATTTTGAAAACAGAATTGTAACGAAAACAGGCGAAACCAAATGGATTGCATGGACTGCAACACCATTGTTAAGCGAAGGCATTGTGATCGCATCACATCGTGATATTACCGCACAGAAAGAGGCAGCAGAAGCTTTGCAGATCAGTAATGAGCGATATGAATTTATAAAGAGAGCAGCCAATGAGGCTATTTGGGATTACGATCTGGTAAGAAAAGCAATTGTTCGCAGTAACGGTTATAAGGTTTTGTTTGGTTATGATACGGATCGGGAACACTCTGATCTTAATTTCTGGGAATCGAAACTTCATCCAAATGACCGTGATCGTGTGAAGCATGAGCTGCATGCATTTCTTAGTCAATCGGTTTCCAACCAATGGCAATGTGAATACCGGTTTTTGAAAAGTAATGGCTCCTATGCATTTGTAATGGATAAGGGTTACCTCATTGTTGACAAAGATCAACTGCCCATTCGACTTGTTGGATCAATGCAGGACATAACAGAGCAAAAAGAATTTGCAGAAAAACTGAAGATCAGTAACGAGCGGTATGAGTTGGTAACAAAGGCAACGAATGAAGCTATCTGGGATCTGGATCTGGTAAATGACAGTATGACCTGGAGTGAAGGATACCGGATTTTATTTGGTCATGGGTTTGAAGATGCAGACAACGGAAAAGATTTTTGGGAAAGTAATATTCACCCCGACGACAGAAAGTTGGTAATGGAGAGTTTTAATTCCTTTCTACAACATCATGCAACACCAAATTGGGAAAGCGAATACCGTTTTCGCCGTAAAGATGAAACCTATGCCAATGTGCTGGATAAAGGGTATATGATCTTTAATAACAAAGGAACGCCGGTACGTATTGTTGGTTCCATGCAGGATATTACTGAACGGAAAAAGCTACAGCGGGAATTAATGGTGAAAGAGCGTAACCGTCAGTTTCAGATTGCGCAAGCGGTTGTATTTGCACAGGAAAAAGAACGTGCAGAAATTGGAAAGGAGTTGCATGATAATATTGGTCAGTTATTAACTACTACCAAACTTTATCTTGAAATGTTGAAGAACAAGCAGGCAGATTCGGATGAACTGATTGATCGTGGTACCAAACACATCAATACCATTATTACAGAAGTAAGAAACCTTTCACGTTCATTAGTGCCAACCAGCATTAACGATCTGGGTTTAGTGGAATCTTTAAATGATTTGATGAGCAGTTTCCGTGCATTGGGAGCTTTTGATTTACAGTTCTTTGCTACGAATGCAATTGAAGACTGTATGGATGCGAATGTAAAACTGACCATCTATCGCATTTTACAGGAACAGCTGAATAATATTGTACGCCACGCAGAGGCTACAAAAGTATCGGTGAAAATGTTTCAGGAAGAAAACAAGGTCTATCTTTTTATTGCCGACAATGGAAAAGGATTTGACCTCAAAACAGTAAAGAAAGGACAGGGCCTTATAAATATAAAAAGCCGTGCAGAATTGCAGGAAGGTTCAGTAGAAATATTGACAAATCCAGGGCATGGTTGCAAATTGGTTATTCAAATTCCTATTAATATTTTAAAAACTACATGATGATGGAAAAAATTACTGTACTAATCGCCGATGATCATAAATTGATCCGTGAAACCTGGAGTTTCATTTTAAACAGCGATGCACGATTTTCGGTTGTTGCACAGTGCAGCAATGGTGAGGAGGCAATTGAGATGGCTCAAAAACTTCGTCCGAAAATTGCATTACTGGATATCAATATGGCACCCATGAATGGGATTGAAGCTACGGAGCAGATCCGTAAGTTTTCACCTTCTACCAAAATTATTGGAGTATCCATGCACTCTCAACCGGCTTATGTAAAGAAGCTGTTGAAACTGGGTGCTATGGGGTATGTTACCAAAAACTCTCCCCAGCAGGAAATGTTTGATGCAATTGCAGCTGTGCACGAAGGCAAACGTTACATCTGTGCCGAAGTAAAAACAATTTTGAGTGAACAGATTTTTGAAGAAGACAGTACCGGTGCCAATACACTTTCTTCCCGTGAGCTGGATGTGATCAAGCACATTAAAGAAGGACTTTCTTCAAAGGAAATTTCTACGCAGCTGAATATTTCATTGAAAACAGTGGAAGTACACCGTCACAATATTCTGAAGAAACTGAATCTGAAAAACAGTGCAGCGTTGGTGAACTACATCAATTCTTCAGGCCTTGTAATTTAAGCTTACTTATCCATTATACCGAAGGGTTGCTGCTGCAACCCTTTTTTTATTGTAAACAGAACCGCCAGATTGTTTTTCTTTGTAGTAATTCAGCACAACGAAAATCATAACTCATGGCAGTTCGCATCTTCATTACCGGCGGCACATTCGATAAAGAATACAATGAAATTACCGGTCAGCTTTTTTTTAAAGACACACACATGCACGATTTGCTTGAAATGGGCCGTTGTCATGTGCCTGTTGAAATTCGTACGCTAATGATGGTCGACAGTCTGGAAATGACCAGCGAAGACCGTGATCTCATTGTTCATCAGTGTATCCAGTGTGAGGAAGACAAGATCATCATTACGCATGGCACTGACACGATGAGTGATACAGCAAAAGTGATTGCACAAAAAGTAACTGGTAAAACAGTAGTACTTACAGGCGCCATGATCCCCATCAAGTTTGGTAGTAGTGATGGCCTTTTTAACCTGGGCAGTGCACTTGCTTTTGCACAATCGTTACCCCATGGGGTGTATGTAGCCATGAATGGCCGCTACTTCAATTGGGATAATGTGCGCAAGAACAAACAAACGGGTATGTTTGAAGAAGTGAAATAAATCAACTGTCCGCTGCTGCAACCAATTCAAATTTCAATTCAAATTCATTTTTAATTGCATTACTCCCCAAGTTCTGAAAAAAACTGTTGGAGTTATAGTTAATTTCAAACTGTGTACGATCAATACTGAGGGAGCCTTTGATGATTAATTGTTTGGCAGCATTCTCAACAATACTCACCTGAAATTCAATGGGCTTTTTAATATTGCGGATGATGACAAAACCGGATGCCTTACCATTTTTTACAGTTGAAAGTTGAAACTCTGCAACCGGATACTTCTTTACATAAAAGAAGTCTTCCTCCTTGAGATGCTTCACCAGTGTTTTGTTTTCATGGTTAATAGAATTCATATCAAACACAAACACTCCTTTGCTGAGCACTTTCCCATCATACTCAAAACTTCCTGATTTTAAATTCAGCACACCGGTAAGTGAATAGGAACCGATTTCTCCATAGCCTGTCCAGCTGATGACTTGTTTCGCAGGCCGCAGGGTATACATTTTTGTTTGCTGCTGCGCCATACTCATTAGAGGCAGAGCGAATACGAAAAGTAAGATCTTTTTCATACTAATTATTTTTTGTTGTTTTTAGTAATTCACTTTCGGTTTCCAGTAAACCAATTCCCTTGTAGATGATTCCATTTTTATCTTTTGCCAATACAAACCACAATGCATCGCCACCATAAAGCTGATTGCCATAACGGTAATTTTTTTGAAAGCAATACAGCTTTCCTTTTTTCAGTATTCCGTTTTTGCAATCAAACCTGTCTGCAAATTCTTCTTTGCTGTACTGTATGTTGGTAAACCAACCTTCTGCTGAATACCAGATAAAACTACCTGCTGCAATTACTTCCAGATCTTCGTGCTCTGCACGCATGTAGGTACTGTGTTTCCATACATAATCGCCTTTCGAACGGTCTTCATTCAGCTCCGGATAGTTGGGGTTTGGTGAATGATAGATGGTTATACCAACAGGTAGTTTTCGCAGTGTATCAGGAAGTACACGTGTTTGATCTGTCCAGCCTTTTTGTGAATAGCCAAGGGTACAAATGAAAAGAACTTGCATCAAAGTCAAAAAAAGCGTTCGCATATTTCTATAGTGTTTATTGTTGTGCATTGGTTGAAGAAGGTGGTTGGTTAAAAACCGCCCTGTAAATGGTTGTATCTCCTTTACTGAAAACTACTTTTCGGTTGCCGACCTCTTTCAATTCAAATGTTCCGTTAATGGTGAATTTCACTTCTGTAAATAAATACCCGCTTACTGCGGTAATGGTTGCTGTATAGAAACTGTCTTTTACAACAGGCTGCATTTCTATGTCGGTATCCCAGGAGAGCGGATGTTGGTTTTCTTCATGCGTTGATTTTCTTTACAGTTGATGACTTAATTTTCGAGTGTTATAATTTTTCCATTACCTGTGCCGTATGATCCTGCATCTTCTTTACCCGTTCCCTTATTAATGATGTTGCCATTCCCGGTTGCTTTTCCTGAAAATGTAGTAGCCGTATTGATGAATACATTGCCGTTACCGCTTACACGTGTACTTATTTTCTTGGCAGGAAGCGCTTCGGCCCTTACTGTTCCATTGCTTCGACAAATAATTTCAAGTTCATCAATACTTCCTTTTGCCAGTATATTTCCATTGCCGGAATTTTCAATACGCAAATACCTGCCACGAATACCGTTTATAGTTAGGGTGGTATTGCCTTTGTGCTGCAGCACAGAAATCTCGGGCATCGATATTTTTACAACAATATTTGTTTCTTCAATGTACATGTTGTTATCACGATTGCCTTTTAATGCCAGTTTTAATTCACCGTTCTTTTCTGTTACACGGAGTAAGGGTTGCAGGTTATCATCAATGGTAACTGAAATGGAGAACGGTTTGCCTACTTCTACTTCAATGCTGCCGTCTAGATCATTAAAGTCTATTTTATCAAAATTGCTGAAAGCAAATGTTTGCGTTACAGTTTTGCCCGAACCTTTCAACGGTCTGTTTTGTGTAGTTGCACCCAAACCAATCAACAAGAAAATGGCTGCCAACGAAGGTTTCACAGCAGGCATGATGCTGATCTTTTTTCTGTTGATCAGGAACCTGTCGATTGCATATTTTCCACTGCCGCCAATTGAAATCAACACGAAACCCCAAAACAGCAAGTTGCTGGTAGTACATGCCGATCATTGGTGCTGGCTCGTTATACCAGATAAAGGCAGATCACAAAAAACTGAAATGCTAATTGAATGGCTGAGAAACGTGTAAACAAACCAATAGCAATACATAAGCCCCCAACAAACTCGCCCCATGAAGCAGTTGCTGCCCAAAATGCCGGCGATGGAAATGTAAACCCTGAGTTCGCTCACCTGCTTTGCAAACCAACCAGGTGCAGCAATGTCATTCATTTTTGGCCAACCTGCCCCAATAGCTATACGTAAATCCAATGTAAAAGCGAAAGAGTAACCAGGCGATATTAAATACTTCTGTTGCCCGTGAACGTACTGCCGAAGAAAAGTCGTTTCATACAATTGATTTTGAAATGATTGATGAAGCAAATCTCTGCAACAGCCGATTGGCAATCGCCTCAGCTTATGATTTGAGACGAAATAAACAGGTATCAAATGATAATTGAAGGGCTCAAATCCTCCAACTTATTAAAAATGAGGATTTACAGATTGTTTTTTTCAATCCATTCTTTAGGACTCAAACCAACTTGTTTTTTAAAAGCCCGGTTAAACGTAGCCTTTGAATTGAATCCGCAATCGAACGCAATACCCAGCAGGGTTTGGTTTTTCTGTTCACCGGCTTTCAGCAGTTCGATGACAGCCTGTACCCGATACTCATTTACAAAATCGTTGAAGTTTAAACCAAATCCCTGGTTAATCACTTTGCTGAGAACCGATGTATTGGTCGATAATTTTTTTGCCAGTTGGGAAAGCGTCAACTCAGCATCTTCATACAACTTGTCCTCCTGCATGGACATTGTTACTTTTTCTTTCCATTGCAAGAGATACAGATCGGGTTGTTGTTCTTGTACAATCTCAAATTCTGCATCTACAACCGAAGATGCAGGTGATGGCAACAAAATCTGCCTTTGATATTGCAAGAGCAGCTGTGGCTCAAACAATAGTTTTCGTAAGGGAACATTTACGGCACTATACCCATTGATGGCGATATAGTACACCACTATTGCAAACGCAAAGAAATAATACCAGGAGCCAACATAATCCAGTTGATGAAAAGCAGGAATCAAGTTCAACAACTCTTCCACTAAAGGTAGAATTGTAAGAATGCTAAACGCAATCAAGAAATTCCGCAGCCAGCCAAGACTTGCAATGTCAGAAAACGAGTATTCGAAAAAAGTATAACGTTTATATTTCCTGTAATAACTGATGGATAGTAATAAGTAAACAATTATGCTGATCTTTTGCAGGAGCTGATACCAGCTGTCAAAATCAGGATCACTATCACCATTCATGAGATAGTATTCTTTTACAATCAGTTTGTCAACCACTACAACAATGATGCACCAGAGCAGATAGATGAAGCCGGGAATAAAATGCAACCAATCGTTTCGTTGCAACCGGAACTGAAAATTGGTGATGCTCTTAACATACAAGTAAAGCAATGGCCCAATAAAAAGCCCATGCACAAACGGTGTGTAAAAAAGAATTTCACGGTACGGTCCTCTGAAACCATCGTACCAACCTGCAAAGCCCGTCATCCATGGTATAACATACAATGCTGCCAGCAGTAAGAACGTTCCAAGTAATTGATCGGATGTGCTTTCCTGTTTCAAACCTCTTCGCCACAGCATAAAACTGTACACAAGAATGTGCACAAAAAATACGAGCAGGAGAGAACTGTATAAATTGAAATCAAACAGCATAAAACAGAAATGTTTACTGCAAAGCTTTGTTTGCAGATAAACGTTGAACAAGGGATTTTGTTTAATCTTTCTTTTCCAATGTGGGATAAGTGATATCCAATTGTTCTAAATAGGTATTGTATTTAGAAGGATCGTAATAATATTTCTTCAATTGCGGCCTGAACTGTTCCATGATTTTTGTGTTGAGAAAAGTTGCAGGCGGCGTATTCTTCTCAACAAATGGAATGTACTTCACATCTTTTGTTTGCACATTGATATGATAATTCCACGCATCAGCAATGATCGTTGGATTGGTAAGCATATCAATTAATGTGGAGGCAAGTACTTTGCCGCCGTTCACAACACCTTTGTGTGCAATAGGCGTTGCCATAGCAATACCATCGGCCCAGTTATGGCCAGGTGTGCCGGGTATATTGGAAGGATAGCGTAACACAACCGTTGGCACATTCCATGCAATATCGGCAATGTCATCGCTGCCACTTCCCCAGGAAAATTGTACGGGTCCGTTTAATGTATCAAGTTTTGTAGCCAAACCATCAATTGCATTTCCACGTTGATCTTTCTTAGGTGCACTCACTAGTTTTTGTACAGCTCTTGCCAATGCCTGATCATCGTTGCTCCATGTGGGCAAGCCAACTGTTTTAATATTTTTATAAACTGCTTCTGCAATCGATTTGTTGAAATGACCGGGCCATGCAGTACCGAGTAAACGATGTTTTACAGTGGTGTTGGTCATCATGGCAGCTCCATTGGCAATACGGATGCCATCATCATACATGGCTTTAATATCTTCATAAGTGCGTTC
This sequence comes from uncultured Bacteroidota bacterium, assembly GCA_963830845.1. GTDB lineage: Bacteria > Bacteroidota > Bacteroidia > Chitinophagales > Chitinophagaceae > Lacibacter. The sequence goes on along the minus strand of CAWHOR010000016.1, from coordinate 46,244 downwards.
ACGGAAGTAATACCAAACAGCAGCTTTTGACGGAACAACATTCGGCTGATCGCCACCGTCAGTAACAACATAGTGCGAACGTTGCGTTGGTTTTAAATGTTCCCGTTTGTAATTCCATCCAATATTCATCAACTCAACTGCATCCAATGCACTCTTGCCACGCCATGGTGCACCGGCAGAATGTGCAGAGCTTCCTTCAAACTGAAATTCAACCGACACCAATCCATTATTTCCTGCATCGCCCCAACTCACACCTAAATTATTTCCAACATGCGTGAAGATGCAGGCATCCACATTCTTAAATAACCCATCACGGATATACCATGCTTTGCTTCCAACCAGTTCTTCTGCAATACCGGGCCATATCATTAATGTGCCGGGTAATTTTTCACGCTCCATTATTTTCTTTACTTCAATCGCTGAAAGAATCACCAATGGTAAACCGGAATTATGTCCTTCGCCATGTCCCGGTGCATCTTCTACAATCGGACTTTTATAGGCAACACCCGGTTTTTGTGAAGCTTTGGGAATACAATCCACATCACTGCCTAATGCAATAAACGGTTTGCCGTTTCCCCACTTTGCGACCCATGCAGTAGGAATACCTGATACAGTACGTTCAATTGTAAAACCATTCTGTTCTAAAATTTTTGTGAGATAAGCAGATGTTTCTGTTTCGTGGAAACCCAATTCTGCAAAACTGAACACCATATCTACCATCACCTGTGCGTCTTTTGCTTTACTATCAACAGCAGCGATCACTTCTTTTTTCCATGCTTCTGTTTTTGATGGAGGAACAGGTTTTGTTTGCGCTATTAATGTAGAAGTAAATAAAAGAGAAAGTAAACCGGTAAGTATTGTTCTCATGCTGATTGGTTTTGGTATGATGAAGTAAATGAATGCTAATCAAGATGTGCCATCCCCGCTTCCTTAATTTTCCCCTCAATCGTTGCAAAGAAAGAAGTGATCTGTTTGAAATCGGCGGCTTCATCGTTTGAAGGATGAATGAGTGGACCATAGATCACTTGCTTATTTGTAAAATCGAAACCCACTAACTGGATAGGAACCTTTGCTTCTTTCGCAATGTAATAGAATCCTGTACGCAGTTTTTCTACTTTCTTTCTTGTTCCTTCTGGGCTCATCGCAATGCGGAACACATCATGCTGTTTAAATTTATCAGCTACCTGTGCCACCATTCCTTGCGATGAAGAACGATCAACAGGTGTACCACCCAATGCACGGAAGAACCAGCCGAACATACCATCAAACAATTCTTTTTTACCAAGAAAATAAGCTTTGTGAATGGGCGTAACATAGCGTGCCGCCAAGCCTACTACAATATCCCAGGCACTGGTATGTGGGCCAACAGCAATTACCATTTTTGGTATATGAGCAGGAAAGCTTCCGTTTATTTTCCAACCATTCAGTTTCCACCAAAGCGAAGTAATCCAGCCAACCATAGCGTTTATTTTGAAACAGAAGATAAGCTGAAATGCGATAGCTGCAAAAAACTTCTAAATGGGTTATCAGCAATTCTCTTCATGTTGATTATCGGCATTTATCTGAAGATCCAGTAAAGTTCTTAATCGAAACAGCCGAAACTGTTTCAGGCAATGGTTTATGACACAGATTGGACAGCACACTTACAGAGGTCATATTTTGAGGATACGAATAGAATTTACTTGCGGTATCTAAATCGATTATTATGTTTGTCGCATCAAAACCCCGTAAAAAAATGATTGCTCCTAACAAAACAGAATTAAAAGAGTGGGTTCACAAAATGGAAGAGCACTTCCAGCCCGCCAATGTACAATGGTGTACCGGTTCACAGGAAGAATATGATCAGCTTTGTCAACGATTGGTTGATAAAGGAACCTTCATCAAACTAAATCCTGCAAAGAGACCTAACAGTTTTGCTTGCTTCAGCGATCCGAGCGATGTGGCCCGTGTAGAAGACCGCACATTTATTTGCAGTGCACGTAAACAGGATGCCGGCCCAACCAATAACTGGATGGAGCCTTCTGAAATGAAGCATATCCTTGAGGATCTTACCAAAGGAAGTATGAAGGGGCGAACCATGTATGTGATCCCGTTTTGTATGGGTCCCGTTGGATCATCGCTTTCCCGTTACGGGGTACAGATTACGGATAGCGAATATGTAGTAGTGAACATGCGCATAATGACACGTATGGGCGATGACGTGCTGAAACATATTAATGGCGAGTGGGTGAAATGTATGCATACACTTGGCGCACCACTGGAAGAAGGAGCACCTGATGTGAAATGGCCTTGTAATCCAACAGTGAAGTATATCTCTCATTTTCCCGAAGAACGCTTGATTATTTCATACGGAAGTGGTTACGGTGGCAATGCATTACTTGGTAAAAAATGTTTTGCATTACGCATTGCAACTGTAATGGGTCGTGATCAGGGATGGCTTGCTGAACATATGTTGCTGATGGGAGTTGAAAATCCACAGAAAGAAAAAACATATATCGCTGCTGCTTTTCCCAGTGCATGTGGTAAAACAAATTTTGCCATGATGATTCCGCCGAAAGAAATGGACGGCTGGAAGATCACCACAGTTGGAGATGATATTGCATGGATCCATAAAGGTGAAGATGGAAAATTGTATGCCATCAATCCTGAAGCAGGGTATTTTGGAGTGGCACCAGGCACCAATGAAAAAACAAATCCCAATGCGATGGCCAGCATTCAGGCCAATACCATTTTTACAAATGTTGCCGTTACAACCGATGGCGATATTTGGTGGGAAGGGATGACAAAAGAAGTACCCGATGGTTTGATTGATTGGCATGGAAAGCCGTACGACAAAAACAGTGGAAAACCAGCAGCACATCCCAATGCACGTTTTACTGCACCATCCAATCAAAATCCGGCGATTGATCCGGAATGGAATAATCCGAATGGTGTAATTGTATCTGCTTTTGTATTTGGCGGAAGGAGAAGTACAGCTGTTCCTTTGGTGTACCAATCGTTCAACTGGAATTTTGGCGTTTATCTGGCAGCAACAATGGGTAGTGAAATGACGGCGGCGGCATTTGGCGAACTGGGTAAAGTAAGAAGAGATCCGTTTGCGATGCTGCCATTCCTTGGTTATCACATGGGCGATTATTTCAACCATTGGTTACAATTTGGTCGTGACCTTCCAAACGCACCACGCATTTTTGGTGTGAACTGGTTCCGTAAAAATGACAAAGGCGAATTTATGTGGCCCGGCTTTGGTGAAAACATGCGTGTGTTGAAATGGATCGTTGAACGTTGCAGCGGAAAGGCAAGTGCAGTTGAATGCCCCGTTGGATGGCGACCACGCTACCGGGATCTGGAATGGAATGGTTTAGGCTTAGATAAATTTAAGCGGGAAGAATTTCATGAGTTGCAGCGCATTGATGCTGAGTTGTGGAAACAGGAGTTATTGGGCCATGAGGAACTCTTTGAAAAATTATATGATCGTTTACCAAAGGAGTTTTTATTTATGCGGCAGTTGTTGTTGAGTGCCTTATGGCGTTCGCCTGATGATGTTAAATTGGCACCTGAGAGACATTAATACATCTTGGAAGTTACCAGTAAAGAGCCGCTGCATTGCAGCGGCTCTTTACTATGTGACCTGGCCGAATACTTGTACAACGATGTTAAAAGAAAGTGTTGATTTTTTACAATTTAAATTTTAAGCCTCCGTTAATTACAAAACCATCCAGTGGCGCATATACATCACGAAATATTGGATTGTTGATGGAGCCGGTGTAAATACTGTCGAAACGGGTTTGCCGTGTATCAAGAAAGTTTTCGAAGTTGATATAGATGGAAAATTTCTCCCACAAACGTTCTACCATAAATCCGGTGATCCAATAGGCTCTCCCGCTGCTTCCATCAGTCAAATATTGCTTGTCGAAGTAATACGCTTCCAGTCCGGCTTTCCATTTTTCTTCCACTTCATACATCAATACTGCGTTGATGCGGTTACGTGCTGTAAGAGGATTTATACGTTTGGTATTGCCTTCATGTATTTCTGTATCTGTAAACGTGTAGCCAAGAAAGAGTTTAAAATCTTTGTAACCCAGCTTGATATTCGTTTCAATACCTCTGGTATCAATATGGCCAAGGCTGTTTACAAACATATAATTGAGACTGCTGTTACCGCTGAGTAATAATGGATTGTTGATACGTGTGTAAAAAAACAACTGGTTGATATTGAAACTGATTTCATCAAACAGTTTTGTTTTGTAATTGATATCTGCATTAAAACCATAACTTTTTTCAAGCTGATTGTTTTCGCTGATGGGCAACACCTGCTTGTATTGCAGCCGTTCGCTCTCTTCGGTAAAAATGGTGGGCGCTTTATAACCCATGCCAGCACCAATGCGTGAACTGAATGCTGCGGATGGTTTCAATAAAACAGATACACGTGGTAAAAAAGCAAATCCATAGTTTGTTACATAATCGCCACGAACACCACTTTCAATATGCAGCCATTCGTTTGCCTTCAATACATTCTGTACAAACATTCCAACGGTGTTTTGCTGAAAGTTACGCAACGGAAAATTGCTTTGTTGTACTTCATTAAAATTTTCGTTCCATACATTCATACCTGCCACCCATTCGGCCACTTCGCCATGGCGGGAGTAACCCGCTTCCGTAAAACTATTCAACTGACGGCCTTCAAACACATAACCCGGCGAACTGAGTTGCCTGTTAAAATAACTCACACTTTGTTTGAAAGTGAAATGACTGCAGGTGCCAAAATCATGATCGATCGATAGCTGCGACGACAACCGTTCTGATTTGTTTTTTTCAAAATATCCAGTGCTTGTATTTTCCTTGATATAATCCATATTGCCACCTAAGCGATTTTCGAAACCCGCATTGATACGCCATACAATGGTTGTTTTATCGGATGGATAAAAAAACAAGCTTGGATTAAATGTGTAACGTTGAAATTCGGGAATAGCTGAAAGATTTATATCGGCAGGATCGTACGCCACATTGCTGTTGCGTGAAGTGAAAATTGTCAGTCCGAATTTGGAAAAACGTTTTCCATAAAACAGGTTTGCATCAAACCCAAGTGCGTTTGTACCGTTCAGGTGAATTTTAAATTCACGTTCATCGTTTGGTGTTTTTGAAATCAGATTCACCAAACCGGCAATAGCACCACCACCATACAATGTTGATGCAGCGCCTTTGATTACTTCTACTTGCTTGAGATCAAGTGGTGGAATTTGCAGCAAACCCAATCCGCTGGCGGCTCCGTTAAATAATGGAAACCCATCTTTCAAGAGTTGCGTATAACGTCCATCCAAACCTTGAATACGAATGGATGCGTTGGCCGATGTAGCCGATGTTTGTTGTGTTTGAATGCCGGTGCTTTCATTCAGCAGCATGCGAATGTCGCCCGGTTTCATATTTGCTTTTTCATCCAGCTCTTCGCCCGCAATAAATTCTACCCGTGTAGGAATATTTTGAAAGGTTCTTGTGCTGCGGGTAGAGGTAATAATGATCTCTTCTTCTTCCTCTTCTGCGGTAACTAAAAAAATATCAATATGTGCAGGAAATGGGAACATAATTTCCTGCTCTTCGGTTTCATAACCAATGTAAGAAACCAGAACAGTAATTTTTTCTTTATTGGCTAATAGTAAAATAGCTATACCTGCAGAGTCGGCTATTGTTACTTGTTTACTTCCTTTCAGAAGTATCGTAGCTCCCGGTAAAGCTGTTTGTGTTATTTTATCTTTTATATTAAAATGGATCTGTTGTTGTGCTGTTACGGCAAAAGTTATGCAAGTAAGCAACAGCAGGAATATGAATTTCTGCATAAATAAAATAGTTAAGTGAAAAATGAATCAATAATAAAATCAGGCGGCACTTAACTTCGGCGGTTGCCAAATGGGGAAATAGATCTCAGAGAGTTGTTGTAGTATTTCTTCTGCATAGTGAACAGTCAAGGCTTCAGCTGATTTCAGTTTGATGCAGTTGCATGTTTTAGAGAACTGTAAGCCACAGCAGGTACAACTGCAAAAAGGGGTGCATTTTTCTTCGTCTTGCTGTTCATTGGCAGCAAATGAAACAGAAGCTGAGGGCTCATCTTTATCTGTACAGATATTTTCATCCGCACAGGGGAGCACGGATAGCAATAACAAGTAAACTGACAAGATAGATGTAAAAAATTTCACGCTGCAAATCTAAATCATGTGAAGTAAATCCAAGTAGCGATTTCAGATGCATAGTTGCAAAAAATTACTGCTTCAAAAAAACCTGGGCAATTTGTGTGCTTCGCATAGTTTGTGGAACAAGATTATAGGTAATGGCCATAATCAAGTCGTTATCCGGATATATAACTAAGAAAGCCCCACTCCCTGTTGCTACACCTCCATGATGTATTTGCTTTCTTCCGGCATTATCGGTTTCGATGCGAAATCCAATACCATAAATATTTTTTTCGTTGGTTAAAAGTTTGTAGGGTGTCCATAACTGTTCAACTGTTGAGGCATTAATAAACTTCTTTGCTGTTAATGCCTGTGCCACTTTTACAAGGTCAATCGGTGTGCTTAGAAAACCGCCCCCTGCCCATTTATTACTGTTGTCAACAAATGGGGCATTCACCAACCTGTTAAAACGTATTTCATAAAATCGTGTGCGGTTAGCTATAATACTATCTGTATGATCAGCTGTTGTGTTGTGCATGTCAAGAGGGTTAAAAACTTCCTGTTGCATAAATTTTACAAAGGGAACAGATGAAGCTCCTTCCATTGCAGCACTCAGTAAATTAAATCCATAACTTGAATAGAAATGTTTGGTGCCGGGTTTAAAAAGCAAACTGTCATCTTTAAAAATAGCGATGCTTTCTTTTACAGAATAGTACGGTTTTGTGTTTAGGAATTCAGTTTGATTTGAATAATGTCTGATTCCGCCGGTATGACTGGTAAGATGCCGCACTGTGATTGGATATTTTTTTAAAGGGAAATAAGGAACATAGTGCTGCACGGAGCTGTCAAGATGTATTTTGCCTGCATCCATCAATCTGGCAAGTCCAACTGCTGTTATAGCCTTTGATACACTGCCTACTCTGAACTTTGTATTGAGTTGTACAGGATTTTTGCTTTCGAGATCACTGTAACCAAAACTTTCAGCCCAGATGATTTTGCCATTTTTGCTGACACAAACAGAAATGCCGGGAATTTTTTTTGCAGTCATTAGGGCAATCACCGAATCTCTTGCTTCATTGATTGCAACTGTAAATTGCTTGTCTGCATAAACCGTTTGGTTTTCATTAATTGATTGACCATTTGCAGTAGAAGCAAGAATGAGGGATGTTATGATGAGAATATATTTCATGCAGCGGTTTGTTACGATACAGGTTCATTAAATTTTCACAGCAGTACCTGTTGCAACAACCATAAGCATGCTGCCGCCGCTCCCTACTGTTTCAAAATCAAGATCTATTCCTACCACAGCATTGGCGCCGAGCTGTTGTGCTTTTTGTTGAAGTTCAACCAAGGCATTTTGCCGGGCTTCTTCAATTACACGTTCATAGGTGCCACTACGGCCGCCCACAATATCACGGATGCCCGCAAAAATATCTTTGAAAATATTGGCGCCAATGATTGCTTCAGAGGTAACAATGCCAATGTATTGTTGAATTGGTCTGCCTTCGATGGTGGGTGTTGTAGTGAGTAACATGTATTTTTGATTTAAAGGTACAAAGCAGTTAACTCTCTTTCTTCATTTCAGGTAAGAATCCATGATTTTTTGATTTATGGACAGGCAAGCAACCCGGTTACGTTGTTAAAAACTTGCAAACACTTTCAATTCAGTGTGCATTTTATTAAGCACTGCATCCAAATAAAAAATCAATACCATGCAATCTTATCGCAAACTATTACTTGTTGCAGCAGTTATACTGGCAGCTATTGTTAGTGTATCAGCATTTAAACAACCACAAATCCTGCAACAGATAACCAAAGCTCCGAAACAACGGGTGCAACAACCTTTTGATCCGAAAACCACAACACAACAAACGCCAACACTATCTGAAAAGTTGCAAACGCTTCCGGCTCCAACAACTGATCAAAAAATACAGGTAGCTATTTTGCTCGATGTAAGTAACAGTATGGATGGACTCATTGATCAGGCGAAAGCTCAACTCTGGACCATGGTCAACACACTCGGCCGTGTGCATTGTGAGAATAAGGCGAATCCAAAAATTGAAATTGCTTTGTATGAATATGGCACACCACGGAATGATGTGCGAAGTGGTTACATAAAACAGATCAACGATTTTATTACTGATCTTGATTCACTTTCTGAAAACCTTTTTGCATTAACTACCAACGGTGGAGATGAATATTGCGGTCATGTTATTTTTAAATCGATTCAACAGTTAAAATGGGATGCCAACCCAAATTCATACAAAGTTGTTTTTATTGCCGGGAATGAAAGCTTCCGGCAGGGTAGTGTAAGTTTTACACAGGCATGTACTGAAGCAAAAAGTAAAGGCGTGATAGTAAATACCATTTATTGCGGCGACCGGCAGCAGGGCATTCGTGAATACTGGAACCTTGTGGGCGAATGTGGTAACGGCAGTTTCAGCAATATTAACCAGGATCATAAGATCGAGGATATTGCTACACCGTATGACGATGAGATTTTTAAACTCAATGAGAAATTAAACGGCACGTATATTACTTATGGTGCAAGAGGCCAGGAGCTTTACAGCAAGCAGGAGCAAATGGATGTAGCCAATGCTGCTATGAGTAAAAAAGCAGCCATCAAGCGTGCTGAAACAAAAAGCAATTCGAAAGTATACAATAACGCTGGCTGGGATCTGGTTGATCGTGCAGGGGATAATGAAGCAGAAATTGAAAAGATTGATAAGAAAACGTTACCGGACAGTTTGAAAAATAAAACAACCGCCCAGTTGAAAGTGATTGTTACTGAAAAAAAGAAGGAGCGTGCTGCTATTCAAACAAAAATCATTGCATTGAATCAACAACGTCAGAAATTTATCAATGATCAGAAATCAACAAGTGGAACTGGAACGGTAACAACACTTGAAACCGAAGTTGAACGTATTATCAAGGAGCAGGCAAAGCGGTTTAAGATGACTATCGAATAACGAGGTCAGTACCACGGTGTTCTTTCTAAACCTGCGCACAGGGTTTCAGGTAAAAAATTGCTGTATACCTGCATATACGTTCTGGAATAATGTTTACTTAGCAAGACATCGTAAATCCAGGAAATCAGCGCTAATGCCATTGTAAACTGTGTGTTTAATTCTTTACAGGTAAATGATACTTCCCTGATTGACTTTCTTAGTTTTTTTGTTGAATGTTGCTCCTTTGTTAAGGCTCTTACCAGTATTTTCTTATGTGATATATGTTACTGTACATGCTTGTGCTCTACTTGATATTTGCATTCAGAGATTGAAAATTAAAAATCAAGTAAAGCCTAAAAAACGAAATATGTTCTTTCAACACATTTACGACAAGTCGCTGGCACAAGCCAGTTATTTCATTGGATGCCAAAAAGCAGGTGTAGCAATTGTAATCGATCCCAAGCGGGATGTTGACACGTACCTCGAAATTGCAAAGCAAAATAAAATGCAGATCACGCATGTAACGGAAACGCATATACATGCTGATTTTCTTTCAGGCAGTCGTGAACTGGCTGCTTTAACCGGTGCTAAACCCTATTTGAGTGATGAAGGCGGTAAAGGATGGGAATATGAGTTCGATCATACAGGTCTTAAAGATGGCTCCGTGTTTATGGTAGGTAATCTCAAGTTTGAAGTAATGCATACTCCCGGCCATACGCCGGAGAGCATTAGTTTCCTGTTGACAGATACGCCTGCAAGTCCTGAGCCCGTGATGCTCTTTACCGGTGATTTTGTATTCGTTGGTGATATCGGTCGTCCTGATTTACTGGAAGAAGCGGCGGGCCTTGTTGGTACAAAAGAAGCAGGTGCGCATCAAATGTATAAATCGATCAACCGGTTCAATGCATTGAATGATTTTATCCAGGTATGGCCCGGTCATGGTGCAGGTTCTGCTTGTGGTAAAGCATTGGGTGCAGTTCCAAGTTCAACTGTTGGATATGAAAAAGTGCGTAACTGGGCATTCCAATACGAGAAAGATGAGAATGGTTTTGTGAAGTTCTTATTGGAAGATCAGCCGGAGCCACCGAAGTATTTTGCTATGATGAAGAAGCTGAATAAAGTAGATCGTCCGTTGTTGACCGAAGTGCCGAACGTAAAACAACTCAGCAAAGAAGAGTTTAGTGAAGCGAAGGCAAAAGGAATGAAAGTAATTGACACACGCAGTAAAGCAGAGTTCACAGAAGGGTTTATTCCCGGCAGTATCAATATTCAGAATAACAATGCATTGGCTACCTGGGCCGGATGGTTTTTAGAATATAACGAACCATTTATCATCGTAGCTCCTGCAGATCAGATGGAAGATATTACACGTAAACTCATGCGTATTGGCCTGGATAATATCTATGGTTTTATTCCTTCTGTAAATGTTTGGACTGAATCAGGAAACAAACTGGAGCAACGAGATGATATTGGATTAGATGAATTTAAACAATTGGCACAACAGGAAAATGTACAGGTAGTGGATGTAAGAGGTGCTGCTGAATTTAAAGCCGGACATGTGGAGGGAGCTATCAATTTGTTTGTTGGGAAGATTGAAAAGAATCTCAGCAAACTGGATACATCAAAACAAATCGTGATCCATTGTCAGGCAGGTGATCGTTCTTCTACAGCATCGTCTATGTTGGCAAAAAATGGTATTAAGGTTAAGAATTATACAGGTGGTTATAGTGAATGGGTAAACAAAGGCAACCCTGTTGTAACAAACGAAGCAGCATTGGCTACAGCTTAAGAGCAGTCGTAAGGAACCATGCAAAAGCCCCGATAATTGTATCCGGGGCTTTTCTTATGAATGAAATCAGCAGATTATTCTTTACTGTAGTTGCAGTTTTGTTTTCTCAAGCTGCTCATACACTTTATTTATAGACGTAACGCAAGTAATATTATAATAAATTAATTAATGAATATATGCCTCCACATATCAGCATTTACGTTTTTTAGGCTAGTGATCTTTTTATAGTTACTTAAGAAAGAATACCACTTTGTTAGAAGTATTTTGGTAATAGGAGACTGTCATAAGGTACTTTCCTTTTTTAAGTTTGTAATTTGAATTTTCAAAAACAATAATACTATTTATATTAATAGTTTCTCTGTAAGTTTTTCCAGGCTTTAAATTGTACAAGTAGCCCTTTTCTTCAAGCTCATCCATTGAGTATAATGTGGAGGATATTTGAGATCGTTGAAATTTGACTACAGATTTTCCTTTGCTATTTTCAACATAGGCAGTTAATGGAATTGTTCGTAGTTCGGGGTATTTATTGAAAAGAATTATCGGTTGAACATTTGCTGTGTTATTCTTGTAAGTAACTTCAAAAGAGATACTGTCACTTGTCGTAAAAACACTTGTGTTTAGTTTGATACTAAGATTTACTAACGGGAAAGATTTGTCTGTAAGGACATTTTGTCCAAGAGCTGTATTTGTAATGCTAAGAAGGACTAAAAGAATTTTATACATCATCTTGATTGAATTGGCAAAACACGGTAAAGAACTAAAAGTATAGATTTAGCTCTTATATAAAAGTTAATCATGCTCTTATTACAACAACGCCACTACATTGCTGTAGTGGCGTTGTTACGTACTTTTAACTTCGTATCTCGTACTTACTTCGTTTCCTTCATCAATTCTTTCACAGCTGTTTCTAACTGCTGATCATTACCCATACTCACTTTTTCATTTTCAGGTTTCACTTTAATATCGGGTTCTGTTTGTGCATTCTCCAGATATTTTCCATTGGAATCTTTACAACCAACCGTAGGTGCGCCCCAACGGATACCGGTATCCATCAATCCTTCCCATGCAGCAAAACTACAAGTGCCTGGTACGGGCATACCAACCAATTTACCTATACCAACTTCCTTCACCATATAAGCATAACAATGTCCATCACTGTAGTTGCCTTCGTTTGCCAATGAAATACTGGGTTTGGTCCAGCGGAAGTTTGGTTCAAAACCATTGCTGCGTGTATCAGTTGCATAGTCCATAAACTTTTTACCGCTTAAGAACATCGCTAAGTCAGCGACCAGGTCGCCACCACCGTTGTTACGTGTATCAACTACAATTCCTTTTTTCTGGAAATGTTTACCCATGATCTCTTCATAGGTTGTACGGAACGCACCATCGTTCATACCCGGAATGTGTACATAGCCCAACGTACCATTGCTCATCTTATCAACTTCATCCGCATTGCGTTTTACCCAACGGGCATACAACAAACGGCTCTCTTCACCGATGCTGATTGGTTTCACGATCAATTCTTTTTTTGTTGTTCCATCAACCAACACCAGCAATGTATTTTTACCAGCTTTTCGGTTGAGGTATTGAGCAATGTCTTTATCAGGTGTGATGATTTCTCCGTCAATTGATTCGATGATGGTTCCTGCTTTTACATTCATACCGGCTTTAGCAAGTGGACCATCTTTGATCACTTCCAGTATTTTAATACCGTTACCTTTAAAATTCACATCATAAAAAATACCGAGTGCAGCAGTAGCATCAGCAGTTGGATTGTTCGCACCCCCGTATGCAGCACCACTATGACTCACATTTAATTCACCCAACAATTCACTGAGTAATTCACTCATTTCATAATTATTGCCAATGCCCGGTAAATGTTTTTCATAATCGGGTTTGTAACTATCCCAGTCAATACCATGGAACGATTGTGTATAGAATGTATTTTTTGTTCTGCGCCACACATGATCAAATTGATACTGACGCTCTTTCAAACCATCAACGATCATTTCACCATTGATGCTGATGCGATCTTGTTTGCCACTGTTGGGATCAATTTTTGTAAAGCCACCATCAGTATTCAGGAAAATACTTTTCTGCTCTTTGTCCCATACCATATTGGCAAAACCTGCATTCAACGGCACCAGCATTTTTGTTTCTCTTGTGCGGAGATTGGTGGTCCATAAATTCATGCCACGTTCAAAACGGGCGAGGTAATACAGTGTTTCACCATCTTTACTGATGAGTGCATCGCCCATGGCAGATGAATGGATGGTCAGTTTGGTTTTACGTTGTGTAAGTCCATCCCATTCGATCACCACAGAATCTTTTACCGGTTTCTTTTTTGTTGTATCGGCTTTTGCTTTTGTTTCTTCGGTTTCTTTTAACAAGGCCGCATCTTCTTTGCTAAGCTTAAAACGATCGAATGCATCCTGCGTAAAGAACATCGCATAAGCATCGCTTTGTGCGCCACCACTCATCGCTGCGCCACGTAACCCATCACGGTTGCTGAACCACAACATGCCTTTACCACCATTGATCCACTTAGGGCGTGAATCGTTAAATCCACTTTCGGTAAGGTTCACAATTTTTTTGCCGTCTGCACTTACCAAACCTACTTCACCAACTGCGCTGCCGGGCATGGCATAATCAAACAATAGCCATTTGCTGTCGGGGCTCCATTGGAAGTATTGGTCATTTTCTGTCCATGCAAACAGATAATCGCCATTCAAAATGGTACGGCTTTGTTTGGATGCAAGATTGTAGATGCGTAATTGATTTCTGTTTTCGATGAATGCGATTTCCTTTCCATCGGGAGAATACACCGGTTGAGTATTGGTATTTTTATTTTCAAGCACCGCTGTTTCTTTCAAAATAGTGGATGCATAGAAATAAGGTTCTTCCTTGCGTTCCATTTTTGTTTCATAAACGCTCCACTTACCATCACGCTCGCTGCAATAGAGAATACTTTTTCCATCAGGCGAAAAGTTTACACTGTTTTCTGCTTCGGGTGTATTCGTAATGCGTTTGGTAACACCACCATCCACACTGGTTACAAATACTTCACCACGATAGAGGAATGCAATTTCTTTTCCATTAGGAGAAAGACTCATGCCGCTCCCCGTACTCACACGAAATACCTGTTCTTTATTGTTACGTGCATCAGTCAGAATTGTAATGTTTACTTTTTGTGCAGATGCGCCGGGCTTCATGGTATAAATTTCACCATCATATCCATAGCTCAACAATCCATCGTTACTGCTTGTAAGAAAACGTACCGGATGTTTTTTATACGAAGTGAGTTTTTCTGATTTGCCACCGCTCAAATTCATCTTATGAATGTTGTACGATCCGCTTTCTTCACTCAAATAATAAAAACCACTTTCATCGGTTGTGAACACGGGACTTCTGTCTTCCCCATTAAATGAAGTGATCTGTTTGTGTGTATTGGTTTTGAAGTCATACAACACGATATCTCTTGTTACAGCCGATGTATGATGCTTTCGCCAGATGTTTTCACCACCTACTTTATTTTGATAAATAAGTTTGCTGCCATCCTTGCTGAACTTCACATCTTCAGCAGGAGTGGTGAACAGTTGCGATACCCGGCCACCGTTAATGGCAACACTATACAGTTCGGTCATATAACCGGAAGGGTATTGGCGGTTTGTTGGAAGATCCATCCTTGTACCACCAAATACAACAGTTTTGTTATCGTTAGTAAAGCTGTACGGATATTCTGCTGATGAATGATAAGTGAGGCGCTTTGCTTCACCACCTTCAACCGGAATTATATATACATCGAAATTGCCGTAACGGTCACTGGCAAAAGCAATGCTTTTACTGTCCTTACTCCACACGGGCATAAAGTCATGTGCTTCGTGCAAGGTTAATGCAGTGGCTGTACCACCTGCTGAAGCTACTTTGTACAGATCGCCTTTGTAGGTGAACACAATGGTTTTGCCATCGGGCGAAATAGAAGGATAACGAAGCCAGGTTGGAGACTGGGCAAATGAACTTACACTGATGCATACAGCCATCAGCAGCGATAACATACTTTTTTTCATACTAGAGTTGTTGTGGAGCTTTAAAGATAACGGGAAAACGAACTGAGCGGAAAGAATTTGATGGGTGGCGAAGCTGTTCAATTGCAGTACTCCATTTTCCGGAACTGGTATAAATCAAAACGGGCTGTACAACATGTACAGCCCGTTTCAGCACTTGTCGTAAGAAATTTAATTCCAGGTAGCGCCAAATACTTTTTTCAAAATTTCGGTCGTCCGCTTCACCGGATTTTCACGAATCTCAAGTTCTTCTTTTGCGATCTGATCAAACAAGGCATCCACGGTTTTGCCAACCACATAGGCTGTTAAATCGGGATTGAGTTTGTTCCTTACTGTAGGAAGCTTATTATAACCATTTACGAGATCGCCATAGTATTTCGTTGCTTCCACTTTGTCCAATGATGCTTTAACGGAAGGTGAGAACGCAGTGATCAATGCCGCACTTGTTTTCTCTCTGAAAAAATTAGTTGCGCCATCTTTTGGCCCTTTAATGATATTGATGGCATCAGAAATACTCATTTGCTTGATGGCATTTACAAAAATGGGTGTAGCAAACCCTACCGCATCTTCGGCTCCACGGTTGATTTGCAGAATGGCTTTGTCAACGGTTTGTCCCAGTCCGATGTTGCGGAGTGTGCGTTCCACTTTCTGTACTTCCGGCGGTAACAGTATTTTGTAAAATTGATTGCCAAAAAAGGCGTCGGTTTTATTGAGATTTGATACGGCACGGGTGAGGCCCTGGCCCAATGCTTCTTTAATCCCCTGGCCAGCCTCGGCTTGCGTAACGCCGGTTGGTAATTGACTTAATACTTCACAAGAGGTAAAAAACAAGGTAACGGACAAAATTAAAAGGTAACGCTTGATCATAAATTATCGGTTTTAATAGTAAACGGTTTTTCATGCAAAATAGTTGCATACATCATGCCGAAGATACTGTCTTTGCTGATGTGGCGTACTTACGGTAAATTTGCGACCTGTTAAAATTCAAGCAGGTGCAGCAACGCCCTGTTTTGTGAGAATTACAGCCAATAATTATGAGCACACATTTATCTGAGCAAGAGATCATTCGCCGGGAAAAATTAGCCGAACTCAACAAGTTGGGGATTGATGCCTATCCGGCTCCTTTATATCCCGTTTCACATTATTCCACTGCTGTTAAAGCAGGGTTTAACGAAGAAACAAAAGAAGAGTACAAGGAAGTTTGTATGGCAGGCCGTATTATGAGTGTAAGAGATATGGGGAAGGCTTGTTTTGCAGTGATTCAGGATAGCCACGGCCGCCTGCAGGTATATGTACGCAGAGATGATATTTGCCCGGGCGAAGACAAAACCTTGTACGATGTAGTGTTTAAAAAATTGTTAGACATTGGTGATATTATTGGTGTGAAAGGATTTGTGTTTACTACCAAAACCGGCGAAACAAGTTTGCATGTGCAGGAGTTAACGGTTCTTACCAAATCACTGAAGCCACTACCGGTGGTGAAAGAAGCGGAAGGACAAACCTTTGATGCGGTAACTGATCCGGAATTTAAATATCGTCAGCGTTATGCTGATCTCATTATTAATCCGCAGGTGAAGGATACGTTTGTAAAACGTACCATCATGATTAATACGATTCGTGAATATTTGAATGCACATGGTGCGTTGGAAGTTGATACCCCGGTATTGCAAACCATTCCCGGTGGAGCAACAGCCCGCCCGTTCAGTACACATCACAACGCATTGGATGTGCCGATGTACATGCGTATTGCCAATGAATTATATTTAAAACGTTTGATTGTTGGTGGATTTGATTGGGTATATGAGTTCAGCCGCAACTTCCGCAATGAAGGAATGGATCGTACACATAATCCTGAGTTCACCATTCTTGAATGGTACACCGCCTACAAAGATTATTTCTGGATGATGAACGTAACGGAAAAACTGCTGGAACAAATAGCCATTGCATTGCATGGTACCACCGATGTAACTGTAGGTGATAAAACCATCAGCTTTAAAGCACCGTTCAAACGTATTTCTATTTTTGATGCCATTAAAGAAAACACAGGTATTGATGTAAGTGGTTTGGAAGAAGATGGGTTGCGGGATGTTTGTAAGCAACTGAACATTCATGTTGATACAACAATGGGAAAAGGAAAGTTGATCGATGAACTCTTCAGTGAAACAAGTGAAGCAAAATGTATTCAACCAACATTCATTATTGATTATCCGGTGGAGATGAGTCCGCTTACCAAGAAGCACCGTAGCAAACCCGGACTGGTAGAGCGTTTTGAATTAATGATCAATGGAAAAGAAGTAGCGAATGCATATACTGAGTTGAATGATCCAATTGATCAGCGTGACCGTTTTGAAGATCAGGTGAAACTGAAAGAACGTGGTGATGATGAAGCAATGTTTATTGATTATGATTTTTTACGTGCATTGGAATATGGTATGCCGCCCACAAGTGGTATAGGTATTGGGATCGATCGATTGTGTATGCTGATGACCAATCAGCCAAGTATTCAGGATGTGTTGTTATTCCCGATGATGCGACCGGAGAAGACGGTGGAGTGAGTCGGATGATAGTTGATAGTTCATGGTTCATAGACGAACCTGTTGATGAAATAATTGGATAAAATGTAAGCAGCAGTTTAAATAAACTGCTGCTTTTTTATTCCATTCATCCAATTGGCAGTTTTCGTTTCCGTAAAAAAATTATCTTCATCCTCTTAAAAATTTCAAGCATGAGAAAAACAGGATTATTGCTGCTATGGATCGTAGCTGTAAGTTCAGTGTCCGCCCAAACAGCACTCACCACCGATCAAATGCTCAAAGGAGCAAAACAAAGTATAACGAAGCCATTGCCGCAATTTGTGGAATGGGCAGGCGAAAACAGTTTCATTATCCGTCGTGAAGGAAAGCAATATGTACACGACATTAAAACCGGAAAGGAAACGGACTACAAAGCGCCGGAAATGCAGATCATGGTGGTGATTCCTGAGATCATTAATAAAGGGAATGATCTGTACCTGAAAATGGCGAACGAAGAAACCCGGTCTGACCAATAATAAAGAGGAAGAAAAGAATCCTGTTCTTTCACCCGATAAACAATACGTAGCTTTTACACGTAACAACAATCTTTTCACCATCAATCTTGCTACCAAAAAAGAAACACAACTTACCAACGATGGTACAGATGTGATCTTAAACGGTTATGCAAGCTGGGTGTATTTTGAAGAAATTCTCGGTCGTGCAACCCGTTACAAAAGTTTTTGGTGGAGCCCCGACAGTAAGAAAATTGCTTACATGCGCATGGACGAAAGCGAAGTGCCGATGTTCCCGATTTACAGTGAAGAAGGACAACATGGATTTATCGAGCGCACCCGTTATCCAAAAGCAGGCGATAAAAATCCGGAAGTAAAAGTAGGCGTGGTTGCTCCTGATGGTGGTGCAACTGTGTGGGCCGATTTTAACCAGAAAGATGATCAGTATTTTGGTATGCCGTTGTGGAAACCGGATGGCAGTGCATTGTGGATCCAGTGGATGCCACGTACACAGGACAACCTGAAAGTGTATGAAATGAACCTGACTGATGGCAGTAAAAAAGTGGTGTACGATGAAACACAAAAAACATGGGTTGATCTCGATGATCAAAACCGCATTACGTTTTTACAAAACGGAAAGCAGTTCATTCTGCAAAGTGATGCAAGCGGCTGGAATCATTTGTATCTGCACGATATGAGTGGCAACCGTATCAATGCAATCACCAGCGGTTCGTATACTGTTACTGCAGTAAATCTTGTTGATGAAAAAAACAAACTCGTTTATTTCACTTGCCGGAAAGATAACAGTGCACGGTTCGATTTGTACAAAGTGAAATTCGACGGCAGTGGTTTAATGCGTTTGACATTTGGTGAATACACCCATCGCAATATCCGTATATCACCCAACGGAACTCATTTTGTAACATCTTATTCCAATGTTGCTACGCCCGATGTAATGGTGGTGGTAAACAACAAAGGAAAACTGATCCGTGAATTGGGCAATGCAACAGGTGAAGCATTTGCTACAACAACCATGGCAAAAACAGAATTGCTGCGTGTAAAAAGTGAAGATGGAAAATATGATCTGCCGTTGCGGATCGTTTGGCCGTTGAACTACGACAAGAATAAAAAGTACCCGATCATGATCAGCATTTATGGTGGTCCGAATGCCGGTACTGTTTCCGATGGCTGGCAATTGAATATGCAGCAACAATGGTGGGCAAAAGAAGGATTGATACAGGTAGCAATGGATCACCGTGCAAGTGGCCACTTTGGAAAAGAGGGGATCAACTACATGCATCGCAATCTTGGTTACTGGGAAATGAAAGACTGGATCACGATAGTAAAATGGTTGATCGAAAATGCAAGCGTTGATAAAAACAAAGTTGCCATCAGCGGTTTCAGCTATGGTGGTTATATGAGTGCTTATGCATTAACCTACGGTGCTGATTATTTTACACATGGTTTGGCTGGTGGCAGTGTAACCGACTGGAGTTTGTATGACAGTCATTACACCGAACGTTTTATGGATACACCAAAAGAAAATCCGGAAGGTTATAAATCATCTTCTGTTTATACACATATCGATAAGTACAAAGGATTACTTCGTATCTATCATGGCACAATGGACGATAATGTACATATGCAGAACAGCATGCAGTTGGTGAAAAAATTACAAGAGAAGAAAAAGCATTTTGAATTTATGCTGTATCCAGGTGGTCGCCATGGCTGGCGCAACCTTCCGGGTCAGGATGCACACAGCACGAATGAGAACAACTTATTTATTTATAAGCATTTGCTGGAAAGAGAAGTGCCGAAGGAAGTGGTGCGATAAAATTTCATGTTGACATAAAAGAAAACCGGAGTGATGAACTCCGGTTTTTTATTGAACAAAGTCGTAAACTTTTTCTTTTCCATTTAATTGGTATAAGCCATCTTTCTTTAAGCGAAGTGAAAATACACTGCTGATATCAAGCCTGGGCCGATAATAATAAAAGAACATAGGAGGCAGATTTAATAATACACTAACATCTGATTTTATTTCAGGAAGAATAATGTTTTTACCCAAAATTCTTTCTAGATATGTAAGCCTAAGTTCTTTATACAAGTTAATGTTTACGAAAATCTTACCGGTTTCATCAAGCTTAAACACTCGTGTAAACTTGCCTGAACTGTCTAAAGCTGTAACATCGAAATTATTGTTTGGAACTGGAGTTCCTTTATTTGTAAGAAATTGAATAGAAACGATAGAATTGTTTTCTGAATTGACCGATTGTTTCATAATCTCTTTGTAAACAGTAAGGGAGTCAAAACTTGCAAACCTGAATTCAATAATACCGTTTCGTAATAAGTATCTGCCATATGCAATATAAGATCGCCCCTCACAGCCAGCTTCCCTGTAAAAGTTACCAAGACTATCTAAAGTAATTGTTGTTGAGCAAAAGCCACTTCTGTTCGAAAATGTTTTAGTTGAACTTAATTGACCCTTCCCAGAGATCGTCACGAATAAGCAAACAAGTAAAAACGAGAAAAGAAACTTCATAAATTAATCTGTTTTATTCCACAACACCAACCCATCCATCCCCGAAAGCAATGTAAATACAATCCCGAAAATCAGGATGTCTTCCTTCGGTGCGCCATCCAATCCACCGAGCCACATTACGACAACTGTAATTAAAAATGAAATGATGGTATTCAACACGGGCAGTAGCAAAGCCAATGCCCAGTTTGTTCTTTCAATGGCGAATTGCAACGCTACAAAATAAAAATACGTGATGAGCAAAAGCACTGTTAACGTAGTAAACAGCTCATCGCCTTTGTTGGTTGCATACGTTTGGTAATAGAACGACCAGTACACTGTAAATAAAAGAAGTGAAAGGGCATAAAACAAAGTGATCACCTGCAACCGGCTGAGTGGAAACATAGCTATTGTTTTGGTTTTACCTGTAACTCTTCCCATTCGGTTGTTCCATCTTTTTCTCTTGTAAATACAAATTGTTTGCCTTCACCAATCACTATTTCTGCAGTGGTATAAACAAGATTACTGTCCAGCAAATGACCACCGATGGTAGTGCCTGTACTATCGCTCACACTCATATGTAAATGCGAACCATTGATGCTTACGGTTCCCACCAAGCTTACAATTTCAAAATGTCCGTTGGCTTTTTTTCCATGCTGCATATTTGCAAACCGAAGATTGTATTGTGTAACACTGCCTACGCAGGTAACGATCCAGCCAGCTTCGATCTTGTGCAGTTGCACATAAGCTGCAATTTCCTTTTTAAGATCCTGTCCGGGTTTTAACCGGAAGGCATGCATTTTTATTTCATCGGTTTGCATTTGACTCTTGTTTTTACAACCACACAATAAAATAGCAATCAGAAGGTAAATACAATTCTTCATAGTGATTTATCTACAACAACTGTTTTGGCGAGCATATCTCCCAAACGTTGTCTATTTCTTGAAAATAATACAGCTAACAGAGCTATAAATGAAAAAAGGAACAATTCAATTGTATTTGTACTATTCCTGATAAAAACATCTTTTAAAGTAAGCCTCGCTCCATCTGCTCTCCTGACATAAATGCCAAGAAGGTTTTTACCAATTGTCTTATTCCAATAATATTCCTGAATGATGTAATACGCATGTGCAATTAATAAAATTTCAAGTTTGCCATATTTATGATCAAGTGTTATGCTGCCGTCTGCATCATGTGATCCTATTAAATAGATATAAACTCCGATAATCAATACTATTATTATGAAGTCAACTAAATAAGCAGGTATCCGCCGTAACCAATAAGATGTATCCATAAAAGCCTTAGCTTGTTTGAGTTCTTAGTTTGTTCTATTTGCATCTTCGTGATTTATCAATCCACAAACAAATCCGTAAACAACCTGCCGCCAGGCACCACGCTGTATTTACTTAAATCTGTAATTCCTTCCGCAGCAAACAATTGTTCATCGATAAACAAATTACCGGTGCATTCATTCGACGGCTTGCTTAAAATAAGATGTGCCGCATCTGCCAATATATCCACTGTCCTGCTCATGTTCGCTAATGCTTCACCACCTAACAGGTTTCGTACAGCAGCCGTGTCAATTGTTGTACGTGGCCACAATGCGTTGGCTGCAATACCATCTTTCTTTAATTCTTCAGCCCAGCCAAGCGTCATCATGCTCATGTTGAATTTGGTAAGCGTGTAAGCAATATGTCCGGCCAGCCATTTTGGTTTTAAATTCACCGGTGGCGATAACGTAAGTATATGCGGATTTTTTCCTTTGCGTAAATGTGGAATACAGGCTTTCGTCATTAAAAATGTACCACGCACATTAATGCTATGCATCAGATCAAAACGTTTGGCTTCGGTTTGTTCGGTGGGCGTTAATGAAATAGCCGATGCATTATTGATCAGGATATCAATTCCACCAAATGTTTCAACAGTTTTATCAACGGCTGCCTGTATCTGGTCTTCAAACCGAATATCTACCTGAATCGCTAACCCTTTTCCACCAGCGGCCGTCATTTCATCGGCTGCTGAAAAAATAGTTCCACCCAGCTTTGGATTTTCTTCCACACTCTTTGCAGCCACTACTACATTGGCGCCTTCTTTTGCAAGCTTTAATCCCATTGCTTTTCCAATTCCTCTCGATGCACCGGTAATAAACACTGTTTTTCCATTGAATGACATAGCAAATAATTTAGTAAGGAAAGTTAATGAAAGGCGGCCATGCGTAGAAAAGAATTTGTAATTTGTTCCCAACCTAAGTACTACTATTATGCATTGCTTGCAGTTTATCCAGAGCTTGTCGAAGGACACTCTTATACGTTCTGAACAGCATTCAGCAACCCACCCCTTGCATTATGTATCATGTGCAGCAACTTGCCGCCCCTCCCGGGAGGGGATGATCAATCTATATGCTTATCAGTTCAGCGTATTCTTTTTTGTTGTGATGATGTTATTTACTCCGTCACTGATTGCGCAAGATACAGAACAGAAAAAATTACAACGCCTCTTTGTTACAGCAACTGATAATTCCACCGTTGAATTGCCGGAAGGAACGTTTCAACTCAACGTAAGCCTGTGGCTCGACGGCAAGAAAAATGTGATCATCAAAGGAAAAGGAATGGACAAAACCATTCTCAATTTCACCAACCAGGTAAGTGGCGCTGAAGGAATTAAAGTCACCAACGGACAAAATATTACACTGCAGGATCTCACCGTACAGGATACAAAAGGCGATGCCATTAAAACGCAACATGTAAACGGTATTACGTTCAAACGTGTAAAAGCAGAATGGACACGTGGTGCCAACAGTAAGAATGGTGCGTATGGATTGTACCCGGTGCAGTGTACCAATGTGATGATCGATGGCTGCGAAGCAAGAGGCGCAAGCGATGCAGGGATTTATGTGGGCCAGAGTAATTACATCATTGTAAAAAATTCAAAAGCAACGGAGAATGTAGCCGGTATTGAAATTGAAAATTCAATGTATGCAGATGTGTTTGATAACGAAGCAACCAATAATACAGGTGGTATCTTAATTTTTGATCTGCCCGATCTGGTACAAAAGAAAGGTGGTTATATCCGTGTGTTCCGGAACAATGTGCATCACAACAATCATGTCAACTTTGCGCCCAGAGGAAATATTGTAGGCAAAGTTCCGCAGGGCACGGGTGTCATGATCCTTGCAACCAATCATGTAGATGTGTTTGAAAATAAGATCAGCAATAATATTACCGCCAGTACAGCTATTGTAAGTTATTATATTACAGAGAATCCGATCAAAGACAGCAGTTATTATCCATTCCCTACGCAGATCAATATTTATAACAACAGTTATGAACGTGAAGCGGTACGTACAACGGGAAAAGGACGGATGGGGAAAATGTATCGTTTCAAATTACGGTTTGGAAAAAATGTACCACATATTCAATACGATGGTATTGCAGATAAAAAGCAACCTGCACAAATCTGCATCCGCAACAACAGCAACCAGAGTTTTGCCAACCTGGATGCAGAGAATGGGTTTAAAAATATCAGCCGTGATGCATCAAAACATGATTGTACGTTAGAGGCTGTGCCGAAAGTAGAGTTGAAGAATTGATGAAATGCGTTTGTCATCCCGACGCAGGAGGGATCTGCTCATCAACAATACAAAGCCCAACACATTAATCGTTGAAGTAAGAATTGAAATTTATACATTCGAAGCATGAAGAAACTGTTTATCACAGGCGTTGTTTTAAGTTGTATGTTGATTGTTCTTTCATTCAATCAACAACGACCCGATCCATATTTTCAATTTCATGAAAATTTGAGTGAATACAATTTCTTTAAAGGAGAACTCAAACAACTTCAACCTGCTGAAGAAATAATACCGTACGATCTCAATACACCGTTGTTTACCGATTATGCAGAGAAAGCACGCTTCATCAAATTACCTGCAGGTAAAAAGATCAACTACAACGCATCATCAGTTTTTGATCTGCCCTTGGGCACGGTGCTCATTAAAAACTTTTATTATTACAATGATGTACGCAAACCAGAACTCGGCCGTCGCATCATTGAGACACGTTTGCTTGCAAACATGCAGGATGGCTGGCATACGTATCAATACATCTGGAATGAAGCGCAAACCGAAGCTGTGTTTGAACCTATTGGCGATGTAACAACTGTTGAATACATTGATGCGGCAGGAAAAAAGATCAAGGCTGATTATGTAGTGCCAAGTCAGCCTCAGTGCAAAGGATGCCATAACCGAAATGATACGATTGTGCCGATTGGAATTGCAGCAAGACATCTCAATGGCGATTACATATACACAAGTGGACAACAAAATCAATTACAACATTGGCAACAGTTGGGCATCATCGATCTGCCGTCAACAACCATTCCTGCAAATCCAAAATGGAACAATGAACAAAGCGGAACATTGAATGATCGTGCTAGAGCGTATCTGGATATCAATTGCGGCCACTGTCACAATCCAACTGGTCCGGCAAATACATCGGGTTTGTTACTCGATATTCATACAACCAATACAACTGCACTCGGCATCAACAAAACACCGGTTGCTGCCGGGAGAGGAAGTGGTAATCTTGCATTTGCAATTGAGCCCGGCAAACCCAATCAGTCTTTTTTAGTGTACCGGATGAACAGTACCGATCCCGGTATTGCCATGCCCGAAATTGGCCGTAACCGTATTCATAAAGAAGGCGTAGCGTTGATCAGTAAATGGATCAAAGAAATGAATAAGTGAGTTGATGAATGAGTCATCAACTTTATTCTCATCTGCATCAGACTAGGTATCAAATAAAAAAACGAACCATTGCTGATTCGTTTCTTTTGATAATTATCGAAACTAAAACTTAACCTTTCTTCTCGTTGAATTTTTTCTCGGTAGCTTTTGCTTTTTCAAAATCAAGGATCACACCGTTAATGCAATAACGCAAACCTGTTGGTGGCGGACCATCTTCAAACACATGACCTAAATGAGCTTTGCAACGGCCGCACTGTACTTCTGTACGCTGCATACCAAGTGTATTATCGGGTGTATAAATGATCGAGCTTTTGCTGATGGGTTCGTAAAAGCTGGGCCATCCGCAACCACTGTCGAATTTGGTATCGCTTTTAAACAACGAGTTACCACAGGCAGCACAATAATATGTTCCTATTTCTTCAAATTTTTCAAACTTGCTTGTCCATGGGCGCTCGGTACCTTTTTGGCGTGCGATATAATACACATCCGAAGGCAGAATTTTTTTCCATTCATCTTCAGTCAAATTCACTTTGGAAGAATCATTTTTGGAATAAACCGGGTTTTTCTTTGCTTCACTCATAGTATTCTTTTTTTCTTTTGTTTGACTGGTTTGCGCTTCGCAGCTAACAAATGTAAGCTGTGCAAAGGCAAGAATCATCAATAGCTTCATCATGTTCATTTCTGTTTAGTTTGCTAAAGTTACGAAAGCCGGCAGGCTAACGGATGTCTGTTTAACGACAGTATTTTGATCTTAACAAACTCTTTTATTAAACAAATTGCAATCAAAATAGGTTCAGATTGCAGATTTTTAAATGATGCTGTTTATATTTACAACTTCATCAAGCTTACATTCTGCATATGTTTAATTTGATTTTATTTGGCCCTCCGGGCAGTGGAAAAGGAACCCAGTCAGAGAAATTAATTGCAAAATATGGTCTCAAGCACCTGAGCACGGGCGATTTGCTGCGTAGCGAAATTGCAGGTCAAACCCCGTTGGGTCTGGAAGCAAAAAAGCTGATGGATAAAGGTCAGTTGGTGCCGGATGAAGTGGTGATTGGGATGATCAGCTCTGCATTGGATAATAACCCACAAGCCAAAGGATTTTTGTTTGACGGTTTTCCACGTACAGTTGCGCAGGCGGAGGCATTGGATAAATTACTGAAGCTGAAAGGCACACAGATCCATGCCATGATCTCGATGCTGGTGAGCGAAGAAGAACTGGTGAAGCGTTTGCTCAACCGTGGTAAAACAAGCGGCCGTAGCGATGATACAAACGAAGAGGTCATCCGTGCAAGAATTGTAGAATACCGCACTAAAACATCTGTTGTTGCTGATTACTACAAACAGTTTGATAAACTCGCCGAAATTGAAGGCGAAGGAACGATCGATGAAATTTTTGAATCGTTGCAGAAAGAAATTGAAGTACACATGGAAGCGTAATGCTTTACAGATATTGACTTAACCCCGACAGAAATGCCGGGGTTTTTTGTTTGTGATTTTAACCCACCCCTTACAGTTACTCCGTGTTGTAAGAGTTCTATACCCCTCCAAGGAGGGGATGGCCAGTTTGTTAGGCAATTGTACAGCGATATTCGCTTGTTAATATTTATTCGAATTCAAATTCTGTTACGAAGTTGATAATCCCCTCCAGGGAGGGGTTGGGGTGGGTTTCTTATTTCCTGTTCTCTTATTATTAACTTGCAGCTATGAAACAAATTTTATCACTCCTGTTTTTATTTGTTGCACTAAACTCTTATGCACAAAAAACAAAAGAAGAATCTGCCACGGAGAAATTTGTGTTGAAGTTGCACGAAGCGAAATTCCGGTGGATGGTGCAAAAGAAACTGGATTCACTCAACAGTATCCTGGATGATCGTATTCAATACATTCACTCAAATGGATGGGTGCAAAACAAGAAAGAAGTAATTGATGATATACGCTCGGGAAAATTAACCATGAACAATGTTACCGTTACAGAAGCATCGGCAAGAGTATACAAAGGCTTTGTCATTGTTAGTGGAAAAGGAACTTTTAATGTGTTGATGGAGGGCAAACCGGTTGATATTTACTTACTCTATACCGAGGTTTATGCAAAACGGGCCAATGGATGGTTGCTGGTTAGCCGACATGCAAATAAATTAGTACAGTGAGGTCAGGCCACTCCAAGTGGCCAGACCGGGTAAAAGGCTCAGCGGCCTGAACAAAAAAGCAACTTATATGAATCTTGAATTAACTGATCAGCTTTTTATCGTAGGTGGTGCAACGAGTGGTTTTGGCAAAGCCATTGCCACTGCATTATTGCATGAAGGTGCAAACGTAATTGTTGTAGCAAGAGGAGAGGAGAAACTCAACGAACAATATGGATCAAACCCCAATGCAGAAATTGTTACAGGTGATATTACAGAGCATGAAGTGATTGAAAAATTGAAAGCGATTGTTGGTGATCGTCAACTGCACGGTATATTGGTGAATGCCGGTGGTCCTCCTGCAAAAACAGTCTTGGAAACAACACTGAATGATTGGGATGATGCTTATGCAAAGATCCTTCGTTGGAAAGTTGAACTTACACAGGCTTTTGTACCATCAATGGTCAAAGCAGGGTATGGACGAATTGTTTATGTCGAAAGCTCCAGCGTAAAACAACCCATTGAAAATTTAGTGCTGAGTACAGCTCTGCGTTTGGCAGTAGTTGGGTTGGTAAAAACATTGAGCCAGGAAATAGCCAGGAGTGGCGTTACGTTGAATATACTTGGCCCGGGTAGTCATAACACACCTGCAATAGATCGCTTGTATCATAAGAAAAGTGAGCAGACTGGTTTAGCTTTTGCGGAAGTGAAACAAACGGCTATTCAACAAATACCTGTTGGCGCATTAGGCGAAGCGGATGATTTTGCATCGCTTGCCGTTTGGTTGTTGAGTAAACAAAGCCGGTATGTAACCGGACAAACAATTATGGTTGATGGAGGCGCAGTAAGATCAACGTTATAAATTTTCGAATTGTATGAAATACGAACGGAGCCCCGCATTTGCGGGGCTCCGTTTAGTTTTAACAACATCCCATGTCGGTAATGCCGCCGCAACAATCGTTGCTGCCAACACAACACCCGGGATCATTTTGATTTGTACTCATGATGCTAAGGTTTATATGTGAAAAAAAAAGAATTAACAACAGCCGCTGCCGGGTGCACAGGTGGCAGGCTTTTGTGCAAATACTGTGATGGAGAAGATGCCTGTATTCCCTTGTTTGAAATCGGCTAACTCTTGTTCATTCAAATAATTTTTTAGAATATCATCGGGAATAACAATTGCTTTTTCTTTCTGGATGGTAATATGTTCAAATCCATTTTGCTGGATCAGTTCAAGATATACTTCTTTCTGAATGGCACCGGAAACACAACCTGCATACATCTCTGCATCTTTCCGTAATGCATCAGGAAGATTTCCAACCAACACCATATCTGAAATACTGAAATGGCCACCTGCTTTCAACACCCGGAAAATATCTTTGAATACGCCATCTTTGTTCGGTACTAAATTCAACACACAATTACTGACAACTACATCGGCTGTATTTGCAGTAACAGGCATGTGTTCAATATCACCTTGACGAAACTCTACATTGTTCAATCCTCTTTTTTCTGCATTGGTTCTTGCTTTGTCGATCATAGCAGGCGTAAAATCAATACCAATCACTTTGCCGGTTGGCCCTGTTTCTGCAACAGCAATAAAACAATCGTTGCCTGCGCCGCTTCCTAAATCAATGACTGTATCACCGGGACGAATTTTTGCAAACTGTGTTGGCAAACCACAACCTAATCCAAGATCAGCATCGGGATTATATCCTTTCAGGTTGGTATAATCATCGCTCATGATATTATATACTTCTGTTGAGCAGCCACCAGCACCGCAGCACGACGATTGATTGGTTTCTTTATCCTGCAAAGCAATCTCGCTGTACTTCTGTTTTACAATTTCTTTGAGTTGTGTTTCTGTTGTCATGTTGTTTGTTTTAAATGAAAGGTTTTATGGTTGATGATGATTAACAGCATTTGGCATTCGCCTCTTTTAGTTTTTCAAAGAGTGAATTAAAATCAGCATTGAATTTTTCAAAAGCTTTCCAGTTGATGCAGTAACATGTACGTGGCCCATCGATTTCACCATCGATGAGTCCTGCATTCTTTAATTCTTTCAGGTGCTGGCTCACGGTACTTTGTGCAAGTGGAAGAATCTCTACGATCTCACCACAAATACATTGGTTGCGTTTTGCCAACACACTCAGGATGGCAATACGGGCAGGGTGACTGATGGCTTTGGCAAAAGCTGCCAGATGTTGCTCTTTTGTACTGAATTCTTCTTTCTTGTGGATGGCCATTTTATTTATCGTGTTTTTACGATGAATCTGTTCAAACAAAAAGACGATTTATTCGTCTTGTTTATTTTATATCGCAAATATACGATTAATCATTTCAGATTTCCAAACAAAAAGCCGGAAATTTTTTTCCGGCTTTTTGTTTTTTGTCATCCCGACAAAGGAGGGGTCTGTTGGGCTGAAGTACAAATGTTCAGCAGATCCCTCGTTCCTCGGGATGACAGCTATAATGAGCTTTTTTATCTACCATCTCCATCAAGCAAATTACCCAAACCACCCAGTAAACTTCCTTCTTCTTTACGTGCGCCTCGTCCATAAGAAAGAATGCGACTGGCCAATCTTGAAATGGGTAATGTCTGGATCCATACTTTCCCTGGGCCACGAAGTGTAGCAAAGAATAATCCTTCACCACCGAAGATTGTATTTTTAATACCGCCTACAAACTGGATATCAAAATCAACCTGGTGTGTGTATGCTACCACGCAACCCGTATCGATCTTCAGTACTTCGCCGGGTTTCAGCTCACGTTCAAACACATGACCACCTGCATGTACAAAAGCCAATCCATCCCCTTCCAGTTTCTGCATAATAAAACCTTCGCCGCCAAATAAACCAGTACCGAGTTTACGTTGTAATGCAATGCCAACACTTACACCTTTTGCAGCGCAGAGGAACGCATCTTTCTGACAAACGATCGGTCCGCCTAAGCGCATCAGATCAAGTGGAATAATTTTTCCGGGATAAGGTGATGCAAAGCTCACCATCTTTTTTCCCTGTCCGACGTTTGTGTACGCCGTCATAAATAAACTTTCACCGGTAAGTAATCTTTTTCCGGCGCTGAATAATTTTCCCAATACACCTGTGCCCTGGTTTGCACTGCCATCGCCAAAAATGGTTTCCATTTGGATGCCTTCATCCATTAGCATAAAACTCCCTGCTTCTGCAATGGCTGTTTCATTAGGATCAAGTTCAATTTCTACATACTGCATTTCTTCGCCAACAATGCGGTAATCAATTTCGTGTGCGGTTGCCATGATGATAATTTTTTTGTGAAATTAAATTGCTGTTGTCAAATAACGATCACTTTTTTGGAAAACAGAAAAGAAAAACCCTCTTCCAATAAGAAGAGGGTTTTAGAAAAAGGCTACTGATTATCTTAAATTTTCGATGGAACTGTTTTACGTTGTTGTCCCACCCAAACCTTCTTGCCTTGTATAGCTCGTACCAGGTACATGATCCCTACGAAGATGAAGAAGAGTGGTCCAAGAAAACCAAACAATGCAACATACTTGGTTCCATAGAAACTTTCCATTGGTCTTCTTAAACGTTCGGAGATAATATACATACTTGGTACCATCATCAGTGTTAAGAAGAAAGCGAAAACCAAACCATAGATGATCGTCCAGCTCAACGGTCCCCAGAACACAACACTATCACCACCAAAGAAGATCTTTGGATCAAGATGTTGGAAGAGCGATACGAAATCGATATTGAAACCAACAGCCAATGGTAACAAGCCAAGCATGGTTGCCAAAGCTGTCAACAATACAGGAATGATCCTGATCCTGCCAGCCTGGATAGCTGCTTCTCTTGTTTTGTAACCACGGCCACGTAGTTCATCGGTAAATTCGATCAACAGGATACCGTTCTTAATTACAATACCTGCCAAACCAATAATACCTACACCCAACATGATGGTTGCAATTACTTTGCCTGTAATAGCATAACCCAACAATACACCAATTACACTAAAGAAGATCTCTGTAATTACAATGAACGGTTTACTGATACTGTTGAACTGTAATACAAGAATGAGGAAGATAAGGCCAATGGCAATAACGAGTGCCGTGCCTAAAAACGAATTTGTTTCTGCTTCCTGTTCACTTTGTCCGCTTTGACGAATGGTTACATCTTCAGGAATACGTACTTTATTCTTAAAGTCATCGATCTTAGTCTTCAACATCGCATTGATAGGTCCTGCCTGTGTAGGATCAGCAACATTTGACTGGAGCTGAATGGTACGCTTCAGGTTCTTCCGTTTTACACCACCTGTTGTGCTGGTGTAATCAAACTTCGCAACGGCGTTAATAGGTACCTGCTTAATTTGTCCTGTATTAAAATCACGGAAGGTGATCTTCATATTCATCAGGTTAATGATATTGTTACGCTGCATTTCACTGTAACGAAGCTGGATCTTATATTCATCTTCACCCTCTTTTAACTTGCTTACTTCTTTACCAAACAATGCAGTACGCAATTCCATCCCAACCTGGGCAGTGCTCACTCCTTCAATCAATGCACGTTCACGGTCAACACTAACGGTAATTTCAGGATTTTTTAGGTCAACATCCATCAACAGGTTATCAATACCGTCCACACGGTTTGTGTCCAGATAGTTGTATAACTCTGTAGCAACTTTTGCAATGTTGTTGAAGTTGTCGCCTACAATTTCAATATTCACCGGAGGATCAGTGGGAGGGCCACCGCTTTCCTGCTCAACGCTAATGCTTGCACCGGGAATGCCTTTTATATTTTCACGAATTTCATCAATATAAACCTTTGTTGATTTGCCATGCCGCTTTTCGAACTCAACAAACGAAACCTGTATACGACCTAAGTTTGGTTGTGTACTGCGGTTGTTATCTTCAGGCTTGTTGGCACTCACCGCAACATTTGTAATAATACTTTCAACAATAGAACCTTCTTCTCCCGGTTTTTCTTTCTCCAGTACTTTATATACTTTCTTTTCGAGCATTTGTGTAATCGAATCGGTTTGCTTTACATCTGTACCCACCGGCATTTTCAAATACACATAAATAAAATTCGGATCGCCACTCGGGAAGAAAGTAGAAGGGTTACCACGTGCGATCAGCATAAATACTGCAATGGGGAAAAGCACGAATAACAATACAAGTGCCCATACCGGTCTCCATCCTTTCAACACCCAGCGTAACATGCTTTCATACTTGTTCATTAAACTTGGTAGTACTCTTTCCTGGAAGAAATAAATCGCATCACGCAACACAAAACGGTTAAGCACTGTTATGAGCGCAAGGAAGAACAGGAAGTTGCCTGTACCATGATTACCTATTATGTGATTAATAATGCCCACAACCAGAAAACCCCACCAATACCATTTGCGGAAGATGTTACTTTTCTTATCATCGTAAGCACGGCCTTCCGGTTTCATAAAGCTTACTGCAAAAACCGGATTCATAATAAAGGCAACGATCAATGATGCCGCTAACGTTAAGATCAACATCACCGGCAGGTAGATCATGAACTTACCAATGATCCCTTTCCAGAAAATGAGCGGGAAGAATGGAGCAAGCGTTGTTGCAGTACCTGCAAGTACCGGAATAAATACTTCACCTGCTGCTTCTTTTGCACTTCGTACAATAGGCACTTTGCCGTTATGATAGATACGATGTGTATTTTCAATTACCACAATGGCATCATCCACAATAATACCCAGCCCAAACAACAGCGCAAACAATACAATGAAGTTGAGTGTAACACCTGTACCAATAATGAGGTCGGCAACCGGCAAAAAGAGGAAGGCCACAAACACACTCAACGGTACACTCAATGCCACAAAGAAGGCATTGGTTACACCCATAAAGAACATGAGAATGAGTAATACAAGTATGAAACCGATCACAATTGTATTGACCAATTCATTGAAGGAAGTTTTTGTTTGTTTACTCTGATCACCTGTTAATGTTACTTTCAGATCTTTCGGCAGAATATCATTATCCTGCATTTCTTTTACAGCCGCTTTTACATTATCAGCTGCATTGATCAGGTTTTCACCACTACGTTTTACAATGTTGAGGGTGATAACATTCTTGCCATCCAAACGGGCAAAGCTTTCTTTTTCTTTAACCGTATCTTTTATTGTAGCAATATCTCTCAGGTAAACAGGGTGAACCACTTACTCCTTTTACAATAATGTTATTGAGATCAAATGAACTGTTGAACTGTCCACGAACACGTACTGTACGTTTCATGGTGCCAATTTCAACCTGTCCACCTGTAATGTCGTTGTTCTCACGTGCAATGGCATTTTCAATATCAGTAAATGTAAGTCTTGCACTTGCCATACGGTAAGGATCAACATTTACCTGTATCTCTCTTTCCGGTGCACCTACAATATCTGCACGTGTGATCTCTTTCAGTTCTTCGAAACGATCCTGCATTTTATCTGCATACTGTTTCAGTTTAACCGGATCATAATCACCACTGATGTTTACGAACATGATGGGCATTTCACTGAATGCAAACTCCTGTACATCCGGTTCGGCTGTAAGGTCCTGCGGCAAATCAGTCCTTGCTTTGTCAACCGCATCTTTTACTTTTTGTTTGGCGAGATCGGTCTTTACATCCGTATCAAACTCAACAACGATCAACGAAAAATCCTGTTGTGATGATGATTGAACTTTAATCACCCTTGCGCCACTGATACTCTTCAGTTGTTTTTCAATAGGCCTGTGTTACTAAATTTTCAATATCAGCAGGAGAGTTACCTACATAAACAGTAGCTACAGAGATTGTAGGTACCACAATGTCAGGATATTGCTCCTTGGGCATGGTGTTGAATTTATACAACCCATACGCCGTAATTAAAATAGTGATGATATAGATGGCCGTGCGATTGTCAACACTCCAGCTCGTAGGTTTAAATTCCTTGAACTTTTTGCTGAGCCCTTCTATGAAATTTGATTGCATATAATAAGATTTGTTAGTAGCGGCCTCTCCCTCCTTCCCTCTCCGGAGGCGAGGGAGGCCATACTGTTTTTATTTTATCGTCTGTTACAACTAAGCATTTCAACTTTTAATTTCCAATCGTTCGCAAATCATTTTAATCTTTAAAAGTCTGCTTTGTGCCTTGTGGCTTCCCCATCGGGGGAACGTCCGGATGGGGCCGCTTATCCGATCGTTACAACCTGCTTGTCGTAAACGCTTTGGTAACCTTCAGAGATCAACTGTTGGCCCGATTGTAAACCTGCTTTGATCTCGATCTTGTCGCCATATGATTCGCCAACTACAACTGGTTTCTTAACAGCCACAAAACGTCCTTTGCTGTCTTTCTCTATGATGTACACATACTTTCCTTTATCATCTGTTTGAATAAGATTTACAGGAATGACCAATGCATTTGGTGCATCGTAGTCTTTAATGCGTACTGTTGCCATTGAATTAGGACGAACACCACCACCAGGAATGGCTGCTTCAACTGTAAATGTTCTTGTTGCAGGATTAATGGTTTGTGATGAAAGCTTCACGGAAGAATTGAACGACTTGTTCATATCAGGAATTGTAACAATAACAGGGCTGCCTAAACGTACACGTGTCATGTAATTTTCCGGAACCTGAACTACAGCTTTTAACGTACTGTTATTAACAATACGTATTTGCGGAGATGCGCCCATTACTCCAGAAAAGAATTCACCGACTTTCACCATTACAACATCTGCAATACCACTTGCAGGTGCGTATACAGTATAAAGTTTGATCTGCTCATAAGCAGTAGCGATCTGGCGCTCCAACGCATCAACATTTGTTTTGGCTGAAATTAATTGTACTTCACTGCCAATGTTCTGATCCCATAAGTTTTTCTGACGCTGATACAGATCTTTCGCCAATGCTAATTGTGTTTCAGAAATTTTTACTTGCTGACGTAACACTTTATCATCCATTTTCAAAACAAGCTGTCCTTTCTTCACAAACTGTCCTTCTTTAATGTACAAGTCTGTTACAAGGCCACCTTGTCCGTTTGGCGGAGCGATGTAAGAAATATTATCTGCATCAATCGATCCCTGCAGATCGATATAATGCGAAAAATCTTCTGTCAACACAGGTGTTACAGCGATCAGTTTTGCTTTATCGCTTTTGCCTGCAGCAGTATCAAGCTTTGTGATTTCTTCTTCAAGCGTTTTGATTTTTGTAGCAAGGGTGGTCTGTTCTGTTTTTAGTTTCTCAAGATCTGCTTTCTTTTCGCCAAGTGATCCCTTTTTTTCTTTTGCACCTGCGCCGCAAGAAGCGAGAACAAGAGCAAAGCCAGCGATGAATGTGTATTGCAAAATGCGTTTCATGTTGTTTGATTTATAGTAATGGTTGATGATTAGTTTAATTGTCCGATGGCTTTTAAGTAACTGATCTTGGCAACAACTGCATTATACAGCGCATCGAAATAATTTCCTTGTGCACGTTGCAGCTCTGTATCTGATTGTAATATTTCGAAACTGCTGCCAACACCCTGCTCATATTTTTCAGTATCTGATTGTAATATTTCGAAACTGCTGCCTACACCCTGCTCATACTTTTTCTTGGTGGTGTTGTACACACGTTCTGCCAATTCCAGATTTTTTTGCTGTGCGTCCATGTTAATGATGGCGTTACGCAAATTGATCTTTGCAGCGTTCTGTTCAAAATCGATGGCTTTCTTAATATTCTCGATGCTGTTGGTTGTTTTGTCGAGTGTGTATTTCGCCTGCTGAATTTTATACTTGCGCTGAAAGCCATCAAAAATGGGGATCGACAGATTTAATCCAATGAGGTTGGAGTTGAACCAGAACCAGTTTTGTCCGGTAAATGCAGAGAAGTTTTTATTCAACTGACCTTGTTGCTGAAGACCGTCAAAAATAGGAATAGAGAGATTTAATCCAACTAAGTTAGAGTTGAACCAAAACCAATTTTGATTGCTAATTGCCGCAAAGTCTTTGTTTAGACGTTGGCCCTGTTCTTGAAACTGATAAAAGAAAGCCAATGTCGGCAAATAGCCTAATTTGTTTCGACGAATATCCAGCTCCTGTAATTTTTGTACGGTGTTGAGTAAGCGCACTTCGCTACGATTGTTGTAGTTCACCGTGCCATCGTCCAGCACATTTTCTTTTACAGATTCGTTGTTCAACTGGTCTGTAAGAACGATCTTATCGTTTTGTGCAAGACCCATCGTAAATTTTAACGATGCATAGCCCAGTTCAATAATATTTTTCAACTGCGTTTCGCTCGACTTGGTATTATTAAAACTTACGGTGGTTTTATCAATGTCCAGTTTTTCAATAAAACCGTTTTTGAACAATTGTTCCTGATCGCTCAATAATTTTTCAAAGCGTTGTAAACTTTGCTGCAGGGTTTTTAATTGTTGTTCAGCAATCAACACCTGGTAGTATGCTTTTTGTACCTGCTCACGTGTTTTATCTTCCTGTACTTTGATGTTTTCTTTCGCATATTCAATGGATGTTTTGCGGGCAATCAAGCCAACAAATACATCCGGTTGAAACAACAATTGATTTAAGCTGACGCCTGCCGTAATACTCCAAGGTTGTGCAAAACTGAACTTGCGAAGCGTAAATTACATTTTTTGGCTGAATGGTGGCGCCGCTTCCGTCTTTTACACCTTCCTGGTTCAACACGGGTAAAATCTGTTTACCTGCACGGAATCTTCAGTAAGGAGATAGTGTGCCACTTGTCCGCTTCCGGTTACCTGTGGTAATGCAGAGCCAAGGATCTCTTTGTTCTGTGCTTCCTGTTTCAGTGAATCGATGCGAAGGTTTTTGATATCGGCTACATTGTTCAAGGCCATATTCACGGCTTCTTTCACGGTTAGTCGGTATTCGGTTTGCGCATTTGCAACAGTGAAACCAAGCAGCATGGTTGCAAACAGCAGCCACTTGTTTCGTTGATTTTTTTTCATTGCTTGTCTTTAGTTTGTGATTGTGTGATCCTGTTGATTTCTTTTGTTGAATGATCAGCAGGATGAATGTTAAGGTTTATTGTTTCGTTTTTTATGATACTCATCTTTGTACTTGCTGATCAGCTTATACCCCTTTAACGTTGCAAGTCCGTAGAGAAAATGTTCCATGGTTTCTCTTGTTACATCGGCCAGATGGTATTTGCTGGGGGCACTTGCTGCCATTGCAAACGGAACCATCATGGTTTCAACCCTGTAACGGCTCATCATTTCTACACTGATATCTGCACGGTATAATTCTTCCGCAATACCTCTGCGTATATTGTGGGCCACTACTTCCATCAGGTACACTTCTTTCATCTTCCTGAATTTTTCAAACGCTTTCGGATGAAATTTTTCAGCATCGTACAACACCATTGGGTTTAATTGCGAAAACTGATCGTATAACTGCTCCAGCGTAAGAAAGATCTCATCTACCGCATCTTTTGCATGTTTCTTACAGAATTCGCAATCGTGCTGCGTTTGTGTTACCTCATCGTCCATTACAGCGTTCACCAGTTCATCTTTTTCCGAAAAGAACTGGTAAATCGTTTTTTTACTCATGCCAAGCTGTGTTGCGATATCATCCATTGAAACGGACCGGATGCCGTAACGCAGAAACATCTCGTGGGCCTTTTTTTGTATTCTTTCTTTTGTCTCCATAATTGCAAATCGGACGCAAAACTATGGAAACTTTTATCGTGGCCAAAGTTTCCATCAATATTTTTTACTATTTATCATAATAAATTAACCTGCACCCACCGCTGCTGAAAGCTGTACTTTTGAAAAGGCAAATCCATCAACATGTTCAAATCATTCAATTACAAACAATTACTTCAATATTTTCTGCAAGGCTTACTGGTGTTAGCCCCCGTAGTAGTAACCGGATATGCGTTGTTCTGGATTATAACGAGTATAGACGAACTCATCCCCATTTTTACTTTTACGGATGATGAAGGAAAAGTGATTGTCCGCAATTTTGGGTTGGGCTTTCTTATTATTATAGGTGCTATCTGTTTGGTTGGTTACCTGAGTACGTTTTTTATTCAAAGCCGCATTTTCAATTTATTTGATCATTGGCTGGAAAAAGTACCCGGTATCAAATTTATTTATACCACTGTGAAAGATTTCTTTGAAGCATTTGCCGGTGAGAAGAAGAAATTCAACCGGCCTGTGCTGGC
This sequence comes from uncultured Bacteroidota bacterium, assembly GCA_963830845.1. GTDB lineage: Bacteria > Bacteroidota > Bacteroidia > Chitinophagales > Chitinophagaceae > Lacibacter. Next base: position 7,713 of record CAWHOR010000016.1, on the reverse strand, counting down.
AAATATTGATGATAACGATGTGTGGCGTGTAGGTTTTCTTACAAGAGAAGATACCGAGGATTTTGGTTTGAAAGATTATGTTGCGGTGTATGTTCCTATGAGTTATTCCATTGCGGGTAATGTGTATCTGATACCTGCCAACAGAATTAAATCGCTGGAAGGACATTTAACCGGTACAGAAGCTATGAAGTTTGCAATCAGCGGTGGCGTTACAAAGATGGATGAAGAGTTAGATGAGGAGAATACAAAAGAAGAGAAGGTACTGAAGAAATAAGCAGTATGAAAAAAGCTGTATTGGGTCTTGTTTTATTACTGATAACAGAGCAATGTCTCTGCTGGGGATTTTATGGGCATCGCAAGATCAATTACCTCTCGGTGTTTTTATTGCCGCCCGATATGATCGGGTTTTACAAAACACATATTGATTTTCTGACCGAACATTCAGTCGATCCGGATAAACGACGTTATGCTATTCCCGAAGAAGGGCCACGCCATTTTATAGATATTGATCAGTACGGTTCGTATCCTTATACAGATCTGCCACGTAATTATGATAGTGCTGTTCTGAAATTCAGTGCCGATACACTTACTGCGCATGGTATTGTTCCGTGGTGGGTGCAAACCATGTTGTGGCGTTTGACCACTGCCTTCAAAGAAAAGAACCAGGTAAAAATTTTAAAGCTGAGTGCAGAGATCGGTCATTACATTTCCGATGCGCATGTGCCATTGCACGCTTCGCATAATCATAACGGTCAGTTTACGAATCAAAACGGTATTCACGGTTTTTGGGAAAGTCGTGTGCCGGAGTTGTTAGCTGAAAAAGGATTTGATTTCTGGATGGATAAAGCGCAGCATATTAAAAACCCCGGACAGTTTATTTGGGCACGTGTATTGGAAAGTGCTGCTGCTGCCGATACAGTCCTTCGTTATGAAAAGGAATTAACCGAGAGTTTGCCCGGCGATGCCAAGTATTCGTTTGAAAACAGAAATGGTACAACCATCCGTACATACTCTGCTTCGTTCACAATTGCGTACAATAACAAATTAAATGGAATGGTAGAGCGTCGCATGCGGCAAAGTATTTTTGCAGTGGCAAGTTTTTGGTACACGGCATGGGTGAATGCGGGTCAGCCCGATCTGAAAAAACTCAGTAATCAAGAATTTACTGCTGAAGAGTTAAAAGAATTTGAAGAGTTGAGTAACAACTGGCGTAATGGAAAGATTGTAGGGCGGGAGCATGATTGATTAAATAAGTCCGGCTCCTAATGCAATCGACAGAACGATCAGCAACACCGCCACTAATTTTTGAATAAACTCCAACGTTACTTTCTTTAGCAATTTCAATCCAATATAAGAGCCGGCAATGCCGCTTGCAACTGCACAAATGATCAGTACAATATTCTCTTCAATCCCCACTTTACTGAACCGACTTGCGTAAACCGACAGCCTTGTTAGATCAACAAAGGTTGATACAACCACTGCTGTGCCGATAAATGTTTCTTTTGACAATCCTGCTTTAATAAGAAAGGCGGTGCGCAATGCTCCCTGGTTGCCGGATAATCCACCAAAGAATCCACTGAGAATACCACCCATTGGCAATTTATTTTTATTGAATTGAAGATGTTTGAAATAAGGCAACAACTCAATAATAGCGAATATGAGTAGTAAAAGAGAAATAATAAACTTTACAGGAAAAACATCAATTGTTTTACTGCCGATGCTGTAAGAAAACAATGGTTGCAGATCAGTTATCTGTAATAATAACCATGCGCCAACAAACGCTGCAACAACTGCAGGTACCCCAAACCGAAGCAATACGTCTTTGTCTGCTTTGGCACCAACCAGAAAAAGTTTGAATAGGTTATTACAAAAATGAACAATACCTGTGAGTGCAATTGCAAGTTCAACAGGGAAAAACAGCATCAACACAGGCGTAAGTATAGTGCCTAAACCAAAACCAGAAAAAAACGTTAGTATGGCAACGAGAAAAGCAGCAATACAGATGATAACAATTTCCATGTATGATGATTACAGTTCAATACGATCAATAAAGGTAATCGGAATAACCATCCGTACTTATTCTGCTTCATTTACGATTGCATACAGTAATAAATTGAATGGAATGGTAGAACGACGGATGCGGCAAAGCATTTTTGCAGTGGCAAGTTTTTGGTACACGGCATGGGTGAATGCAGGTCAGCCCGATTTGAAAAAACTCAGCAATAAAGAATTTACTGCTGAAGAGTTAAAAGAATTTGAAGAGTTGAATAACAACTGGCGTAATGGAAAGATTGTAGGGCGGGAGCATGATTGATTTATTTAAATGCAGGTGTTGCTGTACATTTGAATCTTCAACCGGATGATCATGTTTGAACTGCTCATTAAAAGTATCCAGGAAAAAGTACCTTCCTCAGAAGAGGATCTTCATTTATGTAAAACCTATTTTACACCCAAGAAGTTGCGTCGCAAACAATTCCTGTTACAAGAGGGTGATGTGTGCAACCGTATGGCCTTTGTTGAGAAAGGTGCTCTCTATTCGTACACTACCGATGCAAAAGGAGGACAGCGTGTCATGCAGTTTGCGTTTGAAGGATTTTGGATATCTGACCTGTATAGTTTTTTTACAAGAGAAAATTCTAAACTGAATATCGAAGCATTGGAAGATTGCGAGCTGTTGTTGCTTGATCATGAACAACACGAAAATCTACTAAAGAATGTAAGGCAGTACGAAACCTATATCCGTATGCTATACCAGAATGCCTATGTTGCGTTACAACAACGACTGGAAGGCACGATCGGTCTTACGGCAGAAGAAAAATATTCCCGCCTGGTTGATCAATACTCCAGCTATTGTAAATCGTGTGCCACAACATTTGATTGCTTCTTACTTAGGAATTACTCCCGAAACACTCAGTCGTATCCGAAAACAGATGGCCTCACGTTGATTTCTCTTGACATATGTCAAGATTTTTCTTATCAGATGTCAATGCCTTTTCTTATCACATGTCATTGGAGCAAGCTGTTTGCTCACGGTAGTTTTGCAGTATCAAATTCATTGATATGCAAACAAAAAGAACCATCGCAATAATAGGAGCTTCCGGTAACATGGGTTCAGCTATTGCCAAGTCGCTTGCAAAAGGGAACGACCGGTTATTGTTGTTCAGCAAAGAGCTTGAAAAGGTAGAAGCACTAAAAGAAGCGATTATAAGTGAATATCCGTTAGCAGATGTTGACGGTATGACCTGTCCCATGCATGCAAGCTGGGAGGCTGATATTATTATACTCGCTACACCTTACGAAGCGCAGGCAGAAATCGCTGATTCTATCCGACAGGTAGCCAATCAAAAAATTGTCATCAGTATTGCAAACCCCCTCAACGCATCATATGATGGGTTGGTTACAAAATCTGATACCAGTGCAGCAGAAGAACTGCAGGAATTGTTGCCACATGCAAAAGTGGTGAAAGCATTCAATACAACATATGCAGCGAATTTTTCACAAACAGTGATCGATGGCAAACAGGCGGATGCATTTATTGCCGGTAACAACGATGCTGCATTGGAAACAACAGCAGAATTGGTGAAGGACCACCGGTTTTAATCCCATTATTGCAGGTAAACTCTCCGTAAGTCGTACGCTGGAAGCAATGCAATTATTACTGATACAACTCACAATTAAATATAATTATAACTGGCTTGCAGGCTGGAAGATTCTGCATCAATAAGTAAACATTCAATCAACATAAACCAAGAAAAAAACAAAAATGAAAAAAGTAGCAATTATTCTTTCGGTATTCTTTTTAGCAACGGCATTTACAACTGTTGCAGTTTGGAAAAATGACAAAGCACATTCTCAACTGGCGTTTACAGTTACACACTTAGGTGTTTCGGATGTATCAGGGACATTCAATGATTTTGATGTGGAAGTCAAGTCGTCAAAACCTGATTTCAGTGATGCTTCTTTTACGCTCTCAGCAAAAGCAGCTTCCATTGATACACGTGTTGAAATGCGTGATAATCATTTAAAGAGTGCTGATTTCTTTGACGCAGCCAAATATCCTGAAATAGCTTTTAAAAGCACAGACATTAAAAGCGTTGGTAAGAACAAATACAAACTCAGTGGTGATCTTACATTAAAAGGCATTACCAAACCTGTTGTACTGGATCTTGTTTACAGAGGCATCATTGAAAACCCAATGAGTAAAAAACCAACAGCAGGTTTTCAATTGTCCGGCACAATCAAACGGTCCGACTTTGCATTAGGTAATGGTTTTCCTGCACCAATGATCAGCGATGAAGTGAGTATTAAAGCAGATGGTGAATTTGCGCAATAAACAAAACGTAAATAAGAAACAATGAAGAAATTAACCAGCATTCACATCAACCAAAAAGGGATTGATGTGGCAATATTGATCACACGAATTACAGCCGCAGCATTAATGTTGTCGCATGGTTTACCAAAACTGGGAATGCTTTTCGCAGGTAATGGGAATCAATTCCCTGCTGTACTTGGTATGAGCGGTGAACTGTCATTAACATTAGCTGTATTTGCAGAAGTGATCTGTTCTGTATTTATCCTTTTTGGATTAGGTACAAGACTGGCAGTAGTACCATTGATCATTACCATGCTTGTAGCAGTACTGTACATCCATTCAGCTGATCCGTTTGCAAAACAGGAACCGGGAATTCAATTTCTCATACTGTATGTGATCCTTTTTATTACCGGTAGTGGTAAATATTCACTTGATTATTTGTTGCAACGCAAACAATCGTCGCTTGCGTGGACAAACAGATAACTAAACATTTAAATAAAAGCATGATGAAAATAGCAGTGATAGGAGCAACAGGTTTTGTTGGCTCGGCAATCGTACATGAATTAAAGCACAGAGGACATCAGATAACAGCTATTGCACGTAATACGGATAAACTTCCTTCAGCAGAAAATGTAACAGCCGTAAAAGCTGACATCAACAATGAAGAAGAATTGATCAATGCAGTGGAAGGACATGATACTGTTATCAGCTCTTATAATGCAGGATGGGCCAATCCAAACCTGTACAATGATTTCCTGGAAGGATCAAAACGTATTCAATCGGCAGTCAAGAAAGCAGGTGTGCAATATTTGTTTGTAGTTGGTGGTGGTGGCAGTTTGCATACGGCAACAGGTGAACAGTTTGTTGAACTTCCGCAGTTTCCTGCAGAATGGAAACCGGGTGCATTGGCAGCAAGAGATTACCTGAATGTGATCAGAGAAGAAAAAGAATTGAAGTGGACATTTTTAAGCCCTGCGTTGGAAATGCATCAGGGAACTTCCGGTGAACGTAAAGGAACTTATAGAAAAGGAAACAACACTCCGGTGTTTGATGAAAATAACAGAAGTGTGATTTCAGTAGAAGATATGGCGATCGCTATTGCTGATGAAGTAGAGCAGAAGCAGCATATTCAACAACGTTTTACAGTTGCTTATTAACATAAGAAGATGTTTGATTCTTTAATGACAAAGCAGTTGGCGGATCACTCATAATGAATCGGTTAAAAAAGGTTGATGATGATGAGGTAGAATGAAAAAGAGTCGCAGTAATGCGACTCTTTGTTTTTGTAGCCTCGACAGGAATCGAACCTGTATCTGGGGCTTCGGAGGCCCTTATACTATCCATTGTACTACGAGGCCGGCAAATTTGAAAATTGCTGCTCTATTCATTTTCAAATTACTTGATCAACCCACCGGCGTTACCTGCAAATATTTTTACGGCAATGGCCAGCAATATTACGCCGAAAAATTTTCGTACAGCAAGTAAACCTGCAGGACCTAATAATTTCTCGATCCACTTTAAAGATTTGAGGACAAAGAATACCAATATCAGGTTTAAAAGGATGGCTACCAGTATTACAAGATCGGAATAATTGGCACCCAACGACATGATAGTCGTAAGCGTACCACTTCCTGCAATGATAGGGAAGGCGATGGGAACTACCGTTCCGCTTTTTGCATTTTTATCGCTTTTGAAAAATTCATGTCCCAGTACCATTTCCAATCCCAAAACAAAGATCACAATAGAACCGGCCACAGCAAACGAACGACGATCGACACCCAGCATCTGTAAAAACGATTCACCCACAAATAAAAACAGGATCATCAATGCACCGGAAATAAGCGTGGCTTTGAATTCACGGATAGCACCCATCTTGTCCTTCATTGCAATCAACAACGGAATTGATCCGATGATATCGATCACCGCAAATAAAGTAAATGAAACAGTAAGCAGCTGGCTGAGGCTGAAGTCGAAATTCATGATGATTGTTTCGGCAAAGATAACTTTTCTTTTGAGCTTGCTTTTTAAGCAGCTATTAATCGGTGGGTCACCCGCCTCCTGAGCTTGTCGAAGCATGAGGGTGGCTCACCGGCACAAGGAATTACTTGAAGCTGGGTTTATGTTGCTCCGATGTGCTTTGTATATTATGTAGTACCTCATGCACAAATTGACCATCCTGCAAGTATAATTTTACAACACAACCATATTGCAGTTTAAATACATTGAATGAATCGAGTAAAGCAGTATTGGTAAGATGGGAAAGAATGCTCCGCAATACACCGCCATGCGAAACAATAGCAGCGGTTTCTTTTTTTGCTGCTATTGTTTGAAAAATAGTAGTGGTTCGTGCAAACAGATCGAGATAGCTTTCGCCGCCAGGTATCTTCACATTCACAAAATCATTCATCCAGGGCATCACTACTTCTTGTGGAATGTCGTCCCACTTGCGAAGCTCCCATTCACCACAATGAATTTCTTTTAAATCAGCAGAAAAGGAAATGTTGTGCAATGGAAATAGATGTTCTGCCAGTTTGCTGCAACGTTGTAACGGACTTGCATACACTGCTTGAATTGTTGCAGGCAAATGTTCTTTGATCAATGCAGCTTCTTCATGGAAACTTTCTGTTACATCAAGATCAGCCTGACCGTAACAGGTTCCTTTTTCAACAGCAGGTGTTGTATGTCGGATGAGATATATTTCCATATATGATTCAGGCTTGATTAAAACAGTTATAAAAAGTTATATTCTATTTTCCAAAATACCAACAGATTCAGGTAGAACAAAACTTCGGCTACCTGTTGGGTAGCACCTAAGCAATCGCCCGTGTAACCACCGATCCATTTGTGAAAATAACGACGTAAAAGGAATGTGCCGAGTAACGGAAGAATGAGTGCAAACAGTATTTCAATACGCTGAAAAAGTAAGAGTGGTGCCAATCCAAATATGATTGCCGGAACTATTTCTTTTACTGTGATCGATTTGGCCAATGGTTTTGCTTTTGCATCATCATTCTCCCTTACGTATTGGCTTGTTGCAACAATCAGTACGGCACACAAACGTGAGAAACTATGTGCTGCTAATAAAACGATCCACATTTGGCTGAATGGAATTGCACTCAATGAAGTGAACTTCAGCAGCAGGATCAGGATCATGCCAATGGCACCGTATGCGCCAACCCTGCTGTCTTTCATAATGTCGAGGATCTTTTGTTTGGTCCATCCTCCACCGAATGCATCACATACATCTGCAAATCCATCTTCATGAAACGCACCAGTGGTCAAAACCCCTGCGATCATTGATAATAAAATGGCAATGGGTGTACCCACATAAAAATCAGTGCCAATAAATACAAGTGCACAAATACCGCCAACGATCCAACCCATGAGTGGAAAGTAACGTG